>JBOGOC010000109.1:0-15560 GCA_050747525.1 Candidatus Polarisedimenticolia bacterium | reverse complement strand
GCGCCGCGGAGACCGCTCCCCGCCGGGCGGCGCCCCCGACTCAACGCGCCACAGCGAGGCCACTGCCGGCGAGCCTGCAAGAGCTCAGGGCTTACGTTGCAGGAGGACCTGCTTGATGCTCTTGAGCTCCTGATTCTTCTTGTCCAGCTCCACCCGGAGCGCCGCGGCCTCGTCGCGCAGCCCCTGAATGCTGTCCCGCTCCACGGTCACCTCCGTCCTGACAGTCTGCAGTTCCTCGATCAGCGTCAGCAGCGAGC
Source organism: Candidatus Polarisedimenticolia bacterium (assembly GCA_050747525.1). GTDB lineage: Bacteria > Acidobacteriota > Polarisedimenticolia > JACPZX01 > DASXTC01 > JBOGOC01. Next base: position 15,303 of record JBOGOC010000109.1, on the reverse strand, counting down.
GCGCCTCCCTGACCCGCGGGTGGCCGGGCGCCAGCTCCGTCACCTGCAGGAGCTCTTCCCTGGCCAGCGCCAGGTCGCGCAGCGGCCCGGGATCGAGGTGCAGCAGGGCCAGGGAGTAGAAGGCGTCACTGCGGTAGGACGCGTCCAGGCTGACCCGCGCCGCGCGCGCGTACAGGTCGGCCGCGAGGGCGGACTCCCCCCGCGCCTCGGCCTGGCGTGCGTTGTCGAGCGCCAGCTCAGCCTCCGTGGGAGGCGCAGGGACGGGGGATGGGTCCAGGATCTCCACGGGAGGTGGCGGCTTGACCGTGGGGGGGGCGGACTCGACGGGCCGTTTCAACCGGCCCGCGCATCCACCTGCCAGGGTGAGCGTGAGCGCCGCGGCCAGCAGTCCGGCGCGCGACCGTGTCGGGGGCAGCAGCATCATTTTCATGTCTCCTTGAGGCTCAGTTTTTCCTGATCGGGCCGCAGCACGTCGGATGAAGCGGCCGGCGGGGCGGGGATCCTGAAGACGAACCGGCTTCCGCCGTCCCGGCGATTCTCGACCCAGATGCGGCCGCCGTGCTTCTCGACGATGCCCCGGGAGATGGCCAGCCCGAGCCCGGCTCCTTCGTTGACGCGGCCGGCATCGGTGTCCGCGCCGCGATAGTACTTCTCGAAGATATAGGGAAGGTCCTCCTGCGGGATCCCCGGGCCGGTGTCCGACACCGTGACCTTGACCCAGTCGCCGTCGGACTCCGCCTCGAATCGCACGGTGCCGCCCGGCTGAGTGAACTTGAAGGCATTCGCCAGCAGGTTGTAGACCACTTCGCGCAGACGATCCGGATCGGCGTGGATGCGGGGAGGCAGATTGTGCGCCAGGTGGATCTCGTAGTGGATTCCCTTGCGGTCGGCGACTCCCTCGAACCCGCGCGCCACCGACCCGAAGTAGGCCTCCGCGGGCAGGGACCTCATCGCCATGTGGATGCGCCCCGCCCGCAGCCTCGACAGGTCCAGCAGCTGCGTCACGAAGGCGGTCATCTGATCCACCTGCTCCTCCACCTGCAGGAGGGTGGTCCTCTGCGGCTCGCTGAGCGGCCCGCGCGATCCCGATCTCAGCAGGGAGGAGAACCCCTTGATGCAGGTGAGAGGCGTCTTCAGCTCGTGCGACGCCGTGGCCACGAACTCCGCCTTCATACGCTCCAGCTCGTTGAGGCTGGCGGCCATGCGGTTGAAGGCGTCGGACAGCGTGCCCAGCTCGTCACGCGCCAGAACGGGGATCGGCTCACCGAAGCGCCCTTCGGCGACCCGTTCGGTTCCGGCCACCAGCTCGCGCAGCGGCCGGCCCAGGCTGATCAGGATGAGCGCCCACACGATGAGGGACACGGCGAGCCCGGCCACCAGGGCGGCCAGGGTGATCTTGGCCGCCGTGTTGCCGGTGCTGCCGACGTCCTGAATCCTCTTCTCAACCTTGCGGGTGTAGTGCTGCTCGAGCCGCTCCAGGCTGTCGGAGGCGGATTTCAGCGCAGGGCCGAGCTCTTCGGGCGCCTCGCGGGACCGGATGAAAGCCGCGTAGAGGCGGGACATCGCCTCGGCCAGGCGCGAATGAACGCGATCCGACCCGGCCGGCTCGACGGCCTGTAGGTTCTTGAGCTGGTTGTCGAACTCCTGCCGGTATTCGAGGAACTGGCGCAGCCACCCCTCCCACACCTCGGGGCTGGGGCTGGTGGGAGCCAGCTCGACGTACAGCCTCATGTCCTCGAGCTGCCGGCGCATCTTCGCGGCGGCCAGAGTTCCCGGGAACGACACACGGCTGAGCTCGTTCGTCTGCGAATTAATCTTGTAGATGGAATAGATCGAATAGGCGGCAGGCGCGAGCAGCACGACGATGATCGCGAGGGCGGGCAGGATCACCTTGTGCCTGATTCGCAGGGTCATGACCGGAACCTGGTCCGAGGGAGATGAATGGTGAAGATATCAGGTCCGCCGGATGCCCGCCAGGGCCTGCACCGCCGTGATGGCCGCCACCAGGACCACGTCGTCGGCCGTGCATGCCCGGGACAGATCGTTGGCCGGCTGCGCGAGCCCCTGGGTGATGGGCCCCAGAGCCGTGGCCGCGGCAAGGCGCTCGGTCAGCTTGTAACCGATGTTGCCGGCCGAAAGGTCGGGGAAGATGAGCACGTTGGCACGGCCTGCCACCGGGCTCCCCGCAGCCTTGAGGCCGGCCACCTCGGGGATCAGGGCCGCGTCCACCTGCAGCTCTCCGTCCACCAGCAGGTCGGCGCGGCGCGCCTTCGCCATGCCGGCCGCGCGGGCCATCTTCTCCGCCGCCGGGTGGCGCGCGCTTCCGTGCGTGGAGAACGACAGCATGGCCACCCGTGGCTCGCACTCCAGCAGAAGGCGCGCGCTGTCGGCCGCTTGCAGGGCGATCTCGGCCAGCTGATCGGCGGTGGGCTCGGGGACCAGGCCGCAGTCCGCGAACACCATCGCCCCCTTCTCTCCCAGGTCCGCGCGATGGGTGATCATCAGGAAGAACGACGACACGGTGCGCGTTCCGGGGGCCGGCCCGATGGCCCGCAGCGCCGCCGAGAGGGTGGCCGACGTGGTGTGCGCGGCCCCGGCCACCGACCCGTCCGCCGCCCCGGTGGCCACCATCAGCGCCGCGTACAGGAGCGGATCGCGCACGGCCTGCTCGGCCTCCTGGCGGGTCGTCCCCTTCGCGCGCATGCGCTCGTGGTAGATCTCGGCGAAGGATCCCAGGCGCCCGGCCGACGGGGGCGACTCCACCTGGCACAGCGCGATCCCCTGCGGCTCGGCCCCGGCCTCACGCGCGCGCGCCGCGATCGCCTCGGGATCTCCGAGCAGCACCACGCGCGCGATCCCTTCTCGTGCGATGCGCGAGGCGGCCACCAGGATCCGCCCGTCTTCGCTCTCCGGGAGCACGAGGCGGCGCTGTTCGGACGACGCACGCTGAAGGAGACGCTGGATCACAGGATGACGCATGCCAGCCTCACTTTTCACGGCGACCACTCTATCACAGGCTTTCCGCGCCTCCTGCGGGACAGCGCCGTGACGGCCAGCAACGCGTAGAAGGGAACGAACTCGACCCAGCGGGTCCATGCCGACACCTGGTAGCCGAGGGGAACGAGGCCCGCCAGCGCCAGCCAGGCAGCCGACGGATACAGGCAGAGCCACGGCAGGATCCAGAGCAGGTACCACGGATGCAGCGTGGGGAGCAGCAGGAGCATGGCCGCGGTGAAGAGGAAGATCCCCTTCTCCACCGGAAGCCGGTGGGTGGCCTGCCTGCGGACCAGCAGGGCCATCCACGCGGCCAGGATCAGGGCCGCGGCCACCCGTGCGATCATGTGCGGCTGGCCGTACAGGTTCTCCAGGCCGTGGGCGCTCATCCAGGTGGTCAGGCGCGGGCTCAGGCCGGTGACGTTCACGGCGGCGACCAGCAGGCCGAACAGCACGTCGTTGGAACGCCAGCTCTCCGCGTACGCGCGCGTGGATCGGAACAATCCCGACCCCGCGCCGAGGTAGGGCAGGTAACATACGAGGGCCAGCCCGGGCAGCAGCAGGAGTGCCGCCCTGGCACGGCGCGCGAACAAAAGGAACAGGCACCAGGGAAAGAGCTTGGACAGCCCCGAGAGAGCCAGCGAGGCCATTGACATGACAGGGCGCTCTCCTATAATTGCGGCCGTCGCCGCCAGGAGGAAAGCTATGCCCAGCGGGTCGTTGTGTCCGCTTCCCGCAACCTCGACCACGGCGAGCGGGTTCCAGGCGTACAGGAGCACCCTCGAGGCGGGCAGGCCTCGCCGGCGCAGGAGCGCCAGGAGAGCCAGGACGACCCCGGCCTCGGCCAGCACGAAGATCCCCTTCATCGCAAGGACGGAGGGCCCGGCCGAAGCGCCCAGCGCCATGGCCCACTGCGTGACCGGTGGATAGATGGCGGGCAGATGCCTGTGATTGACCTTCTCGTAGATCCCGTCCCTCAGGTGCTCCAGCGCCGGATCGTCGGGCGCGTGGGCGTAGGGGTTCACGCCATGCCACTGGAGGCGCCCCTCCCACATGTAGCGCCAGATGTCGTCCGACAGCCAGGGGGTCGAGGGGAGCAGGATGAGCCGGAAGACGGCCGCCCAGATCAGGATGGCGCTCACGCTCCAGGCGGGCGTCTCCTTCAGCACCGCGCGCACTGCGGCCAGGTAGAGGACGTACGCCGCGGCGTGCAGGGCCAGGAAGGCAGGCAGAGCCGCCCGGAGATCTCCGCCGAGCGACAGGGCCCCGTAGAGGGCGCACGACGCCAGCGCCAGCCCGGCCAGGATACCCCGCGATGACCGGAGGCGCGATGGCTCTTCAGGTGTCGTACTTCGCGGTGCTGTCGCTTCTGTCCCTCTATGGGGTGCACCGCCTGTGGCTGGCGTGGGTGTATCTGACCCGCCGCGGCTCATCGGCCGATCTCTCCGGGACGGCGCCTCCCGCCGGCCCGGACGGATGGCCGGTGGTGACGGTGCAGCTTCCCGTGTACAACGAGCGGCGCGTGGCGCGCCGGCTGATCGACGCCGCCTGCGCGCTGCGCTACCCGGAAGGACGCCTCGAGATCCAGGTCCTGGACGACTCCACCGACGAGACCCAAGCGATCGCGGCGCACGCGGTGGCATCGTATCGCGCGCGCGGGTACGACATCCATCACGTCGTGCGCGGCTCGCGCGACGGCTACAAGGCGGGCGCGCTGGCGCACGCGCTGCCTCGGGCCCGCGGCGAGGTGATCGCCATCTTCGATGCCGACTTCGCTCCTCTGCCCGACTTCCTTCTCCGGTGCGTGCCGCGGCTGATGGCGGGCGGCGACTCGCGCACCGGGCTGGTGCAGGCGCGCTGGGGGCATCTGAACAGGGATGCGTCCTGGCTCACCCGCGCCCAGGCCCTGCTCCTGGACGGGCACTTCGTTGTGGAGCACGGAGCGCGCCGGCTGGCCGGGCGCTTCCTCAACTTCAACGGCACGGCCGGCGTGTTCCGCCGGGAGTGCATCGAGCAGGCCGGTGGATGGCAATCGGACACGCTCACCGAAGACCTCGATCTCTCCTATCGCGCCCAGCTCGCGGGCTGGCGGTTCGACTACCTCGACGAGGTGGAGGTCCCGGCCGAGCTGCCCGCGTGCCTCGACGCTCTGCGCTCCCAGCAGCGACGATGGGCGAAGGGGTCCGTCCAGACCGCCCTCAAGCTGATGCCGCGCCTGATGCGCGCGCCGCTCCCCGCGGGTGTGAAGCTGGAGGCCGCCTTTCATTTGACCAACAACCTCCCCTGGCTGCTCACCGCCCTGCTCGCGGCGCTCATCGTGCCCGCGCTGAGGGCCCGGGCGGAGCTCCCCTGGACCTACCTGGCGCTGGATCTCCCCCTGCTGCTGGCGGGAACCGGCTCGTTCATGGCCTTCTGCGCGGTGGCCCAGCGGCGCCTGCGGCGCGACTGGTTGCACGCTCTCGTGTCGCTGCCGGTCGTGATGGCGATCGGGATGGGGTTGAGCCTCAACAACGCACTGGCCGTGCTGGACGGGCTGACCGGACGGCAATCCCCGTTTCACCGCACACCCAAGGAAGGGAGCCCGCGGCCCGATGGGCCGGCTCTTCCGGCCTCCTATCGGTCCGGCATCTCCCCCATCGTCCTTCTGGAGGGGGGCTTCGCGGCTTTCTTCTGCGTGACGGTGGCTCAGGAGCTGGCCGCCGGCCGATGGGCCACCCTTCCGTTCCTGGCACTGTTCGCGGGAGGCTTCGTGCACGTCACGCTGCTGACCGTGGCCCAGGGGCTTTCTCCCCTCCTCACGAAGGCGCCACGTCACGCAGCAGGAGCGCCTGCACGCTGAGCCCCGCGGGGACCTCCTGCGACGTGGCGGGAAGGATCACCAGCGCGTCGGCCCGTGACAGGGCCACCAGATCGGCCGAGCCCATCGAGGGGACGAGATCCGCCACCAGCCCTCCCTCCTCGTGGCGCAGAGTCGCCGGCAGCCAGGCCTGACGTCCCGCACGCCGCGTCAGGGGCGAGCCGAGCCGCGCCGTCACGTGCCGGTTCCTCCACCGGGCAGCCCCCATGAGCAGCCGGAGGGCGGGGCGAGCGAAGACCAGGAAATCCACCATCGTGGAGACGGGATTGCCGGGCAGGCCGAACACCAGGGTGCGCCCTTCGGCCCCCGCGGTTCCGAACACCAGAGGCTTCCCCGGCTGGATGGCCACGCGGCTGAACATCACCTGACAGCCGGCGTGCTGCAGAGCCTCGGGGACCAGATCGTAGGCCCCCATGGAGACGCCGCCGGACACCAGCACGACGTCGTCCTCGCGTAGCGCGGTGCTCACCGCCTCGCGAAGCGCATCGAGCCGGTCGGCCACGATCGGGAGCTGGCGGCCGACGGCGCCGGCCTCGTCCACCAGGGCGGCCAGGGCCTGGCCGTTGCTCTCGCGTATCTGCGAGGGCCCGGGCTGCGCGTCGGGCGGGACCAGCTCGTCGCCGGTGGGGAGGATGGCCACCCGCGGACGGCGCGCGACACTCACCGTGGTCCGTCCGCACGAGGCGAGCAGCGCGACTCCGGCCGCACCCAGCAGCGTCCCCGGCTCCAGCAGCACCGAGCCCGCCCTCAGGTCTTCTCCTGCCCGGCGCACGTGCTCGCCCGCGGAGACCGCCTCCAGGATCCTCACGCGGGCCCCCGCCGGCCCGGTCTTCTCCACCATCTGCACGGCGTCGGCGCCGGCCGGGATCATGGCCCCCGTCATGATGCGGCTCGCCTGGCCGGGGCCCACGGGTTTCAGGGGGCTGCGGCCTGCCGGGATCTCCTCGATCACCTCCAGCTCGACCGGAGCGCCGCGGGTGTCGGAGGACCTCAGGGCGAATCCATCCATCGCCGACCGCGTGAAGGGAGGAAGATCCCGGTCGGCCACGATCCGCTCGCGCAGCACCCGCCCGCGCACCTGAGCGAGGCCGATCGGCTCCGCTTCCAGAGGGCCGGCCTTCCGTGCGGCCTGCGCCACCCGCTCCAGGGCCTCGTCGACTGTAATCATGCGGCGCTCCCCTGATCGCCCGCTCTACGTGCTGCCGCCACCCGTGGCAGGCCCGAGAGATCGTCGTGCAGGGCGACATCGTGCCACACCCCGCCCGACCGCAGCAGATCCGCGACGGCATGGGCACGCGGGGCGGCGCACTCGAGCACCAGCCAGCCCCCCGGGCGCAGCAACCGGGAGGCTTCAGGGATGAGGCGCTCGACGATGTCCATCCCCGTGGGGCCGCCGAACAGCGCGGCGGATGGCTCGTGGTCTCTGACCTCGGGCATGAGGTCTTCGCGTTCGCTCAGCGCGATGTAGGGGGGATTGGCGGCCACCAGATCGAGGCCCAGGCCGGGGTGCGGGAGGGCCAGCCCGGAGGCCAGATCCATGCGTGCGAAGGCGACGCGGCCGCTCACCCCGTGCCGGCGCGCGTTCGCGCGGGCGATGGCCAGCGCCTCGGGCGACAGATCGATGGCGGTCACCCACGCCCGGGGGCGCTCCACCGCCAGGGCGATGGCGATGGCCCCCGAGCCCGTTCCCACGTCCAGCACCCTGGCGGGGACGGCCGCGGGCAGGGCGCGCAGCGCCACCTCCACCACCAGCTCGGTGTCGGGACGCGGCACCAGCACACCCGGAGAGACCTGAAGATCGAGGGACCAGAACTCCCGCCGCCCGGTCAGGTAGGCCACCGGCTCGTGCCGGCAGCGGCGGTCGATCAGGGCCAGGTAGGCGGCGCGCCCTGGATCGTCGAGAACGCCCTCGCCGCCCGGAGCCGCCAGCCTCAGCGCCAGACGGCCGCGCTCCACGCCCAGGACGTGCGCCAGCAGCAGCTCGGCGTCCAGCCTGGAGGACTCGATGCCGGCCGCCTGCAGCCGCGCGATCCCTTCGGACAGCAGCGCGGCGAGCGGGGACGGCGGCATCAGACTTTGATCTCTTCCTTGAGCTTCTCGGCGAGGTAGTGGGTGGTGAGCGCGTCCAGCATCTCTTCCATGTCGCCTTCCAGGAAGTTCTGGAGCTGATGGATGGTCACCTTGATGCGGTGATCCGAGACGCGCCCCTGGGGAAAGTTGTAGGTGCGGATCTTCTCGCTGCGATCGCCGGTGCCCACCATCTCGCGGCGGGTGGCCGCGCGCTCCTTGTCCTGCTCATGGCGGGCAATGTCGTACAGGCGCGAGCGCAGCACGCGCATGGCCTTGGCCAGGTTCTTGTGCTGCGACTTCTCGTCCTGGCACGACACCACGAGCCCGGTGGGGATGTGGGTGAGCCTCACCGCGGAGTAGGTCGTGTTCACCGACTGGCCGCCCGGGCCGGAGGAGCAGAAGCGATCGATGCGGATGTCCTTGTCGTCCACCTTGACCTCCACCTCCTCGGCCTCGGGGAGCACGGCCACGGTGACGGCCGAGGTGTGGATGCGGCCCGCGGACTCGGTCACCGGCACCCGCTGCACGCGATGGACGCCGCTCTCGTACTTGAGGCGGCTGTACGCCCCCCGCCCCTCGACCGCGGCGATCACCTCCCGCAGGCCGCCCGACTCGGAGCGGCTCAGGTCCATCACATCCACCTTCCACCCGCGCTTCTCGGCGTAGCGCGTGTACATGCGGAAGATCTCCGCGGCAAACAGCGCGGCCTCCTCGCCCCCCGTGCCGGCTCGCACCTCCAGGATGACGCTCTTCTCGTCGTTGGGATCCTTGGGCACGAGCAGCACCTTGAGCCTGGCCTCCAGGTCGGTGCGCGCGTGCTCGAGGCGCCCCATCTCCTCGCGCGCCATCTCCAGCATCGAGGCGTCTCCACCCGTCCCGGGGCGAGCCAGGTCACGCGCCTCTTCCAGCTCCTTCAGCGTGCGGCGATAGTCGCGGAAGACCGCGACGATCTCCTCCAGCTCGCTGAAGGCGCGGGCGTGAGATCGGTAGGTCGGGGGATCGGCCAGCACCGCCGGATCGGCGATGAGGCGCCCCAGTTCCTCATAGCGCCTCTCGAGCGCCGTGAGCTTTTCGAGCAATTGAAGTTACCTGGCGGGCGCGGGTTCGGTCTTGCGCTTGTAACGGCGGTTGAACTTCTCGACGCGGCCCGCAGTGTCGATGAGCTTCTGCTTGCCCGTGAAGAAGGGGTGGCACTTGGAGCAGATCTCCAGGCGCAGCTCTTTCCTCGTCGAGCGGGTGACCCACTGCTCTCCGCAGGCGCAATGGACCGTGACGTCCTGGTACTCGGGATGGATACCGGGTTTCATGAACTTGGCCTCCTCGGGAAACCCTGCATTATAGCAGAAACATGCTGAGCTTCAGGCCAGCGACTCGCTCATGGACTCGAGGAACTCCTTGTTGTCCTTGGTCTTGCTGATGCGCTCGATGAGCAGCTCCATGGCCTCGGGGGGCGAGAGCTGGTTCAGGACCTTGCGCAGCACCCATGTCCGATCCAGCTCTTTCTTGGAGATGAGCAGCTCTTCCTTGCGGGTGCCGGATCGCTGGATCTCGATGGACGGGAAGACCCTGCGGTCCGCCAGCTTGCGATCCAGGTGGATCTCCATGTTGCCGGTCCCCTTGAACTCCTCGAAGATGACGTCGTCCATGCGGCTTCCGGTGTCGATGAGCGCGGAAGCCATGATGGTCAGGCTCCCCCCCTCCTCGACGTTGCGGGCGGCCCCGAAGAAACGCTTGGGACGCTGCAGCGCGTTGGCGTCCACGCCGCCCGACAGCACCTTGCCCGAGGGGGGCACGATGGTGTTGTAGGCGCGGGCCAGACGCGTGATGCTGTCGAGCAGGATCACGACGTCCTTGCGGTGCTCCACCAGCCGCTTGGCCTTCTCGATGACCATCTCGGCCACCTGCACGTGACGCGTCGCCGGCTCGTCGAACGTGGAGGAGATGACCTCCCCCTTCACCGAGCGCTCCATGTCGGTCACTTCCTCGGGGCGTTCGTCGATCAGCAGCACGATCAGCACGACCTCGGGGTGGTTCTGCGTGATGCTGTTGGCCAGCGTCTGCAGCAGCATCGTCTTGCCGGTGCGCGGAGCGGCCACGATCAGGCCGCGCTGCCCTTTACCCACCGGGGTCAGCAGGTCCATGATCCGCGCCGACACGTTGAGCTGATCGGTCTCCAGCTTGACGCGCTCCTGAGGATAGAGCGGCGTCAGGTTGTCGAAGAAGATCTTGTCGCGCGCGACGTCGGGGTGCTCGAAATTGACCGCCTCGACCTTGATGAGGGCGAAGTAGCGCTCCCCTTCCTTGGGAGGACGCACCTGGCCCGACACGGTGTCGCCGGTCCTCAGGTCGAACTTGCGGATCTGCGACGGCGACACGTAGATGTCGTCGGGGCCCGGCAGGTAGTTGTACTCGGGAGCCCGCAGGAACCCGAAGCCGTCGGGCAGGCACTCCAGGACTCCCTCCGAGAAGATGAGCCCGCTCTTCTCGGTCTGGGCCTGGAGGATCGCGAAGATCAGCTCCTGCTTGCGCATCCCGGTGGCTCCGGGGACCTCCAGATCCTTGGAGATGCGCGTGAGCTCGGCGATGCTCATCTCCTTCAGCTCGGCGATGTTGAGCACCGGCCCCGAGGGACGCGGACGGCCTCCGGCCCCCTCCGCGGGGGTGCCCGGGGCGCCGTTTTCCCCAGACTCGAGGGCCGCAGTCTCGGCGGCCACGTCGGGCTGCGGCGGCCCGCCCCCGGCGCGCATCCCGCCTCCGTGGCGCGCCTGGCCGAAGCCCTCGCCGCGCCGCGAGCCGTTGGCGTGGCCCCCGGAGCGCTGGTTCTGGCCCCGGTGCCCGCCGTGGCCGTGGCGAATCGGCCTGTCGCCCCTGCCCTGGGGACTGGACGGGCCGGCACCCGAGGGGCCCGATGCCCCTGCCGATGGGGAGGACGAAGGAGGTCCCTGACGGCTCAGCTCGGGGCTCCGCCTGTTGGAGAAGCCGGCGTCCGGCTCCTCAGACCGATTTGGCTGTCGATGGCTTGCCACAGTTCCCTCTTGCCTTCCCCAGTCTCACTGGAGAACGGAATGATGTTGTCCCGCTGCATGAGGCGCTGGGTGGCGTCCAGGGAACGCCGACGCTGCTGCCGCGAGAGCTTGTCCACCTTCGTGCTGACGACCTGCACCGGCAGGCCGCGTGATCGGATCCATGCGTTCATCCCCAGATCCTGCTCGGTCGGGTCGTGGCGCGCGTCCACGATCAGAACCGCAAGAGCCAGCGGCCGGGGAGCCTCCAGGTAGGCTTCGATGATCGACGCCAGTTCCGACCTCACGCGTGCCGGGGCGCGCGCGTAGCCGTAGCCGGGCAGGTCCACCAGCAAAAGCCCTTCATTGACGATGTAGAAATGCGCCTGCTGCGTGCGGCCGGGCGTCCCGCTCACGCGGGCGAGACGCCGTCCCACCAGCTTGTTCAGCAGGCTCGACTTCCCGACGTTCGACCTTCCCAGGAAGGCCACCTCGGGCAGACCGCCGCGCGGATATTCCGTGCTGCGGCTCGCGCCTGCAACGAATCGGCAATCCGTGATTCTCAAAGGACGGCTAGAGTCGAAGGGCGGCAGGAACCGAGACGGGGACCGTTCAATGAGCTATCGGGCGGTCCGGAGTATCCGCCGGCGTCTTGGCGCCGATCGCCTTGTCCTGAAACTCTTCCTGGACCGCTCCCGTCGCGGGGTTCCGCGCCAGGGCGATCCTCAGCACTTCGTCCATGGTCTCGACAAGCTTGAAGTTGAGCTCGCTCTGGACCTCGGGCGGGACGTCGGCCAGGTCCTTCTCGTTGTCCTTGGGGATCACGATGGTGCGGATCCCGAAGCGATGGGCCGCGAGCACCTTCTCCTTCAGCCCGCCGATGGGCAGCACCTTGCCGCGCAGCGTGACCTCGCCGGTCATGGCGATGTCTCCGCGCGCCGGAATTCGGGTGAGCAGCGACACCAGCGCGGTGGTCATGGTGATGCCTGCCGAAGGGCCGTCCTTGGGAATCGCTCCCTCGGGTATGTGAATGTGGATGTCCAGCTTGCGGTGGAAGTCGGGGTCGATCCCCAACTCTTCCGCGCGGCCGCGCACCCAGGACAGCGCGGCGTGGGCCGACTCCTGCATGACGTCGCCCAGCTTCCCGGTCAGGGTGAGCTTGCCCTTCCCCTTCATCTGGGTGGCCTCGATGGTGAGGATCTCGCCGCCCACCTCGGTCCAGGCCAGCCCGACGGCCACGCCGATCTCGTTCTTCTTCTCGGTCTCCTTCGGGCGGAACTTGGGGACACCGAGGTAGTCGGACAGCGTCTCGGGGCTCACCGTCAGCTCCACCCCGGGGCCTTCCCTCACCACGCGGCGGGCCAGCTTGCGGCAGATTGATGCAATCTCGCGCTCCAGACTCCTCACGCCGGCCTCGCGCGTGTACTTTTCGATGGTGTCGCGCACGGTGAGATCTTCGAACTTGATCTTCTCCGGGTCGAGCCCGTGGGCCTTGAGCTGCTTGGGCACCAGGAAGCGCTGGGCGATGTTGAGCTTCTCGTTGAGCGTGTACCCGGCCAGCCTCAGGACCTCCATGCGGTCCTTCAGGGCGGGCGGCACGGTGTGCAGCACGTTGGCGGTGGCGATGAACATCACCTGGGAGAGGTCGAACTCCGTGTCCAGATAATGGTCCACGAAGGTGGCGTTCTGCTCGGGGTCCAGCACCTCCAGCAGCGCCGCCGAGGGATCTCCACGGAAGTCCATGGACATCTTGTCCACCTCGTCCAGCAGGAACACGGGGTTCCTGGCGCCGGCCTTCTTCATGAGCTGGATGATCTGGCCGGGGAACGCCCCGATGTAGGTGCGCCGGTGGCCGCGGATCTCCGCCTCGTCGCGCACGCCGCCCAGCGACAGGCGCACGAAGGGGCGCCCCGTGGCCTTGGCGATGGACTGCGCCAGGGAGGTCTTGCCCACCCCGGGAGGGCCGGCGAAGCACAGGATGGAGCCGCGGGGGTTCTTCACCAGGCTGCGCACAGCCAGGAACTCGACGATGCGCTCCTTGATCTTCTCCAGCCCGTGATGGTCCTCGTTGAGGATCTTCTCGGCACGCGTGATGTCGCGGTTCTCCCGTGACCGCTTGCTCCAGGGGACCGCCAGCAGCCATTCGAGGTAGTTGCGCGAGACGGTCGCTTCGGCGGAGATGGGAGGCATGACCTCGAGGCGCTTGAGCTCCTGCATGGCCTTTTCCTTGGCCTCTTTGGGCATCTTGGCCTCTTCGATCTTCTGCTTGATCTCCTCCACCTCGTTGATGCGATCGTCCTTGCGGCCCAGCTCCTGCTGAATGGCCTTCATCTTCTCGGAGAGGTAGTACTCCTTCTGCGCCTTCTCCATCTGCTTCTTGACGCGATGGTGAATCTTGCGATCCACGCGCAGCTTCTCGATCTCGTTGTCGAGGATCTCGATGATGACCTCGAGGCGATCCTTGGGCTCGAAGGTCTCCAGCAGGCGCTGCTTGTCCTCGATGCCGATCTGCAGGTGCGCCGAGATGGTGTCGGTGAGCCGCCCCGGCTCCGTGACGCGGATGGTGGAGATCATCGTCTCGTAGGGCAGGTTGGGGCTCAGCTTGACGTACTTCTCGAAGAGCGAGACCGCCTTCTGCATTTCCCGCTCGAGGTCGGGGGTGACATCGGTCTTGCGCTCGATGACCTTCACCAGCGCGAAGAACGAGCCCTCCTGCTCGTGAATCTCCAGCACGCGCCCGCGGAAGTTGCCCTCCACCAGCAGCTTGATGTTGCCGTTGGGCAGCTTGAGGCTCTGGATGATGTTGGCGATCGTGCCGATGGCGTTGATGTCCTCCGCGCTCGGGTTGTCGACCTTCGCGTCCTTCTGCGTGGACAGGAAGATCTTCTTGTTCTGCGCGAGGGCGTTCTCCACGGCCAGCAGCGAGCTGCGGCGGCCCACCACGAACGGGATCATGGTGTGCGGGAAGACCACCACGTCCCTCAGCGGGACCATGGGCAGCGTCTCGAGGCTGTCGTTCTTGTAGGTCTGAGTCATCAGCCGGCTTTCTGCAGGACGGTGAGCGGGTCGACTTTGTTCTCCACCACTTCCCTGGAGATCACGCAGTCTGAGATGTTCGTCAACGAGGGAAGCTGATACATGATGTCCAGCATCAGGTCCTCCAGGATGACGCGCAGGCCCCGGGCGCCGATCTTGCGCTCCAGCGCCTTGTCGGCGATGGCCGAAAGGGCGTCTTCGGTGAAACGCAACGCGACGTTCTCGTATTCGAAGATGCGCTGGTACTGCTTGACGATGGCGTTCTTGGGCTCGGTGAGGATCTTGACCAGGGCCGTCTTGTCCAGCTCCGACAGGGTGGCCACCACCGGCAGGCGCCCCACGAACTCGGGGATGAGACCGAATTTGATGAGGTCCACCGGCTGCACCTGCTCCAGGATGCCGTCGGACGGCTCCGCGTTCTTGCCGCGCACGTCTCCCTTGAAGCCCATGGACTTCTGGCCGGTGCGCCCCCGGATGGCATGGTCCAGCCCCACGAAGGCGCCCCCGCAGATGAACAGGATGTTCGTCGTGTCCACGGGGATGAACTCCTGCTGCGGGTGCTTGCGCCCCCCCTGCGGCGGCACGTTGGCCACGGTCCCTTCGAGGATCTTGAGCAGGGCCTGCTGCACGCCCTCACCGGACACGTCGCGGGTGATGGACGGGTTCTCTCCCTTGCGGCAGATCTTGTCCACCTCGTCGATATAGATGATGCCGCGCTGCGCCTTCTCCACGTCGTTGCCGGCCGCCTGCAGCAGCTTCAGGATGATGTTCTCGACGTCCTCGCCGACGTAGCCCGCCTCGGTGAGGGTGGTGGCGTCGACGATGGCGAACGGCACCGACAGCAGCCGCGCCAGCGTCTGCGCCAGCAGCGTCTTGCCCGTGCCCGTGGGGCCGATGAGCAGGATGTTGCTCTTGGTCAGCTCGACGTCGTTCTTGCGGCGCGTGATCTCGTTGCGCTTGTAGTGGTTGTAGACCGCGACGGCCAGCTTCTTCTTGGCCTTCTCCTGGCCCACCACGTACTCGTCGAGAAACTGGTTGATCTCGACGGGCTTGGGGAGCTTGGTCCTGGTCTTGGCTTCGGTGGTGTCCTTCTCCTCGTTGATGATGTCGAGGCAGATGTCCACGCACTCGTCGCAGATGTAGACGGTGGGCCCGGCGATCAACTTTTTCACCTCCCGCTGGTCCTTGTTGCAGAAGGAACAGCGGAGAGAGTCAGCGTCGCCCTTCTTCGCCGCCATGGATGGAAACCTCCAACGGCCGGTGCCGTTGGTTCCGGCTCACTGCCGCTTCTCGATGACCTGATCGATTATACCGTAGTCCAGGCACTGCTGGGCGGTCATGATG
>JBOGOC010000108.1:0-13130 GCA_050747525.1 Candidatus Polarisedimenticolia bacterium | reverse complement strand
CTGATGACGTTGGACCGCCGTGCGAATCCTGCGAGCTTCTGCTCCCATCGTGGCGCCTCCTCGAGACGGTGCCCACGATGCCTCAGCTCACGGAATCACACCAGACGGGGTTCGGCGAGGATGTACGATGATGCTGCCGGGAATCGGCGTCAGTGTGTCGTTGGTGCAAGTGGGGGCGGCCGGTGGGTTGCAATACTGGTCCGGCGCCGGCGCCTGGAACGGCTCTCCGGCGAGAGCGAGCCGGTACGTCGAGGCTCCGGGCTGGGCGAGCCAGCAGATCGTCGCCGTGTTGGATGCGTCGGGGAAATAGAGGTCGGTCACCTCGTCCACCGAGCCGAATCCCTGGTCGCCGGGGCACTGGTTGTCCTGGCCGTCGTTGATCTCCGGGGCGCCGGGATGGGTGGCCTGGGTCTGGTCGTCGCAGTCGCCGGCGCATTCCGTGAAGCTGTCGCCGTCATCATCTGCTTCGTTGGTGCCGGTCAGGGCGGGCCATTGCGGGTGGCTGCAGTCGTTGTTCTGGGCGTCGCCGCAGAGCTGTGGCGCACCCGGGTAGACCGATGGGTCGGCGTCCACGCAGTCGCATGAGTCATCGAATCCGTCGGCGTCGGCATCGGGGCCCGGGGTCCCGATCCCGAAGCGGCCGCCGTCCAGGCGTGGACCGAAGTGCTCGAAGCCTCCCCATACGAGCATCTGATCGCCGGTCCAGACGGCGGCGCTCGCTCCGCGCGGGGACGGCGCGTTGACGGTCGAGAGCGGCGCGACCACGCCGGTCTGCGGGTCGATGCGGAAGCCGTCCTGGAAGGCCGGGCCGGGGGTATGCGTGCAGCCCGGTTGCCCGCACCTGTCGCCTCCCCAGAAGATCGCCTCGGTTCCCGTGGAGACGGCGGACACCTGCTGGCGGCCGGCTATCCCGGTGAAGGGTATCCAGGCATCGGTGATGGGATCGTAGCTTCCTCCGGTGTCCATGAAGCGTTCCGGCTGCGTGCAGCCTGAAGGTGGGCACCTCAGGCCCCAGCCTCCCCACACGACCATCCGCTCGCCGGCCCAGGCCATTCCGAAGTGGGACCGGGGCAAGGGGGCGTCCAGGAAGTTGACCGAAGACCAGGAATCGGCAACCGGGTCGTACCGGCCACCCAACGCGTTGAAGCCGTCGGTTCCGCCCCAGACGACCATGCGGCTCCCGGTCCAGACTCCTTCGTATTCTGACGAAGCAGGCGGAGCGCCCACGTTGGACATGGGTGTCCAGGTGTCGGTGGCCGGGTCGTAGCGCCCGCCGCTGCCGGGCCTCCAGACGAGCATGCGGCTGCCTGTCCAGAGGGCGACCGTCTTCGAAACGGGAACGAGGGGGGAAGGCGCACCGACGGTGGATATCGGGGTCCAGACGTCGGAGATCGGATCGTAGCGCTTCGCCATGGTGATGACGTACTGGCCGGTCCAGACGGGCGGCCCGGCTCCGAGTTTGCTCCCGGTGCCGATGGGGACGCCTATCGACGAGGCGGCCGTCCAGGTGTCGAGCGTCGGGTCGTAGCGCTCGAGCGGCGCGGGGGGGCCTTCCGAGGTGGTCAGCAAAATACCATTGCCGATGATCATGAGGCTTCCCGTCCAGAGCGCCTGTCCGGAGTTGGTGCGAGGGGAATGCGGAGGATTGGCCCATGTGTCGGTGGCCGGATCGTATCGGGCATACAGCTCGGCGCCGGGTGGGTCTCCTCCCCACACGACCATGCGGCTCCCCGTCCAGATCGCCGTGTGCCTGGAGCGCGTCTTCGGGGCCCCTGCCGCGGCGATGGGCGACCAGGTGTTGAAGGCGGGATCGAACCGGGCCCCCGTCCCCGGCAGCCCGGCACCCAACACCTCGTCGCCGCCCCACACGATCATGACGCCGCCGGCGTCGACGGCGGTGTGGTTGGTGCGTGCAGCCGGGGCGCCGGTCAGGGTGGTGGCGACCCAGCTGTCGAGCCCGGGGTAGTAGATCGCGCCCGAATTGAAGCGCGTACCCACCCCGACGTTGCCTCCCCAGACGATCATCCCCCCGGCCATCCAGACAGCGGAGTGCCCCGTCCGGGGGGACGGAGCGTTCACGGTGCTCGTCGGCGTCCAGGAATCGGCCTGTGGATCGTACCTTCCTCCGGTGGACAGCAGCACCCCGTTCGCCCTGACTCCTCCCCAGACGATCATCGTGGAGCCGGTCCACACGGCGGCGTGACGGCTACGCCCGGTGGGAGCCTGCGCGGTCGTCATGGGAGTCCACTGGTCGTTCTGCGGATCGTACTGGGCTCCCGTGTCCAGGTCCGAGACGACCGTGCCCTCGACGTGCTCCCCCCCCCAGATCAGCATGTGCGACCCGGTCCAGACAGCCGTGTGGCTCGAGCGGCTCACCGGAGCGTCGACCATCGAGGTGGGCGACCAGCTGTCCGTCATCGGATCGTAGGAAGCCCCCGTGGAGTCGCTGGTGCCGCCCCAGACGATCATACGGCTTCCCGTCCAGACGGCAGTGTGACCCGAGCGTGGTGAAGGTGCGCCGATGGTCGTGGTAGGAGTCGATGTATCGGTCAGCGGATCGTACTGGACGCCGGTACCGAAGGCTGCATCCTGAATGCTGGAGTACCCGCCCCAGACAATCATCCGGCTGCCGGTCCAGACGGTGGTGTGGTTGTAGCGGTAATCCTGCGGCGCCAGCGCCCCACCCGTGTCCCAGGTGTCGTTCGGAGGGCAGTTGGTGAGCTGGGTCGGTCGCGGGTACGGCACGACATCGGATGGGCCGGCGACGGTGGCCACGCTTGCCGGGTCGAGGGAGCGCGCGGCCTCGGTCCACCATTCCTCCCACGCCGGCTCCACCAGGCTTTCTGCGTCGGTCGCGACGCTCACGCCGTCGACGACCTCGCGGCGCGACTCAGCCTGCAGGGCCGGATCGGACGCGAAGCGCGCGCGCGCCAGGCGGCCGGCCAGGGCCGGGCGGGCGAGGGTCTCCAGGACGAGCACGGGATCGTTGCCCAGAGCTTCGTAGATCTCGAGGAGCCGGTCGGGCATGCGCGTGGAACGCGCGATGCGGGCCGCTTCCTCGCGCAACATCGATGCGGTGATCGGCTGGCCCCACCGCTGCTCGAGCGCGGCCGACTGGAGGAGGTAGTCGCGGACCTTGCGCTCGAGCAGGTCGTCCGGGACCGCCTGCTCGAAGGGGAGCCTGGCGTCGACCTGATGGGCGTAGTAGACGCGCTCGATGGCACGCTGGGCGTCAACGCGCTGCGCGAAGGTCAGGTCGTGGCCGGAGGCGTCAACGGAGAGTCCGTTGGCGAGAGCCACGCACGACATGAGAGGAACGAGCCAGCGTCCGTGCCTCAATGAGGTGCCCCCATGACGCCCGATGTCAGAACCCGCACGTGGTAATCCGCGTGGGCCCGACCCGAATCCTCAGGCGCCCCCCGTTGCCGCAGCCTAGGCTGTCGTTGCTGAGCTCGCACGTCGTCGTGGCGGCGGGGTCGATCCAGAGGAAGAGGTCGCCGAATCCCCATTCGGTGCACCAGGAATAGGGGGCGGAGCAGCTGGTGCCGAAGAAGTTCACGCTGGAGATGTCGAAGGGGCCGGTCCATCCGCCGCCGGGGGGGCGGTACCATTTGTTCCAGGAGCCTGAGTACTCGATCGCTCCGAAGGGCGCCGTGGTGAGGTAGGTGTCGGTATAGAAGTCGGCCCCCTGCTCGCACCAGCTTTCGATTGTGCCCGGGGTGCTCTCGATTTCGAAGAGGATGTAGTCGGTCGGCGCGGGGGGCGGCAGTGCGTCGAAGAAGTCGTGGAGCGCGGTGGCCGGGACGTCATCGACGAGTGGGTTGTCGACGAAGCTGAACTCCTGTGCCGGGGCTCCCGTGTTGCAGATCACGGTGGTTTCGGTGCCTGTGGACCTGCGGCCCCAGCTTCCCGCGAGGGGGCTGTCGGCGTGGACGAGGTAGTAGATGACGCGGCCGGGAAGGGGCAGCAGTGTGTCGTTGGTGCAGCTGGGGGCGGCCGGTGGGTTGCAATGCTGGTCCGGCACCAGGAACGGCTCTCCGGCGAGAGCGAGCCGGTACGTCGAGGCCCCGGGCTGGGCGAGCCAGCAGATCGTTGCCGTGTTGGATGCGTCGGGGAAGAAGAGGTCCGTCACCTCGTCGACCGAGCCGAATCCCTGGTCGCCGGGGCACTGGTTGTCCTGGCCGTCGTTGACCTCCGGGGCGCCGGGATGGGTGGCCTGGGTCTGGTCGTCGCAGTCGCCGGCGCATTCCGTGAAGCTGTCGCCGTCATCATCGGCTTCGTTGGTGCCGGTCAGGGCGGGCCATTGCGGGTGGCTGCAGTCGTTGTTCAGGCCGTCGCCGCAGAGCTGGGGGGCGCCGGGGTGGACCGATGGGTCGGCGTCGGCGCAGTCGCAGTTGGCATCCCATCCGTCGGCGTCGACGTCGGGGCCCGGGACTCCGATCCCCATGCGGCCGCCGTCCAGGAGTGGATCCTGGCTGTCGAAGCCTCCCCACACGAGCATCTGGTCTCCGGTCCAGACGGCGGAGCTTCCTCCGCGCGGGGACGGCGCGTTGACGGTGGACAGCTGCCTGATGGCGCCGGTCTGTGGGTCGAAGCGGAAGCCGTCCTGGAAGGTCTGGCCGAGCCCCGTGTCGCAGGCGGCCGTCCCGCACCTGTCCCCTCCCCAGAAGATGGCCTCGGTTCCCGTGGAGACGGCGGCCACCTGCTCGCGGCCGGCTATCCCGGTGAAGGGTGTCCAGACATCGGTGTTCGGGTCGTAGCTGCCTCCGGTGTCCTGATAGCGGTCCGACAAGGTACAGCCTCCAGGTGGGCACTTCAGGCCGTAGCCTCCCCATACGACCATCCGCCCGCCGACCCAGACCATGCCGAAGTAGGAGCGGGGCGAGGGCTGGTCCGTCTGGCTCAGCGGAGACCAGGAGTCGGTCGCCGGGTCGTACAGGCCACCCCACGTGTCGAAGCCGTCGTATCCGCCCCAGACGACCATGAGGCTGCCGGTCCAGACGCCTTCGTATCCTTCTTCGGAAGGCGGAGCGCCCACGTTGGACATGGGTGTCCAGGTGTCGGTGGCCGGGTCGTAGCGCCCGCCGCTGTCGGGCCTCCAGACGATCATCCGGCTGCCTGTCCAGACGGCGACCATCCGCGTCACGGGAACCAGGGGGGAAGGCGCGCCGACGGTGGAGACCGGGGTCCAGACGTCGGAGATCGGATCGTAGCGCTTCGCCAGGGTGATGACGTACTGGCCGGTCCAGACGGGCGGCCCGGCTCCAAGGCCCCCGCTCCCGGTGGGGGCGCCAAGCGACGAGGCCGTTGTCCAGATGTCGAGCGTCGGGTCGTAGCGCTCGAGCGGCGTGGCGGGGTCAAGGGTTCCGGCCGTCACGCGACCATTGCCGATGATCATGAGGCTTCCCGTCCAGAGCGCCTGTCCGGAGTTGGTGCGGGGGTGATAAGGAGAATTGGCCCACGTGTCGGTGGCCGGATCGTAGCGGCCATACACCTCGCCGCCGGGAGGGCTTCCGCCCCACACGACCATGCGGCTCCCCGTCCAGGCCGCCGTGTGCCAGAAACGCGTCTTGGGAGCCCCTGCCGCGGCGATGGGCGACCAGGCGTTGGAGACGGGATCGAACCGGGCGCCCGTCCCCGGCCCTTCCGGCAACCCCTCGTCGCCGCCCCACACGATCATGACGTCGCCGGCCTCGACGGCGGTGTGGTCGTAACGTGCAGCTGGGACACCGGCCGGAGTTGTGGCGACCCAGCTGTCGAGCACGGGGTCATAGAGCGCGCCTGAATCCAAGCGCGTAACCCCCCCGAACAAGCCTCCCCAGACGATCATCCGCCCCCCCACCCAGACAGCGGAGTGCCGCACCCGGGCAGTGGGAGCGTCAACGGTGTTCGTCGGCGTCCAGGAATCGGCCTGCGGATCGTACCTTCCTCCGGTGGACAGCAGCCCCCCGGTCACAACGCCTCCTCCCCAGACGATCATCGTGTCGCCGGTCCACACGGCGGTGTGACGGCTACGCGCGCTGGGAGCCTGCACGGTCGTCATGGGGGTCCACTGGTCGTTCTCCGGATCGTACTGGGCTCCCGTGTTCAGGTCAGAGACTTCCACGCCATCGAAGTGTTCTCCCCCCCAGATCAGCATGCGCGACCCGGTCCACACAGCCGTGTGGCCCGAGCGGCTCGACGGAGCGCCGACCGTCGAGATGGGCGACCAGGTATCCGTCATCGGATCGTAGGAAGCGCCCGTGGAGTCGCTGATCCCGCCCCAGACGATCATCCTGCTTCCCGTCCAGACGGCGGTGTGGCTCGAGCGTGGTGAGGGTGCGCCGATGGTCGTTGTGGGAGTCGAGGTGTCGGTGAGCGGATCGTACTGAACGCCGGTGTTGAAGGCTACGTTCTGAACGCTGGAGAACCCGCCCCAGACAATCATCCGGGTGCCGGTCCAGATGGCGGTGTGGAAGGCGCGGTGCTCCTGCGGCGCCAGCGCCCCTCCCGTATCCCACGTGTCGTTCGGAGGGCAGTTGGTGAGCTGGGTCGGTCGAGGGTACGGCACGACGTCGGATGGGCCGGCGACCGTGGTCACGCTTGCCGGGTCGAAGGAGAGTGCGGCCTCGGTCCACCATTCGTCCCACGGCTCGACGGCCTCGCGGCGCGCGTCGGCCTGCAGGGACGGATCGGACGCCAGGCGCGCGCGAGCCAGGCGGCCGGCCAGGGCCGGGCGGGCGAGGGTCTCCAGGATGAGCACGGGATCGTTGCCCAGAGCTTCGTAGATCTCGAGGAGCCGGTCGGGCATGCGCGTGGAACGCGCGATGCGGGCCGCTTCCTCGCGCAGCATCGATGCGGTGATCGGCTGGCCCCACCGCTGCTCGAGCGCGGCCGACTGGAGGAGGTAGTCGCGGACCTTGCGTTCGAGCAGGTCGTCCGGCACCGCCTGCTCGAAGGGGAGCACGGCGTCAACCTGATGGGCGTAGTAGACGCGCTCGATGGCGCGCTGGGCAGCGACGCGCTGCGCGAAGGTCAGCTCGCGCCCGGCGGCGCGTACGGACAGCCCGTTGGCAAGAGCCAGGCCTGACATGAGGGGAACGAGCCAGCGTCCGTGCCTCAACGGGCGTCCTCCTGGAGGGCTTTGCCCTCCGCGGACTACGCCCAACGTTACCACCAGGTGGCTCAGCCGCCCTCAAGAATCACAGAGAAATATTTATCCGCTCTCATGGAACCGGGGGGTTGCTCCGGGGCAATGGACGGGGGGCGGGTAGCCGGCGGTGCGTCGGGGGGAGCTGACCGAGGTGGCGCTCCCCGGGGCGGCCGAGCGGCCGCCCCGGGGTTCAGGTGGGGCGAGGGTTACTTCTGGCCCCAGGCAAAGCCGGCCAGCACGCCGATCTGGAGGTACTTGGTGTCGAATTCCTCTCCTTCGAACTCGATCCCCATGGCGTTCATGTAGCGGCCGCTCACGCCGAGGTTGAAGGTCCTGTTGAGCGTCCAGTAGATGCCACCCTCGGCATAGAACGCGGGGGCGGTGTCGTCAGCCTGGACGCCGAAGAAGCCGTCGTCGATCTCAGCCTCGGCCTTCACGATACCCACGCCGCCGCCCACGAACGGGTGCATGATGCTGTTGACCTCCCAGGTCTTCATCACGCCGAACGTGGCTTCGATGACCGACGCCGAGACCTCGATGCCGGCCACTTCGTCCGACTTGCTCGAGAAGTACAGCCCGGCAGCCAGGTCGACCGGCCAGTCCTTCTTGAAGTCGGCCGTGGCGCCGAAGAAGGTCTGCTCGTCGACCGGCCCGTAGTCGTTCGAGTCGAAGCTGCGCTGGCCGATGGCGAAGTTGATGTTCCCTTCGGCCATGGCCGGCGTGGTGAACAGGACGGCGAGACAGCAGAGCGACAGCGCCGTCAACGCTCTCTTCATCGTCTCCATGTGGCCCTCATAGTGTTCACACTGAATGGACTTTCTCGACGGCGTAATGCCGCCAAGTCCCCAAGATCGTTCCGAATGTGAGGAAGTCAAGGGAGCCGCAAAGCCCGCGCCACATGCCTTTCGAGCGGCGATGGCGGTTTTCGTTCACGTCGGGATTGAGGCGGGGTCCATAATCTCCCCACTTCCGTACCCATCCTTGCGCGGGTGGATCCCGAGTCGAATCTTCCCTCCTCGTGACTCCCGAGCGAACCCCCGAGGGCCTTCAGGCCCGCCTGAAGCCACGCGGGATCGGACGCTTCTTCTCGGCGTCCTTCCTTATGATCTGGCTATGCGGCTGGACCATTGGGGAGGCCTTCGCCCTGTGGATTCTCGGCACGGGCGCCCTGGCCCTCCTGACCGGCCGGCCTCTCCCCGGGGCGTCCGGGCCGCTGGAGCCGGCGCCGGCTCTCATGGCCGGCCTCTTCCTTCTCATCTGGCTCCCCCTCTGGAGTCTCGGGGGATACCTGGCGATGCGCGAGATGCTGCGGGTGCTCTGGTCCGAGGACCGGATCGTGGCCAGAGGCGACGCCCTGGTCGTGCACCGCAAGCTTGGCCCGTTCCGCTCCACCACGACGATCCCGCGCCTCGAGGTCCTGCGCATCTACGCCCTGCCGCGCAAGCGCAGGCTGATGGCCGAGACGCCGGCCGGTTCCATCGAGCTGACCTCGCTGGGGGGCGGCGCGGAGGCCGAGGCGCTGGCCGCCGCGTTTCGCGAGGAGATGAGGCTGAAGGAAGACGCCTCTCGGGCCGCCGCCTCGCTGCCGGAAGGATGGCGCGAGGTGCCGGATGCGGAGGGGGGCCTGGTCCTCGTGAAGGATGAAGACCAGCGCCGGACTCGAGGGCGGGTTTCGTGGTTGTTGACCGTCATCCTGGCCGGTGTGGCCGTCTCGCTGTCCACGTACGCGAGCCGTCATGCCGACACGTGGCCGCTGGCCGGCGCCATGACCGCGCTCACCACCGCGCTCGCCTGGGGATCCTGGCGCACATCCCACACGCGCCTGGAGTGGAGGATCGATCCGGGACGCCTTCGTCTGCGGCGACGTTCGACCCGCAGCGTGAAGGAGCTGTTCGAAGGTGATTCCCTGGAGCTGGCGGAGACCT
Source organism: Candidatus Polarisedimenticolia bacterium (assembly GCA_050747525.1). GTDB lineage: Bacteria > Acidobacteriota > Polarisedimenticolia > JACPZX01 > DASXTC01 > JBOGOC01. The sequence continues at coordinate 4,073 of JBOGOC010000108.1, read as the reverse complement.
CCGATTCGGACGGCGACGACTGGTTCACTCTCTACGCCGTCGCAGCGAAGCGGCGCCGGAAGATCGCCCAGACGATGGACGATCCCACCGTGCCTCACCGGCTCGGCTCCTGGCTGGCCGCGCGCGCCAACGTCCGCCTGCTGGATCGAACCACCGCGGAACAGAAGAAGCTCGATCTTGCCGAGCTAATCGCCAGGCTGGAGGCCGGCGGGGGCTTCAGCCGCTGGATGGCACGGCACATCCCACGGCGCTGATCACGTTATTCTTCTGTGACTTCTGTCACCTAGAAATACCCGCGCAGCCCTCTTGTTGACCCCTCCTCCTGCCGGTATATGGAAGAGCCATCCCGCCCGTGGGCGCGTTCAGTACTTGCGATGGTCCCCGTCATCACTGGAGACCCGCTATGCACCCATGACGACCCCCGCTCGTCGCATGCAACGGTCCTGAGTTGTCTGCTCGTCTTCCGGCCCTGATTACTCAGGATTGAACATGACCTTGTCCCGGCACACGCACGCGTAGGAGAAAACGATGATGCAGAAACGCCACGTGTTCCTCATGGGGTGGGCAGCGCTCGCCTCTCTGCTGATGTCGATGTCCCTCGCAGGGGCCGCAGTTCCGGAGGCTCCCTGCGGCACCGTCCAGGACCCGGCCCGCTGTGGGGAAGTCTCCCCGCTCATTCCCATGCAGAGCGTCGAAGCGGTGCACATGGGTCTGGTGTGGAAGAGGAACTCGGACTCCCCCAAGATCCTGTTCCACGCCAGGTTCCCGGAATTCATCCCCAACGACATGGCCGATCCCGAGCTGGTCGATATGGCCATCTCCCGCGGGGCATTCAGCACCCCGGGTCTCCAGTTCAACTCGTCATTGAGGGACGTCATCCACGGCTTTGATCCGTTCCTCGGCCTGGGGACGAGCCGCTCGGCGGACGACTCGTTCCAGAGACTCACCTATGGCGGCTATCTGATGCGGCAGGGGCTGAGCCAGAGCGTTCCGACGCGCATCCGCGCCAATCGCACGATGGAGAGGCAGCTTCTGTTCGACATCGGCCATCCCGATGCGTTCAAAAACAGCGGCAAATTTCATACGACACTGCTGGACGAGGCCGACTTCGCGATGAACCGGGCGGCTTTCGTGGAGAACGGCTATTCGAAGGGTCTCTTCTACAATACATACTGCAATGCGCGCGTGACGCTGTCCGACGGCCGTGTCTACGTCTTCGGCGGCCACGACATGCAGAGCAACAACGGGCTTTATAAGGTCAACATCTTCGACCCGGAGACCGAGAACTGGGTCAGGCGGAGCGAGCCGTGCACGCTCTCGAACTGGCGCCGTGATCCGTTCGGTCAGCAGCTATTGGCCGCCAACCCGGACGCCCAGTTCTACGAGAACTGCGACCCGCGGAACCAGCAGAGCACCCAGCCCTCGGATCCTTCCGATCAGAAGTACGCTCGGTGGTACCCGTCGGCCATCCCGCTCCCGGATGACACGGTGCTCGTCGTGGGCGGCTTCGACCAGGAAAACACCACGGCCCCCGATCCGAACAGGGCTGCCAAAGGCACGCAGAATCAGAGCCAGTCGGACACGGCCTTCACCGCCACGAGGGTCAACCAGGTCGTCGCGGAGGTGTATGACCCGAAGACCGACCGCAACATCGCTCTGGAGAACGCGCGGATGGCCTTCCCGCTCTACCCCCAGCTCGAAGTCGTCCAGACGGGCCCCGGAAAGGACGACTGGAAGGTCTGCACGTTCGACGGCGAGATCGATTACGGCCCCGAGCAGAGGCCGGGCGGCGCCAGGTTCGGAGTGGGCGGCGGCACGCCTCCCTTCACCAAGGGCACGACCTGGTGCCTCGATGTGCTGGGCGCGCTGAAGGATCCCGCCCGGGACATCCCCGCGAAGAACCACTGGACCCTGGTCGACACGGCCCTCGAGGTCAGGCCCTACTGCTGCCCGAGCGCCAGCCTGGTGGAGCTCGACGCCGGCGGGCAGACGGTGTCCCACAAGTGGTTCATGATCTCGGGGCAGAATGCGGACGGCGATCAGACCGGCACCGTGGAGGAGATCGAGTTCACGGATGCGACCCCGCGCTGGAGGAAGGTGGGCGACATCCTGCAGCCGCTCGCCACGACCAAGGCGGTGCTGCTTCCCGACGGCAAGGTGCTCATCGGCCAGGGCGTGAACCGCTCGTCGCGCTGCAGCGTGGACGGAAGGCCCTGCACGTACGACGAAAAGGAAGGCCTTCACTTCCAGATGTTCGACCCCGCGGATGGCTCCATCAAACGTCTCTCGAAAACGACCGTCTCGCGGGGCCTTCACGGGACCGCGACCCTGCTGCCGGACGCCTCGGTGTTCTTCGCGGGGGAGAACCGCGAAGCGCTGGTCCGACCCGATGACCCGACGTTCCCGATGATGACCTCCTATGCCGGGCTTCTCCCCGCGGGGGATCCCGACCAAGGGGTTCCCGTCGGACAGCTCTTCTTCCCTCCCTACCTGTTCAAGCAGAACGGCAAGGCAGCCGATCGACCCGTGATCCAGGAAGCGCCGGACACGGTCGCCTACCAGCAGAACTTCGACGTCACCGTCGACAATCCGGGCCGGATCCGATCGGTCGTGCTGCTGCGCAGCGATCACAACACCCACAGCCTGACGACCGGCGATCGCTACGTGAAGATGGCGTTCCAGAAGGACGAGGATGACGGAGTGCTTCACGTCGTCGCGCCGAGACTGCCCGCGCAGGCGATCCCCGGCATCTACATGCTGTTCGTCGTGGACAAGACGGGCGTTCCCAGCGTCGGCACGCAGGTGCGCATCATGCCGTGAAGTAGCTCTCATCACCGGACGGAGGCGACGCGGAGTCGCCTCCGTCCCAGCATCTTCGCAGGACATAACCTGGACTAGGCTACTCCGGCTTTGCGGCGATGGGACGTCACCACGATTCGCACGCGGATTCCAAGGCGAGCGAGCAGTTCGATCAGGGTGTCGGTGCTGAAGAGGTCGATACGCCCTCTCATGAGATCGCTGATCCGGGGATGTGTCACGTGAAGAAGCCTGGCGGCTGCCGACTGTGTGAGATTCCGGGCTGAGATTGCCTTCTGAAGGTGGAGCATCAGGTTCGAGCGAACTCGAAGATGTTCGCCTTCTTCGTTGGGAAACCCGATGTCACGAAAGACGTTGCCTGTTGAACGCCTCATCTTGAGCTTCATGGCATCCCTACCTTCTTGTCTTTACCCGCGCTAAATTTAGAGGAGACCTCCACGCCCTGGCTCGGAGTCCTCCTGGTTCGCTTCTCGAAAGCATGCAAAAGGTAGACACCCTCAGCAAAACCTGGCCATGGGATCACCCGGCCGCGAGTCTCTCCCCTGGCCACCGTCGCGGGCGGATAGCGAGGCTTGGTGCTGACGCCACTGACGTCCGCGGCGCACCTTGTTGTGGAGGGTCTTACCTTGCTAACGTGAGTTTGCGACCGAGGGATCGAGAAATATCGAGGAGTTCGAAAAGCTCCTTCGGAAAGAGGTAGTCTTCGCCGGATTCATCGATGACGCGAAGGAGACCCCGCGCGGCGGCAGCTTCATCGGGCAGCGTGCGGTAGATGCGCCGCACGACGAGCGAGGCTCGATACCCACCGTCGCTGAGACACACAACGAAGCCCGACACGTTCCTAGGACGTCTCATCGTTGCTCAACACCCTCTTCAGCTTCAGTTCGACCCGCCCGATTCCATGTGCTTCGTACCAATGTACCTCTCCCCTCACAACGGCGCCATCAGGAAGGCGTACCCGCACAACCCCCTTACGCTTCTTCCAATGTCCAGGCCCATAGACCTTCTTGAGCCGTTCGAGTTCACGTATCTTCTTGCCAACGGCGATGGTCTGAATATCTGAGACCTTGCCGAGAATCTCGATTCGCAACGCTGCTCCGATGTGTAGCCATGCCCGACCCCACGCAACCTAGCACCGCTCTTCCTACGCGTCACCACCGCGCCTGATGGGCCGCCGACTCTCGCGAGGCCGGCGGCGGGGAGTGGTTTCCGGGGCCCTATGACCGACGAGCCGGGTCGCGCGAGCGTTGCCCGCG
>JBOGOC010000107.1:0-71482 GCA_050747525.1 Candidatus Polarisedimenticolia bacterium | reverse complement strand
CTGATGACGTTGGACCGCCGTGCGAATCCTGCGAGCTTCTGCTCCCATCGTGGCGCCTCCTCGAGACGGTGCCCACGATGCCTCAGCTCACGGAATCACACCAGACGGGGTTCGGCGAGGATGTACGCTCGAACTGAGATCTGAGCATGATCCACAGGATGTCTTGGACTGCCCGCTCATCCTGAGGTGGTGGTTGATGGTACTGGCAGCACTCTCTGAAACGATGAAGTATCTGGAGTAGGTGCGTAACTGAGGGTGACGGTAGGAGCACCGAAGGATCTTCGCCCAGTTGGCGGACTTTCCCGATTACCTTCATGAGTTGCATATAGCCTCGGTGCTTGTGGGCGCCATGCCCAGACAGAAACCCAGCCTCAATATAGTTCGAGTACGTTGCTGGCTGCGCGCCCCAATCTGAGGGCACTGTGATCGGCGTCACGCTCGTGAATCGAGCGACAATCTCTTCTATCTCGCCATACCGTGTCGCCAGTTCCTCAAAATCCTGTGCGGTACACTGTGCACTATCGTGGTAGACTTTTTCTGCAATCCGCCTAAACAACTCAAGCTTTTCAAGAACTTGCCTGTAGTCCAAGAAGCACCCCTTCGTTCTCCTGCGTCAAGGTCGGAGTGTGGACCAAGCCCGTCTCACCTGACGCAAATCGTACAGAGAGGTATGGTCTTCCCCTGATTTCATGCCACCTTCTCAAGCTTGGCTTGACCGAGCCTGGAACTGAACAGGGCTGAGCCCACCGAGCTGTGAATGACGTCTCTGGCCGTTGTAGAACCGCTCGATGTAGTCGCCGATGTCGCCTGCGGCCTCCTCGCGGCTCCAGTACCGGCATCCACGGGCCGCCGACAGCAGGCGAGCAGGCTCACACTACTCAAGCAGGAAGGCCGTCAGGTCAGAGAGAAGAACCGGCCATTCCCGGTAACACGGGCGAAGTGCGCTGATTCGCAAATTGTTCTGTTTCCCTTTCTCGACGCCACCCATTGCAGCTGCCTGAGCGGTTTCAGAATCGAACCACGCGTACCTAGCAGTGCCGTAAGGTAATGTCGCATCTGCGAGTACCCAACGGACTGCAGGCCTTAGGAGAGCCAAGGAGCCCTCCGCGCAGCCGAGCAACTCAACCTGGGGGCCCTCGCCACGTGCGGTACCAAACCCGACACCCCCTGGTCGTTGCGCATGAAAGGCCTTTGTCTCAACAAGGCGCACGACAACGCCAGCGGCCGACTCGACGAAGATCGCAACATCGAGCCCAAAATGCCTGACCAACAAGTACTGTCGATTGGATCCAGAGAGAATCTCTCGGATGGCCTCGATGATAGTGGCCTCAAGAACTGCCTCCGGGTAGACCTCCGTAGGCTCAGCGATCATGCGGCATGTCTTCTAGCCGTCGGGTGCACAGTGTAGTCGGGCAACTAGTCATTGAGGTAGTAACGTGCCCCGCGCTTTATCCCTTCGATCCGAAGCTTGTCCCCGATCAACGGTCGGACGATGACCTTCGCCATGTCCACGGACACACCCAGGAGCTCCGCGATGTCTGGTATCTTCAGCCCCTCCGACTCGCCGATGACGGAGACCGCCTGATCTCTTAACTGGCGCAGTTGCTTCTCCACATCGTGCGTTGGCTCGAACGGGAATTCCTGCAGGAGGAGCTTCTCCACACCCGCCGAAAGCTCGGCGTATGACCCGTACTGAATCCTGTCCAGCCCTCGCAAGTCGGCAGGCACTTCGTCCACGTTGGTCTTCGATGGATCGATCGCGATGTATGCCTTCTCGGCGAGGCCGAATGCCAAGCCAAGCTCAAGTGTCACGTTTGGGTTCCAGCCAGAGATATCGTAGAGGCCGAACCGTGACTCCCGAATGTAGTTAGCGATCTTCTGGAGGATGTGCAGGTTCGTGATCTTCTCGTCAGCGAACACGAACTCGATCTGGAACGCCCCCTTCAGGTCGTTGAACACGCGTCGGTAGTCGGCTCTTGGGTATAGCCTATACGAGTAGGCGACGAAGACTTGCCTCGGTTTCCGTGCTGGGTTCGGGAGGCCGGGGGCCAGGATCGACGTCGCCTGTTGAAAGTTCTTCAGCCAATTCGATTCTCCTGCCTCAACTATGCCCAAGGCTAGCCGGAGTCACTCAGTTGTTCGAATGCCCACCTGTCCCTGATCTCCTGAGCCGCGGTGTTGAGCACGAAAGTAGCCACTTCATGCAGCACCAGGTGCTTCAGGAAGTCAAGGTCGCTTCGAAGGTTCTCGACCTCAGCCTTAAAGCCGTTGCGTCTCATCGAATCCTTGACGCTCTGGATCTGGTCGACCCCGATCGTCTGGGCGATGAGTATGTACTTACGGCCATTCTTCAGACCAATCGATTTTGCCATACGGAACGGGTTGTCCTCGCGATGCCCGAGCTCTGCCGCCCGCTCACACAGATCGACGGGAAACTCGAGTACATCCTTGCCCAGACCATGCTTCGCGAGGAGCGTCTCGATCATGCTGCGGTGGGACTCAGGCTGGATCATGTGTGTTCCAAGGCAACAGAATCAGAGTCCGTAGGGAAATTGCCCACGAAATCTAAGACCGACCAGATATTCCTATTACGTCGCATTCTACCTGAACGGTGCCGTCGCAGGCTCCTCCTCTTCGCCTCCGCCAAGGGCTGGCGGCGCGGGAGCGCCCCGCGACTGAAGTGAAGGGGCCACCGGGGAGTGGTCGCCGACGGCCCTCTGTAGTCTGAGCCGGGTGCGCGTGAGCGTTGGCCGCGCGCGCTTTCAGCACGAGCAGTGAACGCGCGGCGAGGACGAAAGCGGGAGTGAGCCGTCGCGGCCAACGCCACGACGGCGGACGTCCTCGGAGACCACTCCCCGGCGGCCCCCGTCATTCCTCGGAGGGACGCTCCTGGACCGAGCGCCACCCGAAGCGGCCTTTGATACACAAACTCCCCCGCGTCACCTCATGATCTAGCGGCGAGGTCACCTTCACGATCCGGTTGTCCTGCACGTGCAGCTCCAAGTTGCACCCCACGCCGCAGTAGGGGCAGATGGTGCGCACCTGGGACTGACGCGACTCGTCCCACGAGCCGTCCCCTCGCATCTCGAACTCGCTCGAGAACATGAGGGCCCCGGTGGGACACACCCCGATGCAGTTGCCGCAGTAGACGCAGGCCGAATCGGGAAGCGGTGCATCGAACTCCGTGGAGATGCGGGCGTCGAACCCGCGTCCGACCACGGCGATGGCGAAGGTGTTCTGCGCGTCGGTGCCGCACGCTTCCACGCACTTGTAGCAGAGGATGCACTTGGCGTAGTCGCGGACGTACAGCTCGTTGTCGATCTTGACGGGCTGCGCCACGCTCGCGGCGTGCGATCCGAAGCGTTCCGGCTGCGCCTCGTAGCGATCCATATAGCCGCGCGCCTGGGGCGAAGTGGACAGGTCCACGCTCGACCCCAGCAGCTCCAGCACCAGGCGGCGCGACAGGCGCACGCGCTCGGTGTCGGTCTCCACCACCATCCCGGGCTCGGCCTTGCGCGAGCAGGCGGGCACCAGCACGCGCGAGCCCTCGACCTCCACCACGCAGACACGGCACACGTTCACGGGCGTGAGCGTCTCCAGGAAGCAGAGGGTCGGCACGTCGTGTCCGGCCTGTCGGCAGGCGTCCAGCAGGGTCGCGCCTTCGTTCACCTCCACGGCGCGGCCGTCCACCTTGAGGCTCACGCGGCGGCGCGTGGGGATCGAGGAGAGCAGGCCGCCGCTCATCGCGCCCTTCCCTCCAGCAGATCCGGGATGGTCAGGGCCGACAGGACCGCCGACGCGGCCGTCTGTCCCAGCCCGCAGATCGAGGCGTCGCGCATGGCCTGGCCCACCTCGGCCAGCAGCGTCCGCTCCGCGTCGGCGGCGCCGTTCCCATCATTCCGTCCCATCCGCTCCAGCGCCTCGTCCTGGCGCACCGTCCCCACGCGGCAGGGCACGCACTGGCCGCACGACTCGTCGCGGAAGAAGCGGGCGATGCGGCGCACGGCGTCCCACAGGTCGCTCGTCTCGTCGAACACCATCACCACGCCCGAGCCGAGCGATGCGCCGATGGCCCGCGTCCCTTCCAGTGTGAGCGGCACGTCCAGCGCGTCGGGCCCAACGAAGCTCCCCGCGGCGCCCCCCAGCAGGACCGCGCGCAGCTTCGCGCCCCCCGCCACGCCGCCGGCCAGCGCCAGCAGCTCGCGCAGCGTCGTGCCGAACGGGACTTCGAACAGGCCGGGGCGCTCCACGCGGCCCGAGACGCAGAACAGCTTGGTGCCGGCCGACCCGGCGGTCCCCACGGCGGCGATGGCGGGACCCCCTTCCGTCACGATGTCCAGCACGCTCACCAGGGTCTCGACGTTGTTGATGGCGGTCGGCTTGCGGAACAGGCCGGACTGCACGGGGAACGGAGGCTTGTTGCGCGGCTCGCCGCGGAATCCTTCGATGGAGTTGAACAGGGCGGTCTCCTCGCCACAGATGTAGGCCCCGGCCCCGCGCCGCACCTCGATGTCGAAGCTCAGGGGGCTCCCCAGGATCGAGGTCCCCAGCAGGCCGCGCTCGCGGGCGGCGTCGATGGCGGTCTGCAGGCGGCGCGCGGCCAGGGGGTACTCTCCTCTTATATAGATGTAGCCGCACTCGCTACCGGTGGCGAGCGCCGCGATGGTCATCGACTCCACCACGGCGAATGGATCCTGCTCCATCAGGACCCGGTCCTTGAACGTGCCGGGCTCCGACTCGTCGGCGTTGCACACGACGTAGTGGGGGCGCGCGGTCTGCGCGGCCACGGCCTCCCACTTGCGTCCGGTGGGGAAGGCGGCGCCTCCTTTCCCGACCAGCCGGGCGTCGGTCACCTCGCGGATCACCCCCGCGGGCCCCAGCTCCAGCGCGCGGCGCAGCGCGGCGTAGCCGCCGTGGGCGCGGTAGTCGTCCAGGTTGCGCGGGTCGACCACCCCGGTGCGGCGGAGCAGCTTCAGGCCGGGGCGCCCGCGCTGGGGGAGCGGCATCGACGGCGCGGAGTCCTCCGCTTCCTGGAGCGTGCGGGGAGACGACCGCAGGGATGCCTTCACGTCCACCGCCGAAGCCGGAGCGAGCGACACCTCGATCGGGGTCTCGCCGGCCCGCACGACCAGCACGGCCGGCGCCCGCCCGCACATGCCGAGGCAGGGGCTGCGCTTCCACGCCGCCCCTTCGGGCAGGCGCGCCTTGTCCATGGCGGCGCACAGGTCCTCCGCGCCGCGCAGCTGGCAGGCCAGGTCGTCGCACACGTGCGCCACCGCGGCCGGCGCGGGCTTCATGGAGAGCAGGTGGTAGAAGGTCGCCACGCCGTACGCTTCGGCGGGAGGGACGTTCAGGCGCTCGCAGATGTACCCGAGCGCGCCGGGGCTGATCCATCCCACGCGCGACTGCGCCGCGCGCAGGGCGGGGAGCAGAAGATGACGCAGGGCGCGGGCTTCATGGCCTCCTTCGGCTGCGTGGGTACCGGCCTCGGGCGGGGTGTGCGCGTCGCGCAGCACGTGGTCCACCGCCTGCCGCTCGGCGCGCGTCGCCTCCGCCTCGGGGAGCCTCAGGTCCAATCAGGCCCCTTTCCCGGCGGTGGGACGGCCCGCGGGCGCCGCGGTCGGCAGCTTCTCCACCCGGATGGCGGCCGCCTTGAATTCGGCGGTCCCCGACTTGGGGTCGGTGGCGTCGATGGTGAGCATGTTGGTGGCCACCTGATCGGGGAAGTGCAGCGTCATGAAGGCGAGCCCCGGGCGCAGGGCGTCGTCGAACCTGACGGGCGCCTCCACCGCGCCGCGGCGCGACACCACGCGCACCGTCTCGCCTTCGCTCACGCCCAGCCGCCGGCCGTCCTCGGCCGACAGGTCGAGCGTCTCGCCCTGGCGCAGCGGCGAGGTGTAGCCGCCGGTCTGCACGCCGGTGTTGAAGGAGTCGAGCCGGCGGCCGGTGGTCAGGCGCAGGGGGAACTCGTCGGTCAGCTCGTCCACCGGCGGCTCGTGCGCCACCACCGAGAAGGGGGCGCGCATGCCGCGCACCGGCTCCTCCCACAGGCGCGCGTGCAGGAAGAGCTCGCCGGGATGGCTCTCGTCGGGGCATGGCCACTGCAGGCCGCCGTGCTCCTCGAGCCGGGCGTACGACATCCCGCGGTGCATGGGGGACAGGCTGCGCAGCTCCTCCCAGGCGGACTCCGCCGTGACGGGCCCCCAGTCGTGCCCCAGTCTCGCCACCACCGCGCACAGGATCTCGATGTCGTCGCGCGCCTCGCCGGGAGGGTCGAGCGCCTTGCGCACCCGCTGCACGCGGCGCTCGCTGTTGGTGACCGTCCCTTCGGCCTCGCACCAGGCGGCCGAGGCCGGCAGCGCCACGTCGGCCATCTCCACGGTGGCGGTGCGGTGGATGTCCTGCACGATGAGATGGTCGAGCCCTTCCAGCAGCTTCACGGCCCGGTGCTGGTCGGCCTCCGACTGCGCGGGGTTCTCCCCCACCACCCACAGGCAGCGCAGGTCGCCGCGCTCCATCGCCTCGAACATCTGGGTCAGGTGCCACCCGCGCTTCGGCGGGATGCTCACGCCCCACTCCTTCTCGAACGGCGCGCGCAGGGCGGCGTCCTCCACGTCCTGGAATCCGGGGAGTCGGTTGGGGATCGCCCCCATGTCCCCTCCTCCCTGGACGTTGTTCTGCCCGCGCAGCGGGTTGAGCCCCGAGCCGTAGCGCCCCACGTGCCCGGTCAGCAGCGCCAGGTTGATCAGGGCCAGCACGTTGTCCACGGCGTTGTGGTGCTCGGTGATACCCAGGGTCCAGCACAGCTCGGCGCGATCGGCGCGGGCGTAGTCGTGCGCCAGCTGGCGGATGAGGCGCGCCGGCACACCGGTGACCCGCTCCCCTTCTTCCAGGGTCCACGGCTGCACCGACTCGGCGTACTCCTGGAAGCCCGACGTGGCCCGATCGATGAAGGTGCGGTTGGCCAGCCCCGCCGCCAGGATCTCGCGCGCGATGGCGTTGGACAGCGCAATGTCGGACCCCACCTCGAGCCCCAGCCAGCCGTCGGCCCAGCGGGCCGACGACGTGCGGCGCGGATCGATGACGTACAGCCGCGCCCCGCGGCGCACGCCGCGCAGCACGTGATGGAAGAAAATCGGATGCGTCTCGCGGGCGTTCGACCCCCAAAGGAGGATGAGGTCGGTCTCCTCAACTTCCCTGTAGGAGCTGGTCCCGCCCCCCGCCCCGAACACCGTCGCCAGACCGACGACGCTGGGGGCGTGTCACGTCCGGTTGCAGCTGTCGATGTTGTTGCTGCCCATCACCGACCGGGTGAACTTCTGCATCATGAAGTTCACCTCGTTGGTGGCCTTCGAGCAGCTGAACATGCCGAAGCCGGTCGTGCCGCGCCCCTCGTCGATGACGCGCTTCAGTCCGGCCGCCGCCCGGTCGAGCGCCTCGTCCCAGGTCGCCCGCCGCAGCGTGCCGTTGTCGCGCACCATCGGGTGGGTGAGACGCGCCGTGGTCCTGGCCATGGTGGCCTCCTTTCGATGGGGCACTATACCGCAGGAGGCCGGGGGCGGCGCCATGCGAGCCCCCGGGCGGGAGAGGGGCGCCGGCTCGGTGCCGCCGACGCCGGTCGCGGCTACCCGAACTTTTTCCACTGGGCAGGTGCGGCCTCTTCCGGGCTCCGTGATAGAGTAGGCCCCGCTTCCGGGCGGCCGACGACACCGTCCGGGACGCCGGCACTCCTCAGTTGCGTCCGCACGCACCCGCCGGCTTCGTTCAGCGTGGCACGACCGACATCGCGCATCGAACCGCCCGTCCCTCCGCGCCCATCCCTGGGTCCGGGGGGCTCCGGCCTTTGAACGAGGGGGGGACTCATGCCGATCGCTTCACGTCCACGAGGAGCCGTGCGTCGCTGGCTCCGCCTGACCGCCGTCCTGGCGGTCCTTCTCGGGCTTCCGTTGATGGCACTGCTGGCGCTCGGCCCGAACGAGCGCGGCAACGGCCGTGGACGGATCCCCGAGGGATTCGTCCACGATGGCGGCTCGCACAAGGTCCTGGTCCCGGCCGGGCACCCGAAGGCGCAGAAGCGCCTGGAAGAGGTCGGGGGCCTGGAGCGCTCGCTCGAATACGGTGGCTACCGGCTCCTGACGGTGAATGGGCGGGGGCTGGGGGTGATGGGCGAGAAGGACCTGGAGGGGGCGGTCCTTCGCGACGACATGGATCTGGTGGCGGTGAACCGGTGGACCATCGACACGCGGGTGGGCGAGCCGGGCGACATTCCTGCCGACCGGATGGATCCGCCGGGGCTGCATGATCGGCAGCTCTATGTCGTGCAGTTCGTCGGGCCGGTCAAGGACGAGTGGCTTGCCGATGTGACCCGGGAGGGGGACGCGGCGGTCGTCGCCTATCTGCCCTCCAACGCCTACGTGGTGCGCGCGTCGCGCGGGGCGTGGAAGCGGCTCTCCTCGGAAGCCGGGCGGCCGCATGGGGCCATCCAGTGGGTCGGCGTGTACCACCCGGCCTATCGCATCTCCCCCGAGCTGGAGCCGGCGGTCGCCGGCGGGCGCGGGTCGGTGGACGTGGTGGTGCAGCTGGTCGAGCATCCCGGGGCGGCGGGGGTCGCGCGGGATCTCAAGGCCCAGGCCGACGCGGTCCTCATGGAGGACGTGGCGCTGGCGGGGCTGCGCGATGTGCGCGTGCGCGTCCCGGCGGCGTCGCTCCCGGGCCTGGCCGACCTGCCGGATGTCTTCTGGATCGAGCCGGCGCTGACGCCGCGGCTGTTCGACGAGCGGCAGGGGCAGATCATGGCGTCGAACCTGGACGCCTCGGGGAGCCAGCCTTCGGCGCCGGGCTACCTGGCGTGGCTGGCGGGCAAGGGGTTCGGGGCGACCTTCCCCTTCACCGTGGACATCGCGGATGACGGGCTGGACCGCGGCTCCACGACCGACGTGCACGGCGACTTCAGGGATTCCGGGGGGACGTCGCGCATCACCTACGTCCTGAACTATACGGGGATCCGTCGGGCGACAGCGGCGGGGGGCACGGCAACATCAACGTGGCCATCGTGGGCGGGCTCAACGACACTCAGGGGAATTCGTCGTTCGAGGACGCTTCCGGGTATCAGTACGGGCTCGGCATCGCGCCGCACGCGCGCATGGGCGGCACGAAGCTCTTCAACAACGCGGGCGGGTTCACGTCCAGCTCCTATTCGACCCTCATCGCGGGGGCGTGGAACAACGGCGCGCGCATCAGCAGCAACTCGTGGGGGCTGACCGGGCCCGGCTCGAACGCGTACACCACCGACTCGCGCAGCTACGACATCCTGGTGCGCGACGCGGCGTCGGGGACGGCGGGCAACCAGGAGATGTCGATAGTCTTCGCGGCCGGCAACGCGGGCTCGGGGGCGAACACGGTGTCGGCGCCCGGCACCGGGAAGAACGTCCTGACGGTGGGGGCGTCCGAGAACTTCCGTATGACCGGCACCGACGGGTGCGGCATCGGCAACACGGGGTCGGACAACGCCCGCGACATGATCAGCTTCAGCTCGCGGGGTCCGGCGTCGGACGGGCGCAAGAAGCCCGACATTGTGGGTCCCGGGACCCACATCCAGGGGGCGGCGTCGCGCAGCGTGAACTACGACGGCTCGGGGGTGTGCAACCAGTACTGGCCCGCGGGGCAGACGTTGTACGCGTGGTCGTCCGGGACGTCGCACTCGACGCCGGCCGTCGCGGGGGCCGCGGCGCTGGCGCGGCAGTGGTTCGCCAACCAGGGTTGGGGGACGCCGTCGCCGGCCATGACCAAGGCGTTCCTGATGGCCGGCTCCACGTGGCTGAACGGGGTTGGGGCCAACGACACGCTGCCGTCCAACAGCCAGGGGTACGGGCGGCTGAACCTGGCGCGCGCTCTCGATGGTGTCGCGAACCTGCGCGTGGACCAGACGCAGGTGTTCGGCGCGGCCGGCCAGACGTTCGTGGTGAGCGGGTCGATCGCCAGCGGCGCCTCGCCGTTCCGGGTGATGCTGGCGTGGACCGATGCGCCGGGGGCCACCAGCGGCAACGCGTGGGTGAACGACCTCGACCTGGAGGTCACGGTCAACGGCACGTTGTACCGGGGGAACGTCTTCTCGGGGTCGGGGTCGGTGACGGGGGGCGTGGCGGACATCCGCAACAACACCGAGGCGGTGTTCCTGCCGGCCGGCACCACCGGCACCTTCTCGATCACGGTGCGCTCCATCTCGGTGGGGGGGGACGGCGTGCCGGGGAACGCCGACACCACCGACCAGGACTTCGCGCTGTTCGTGTACAACGGGACCGAGACGGCTCCGTCCCCCGACTTCACGGTGGCGGCGGCGCCGGCGTCCCAGACGGTCACGCAGGGAAGCGGCACGTCGTACTCGGTGACGGTGGGAAGCGTGAACGGCTTCTCGTCCGCGACCACCTTGTCGGTGTCGGGGCTTCCGTCGGGGGCGGGGGCCTCCTTCTCGCCCAATCCGGTCACGCCGCCCGCCGGTGGCTCGGCGGGGTCGACCCTGTCGGTCACCACGGCGGGCTCCACGCCGGCGGGGACCTATCCGCTCACCATCACCGGCACCAGCGGGGCGCTGTCGCATTCCACCGGCGTGAGCCTGGTGGTGCAGGCGGCCGGCGGCGGGAACCAGGTGCTGACCTTCTCGGCGTCGCCGGGGCTGGCCATCCCCGACAACAACGCGACGGGGGTGACCAGCTCGATCGCGGTGGGGGCCTCCATGACGGTCACCAGCGTGAGCGTGTTCACGAACATCACGCACACGTACCAGGGTGACCTGGAGGTGGCGCTCATCGGGCCGGGCGGCACGACGGTGCTGCTGCACAACCGCACCGGAGGCAGCGCGGACAACATCATCACCACGTACAACATCACGACCCGTTCGGCCCAGGCGCTGACGGCGTTCAACGGCCTGAACACCGCGGGGACCTGGCAGCTGCGGGTGCGTGACCTGGCGTCGATCGACGTCGGGACGCTGCACTCGTGGAAGCTGACGTTCAACGGGTACGCGACCGCGTCGCCGGGGCTGGCCATCCCCGACAACAACACGACGGGGATCACGCACACCATCAACATGGCCGGGACCGGCACGGTGGCCGACCTTCGGGTGCGCGTGAACATCACCCACACCTACAAGGGGGATCTTGAGGTATCGTTGATCGCGCCGGACAACACGACGGTGCTGCTGCACAACCGCACCGGCGGGAGCACCGACAACATCAACACCGTGTTCGCCGACCTGACGGCGCCGGCACAGTCCTTGGGGGCCTTCGCCGGCAAGTCGATCCAGGGGGCCTGGAAGCTCAAGGTGAGGGACCTGGCCGCCATTGATGTGGGCACATTGAACTCGTGGGAGCTCGACATCCGGACTCCCTGACCGTCCCGAGGAGGTGGCGCCGGTGCCGCGGGGGCGCCGGGCGTCCCTGCCCGCCGGCGCTCCGTGCGCCGGCGCCGCCTCTTCGGCTTGTGTCTACCCTCCCGCGCCGGCGCCTCCCGCCTCCGCCGTTCCGTCACACAATCTTTGCCCCGGCGCGCCGCCGTTGACGCTCGGCGCCGCCAGATTCCACTCCATGAACCGCCTGGCCACCTTCGGGATCGCGCGGATCGAGCGCCGCGACGATGCGGGACTCTTCGACGAGTTCTGCGCCGAGGTGTGCGCCTGGCCGGTGAGCGAGGACATGCCGGAGCTCGATTCGCCCGCGGAGGACGAGCGCGTCCGGCGGCCGCGCGCGGCGGCCCCGTCCGTTGTTGAGTCCTGCTGAGCCGGCCATCGTTGTTCCGATTTGACAATTGTGAAGGTCAACGTATACTCCAATTGTCATCCCGACCCGCCGCCCTCCCTGAACGCCGCTCGGAGCCGCTCTTCATGTCGCACGCTCATGCCGCCGCCCCGCGCATGTTGCCTCTCGCCGGGGGCGCGTCTTCTCCGTGGGCGGTGGGTGAGGCGGCGCGGCCGTACCGCATCGAGCGTTCGCTCGAGCAGGCTCATCAGGTGGCTGTCTCGCTGGCCGCGGCGCGCGCCCGCGTGATCCTTCCGCTCGCGAAGGTGGCGGCGGCAGTGGTGCGAACCCAGGCGCATCGCGAGTTCGGGTACTCGAGCCTGGAGGACTTCTGCCGCGAGCGGCACGGGCGTGGCGCTCGGTGGGTGCGCGACCTGGCGGTGCTGCGGGGTCACTTCGAGAGGCTGCCGCCGCTGGCCTCCGCGGTGTCGGGCGACGACGGGGGGCCGCCGCTTCACGTGTCTGCGGCGATGGCCATCGGCGCCGTGGTGACTCTCGAGACCATCGTTCGATGGATCACCCGGGGGCGCGTGGTGACGCTCGACCAGCTCAGGAAGGAGATCAGGGCCCAGGCGGGTGCGGACGCGGTCGAGCCTGACCGGGTGCAGGTACGGATGTCGGTCCATCCGGTCGTGCGTGCGGCCTTCGACGAGGCGCTCGACCTTCACCGCGCGGTGGTGGGTTCCGAGGATAGCGTGACGTCGTTCGTCGAGGCGATGGTGGCCGAAGCGATGACCGAGCCGCAGCCTTCGGCGCTGGCGGGGCTCGAAGGCCGGACCGAGTCGCTCGTGCGCGGGCTGGATCGCGCGGTGACGGAGGAGGCTCGGGAGAAGGCCGCCGGCGGCTGGGCGGACATGCCGCGCGCCGCGAAGGCGTCGTGGGCGCTGAGGCTGGCAGGCTCGAGCCTGAAGCAGCTGCATGCTCTCATGAAGGTGGCCGGCACGGGGGACGCTCGTAAGCTGGACCGGCAGCTCGGCACCTTGCTGCGGCTGCAGAATTCGCTCGAGCTGCGTCTGGGTGAGGTGCTGCGCGAGATGGGAGAGATGAGGGGCTGGGGCCGGCTCGGCTTCGAGGATGCCGGCCATTACGCCGAGCGTATCCTGTCGATGTCGCGCACGTCGGCGGAGGATCGGGTGTGGGTTGCGGGGGCCATCCGGACGTTCGCGCTGGTGAGGCAGGCGTACGAGCTGGGGAACCTGACGTGGGAGGCCACGCGGTCGGTGCTGCACCTCATGCAGGGGAGTGACGATTCGGATCTCGAGGGGCAGCGGAAATGGATCGAGCACGGGCGTGTGAGCACAGTGAAGAGGCTGCGCGACGAGGCGAAGGCCCGACGCCGGTCGCTGGCCGTGGAGCAAGCGAAGCCGATGTCGGATGAGGCCTGGCATGCGTCGCTGCGCCGCGAGCCGGGGACGGCCACGCAGCGGATGGCCGAGTTCGGGGCGCGCCTGGTGAGCGACGCCGAGCGGCAGACGGCGAAGAGTCGCATGGACGAGTTGCCGATGCGGCTGCGCCTGCCGGCTCAGCTGGCCGAAGACTTCATGCGGGCGGTGCGGGTGAGATATGACGCCATCCGAGCGAAGGTGAGGGAGGTGCCCGAGTTCGAGCCGTGGCCCGACCCTGCGGCCCCGGCGTCCGTTCTGGTCACCCGAACTTTTTCCACTCGCGGGTGGCGGCCGCCGCTGTGGGTTGGCCTGCTGGGGCTTCTTGAAGACTGCGTGAGGCTGTGGGACCCGAAGGACGCCAACGTGGGAGGGCCGGACAAGCGGGAGCTGTTCGCCCGCAGCGGCTACCGGTGCTCGGCGCCGGGATGCACGCGCCGCGCGACGCTGGAGGATCATCATCTGGTATTCCTGTCGGCCGGGGGCGGGGACGAGCTGACCAACCGCGAGTCGCTCTGCTGGTTCCATCACCACCCGGGGATCCATGGCGGGCTGGCGGCGGCCCGGGGCAAGGCTCCGCTCGGAATCACCTGGCGGCTGGGGCGCGGGGGGATGGGCGGGCGGTTCAGGAATGAGGCTCTCTATTGACGGCACCATCCGTAGCCATGTAGCCTCGCCTCATGATGACGACCTCAGCGGCACTGGCACTGATTCTCACAATGGCGGCGATGCCCGCGGAGCCCTCCATGGACCCCGAAAAGAAACTGACGGAGCTGGGGATCACCCTTCCTCCGGTGAGCAAGCCGGTGGCCAACTACGTGAAGGCCGTGCGCACCGGCAACCTGCTCTTCCTCGCCGGTCACGGGCCGTGCGAGCTGAACTCCACCAACACCGGGAAGGTCGGACGCGATCTGACCCTCGAGCAGGGGGTCGAGGCCGCTCGCTCGACCGCCATCTGTCTGCTGGCCACGCTCAAAGCCGAGGTCGGCGACCTCCGCAAAGTCCGACGCATCGTGAAGCTGCTGGGGATGGTCAACGCCGTCGACTCCTTCACCGACCACCCGAAAGTCATCAACGGCGCCTCGGATCTCCTGGTGGGGGTGTTCGGCGACGCCGGCAAGCATGCCCGCGCGGCCGTTGGCATGGCCTCGCTCCCCATGAACATCGCTGTGGAGATCGAGATGGTGGTGGAGGTCGCTCCCTGAGCGGCCCGCCCGTCGAGGCGCCCGTCTACGAAGGCGGCTGCTTCTGCGGGAGCGTCCGATATCGGGCCACGAAGCCGCCCCTCCGGGTCGCCCACTGTCACTGCCGCAACTGCCGGGGGACGAGCGGCGCCCCCTTCCTGACGTGGGTCGAGTTCCCAGCCGAGGCGCTCTCCATCACCGAGGGCGAGCCGGTCATCTTCTCGTCGGGGCCGGGGGTGGCGCGCGGGTTCTGCGGACGGTGCGGCACGCAGCTCACCTACCGCAGTGACGCGGCCGCGGGGATCCACGAGGTGACCGCGTGCAGCCTGGACGAGCCGTCGTCGGTGACCCCGAGCGACCACGTGTGGCACGACCGCAAGGTCAGCTGGATCCACCTCGACGACGGCCTGCCGGTGATTCCTCTGGGGCGGCCGTCGAAGTGACACGCCGCCACTTCATCAGCACGTAGACCGGCACCCCCGCCGCCGACACCAGCAATCCCGCCAGCGCCACCCCTGTCTGCCGGGCCAGCAGATCCCCCGCAACGGCCAGCACCACCATCACGAACACCAGCGGCAGAGCGGGGTAGCCGGGCATCCGCCAGGCACCCAAGCCCTCGCCCGCCCCCTCCCCCGTGCCGCGGCGCCGCATGACGAACAGGCACGACGCCAGCAGCGCCAGCGACAGCGTGTCGGTGAACATCACGTAGGCCACCAGCTTCTCGAACGACTTCAGGAAGAAGAGCGGCACCAGCGCGGTGGCGGCGAAGAAGAGGAGCCCCACGCGCTGGGCCTGAGTCCTCGGGTCGATCCGGCCAAGCGCCGCCGGGAGCAGGCCGTCGGCCGCCATGGCGTGGTACGCGCGCGGCATGTGCAGGATGGTGGCGTTCACGAACCCGGCGGCCGACAGGAAGATGGCCAGCGAGACGAGCGACTCGCCCGCCGGCCCCAGCACGCGCGCCGCCATGTCGGCCGCCACCAGCGGGGACGACGCCACTCCGCCCGGTCCCAGCACGAGCACGTAGGCCAGGTTGATCCCCAGGTACAGGAGGGTGACCAGCGCCATGCCTCCGCACACGGCCCAGGGGAGATTGCGGCGCGGGTTGGTCACGTCTCCCGCCAGATTCATCGTGTTCTGGTAGCCGCCGTAGGTGTAGAAGACCGCCAGCAGGGCGGCCAGCATCCCGGCTGGCGGGACCGCAGGGGGCGGGGCCGCCGGCGGTGCGGGGTGCGTGGCCGACCACCAGAGCCCGGCCAGGGTGAGCCCCGCGATCAGCATCACCTTTGCGAGCGAGAGTGCGTTCTGCGCGCCGGCCCCCGCGCGCACTCCCGCGGCATTGAGGGCGGTCAGTCCCGCGATCAGCGTGGCGGCCATCACCATCGACGCCAGGCCGGGACGCGCGCCGCTGCCGGTGAGGCGCAGCAGGTACTCCGCCCCGATGACCGCCACGGTGGCGGCCCCCACCCCCTGCATCACGGTCTGCGACCAGCTCACCAGGAAGCCCGCGAGCGGATGGAACGAATCGGCCACGATCTGGTAGAAGCCGCCGGCCCGCGGCGACCGCGCGCCGATCTCCGCGAACACCAGCGCCCCCATCAGGCTGACGGCGCCCCCCAGGGCCCAGGCCAGCAGGAAGGCGCCGGTCGAGCCCGACTCCCCCGCCACCAGCGCGGGGGTGCGGAAGATGCCGATCCCGATGACGAGGCTGACCACCACCATCGCCCCGTCGAAGGCGGAGAGCCTCCGGTCCACCGTCAACGAAGCAGCTCCGGCAGCAGGCGCCTCAGGGCTTCGTACTGGGCTTCGTGGTTGTAGAGCTGCGCCGACACGCGGGTCAGCTTGCCGCTCCCCGCCGCGGGCCAGTGCCAGAACCATCCCTCGATCCCGCGCTCGCGGGTCCAGGCGGCCAGAGCCTCCGGATCGAGCTGCACGACGGCGGACTCGGGGGACCGGGCCGGCAGCGGGATGGTGGCCATCGACCCGAGCATCGCTTCGGGGCACGGGGGCTCCAGGCCGAGCGCCGCCAGCAGGATCCCGCGCGCCCGCACCGCCAGCTCGTGGTTGCGCCGCATGATCTCCGGCCAGCCCCCCGGCACCATCTCTTCCATCACGCGCAGGCATTCGGGGATGCAGAGCCACGTCGTGGGGTCCATGGTGCCGGTCCAGTCCCATTCCTCCCGGAAGCGCAGGCCCCCCGCCACCGGGTCGTAGCCGTGGCTCACGATCAGGGGCCGGATCCGATCGCGCAGGTCACGCCGCACCCAGAGCACCGCGGCCACCTTGGGTGCGCACAGCCACTTGTGCGCGTTGGTCGTGTAGCAGGCCGCCCCCAGCCGGTCCAGCTCGAGCGGCAGCATCCCCAGGGTGTGCGCCCCATCCACGATCGTCTCCACGCCGCGCTCGCGCAGCGTCGTCACCAGGCGCGAGATGGGAAAGATCAGCGCCGTGGGGCTGGTCACGTGGTCCAGCAGTGCCACGCGCGTGCGCGGGGTGACCGCCGACATCACCGCCTCCACGACGTCGTCCTCCCCGCGCAAAGGGAACGGCACCGCCGCCGTCACCAGCCGTGCCCCCCGGCGCTCCGCGATCCAGGCCGCAGCCTTGCGGCACGCGGCGTAGGCGTGATCGGTGGTGAGCACCTCGTCGCCGGCCGACAGGGGCCACGACCGCAGCGCCGCGTTCACCCCCGTGGTGGCGTTGGGCACGAAGGCGAACCCTTCGGGGTCGGCGTGCATGAAGGCGCCCAGCCGATCGCGCACCTCGGCCAGTCGTCCGGGGAGCCGGCGCACGATGAAGTCGACCGGCTCGCGCTCCAGCTCCGCGCGCAGGGCGGCCTGACGCTCCAGCACCGCGCGCGGCGTGGCGCCGAAGGAGCCGTGGTTGAGGTAGTGGACCGACGGGTCGAGGGTCCAGGCGGACGCGAGGGCGTCGCTCATGGCCGTCCGTGGTGCCGGGCCACGTCCGCTTCGCTGAACCGCAGGAACCGGGCGGCGTTGTGATACAGGATGTCCCGCTTCTGGGCCTCGCTGAGGAAGGGTGCCGACTCGATGGCCTGGATCGACTTCTCGATGAGGCCGGGCCAGACCATCTGATCCGATCCGAACATCACCCGCTTGACGAACCCCGCCTCGACGATGCGCTGCAGGTATCGGTGGAACTCGGCCCGCGGGAGCCCGAACACGATCCCCCCCGTGTCCACGTACACCTGGGGATGGGCCCACAGCACCGCCAGCAGGTCGTCGATCATCGGCCAGGCCGCGTGCATGATGTAGACCCGCAGGCGGGGATGGCGCACCAGGGGCTCCTCGAGCGAGAGCGGGCTGTGCAGGGCCGCGCGATAGGAGCCCATGCCCAGATAGGGCGCCCCCGGCGGGCCCGTGCCGATGTGAATGCCGACGGGGATGTCCAGCTCCTCGGCGACGGCCAGGTAGGGCTCGAAGCGCGGGTCGTCCGGCCCGATTCCGGCGTACTGGTTCGTCACCTCGGCGAAGACGGCGAAGCGCTTCTCCTGGTGAAGGCGGCGCAGCGTTTCGGGTGTGAGGTCGTCGCGGCCGAACCGGAACTGAAGCCCCGGGATCACCCGCCCCGGAGAAGCCAGGCGCCACGCCTCGACCCGATCCTGCGGTCCGCTCAGGACGCCGATCACGTTGAGGCGCTCAAGAGCGGAGAGCGTCTCCTTCATCAGCTCGCCGTCGGTGAGCGGCGAACGGACCGGGTCGGTGCACGGCGGGTCCTTCTGCCAGGCGATGAAAGCCTCCGGCCACGGCCGGATCGGATCGCGCGCGGGAAGCTCGACGGCCGGCACGCACAGCGCCAGAGGTGGCGGCCCGTTGTCATCGGCGGCCGATGCATGCAGATGCACGTCCACCACGGGGGCCGGCCCCGCCGTGCCGGATGACATCACCAGCATCAGGAAAGCCGCGACGCCGACACCCATGGCTGCTCCCGCCTTCCGCCCGGCTAGTGCCCGGACGCGCCGGCCGAAGCGCCGATCCCCACCACGTGCCCCAGCGTGCGAACCACCAGCAGGCCGTTGGAGGCGGCCGGCGTGGCCATCACCACCTCGTCCATCGGGTTGGTGGCCAGCAGCTCGAACTCGGGCCCGGCCCGCAGCACGAACACGTCCCCCGTCTCGCTGATGAAGTAGAGCCGGCCGTCGGCGGCCACGGGAGAAGCCGAGAACGACGCCCCCATCTCCCCCACCCGAGTCTGGTAGACCTGCTTCCCGGTCGCGGCGTCGTAGCAGGTCAGCAGGCCGTTGTTGCCGATGGTGTAGAAGTGCCCGCGGTACAGGATCGGCGTGGGGATGTAGGTCCCTCCGCGCTGATGGCTCCAGGCCACCGCTTCGCTGGAGCTCTGGCCGTCGGGGAGCGTCAGATCACCGCGATGGCCGGGCCGCACGGCGTAGACGGGGCGCACCGGCGGATACCCCGCGGTGATGTACACCTGGCCGTCCGCGACCACCGGCGTGGCCACGATCACTTCGCTGTTGGGGCCCAGGCTCCACAGCAGCGAGCCGGTTTTCGGATCGTACGCCCGGATGATGCGCCCGTTGGTGACCAGCTCGTCCCCCTTCGGGGACGACACGATGTTGGGGGTGGTCCACGTGGACGGCTCGTCGCGCGACACGCGCCAGACCTGCGCGCCGCTGTCGAGCTTGTAGGCCGCCAGGAACGAGTCCTTGCGGCGGTCAGCCTGGAGGATGATCGACCCCTGATAAAGGATGGGGCTGCTGGCGTGTCCCCACTCGGCCTGCCCCGACTGCGGGTCGTTGCAATCGAGGATGCCGACGTCGGTCTTCCAGAGCTGCTTCCCCTGCAGGTCGTAGGCCGCGAGCACCCCCACGGCGCCGAACAGCACCACGACGCGCGAGCCGTCGATCACGGGGGTGGCGTTGGCCAGGCTCGACTTGAGATGACGGCGCACCGTCGGCTGCGCGCGGTGGACCTCCTGATCCCACAGGACCTTCCCGGTCGCGGCATCGAGGGCCAGCAGGCGGAAGACGTGCTCGGAGGTGTCGTCCACCGAGGTGGCGTCGCCGTACAGACCCGTGCGGAAGGTCTTGTCCTGTTTCTCGCTCACCGCCGTGGTCAGGTAGATCCTGTCGCCCCAGATCACGGGGCTGCTCAGCGCGATGCCCGGCACCGGCGTCTTGAAGCGGATGTTCTCCTGCTTGGAGACGCTCCACTGCAAAGGCACCCCCTGGCCATCAGCGATCCCCGACGCTCCCGGGCCGCGGAACTGCGGCCAGGGGCGGGCTTCCGTGCGCGGCGCCGCTGCGTCGGCCGGGGCTCCTTCCGCCTTCTTCATGGGGAGCGGATCGGACGTCGTGGTGACCATCCCCAGCTGGAGCAGCTCGCCGTCACGGTTCATGGTGGCCCACTCGATCAGGGTCGACCGTCCGGCGAACGCCATGGCCGTGGTGCCGTCGGCCGACTCGAAGAGCCCTTCCTCCACCGGCTGCAGGATCAGATCGGTCACCCCGCCTCCCGACACGGACAGGGCATCCCCCTTCACGGCGACCGTCACTTCCCCTCCCTGACCGCGGAACTTCCCTTCGCAGGCCTTCAGCCGCTCGGGGGACGCCTTGTAGGGAGGGCGCTTCGGGGCCTCGACTTTCGCTTCGGCCAGCAGCGTCTTCAAGGCCTCGTTGGGAACGCCGTCGGCCATCTTGCGCGCGGCCTTGAGATCGAGAGGGGTCAGCCGCCCGGTGGCCAGCGCCGCGCGCGCCAGGTCCAGATCGCCCTTCTGGATGGCCGTGACGAGGGCCGAGTCGGCCTGCTTCGCCCCCTTGGACAGGAGCAGCAGGGCGATCTTCCCGTGCTCGGGGGTGGGCTGCTTGCCCATCGGGCCGAGCGCCGCCAGCAGCGGGGTCACCTTGAAGAACCCTTCCATCGCGTTCACGTCCGCGCCGCGCGACACCAGCAGCTCGACGACCGCCAGATGCCCGCCGTCAGCGGCGAACAGCAGCGCCGTGTGGCCGTGACGGGGGCCAGGAGAGTCGACGGGGACGCCGGCATCCAGGAGCGACCGCACCTTCTCCAGGTCTCCGGCGCGGGCCGCCTCGCGCAGAGCCTCGCCCCGGTCGGGCTCGGCGGCCGAAGCGGCCATCAGGAAGACAGCACCCAGGATCCCGATCACGACGGAAGGACGAATGGTCATCTTTTCTCCTCGCAGGTGTATTGAGGGCCCATGATAGCCCGAATTCCCTTGATCTCAGAAGCGGATCCCGGTATGAAATTCGGGCCACTGGTCCCTGAATCCCCTGCATGCACCTTGTGTCTACCCCTGCCTGGGGGCAAGGAGAGGCCCGGTCATGCCCAATCGATCGTCACGTCTGGCGTTGCTCCTCGGATTCATTGGATTCATCCACGGACCGCTGCTTGCCGCTCCTCCCGAGGTCCAGGACCAGCTTTTCTACACCATCGGACAGCTTAACTGGAGCGCTGTGCCCGGAGCCGAGGGATACCACGTCTACCGCGGAGACCTCTCGTCTTTCGTGACCGGGAACTACGGCGCCTGCCTGCTCGGCTCGGTCCCGGGAACGACCGCCTCCGTGCCGGCCAATCCCCCGGTGGGGCAGGGGTACTTCTTCCTGGTGGGCGCCTTCGACGAGTCGGGGGCCGGGCCGGTCGGGTTCTCCAGCGGGGGGGTCGAGTCGTTTCCCGCCATCCCCTGCAAGCCGAACAGGCGCAACTTCGCCATGATCCTGGACCCGTCCCCGGACGGGCTGCCGAACGCCGAGCCGTCGAGGAGCCCCAGCCGGGAGACCCGGCCCGGGCCGCACGGCTGGACCCACGTGAACCTGCACAGCGGCGAGGTGGTCGTGGAGGAGGCCGGGTACGACACCGCCTTCTTCAAGAGCCTATCGGGACTCAAGACCGAGAGCGAGGTCGTCGACTACCAGGAAGGCGGGGTGACCCACTTCACGCGCAAGATGCTCAGCCCGGGCAAGCCGTGGACGGGGACCGGCATCGGCAGGAAGTTCGACGGGAAATACCTGGTCCAGGGCTGCACGCACAAGTACTACCACAGCAGCGCGCGTTACAACGGCCCGATGGGATACGGCTGGGACTTCCCCGCCAACAGCCGCCTGCGCCGCAGCGGGCCCGACGTGGCGCTGTACACGGGGCACGGCCGCGTCTCCCTCATGCGGCCGTCGGGCATCCCGCTCAAATGGGAAGGGCCCGATCTGGACGCCGTCCTCTACCAGGAGCCGGACGGCTCGTTCCTGCTGCGGCTCTCCGACGGATGGATCCGCCGCTATCACGGCTTCGACGGCAGCAGCCGCGAGGGGGCGCTCGAAGCCGACGAGGATCCAGACGGCCCGCGCATCACCTATCTCTACGATCATCAGGGGCTGCTCACGACCATCGTGGATCAGTTCGGCCGATCGCACACGCTGGAGTACGACGCCGCCGGGCGCGTCGTGCGCGAGGCGGACTTCACCGGACGCGAGACGATCAGCACCTACGACACGGCCGGCGATCGCACGTCGGTGAGATCCCCGGTCGTCACGGGGACCCCCAACGGCAACGACTTCCCCGCGGGGAAGACCACGCGCTACACGTATTCGAGCGGCTTCTCCAGCCCGCTGCTGAACCACAATCTCCTTTCCATCAGGACCCCTGCGCAGAACACCGCGAGCCTGCCGGTCACCCGGTTCGACTACGGGACCAATCCCACGCTGCCCAGCTTCGATCGCGTGGTGAGCCAGGATCTGGGCGACCCGTTCGCGCTGCCGCCCGTGGGCGGCACGATCACCTACGCCTATCAGTACCTGAACCTCGGCGCGGATCCCCCCGACCCGGACATCGAGCGGCGCCGCACAACCATCACCGATCGCAACGGCAACATCGAGGAGCGGGTCCACAACGGTGCGGGGCACCCGCTGTCCATCTTGAAGCTCACCAACCGCGAGCTGCGCCGCGGCGAGCCCGACTACCTGACGCGCCACGTCTTCAACGCGGACGGGCAGCTGCTGCAGACCACGACTCCCGAGGGGAGCCGGCACCACTTCCTGTGGGACTCGTTCGCGGACATCCCCGCGCGCGGCAATCTGCTGCAGGTGCGCCTGGAGGCCGACTCGCACGCTTCGGGCGGCCGTGGCGACGGGCACAATGGCGAGGCGGCCGACATCGTCTGGAATTTCACCTACGAGCCGGTGCGTAACCAGGTCCGGAGCATCCTGACCCCCCGGGGGCACCTTGTCCTGATCGGGTACGACTACCAGGAAGGGGATCCCGCCGCCACTGGCCTGCTGGAGATGGCGGCTCGCTTCCAGATCAACCTGAGCAGCGTGCCGCTGGGCCTGGGCGACCTCAACGGAGACGGACGCCTGGACCAGATCGCCGGACGCCCCGTGCGCCGCGACGATCCGCCGGTCGCGCTCGATCCCGCCTCGCAGCAGGCGGCCATCGAGGGGGACACCACGCAGGAGATCGTCACCCGCTGGGCCTGGAACGACCACGGCCAGCTCGCCTCCATCGTGGATCCCGAGCAGAACTCCCATTCCATCTCGTATCACCCGGAGAACGATCCCGACGGCGACGGCGTTCTCACGCCTCCGCCCGCCGACGGGAGGCCCCTTGCGGCATCGGAGGGGGGTCTCGAGTACGTCCTTCTGTGGGACTGGAGGGCCGATCTGGGCCGCAACAACGGGACCAACCCGCCGCAGGTCGCGGCCCGCGTGGAGATCCTGTACGACCCTATCGGCCGCCCGGTGCGCATGTACGACCCGCGCGGCGTGGCCCACGAGTGGACCCACAACCAGCTCGACCAGGTGGTGGAGGCGCGCGCCGCGACGGCCGTCTTCCCGGCCACCGGCTACGGCGAGCCGGGACTCACCCCGCTCGGCTTCCGCACACGATACGAATACGACGCCAACGACAACCTGGTGCGGGTGCAGAAAGAGGACGTGGGAGAGACGAGCGGCGCAGGGCCCTGGGTGGAGCACAGCTTCCAGTACGACGCGCTCGACAACCTGGCCGTCGACATCCGCGAGATGACCACGGGGCTCGACGTGGAGTACCGCTACGCCTACGACGGCAACGGGAACTCCGTCAGCCAGACCACGCCCGAAGGGGTGGTGCAGACGATGGCCTGGGACGAGCGGGACCTCCCGCTGTCCAGCTCGGCCGCCGCCTCGGGGCCGCGCGGCGGGCTCCCCGTGACACGCAGCTATGCCTATGACGGCAACGGCGGCCTGGTGCGCGTGGTGGACGGGCTGGGGGGGCTGATCGATGGCGCCTACGACGGATTCGACCGTCTGGTGCGCACCGTGGATCAGGTGGGGAACACGAGCGAGATCTTCCACGACCCGGCCGGCAACGTGGTGCGGGTGCTGAAGCGGGGACCGGTGGGAGGCCCGACGCCTCCCGATCGCTCCGGCGCCACCAACGTGGACCTCGAGGACACCCTGTACGCCCACGACGAGCTGGAGCGGATGACCCGCGCCTACACGAGGCTCTTCATCCCGGCCGGCGCGGTCCCGGTGAGGCCTCCCGTCCTGCTGGAAGGCTCCCTCGTGCCGGGCGACGGCGGGATCAATCGGTGGATCGAGTACGACAAGCTCTCGCGCGTGACCTTCGACCATGACGACACGGGAACCGTCTCGCGCTACGACTACGACGGCCTGGGGCGCCTGGTGAAGACGACACACCCCGACGGCAGCACCGTGGACATCGCCTGGGATCCGGCGGGGAACCTGATCGAGGAGGTGGAGACGGAGCTTCCGTCCTCGCCCGGCCTCCTCTTCGAGAGGTTCTTCACCACCCACATGCACGATGCGCTGGGCCGCAGCACCATCACCTTCGACGGCATCGGGCATGCGGAGCGACGCGGGTACAACAGTCTGGGCGCACTGGTCTTCACCTCGGATCCCAAGGGCCCCCCGGGGCCCACCCTGCCGCGCCGTTCTGCGCTGGGCGCCGGGCTGTCCGTCCAGGTCAACGGCCACGGCAACGTGACCCGGTACAGAGCCGATGGGCAGCTTCAGTGGGTGCACCGCGAGCAGGTCCTGAGCGCCGGCGGCCAGGGGGACGGGACGCCGTCGCCGGCCCCTGTGCCGACGCCGGCCAACCCCGCCGGGATCATCCTGAACACGTTCGACTGGAGCCCCGACTCGCTGCTGTCCGCAGCCCATGACGGAAACGGGCACACCACCAGCTACCAGTACGACAACGCGGGGCGCCTCGTCCTGCAGCAGGCGGATGACGGGACGCACACCACCATGGACCACGACGGCGAAGGGAACGCGTGGAAGATCATCAAGCCCGGCGGGACGACCATCATTCAGACGCACAATCCTGCCATGCTGCTGGTGACCGTGGTGGCGTCGTCGCCCACCCTCCAGCCGCAGACGCAGGAGTTCGAGTACGACGGCCTGTCCCGGCTCACCCGCGCGACGGACAACAACCAGGCGGCCGATCCCAACGACGACTCGACCGTGACCTTCCTGCACGACTCGCTGAGCCGACAGGTGGAGGAGACGTCCGGCGGCGGCGGGGGGGGCGGCGGATCGATGACCTCCAGCATGCAGTGGCTGGGCGAGGACCGCCCCATCGGGCTGGTCTATCCGTCCGGGCGCGCCATCACCTACGAGTACGACACGGCCGGCCGACTGGCGTTCGTTGCGGATCCGTCAGCCGGAGGCGGCTCATCCGCGCTCCAGTACTTCGGCATGTCGCGCGTGCACACGCAGTGGCTCGGAAACGGCGCGCGCACGACCGTGCTGAACGCCGCGGGGACCGCCGACATCGGCTTCGACGGAGCGCGCCGTCTGATCCTGATGAACCACTTCGACCCGAACGGCGCGCAGCTTGCGGCCTACGAGTACCGCTACGATCGCGGCGGCAACCGCACGTCGCAGCGCCGCCCTCACCATCCGGTGCCGCCCCCCGGCCAGGGGGCGATGGGCGAGCTGTATCTGTACGACTCGGCCGACCGGCTGGTCGGTTTCCAGAAGAGGTTCCTCACTCTCGATCACCTGCCGTCGGGCCCGGCGCTGGACAGCCAGACGTGGGCCCTCGACGCCCCGGGGAACTGGGCGTCGTTCACGAAGCGCGGCGTGTCGTACCTCAACACGCCCAACAACAACAACGAGTACGACGAGCCGCAGAGCGGCGGCACGCGCGTGGACGACGGCGTGCCGGACGATTTCGCGGACCCGGCGTCCACGTCGGTCCCCGACGGCGTGAACATGGCTCACGACATCAACGGCAACCGCCTCGAGGACGGCGTGCGCTACGTGTACGACAACCTGGACCGCCTGACGAGGGCGGAGCGCATGGACGGGACCTTGCTGGCGGCCTACGGCTACGACGGCCTGGGGCGGCTGCACAGACGGCAGCGTCTCATCACCGGACTGCCGGTCGAGGAGTCATTCGGCCACTGGGGGGATACCGGGATCGCCACGCGCGAAGGCCCGGCCCTGCTCGGCCACGAGCTGGTGCACACCGTTCAGCAGCGCGGCGGCCGCACCGGTATCGACGGGAAGTGGAAGTCGGTGGCGGGCGGAGGCCTGAACTATCTGCTGATGGACGCTCTCGGGAGCACCGTGGGGCTGCTCGACGGCGCCGCGCCGGCCCTGCTGGAGCGCGTCACCTACGACCCGTACGGGAAGCCGACCTTCGAGAGCCCGTCCAACGTTCCGCTCACCAATGCGGTTGGCGATCCCGTGGCCCAGAGCCCCGCGGGGAACCCCTGGCTGTTCGCGGGCCTGCGCTACGAGCCGGAGACGGGGAGCCGCTCACGCATCCCCGCGGCCGATCGGGGAGGCCTCTACCACACCCTGCACCGCGCCTACAGCCCCAACGAAGGACGCTTCCTGACGCGCGACCCGCTGGGCGCGTGGGGGGATCCCGGCTCGGGCGGCAACGCCTACGCCTACGCCGGAGGCAACCCGATCAACTTCACCGACCCGAGCGGCCTCGCCTACTTCAACCCCAAGGAGGTCGGCCTCGACAAGTCGGTCCCCTGGCAGAAGAAGAGCGCCTACTTCAATCCGAAGGAGTACACCATCACCAAGGCCACGCCCTGGAAGCACCATGACATCCAGTGGCTGGAACGCAGCAAGGGCTCCAAGCCCTCCTTCGGCGGGTCCATGATACGCGCGGCCGCCGGCGGCGGCCCCGTGATCAAGCACGACCACGTGTACCAGCACAACCAGACCGACCTCGAGTTCATCAGAGTCCGCGCCGCGCGGCTGGGCCATGGGTGGTTCGGGACGGTCTACAAGTTCTCGCCCCGCATGTCCACGGCGAATCAGGTGCCCAGGGTGATCGTGCGGGGATGGGATCCGGAGAAGAAGCAGGGGATCGCGGGAGGCACAGGCTCCGGAACGGGCACCGGGACGGGCACCGGGACGACTTTTAACGGCCCCCCCCGGATCTTCATTCTGCTCCCGAGCTCGGGTCCTTCGTTCATGCCGGTGGGAACAGGCGGCACCAACTTCGGCGCCGGAACCATCCCCTACATCAATTCGGTCCCGTCCGTGAGCCTCTTCAACTTCTCGGTTCGGAACCTCCCGCTCATCGGCTCGATCAGCGTGGGGTTTACCATCGTGCCGCCGGCGGCCTACAGCGGGCCGGGCGACGTGAGGGTGGAATACTTCGGGCAGATGAGCAACCCGTTCCCGTTCACGAAGAATTAGCGGGCTCCGAGCGGCCTGCCCGCGCGATGGCAGCGGAGCACGATCCCCGGACGTCTCGTCATCTTCTCGCCTCTCCAGGCATGGTGGCGGCATGGAAGCGCCGTCATAGCGCGAAATCTCTTGATAAATGCGGACGATCCCGGTATGAAAGGCGGGCCACCGGTCCATTAACCCCCTGCATGTTCCCGAGTCGACCCCTGTCCGTGGGAGGAGAGAGGCCGTCATGCTCATCCGAACGACGCGTCTGGCGTTGCTGCTCAGCCTGGTCCCGCTCGCCGTTTTCGCCGCCCCACCCGAAGTCCCGAGCCTGAACCTTCCGGCCGCGGGCCAGCTCACCTGGACCGGCGTGGCGGGGGCCGCGGGGTACCACGTCTACAGGGGAGATCTCTCGTTGCTGGGGATCGGCAACCACGGTGCGTGCCTGCTCGGATCGGTCGTGGGGACGGACGCCGGCGTGCCGGCCAATCCGCCGGTGGGTCAGGGGTACTTCTTCCTGGTAGGGGCGTTCGACGAGTCGGGACCGGGGCCCGTCGGCTTCTCCAGCTCTGGAGTCGAGTCGTTCCCCAATGTCCCCTGCAAGCCGAACCGGCGCAACTTCGCCTTCGTCATCGACCCCTCCGTCGACGGGCTGGGCAACGCCGAGCCGGCGCGCAACGCCGCCCGGCTCACCTGGGGCGGTCCGCACGGCTTGACGCACGTCCTTCTGCACAGCGGCGACGTGAGGGTCGAGGAGACCGGGCCGCAGGAAGCGCCCCGCAAGCCATCCATTGGCCGGATGACCATCTCTCCCAAGTCGTTGCCCGGCGCGGGCGGGACCGAAGACATGAACATCGGCATCGGCGAGCTGCAGGAATCCGCCGGCGGGACCCAAGACATCAACATCGGCATCGGGGAGATGCGGTCCGGCGAAAAGGGCGGGACCGAAGACATCAACATCGGCGTCGGGGAGCTGCAGGAATCGGCTGGCGGGACGGAAGACCTGACGATCGGCCTCGGGGAGCTGCAGGAATCGGCCGGCGGGACCATAGACATCAACATCGGCATCGGGGAGATGCGGTCCGGCGAAAAGGGCGGGACCGAAGACATCAACATCGGCCTCGGGGAGCTGCCGCCGCCCGCCATGGCTGGCGGGACCATGGGGGAGCTCGGATTTCCCATCAGGAAGCCCTCCATCGGCGCGACGACTGCTTCTCCCAAGAAGACGGCCGGCCTTCATGGCACGGATGATCGCTTCGCCGGCAAGTACTACGTCGTGGGAGTCCGGCACAAGTACTACAGCAGCGGGCTCGGCTACGACGGACCGTCGGGCCAGGGATGGGAGCACAGGGCCAACGACCGGCTCAGGAACGCGGGGCCCAAGGTGGGCTGGTTCAATGGCCAGGGTGGCGCGTCCCTCTTCGATCCGGCTGTCCTTCCCGGCCAGTGGGAGAGCGCCGAGCTGCACGCGCGGCTCTTCCAGGAGCCCGACGGCTCGTTCGTGCTGCGGTTCCCGGACGGCTACCTGCGCCGCTATCACGGCTTCGACGGCAGCAACCGCGAGGGTTCCGTGACCGCCGCCGAGAGTCCCGACGGCAGGAGGATGTCGTTTCTCTACGATCACCAGGGGCTGCTCGCCACCATCGTGGACCAGCTCGGCCGGTCGAGCACGCTGGAATACGACGGCAACGGGCGCATCGTCCGCGAAGTGGACTTCGACGGGCGCGAGACCATCACCACGTACGATGCCGCGGGGAACCGGGTGGCCGTGAGGTCCCCGCTGGTCACGGGGACGCCGAACGGCAACGACTTCACGGCGGGCAAGACCACTCACTACGCCTACTCCAGCGGGTTCTCCAGCCCGAGGCTGAATCACAACCTGATCTCCATCAGGACCCCGGAGGAGGGCGCGTCCGGCGTCCCCGCCGTGCAGTTCGACTACGGCACCAACCCGGCGCTGCCGGATTTCGACCGCGTGGTGACGCAGGTCGTGGGGAACCCGGCCGCGAGGCCGCCGGTGGGCGGCACGATCACCTACGTCTACGAGGACCTCAACCCGGGCGCCGACCCCGGCGACCCGGATATCGAGCGGCGCCGGACGACCATCATCGACGGCAACAACAACATCGAGCAGTGGGTTCACAACGCGGACGGCCATCCTCTCTCCATCACCGAGATGACCAATCGCGAGCTGCGGCCGGGCGAGCCCGACTACGTGACACGCCATGTGTATAACGCGGCGGGGGAGATCCTGGAGACAACCCTTCCGGAAGGAAACCGCCACGTGTTTCTCTGGGACTCGGCGGCCGACCTCTACCAGCGCGGCAACATGGTGCAGGTGCGCCTGGTCGCCGACGCCGCCCGCGGCAACGGCCACGGAGGCGCCGCGCCCGACATCGTCTGGGAGCTCGGCTACGAGCCGCTGCGCAACCAGATCCGGAGCCTGCTGACTCCCCGGGGGCACCTCGTCCTGCTCGGCCACGACTACCAGGAGGGCGATCCGTCCGCCACCGGGCTTTTCGCGCTGGCGGCGCGCTACCGCATCAACCTGACCGGCGTCCCGCTCGCCGTGGGGGATCTCAACGGTGACGGACGGACGGATCAGATCCGCGGCAAGTGCGTCCGTGTCGATCACCCGTCCGTGGCCCTGGATCCATCGTCCAGGCAGGCCCTCATCGAGGGGGACACGATCCAGGAGAGCCAGACCCTCTACCAGCACAACGACCACGGCCAGCTCATCGCGACCGTCGATCCCGAGAAGAACCGCCACACCGTCACCTACCACCCGGAGACCGACCCCGACGGCGACGGCATCCTCACGCCGCCGCCGGCCGACGGACGCACCCTCTCGTCGTCGGAGGGCGGGTACCCGCACGTCTTCCTCTGGGATTCGTTTGCGGACCCGGGCCGCAACAACGGCACCAACCCGCCCCCCGTTGTCGCGAGGGTGACCCTGACGTACGACTCGCGCGGCAACATCAAGCGGAGGATCGACCCGCGGGGCGTGGCCACCGAATGGATCTGGAACCAGCTCGATCAGGTGGTGGAGACGCGCCTGGGATGGGCCACTTTCCCGGACACCCTGTATGGCGAGCCCGGGCTGACACCCCTCATGTTCCGCACGCGCTACGCGTACGACGCGAACGACAACCTCGTGCACGTCGAGCGCGAGGACGTCGGAGCGACGCGCGGCGCCGGGCCCTGGGTGGACCGCAGATTCGAGTACGACCTGCTGGACAACCGGACGGCCGACATCCGCGAGATAGCCACGGGACTGGAGGTCGAGTACCACTACGCCTACGACGCCAACGAGAACCCCGTCTCCGAGGTCACGCCCGAGGGAGTGGTGAACGAGATGCTCTGGGACGAGCGCGACCTGCCTCTGATCAGCATGATCGGCTCGCTTGGGCCGCGCGGCGGCCTTCCCGTGGTCCGGCACTACCGGTACGACGGCAACGCCAATCCGGTCGGCTTCATCGACGGGCGGGGGGGCCTGATCGACGGCTTCTACGACGGGTTCGACCGTCTGGTGCGCTCGGTCGATCAGGTCGGGAGCACGTCCGAGCTGTTCCACGATCCGGCCGGCAACGTGGTGAGGCTGCTGGAGCGCGGCCCCGTGGGCGGGCCCACGCCTCTCGACCGGTCGGGGGCCACCAACGTGGACCTGCAGGACGCGCTCTATTTCTATGACGAGAGGGATCGCCTCATACGTCTGGATCGCCATCTCTTCGTGCCGGCCGGCTCGCTGCCGGTGAGGCCGCCGGTCATCCTGGAGGGGCCGCTCGACCCCGGAGACGGGTCGGTCAACCGTGTGATCGAGTACGACAAGCTCTCGCGCCTCACTTTCGATCACGCCGACGCGGGGGCCACCACCCGCTACGACTACGACGGCCTGGGACATCGGGTGAAGACGACGCAGCCCGACGGCAGCACATTCGACGCCGCCTGGGATCCGGCGGGGAACCTGATCGAGGAGGTGGAGACGGAGCTGCCGTCCCTTCCCGGCCCGCCGTTCGAGAGGTTCTTCACCACCTACATGTACGACGCGCTCGGACGGCTCACGATCGGCTTCGACAACGTCGGCCATGCCGAACGGCGTGTGTACGACGGCCTCGGCGCCGTCGTGGCCACGTCCGACCCCAAGGGGCCCCTCATGGTGACGCTGCCGCGCCGCTCGGCTCTGGGGTCGGGGCTCTTCGTGACCGTGAACGGCCACGGCAACGTCACGACCTACCAGTACGACGGCCTCGGCCGCATGATCCACCGCGAGCGGATCCTGTCGGCCAATGGCCAAGGCGATGGAAGCCTGAGCCCGCCCCCCGTCCCCACGCCGGCCAATCCCACGGGGACGCTGATGAGCACGTTCAACTGGAGCGACGACTCGCTTCCCACCGTCGCCGTGGACGGCACCGACCACCTCACCGTCTACAGCTACGACAACCTCGAGCGTCTCGTCCAGCGGACGGCGGACGACGGCACCATGACCGTCTATTCCTATGACGGCGAGGGGAACCTGCAGCACACCATCGGCGCCGATGGGGTCGTGCTGCTTCACCAGCACGACGCGGCCCAGCGGCGCGTGGGGGTGTCGGTGTCCAATCCCTCGGGCGAAGGGACCACGCAGCAGACCTACGAGTACGACGGCCTGGGGCGCCTCACGAAGGCCACGGACGACAACCAGCCCCTCGACCCCGACGACGAAGCGTGGGTCACCTTCCTGTACGACTCGCTCGGAAGGCGGCTGGAAGAGACGGGCGGCTCGGGCTCGGTCACCGGCCCTCCGCCCGCGACATCCAGCATGCAGTGGCTGGGAGAGGATCGCCCGGTGGGGCTCGTCCATCCGTCGGGACGCGTCGTCGAGTATTCCTACGACGCGGCGGGACGTCTCACCTTCGTCGAGGATCCCACAGCCGGAGGCGCCTCGGCCTTCTTCGAGTACTTCGGCATGACCCGGGTGCACACGCGGTCGCTCCGAAACGGCGCCCGCACGACCGCTCTGAACGACGCCGGGACCGCCGACATCGGGTTCGACGGCGCACGCCGCCTGACGCAGCTTCGCCTTCTCAACCCCGCCAACGCCGTGCTGGCCGCCTACGAGTACCGCTACGACCGCGGCAGCAACCGCACCTCGCAGCGCCGGCCGCATCATCCGGCGCCCGTGGGCGGCCCCCCGGGGGCGATGGGCGAGCTGTACCAGTACGACTCCGCCGAACGGCTGGTCGGGTTCCAGGAGAGATTCCTGGGCATCGACCATGCTCCCTCGGCACCCGCCGTGGACAGTCAGACCTGGAGCCTCGACGGGTCCGGAAACTGGGCGTCGTTCACGCGGCGCGGCGTCGGCTACCTCAACACGCCGAACAACAACAACGAGTACGACGACCCGCAGAGCGGCGGCACGCGCGTGGACGACGGCGTCCCCGACGACTTCGGCGACCTGGCCTCCACCTCGCTCCCCGACGGCGTGAACATGGCGCACGACATCGAGGGGAACCGCACCGAGGACGGCGTGCGCTACGTGTACGACGGGCTGGACCGGCTCATCCGGACCGAGACGATGGCCGGCGTGCCGCTGGCGACCTACTCCTACGACGCCCTCGGGCGGCGCGATGGACGGTACGTGCTGAGCGCCGGCGTCCCCGTCCGGTTCACGCGCTACTGGGGAGGGACCGAGGTCGCCGAGATGGAGAGTTCGGGGCTCATCGCGCACGAAGTCGTGCACGCCCACACCTACTACGTCGGGTCGGCGAACGGCGGCATCTGGAAGACGAGCAGCGGCGGCGGCTTCGTCTACCTGATCGGGGATGCCCTGGGAAGCACCGTGGGACTCCTGGACGGGGCCGCTCCTGCCCTGCTGGAGCGGGTGACCTACGACCCCTACGGCAAGCCGACCTTCGAGAGCCCGGCCAACGCCCCGCTCACCGATGCGGCGGGGAACCCGCTGGCCGAGAGCGCCCACGGGATTCCGTGGCTGTTCGGCGGGATGCGGTACGACCAGGAGACGGGGAGCCGGTCATCCATCCCCGCGGCCGACCGCGGCGGACTCTACCGGACGTGGCACCGCAGCTACAGCCCGAACGAGGGGCGCTTCCTCACGCGCGATCCTCTCGGCGCATGGGGCGATCCCACGGCGGGAGGCAACGCCTACGTCTATGCCGGCGGGAACCCGATCAACGCGACCGATCCGACGGGGCTGGCCTACTTCAACCCCAAGGAGGTCGGCCTCGACAAGTCGGTCCCCTGGCAGAAGGTCCAGTACAACCCCAAGGAGGTCGGGCTGGACAAGTCGGTCCCGTGGCAGAAGGTCCAGTACAACCCGAAGGAAGTCGGCCTCGACAAATCGGTCCCCTGGCAGAGGCTCCTCTTCAATCCCAAGGAGTACACCGTCACCAAGGCGACTCCGTGGAAGCACCACGACATCCAGGGGCTCGACGCGCCCACTCTGGAGTTCTACCAGCACAACCAGACCGACCTGGACTTTCTCGGGGCCCACGCCACGGCCGCGATTCAGATGAAGCGGGCCGCGTATTGCGGATCCAAATGATTCGCGCGGTACGAGCGGACAACGGGAGCAGAGCAACCGCTTCCCGTTCACGAAGAACTAGCTAGCGGATTCCTGCAGGACGCCGCGCGCGGTAGCGCCGGGCGGCCGGCTCCCGCAGGTGGGCTTCGAACGGATGGATGACCCGCAGGCCGGGGAACCGGCGGAAGTCCCGATCCGTCGAGTAGAACTCCTTCACCCCGTGCTCGATCAGAAGCGCCGCGATGTGCGCATCGTGAGCGAGGTTCCCGACGGCATGGCCCTCGGAAATCATCCGCGCAAGGTGCTGCGCATGAGCGGGACCCTCTCCGAGCAGACCTAGCGAAGGAGACTCGAAAAGCGCCGCCAGATCCTCCAGAGCCCACTCCACGGCCGTGGGCGGGGTGAAGACTCGTGGATGAGTCACCACCCTCAGGTATTCATAGATGCACGGCCACGGAATGGCCCAGGCGGCGCTCCCCTCTGACAGCCGTGTCACGAGATCGGAGGCCTTCTGATGATGGATCGATTCGCCCCTTCGCGCATACACCAGGATGTTCGTGTCGATCGCGATCAATCCCGGCCGTCCATCAGATCCCAGAGACTTTGACGATCGTCGAGGTTCACGCCAGGCTGGATCTTGCCTTTCACAGCAGGCCGCCAACGCAAGCGAAACTTCTCGTGAGGACGCCGGGGTGCAAGGTATCCGCGCAGCGCCGCCTCGACGACTTCACGCAGCGGCACTCCCGAGTCGGCCGCCTTCTTCTTGGCCTGCCGTAGAAGCTCGTTGCTGATCTCGATGGTGGTCCTCATGCACGGAAATGTACGTCATGAGGCATAAATATGCAAAGCTGGGACCCGGCTACCCCGCCTTCTTGATGGTGAACTTGCCGAAGGCGAAGCCGACGTCCACGCCGCGCCCCGTCCCGGAGATGGCCAGGGAGACCTCTCCCTTGGTGAGCGCCTGGGCGTCGGCCGACTTGCCGGCACCGGCGTGCGCCTCGGCCTGGACGTAGGAGCCGAACAGCTCGTCGATGCTCTTGGCGCCGGTGAACTTGCCGGTGGCATCGATGATCTCGGACTTGCCGAAGGTGATGCCGCCCCCCGTGGCCTTGATCGTCACCTTGGCCGTGGCTCCGTTGGAGCAGGTGATGGTCCCTTCTCCCTTGGAGGTCTTGTAGAAGGCCGACCACCCCTTGATGTTGAACTTCATCTGGCAGTCGACGAGGGCGGGCTTCGATTCCTCGGCCGAGGCGGCGGCCGCCCCGAGCGCCAGCACAACGATCCCCACGGTCCCTAGCAGTGTGCGCATCGTCGCCTCCCTGCCGGCCTGGCTACAGCCGGCTGACCAGCATCTCGCGCTCGAAGATGAGCTCCTTGGGCAGGTGATCGCTGATCTGGAGGAACAGCTCCTCGTGCTGCAGCGTCTGCAGCTTCCAGACCGAGCGATCCACGGCCATCATCTCGTCCCACGTGCGGCGCGGGTAGTTCAGCCCCGCCCAGTCGACGTCCTCGTAGCGGGGGACCCACCCGATGGGGGTCTCCTTGGCCTTGGCCCCGAAGTTGGCGCGCTCCACGATCCACTTCAGGATGCGCATGTTCTCGCGGAAGCCCGGCCACATGAACCCGCCGTTGGAGTCCTTGCGGAACCAGTTGACGTGGAAGATGCGCGGGGTCTCGCTGACGCGCTTGCCCATGATGATCCAGTGCCGGAAGTAGTCGCCCATGTTGTAGCCGCAGAAGGGGCGCATGGCCATCGGGTCACGCCTCAGCTTCCCCACCTCTCCCGCAGCCGCCGCGGTGGTCTCCGACCCCACGGTGGCTCCCAGGTACACCCCGTGGTTCCAGTTGAACGCCTGATACACGAGCGGGATGGTCTGCTCGCGCCGGCCTCCGAAGATGAAGGCCTTGATCGGCACCCCCGTCGGGTCCTCCCAGGCCGGGTCGATGGTGGGACACTGGGACGCCGGCGCGGTGAAGCGCGCGTTGGGGTGCGCCGCGGGGCGCCCGCACCCCGGTGTCCAGTCGCGCCCGGTCCAGTCGATCAGGTGCGCGGGGGGCGTGTCGGTCATCCCTTCCCACCACACGTCCCCGTCGTCGGTGAACGCCACGTTGGTGAAGATGGAGTTGGAGCGCATGGTCTCCATGGCGTTGGGGTTGGTGTCGTAGGAGGTGCCCGGGGCCACCCCGAAGAAGCCCGCCTCGGGGTTGATGGCGTGCAGCTCCCCGTGCGCATCCGGCTTGATCCAGGCGATGTCGTCTCCCACCGTCCAGATCTTCCAGCCCTTGAAGGCGTCCGGCGGGATGAGCATGGCGAAGTTGGTCTTGCCGCACGCGCTGGGGAAGGCGGCGGCCACGTAGGTCTTGCGGCCGTCGGGGGACTCCACTCCCATGATGAGCATGTGCTCGGCCATCCAGTTCTCGTCGCGCCCCATGGTGGAGGCGATGCGCAGCGCGAAGCACTTCTTGCCCAGCAGCGCGTTGCCGCCGTATCCGCTGCCGTACGACCAGATGGCCCGCTCTTCGGGGAAGTGGACGATGTACTTGTTCTCGGCGTTGCACGGCCACGGGACGTCCTTCTGCCCGGGCGCCAGCGGCGCTCCCACCGAATGCATGCAGGGCACGAACTCTCCGTCGCCCAGCACGTCGAGGACCTGCGAGCCCATGCGGGTCATGATGCGCATGTTCACGACCGCGTAGGCCGAGTCGGTGAGCTGCACTCCGATGTGCGCGATGGGCGACCCCAGAGGCCCCATGCTGAAGGGGATGACGTACATCGTGCGCCCGCGCATGCATCCGGCGAACAGTCCCTTGAGGGTGGCCTTCATCTGGGCCGGGTCGACCCAGTTGTTGGTGGGGCCCGCGTCGTCGGGGTTGCGGCTGCACACGAAGGTGCGATCCTCCACGCGCGCCACGTCGCCCGGGTCGGAACGGCATAGGTAGCTGTTGGGTCGCTTCGACTCGTCGAGGCGGATGAAGGTCCCCGCCTCCACCATCTGCCGGCAGAGCCGGTCGTACTCTTCCTGTGAGCCGTCGCACCACTGAATGCGCTCGGGCTCGCAGAGCCGCGCCATCTCGTCCACCCAGGACAGCAGCGCCTTGTTGGCCGTGCGCTTCTGCGTTGCGACGCTCATGGTCTCCTCGACTGGGATTGTCCTGCCGGCCGGGCCGGTCGATGTCATGATTTCCCCACATGCTACCCGATCCCCCGGTGAAGGGCCACGGGCTACAATAGCGGCCCGAAGTCATCGGGCCACCGGAGACGTCTGACGTGCCATTGAAGACAGGCTCGCGCCTGGGCCCCTACGAGATCATCGATTCGCTGGGGGCCGGCGGCATGGGAGAGGTCTACAAGGCGCGGGATACGCGGCTGGACCGCACGGTGGCGGTGAAGGTGCTGCCGTCCCACCTGTCGGCGGACCCCATCCTGCGCCAGCGGTTCGAGCGTGAGGCCCGCTCGGTCTCCCAGCTCAATCACCCTCACATCTGCGTGCTGTACGACATCGGGCGCGATCAGGACATGGACTACCTGGTCATGGAGCACCTGGAGGGTGAGACGCTGGCCATGAAGCTGCAGTCGGGCCCGCTCCCCACGGGCATGGCGCTCAACGTGGCCGTGCAGATCGCCGACGCTCTCGACAGGGCCCACCGCAGCGGCGTCGTGCACCGTGATCTGAAGCCGGGCAACATCATGATCACCCGCTCCGGCGCCAAGCTGCTCGACTTCGGCCTGGCGCGCCAGGTGGCATCGGCCGTCTCGCCCCGGTCAGGAGACCCGGCCTCCCCTCTCACCGGCATGCCCACCGCCCTGCGCTCCACGCCCCTCACCACGGAGGGGGCGGTGGTGGGGACGTTCCAGTACATGGCCCCGGAGCAGCTGGAAGGGGGCGAGGCCGACACGCGCAGCGACGTCTTCGCCTTCGGCGTGGTCCTGTACGAAATGCTCACCGGCCGGCGCGCGTTCGAGGGGAAGAACCGCGCCAGCCTGGTGGCGGCCATCCTGCGCGACGAGCCGCGCCCCCTGACCGAGGTGAGCCCCACCGCGCCCGCGGCCCTGGACCACCTGCTGCGCGCGTGCCTGGCCAAGGACCCCGAGGATCGATGGCAGACGATGCACGACGTCATGCTGCAGCTGCGTGGGATCGTGGAGGGGCAGAGCGCAGCCTCGGCGGGGCGCGCCGCCGGCTTGGCCGAGGCGGGGCGACCGGCGCGGGGGGCCTCCCTCCGGCGCGAGCGCGTGGCCTGGATCGCGGCCGCCGCGGGGCTGGCTACCGCCGTCGCGCTGTGGGCCGGGGGCCTCGCCTCCCGGCCTGCGGCCGCGCCGGTCCTGAAGGCCTCGATCGTCCCTCCCGAGGGAATCCGGTACCACCTGCAGACCACGCAACCTGGCCCGCCCGCCCTCTCGCCGGACGGCCGGCGCATCGTGTTCGTGGGACGTGACGCGCATGGGAAGGTGAGCCTCCACCTGCGGGCTCTCGAATCCTTCACCACCACGGTTCTCGCCGGAACGGACGACGCCTCCTATCCCTTCTGGTCCCCGGACGGCCGATCCATCGGCTACTTCGGACGGAACGGTCTGTACCGGATCGAGACCGGAGGCGGGCCGCCGGTGAAGCTGTGCGATGTGCCCGCCGGCAAGGGCGGAACCTGGAACCGCGACGGCGTCATCCTGTTCACTCCCTCCTTCAACACGCCTCTGCACAGGACCTCCGCCGGCGGCGGCGCCTCCGAGCCGGTCACCGAGCTGGACCAGGCCTCCAGCGAGAACTCCCACCGCTCGCCGCATTTCCTGCCGGACGGCGAGCACTTCCTGTTCGTGGCGCGCGTGTCGGGGGTCTCGCCGGGGGAGATGAGCACCATCCGGCTCGGGAAGCTGGGGGAGAAAGCCACGCGCGTGGTGACCCGCGCCGGCTCGCAGGTTTCCTATGCCGCGGGGAACCTGCTCTTCATGCGCGGCTCGGCGCTGATGGCGCAGCCCTTCGACGCGGCCTCGCTCGAGCTGAAGGGGGACCCGGTCAACCTGATCGACAGCGTGCGCATGATCCAGGGGGCGGTGCGCGGCATCTTCGACGTCTCCGACACGGGCCTCCTGGCCTTCATGGAGGGCGCCGAGCAGACGGGGATGGAGCTCGGATGGCACGATCTGGCGGGGAACCAGCTCAGCCGCATCGAGGAGCCGGCCGACCTGTTCCCCATGCTCGACCTGTCCCCTGACGGCCGCCAGGCCACCGTGGTCTTCACCGATCCGACCACCGGAACCCCCGACATCTGGATCACGGACCTGGCGCGAGGTTCCCGCACACGGTTCACTCTCGAGCCGGGCGCCGAGGCGTCCCCGGTCTGGTCTCCCGACGGAAGCCGCATCGCGTTCAGCGCCGATCGGAAGTCCGCGCAGTTCGATCTCTACACCATGGAGGTGAGCGGCCGCGGAGAGCCGCAGGTCATCCTCGAGTCCGATCGGACCAAGTTCATGTCCGACTGGTCTCCCGACGGGCGTGAGATCGCCTTCATCCAGGACGACGCCTCCCGTGGAGACATCTGGGTCACCCCCTTTCCCACGGGGACGCCGCGGCCCCTGTTGCAGACCCGTTTCGACGAGGGGGGAGCCCGCTGGTCTCCCGACGGACGGTGGATGGCGTACGTCTCGGACGAGTCGGGGCGCCTCGAGGTGTACGTCATGTCCTATCCCGACGGCGGCTCGAGACGGCAGGTCTCCACCGAGGGCGGAGCCCGGCCGCTGTGGGCGAAGCAGGGGCGCATGATCGCGTGGCTTGGCCAGGGCGGAGAGATCCTCGCCGCCGACGCCGTCCTGGAAGGTGGCGCTCTCACGTTCGGCCGGCCGCGCCGCCTGTTCCAGCATTCCGATCTGGAGCAGTTCGAGATCGCCGCCGACGGCGAGCGCCTTCTGGTGATGACCAACAAGGAGTATTCCGCCAACGAAAC
The DNA here is from genome assembly GCA_050747525.1 of Candidatus Polarisedimenticolia bacterium. Lineage (GTDB taxonomy): Bacteria > Acidobacteriota > Polarisedimenticolia > JACPZX01 > DASXTC01 > JBOGOC01. The sequence goes on along the minus strand of JBOGOC010000107.1, from coordinate 32,036 downwards.
CCTGTCGATCGTGGTGAACTGGCCCGCTCTTCTGCCCCACTGAGGAGGTGACGCGTGCAGACCTGGCAATGGGTGCTTCTCATCCTGGCCGCGCTGGTGGCCGTGCCGCTCATTCAGGCGCTGGTCGAGCTGCGGGCGACCCTGCGCGAGACCAGGGAGTTCCTCAAGACGACCGGCGCGCGCCTGAACACGACGCTCGATCAGGCCGGCGAGGCGCTGGGGCACGTCAACCGCGCCACCGAGGCCGTCGAGCAGGGAGCGCAGCGCGTGAAGGACGTGGCCGCCGGGCTGTCCGAGTTCGGCGGGGCGGTCCGTCACGCCACGGGCACCATGCGCCAGGTGAGCATGGTGGCCGCGGCCATCGTGCCGGCCGTGCTGGCGGGATACAAGATGTTCAGCCGCGGCTCGAAGCCGCCGGATGGAGGTGAGACGACATGAGCGACGAATCGAGAGGGTCGGGCGCGGCCACCGTGGCGCTGGCGTTTCTAGCCGGGGCCGCCGTGGGCGCGGGCGTGGCGCTGCTGCTGGCGCCGCGCTCGGGACGGGAGACGCGTGAGAAGCTGCTCTCCATGCTGGACGACGCCGCCGGGCAGGCCGGCCGTGGGGCCGATCGGATGCGCGACGCCGTGTCCCACGCGGCCTCGATGATCGAGGAGGCGTGGAATCAAGGGCGCCAGGGCTAGAACACGATCTTCAAGATCCGCTGCAGCAGCACCTGCGGCGAAACCATGGTGAGCACCAGGGGCGCCACGGGGATCAACGACACGACGCCAAGCTGGACAACGGTCCGCAACGTGAACGGTATCGGGCGCATCTCTTCCACCACCCTGAAGCTGTTGGACAGATCGGCCAGCGATTGCACGTCGGCACTTCCGAGAAGGGGCTCGGCCGGGCCCGCCCCGCCGCGCAGCCACTTCCGGTCGAACTCCGCCACGTATCGGTGGGCGAGCGCGCCATAGTCGCACAACCCCGTGCGTTTCAGGTTCGCCAGGGGTCGCGCGAAGACGAGCAACGGGCCCAGGATGATGAGCAGCATCGCCACGACCAGCCCGACGATCTCCACCTTGAAATCGGGCAGCGAATTCCCCATGAAGAAGATCCGATTGGCCATCGCCCCCGCCACCATCGTCCCCTGGGCCAGCAACAGCGGCTTGAAGGCATGGCCCGTGATCGTCAGGAAGCCGAGCCCGCCCGAACGGTCCGGGTGCGCGGGCACGAGATGAAGATCGAGGCGCGACACCTGCCACAGGAGGCGGGCCCAGAGGAAGATCCGCCAATACCAGCGCAGCAGCAGGAACTGCAGCAACGGAAGGCTCACGCAACCGAGCCACCAGCCGGCGCGTGACGGCTGGAGCAGGCCGTCCGTCTCGACGCCATACCAGGTCGCCACGCCCAGGGCCACGTGCCTGCGCCACAGGAACCCCACGCCGCCCACGTAGACCAGCGCGATCAGCAGAGCCTCGGCCAGGACGGAGTCTCGCCACCGCCTCGCCGACTCGATGGCGCCAAGGAACCCATCCCGCGACGCCTCCGGGATCAGGTCCGTCTCGATGAACTGCACGAGCACGAGGCGCAGGCGCTGGTGCACGATCACCTCGGCCATGATCAGCATGGGAAGAGCAACGAGCAGGCGGGCGTGGGTGTCCGCGTCGTGCAGGAAGGGGATCGTGACGGAGCGGCCCCAGGCCCGCCCCTCCAGGATCGAGAGCAGCAGGAGCGGCAGCCAGGCGATCGACACCAGCACGAGGATCCGCCGGTGAAGCAACTCCAGCGCGTTTCCCGTGAGGCGGGCCCGGCGCAGGAGCCGGAACAGAGGACCGCCAAGGATGAGCGAAAAGTCGGATGGCGGCGGCGTGGGCACCTGGATCACTCCGTGGCCCCGGGCCGGTTACCTCGTATCTAGTTGCTCGATGACTGGAGCGCCTCCATCGCGTCATCGATCGAGAAGCTGCCCGGCCTCTGACTCGGCGGGAACTCCTTGAACGTCGACAGGAACCGGCCGACGTACTCCTGGGCGGGAACCATGACGAACAGGTGCTCGACCCGCCAGCGCTCGTAGTCCATGCTCTCGTGGTCGGCGGTCTCGAAGGGATCGGAGCGCAGGTTGAAGAGCTTGGGCAGCCGCAGCGACACGAAGGGCTCCTGCCAGACATCGAAGCCGTGCGCGCGCTGCTCGGCGAAGACCACCTTCCACTGGTTGTAGCGCAGCCCGACCAGTGAGCCGTCGTCATTGAAGTAGAAGAACTCCTTGCGCGGGCCGGGGGACTTCCCGGCGAGCGCATCCGTGATGTTGTAGCCATCGAGATGCACCTTGAAGGTCCTGCCGCCGACCTGCATGCCTTTCAGCAGCTTCTCCTTCACGCCGGGGTCGCCCGCGGCCGCCACGAGCGTGGGGAGCAAGTCCTCGTGGGCGAACACCTCGTTCATCACGGTGCCCGGCTTGATCACGCCCGGCCAGCGGATCGCCGTGGGCACCCGGTAGCCGCCCTCCCAGTTGGTCGCCTTCTCGCCGCGGAACGGCGATTGGCCACCGTCCGGCCAGGTGAACTTCTCGGCCCCGTTGTCGGTGGAGTACATCACGATGGTGTTGTCTTCGAGGCCCAGTTCCTTGAGCTTGTCGAGCAGCTGCCCCACCATCGCGTCGTGCTCGACCATGCCGTCGGGATAGAGACCCAGGCCGGTCTTCCCCTGAGACTCCGCCTTGAGCCGCGTCCAGATGTGCATGCGCGTGGAGTTCCACCAGAGGAAGAACGGCTTGCCGGCCTTCTTCGCGTCCTCCATGAAGCGCATGGCCTCTTTCGTGATCTCGGCGTCCACGGTCTCCATCCGCTTCTTGTTGAGCGGGCCGGTCAGCTCGATCCTTTGCGTGCCGTCCGGGTTCGCCCAGCTGTGGAGGACGCCGCGGGTCGCGTACCGCTTCCTCATCTCCGGGTCCTTGAAGTAGTCGGGATGCTCCGGCTCGTCCTCGGCGTTGAGGTGATAGAGGGACCCGTAGAACTCGTCGAAGCCGTGCGCGGTGGGCAGGTGCTCGTCGCGGTCGCCCAGGTGGTTCTTGCCAAACTGGCCGGTCACGTAGCCCAGAGGCCTCAGCAGCTCGGCGATCGTCACGTCCCTCGCCTGAAGCCCTTCCTTGGCCCCGGGCAGACCGACCTTGAGCAGGCCCGTGCGGTATCCGACCTGGCCCGTGATGAAAGACGCGCGTCCCGCGGTGCAGCTCTGCTGGCCATACCAGTCGGTGAAGAGCGCGCCTTCTTTCGCGATGCGGTCGATGTTCGGGGTCTTGTACCCCATCATGCCCTGGTTGTAGGCGCTGACGTTCCAGTAGCCGATGTCATCACCCCAGATGATGAGGATGTTGGGCTTCTTCGGCTGGGACTGGGCGTGCGCCGGGACGACCGCTGCTGCAAACAGCGCGACGGCCATCAGCAGCGACGGACCGTGACGAAGCATGGCTCGCACTCAGAATGCCGTGGCGATGTAGAACGTCAATCCGGACACGTTGTAATCGAACTTGGACTTGGTGTCGCCGCTGACGTACTCCTTCAGGTCGATGCGCGCCGTCTCGAGCCCGACGGCGAACCCGACGTGCCGGGAGAAATACCAGTAGAAGCGGATCGCCTGCTCGCCGACGGCCCCACGGATGTCCGCGAAGTCGACGTAGATGAGGCGCGAGTACAATTTGATCAGGACCCTCTTGCCAACCGCCCAGTCGACCTGAAGGCCGATCTGCGGCACCGGGAACTGGACGGAGGCTTCTTCATTGACGGTGCGGGTGATGGGAACCCCATTGGGGTCGGTGACGCCGCCCGTCGCCTCCAGGCTCGCCTCGACCCCCAGATAGATGATCCCCACCGACCCGGAGATGTGCACTCGCGGATCCTGCAGGAAGTCCCAGCGCCACGCCAGGTAGGGGAAGTCGGCATCGAAGGTCGACGTGACCTCCGCTCCGGCGTCGAACTCGAAACGGCCCCAGTCGACATCCTCCTCTATGGATTTGATGCCGGTGCGGCTGATCGACAGTTGACCGAAGTCCAGGTACTGCCGCTTCGTGAAATGCCAGGACCCCGCGAACCGCACGACGCTCCGCGACTCGGGCATGTCGAAAACATCCTCGAGATTGACACTGAGTCCGAACCCCGCATCGGTTGAGGTCACCGACGCCTGGGTGGTCGAGGAGCTGGCCATGCCGCCCAGGTCGATGCGCCACCTGTCGGGCACATCTCCGGGCATCTCCGCCCGGGCGCCTGCCGGGATCCACGCCAGCGCCGCGAACAGGCTTGCTGTCAGGATTCGTCGCATAGGGTCCGCCTCATTGGAATACTAGTTCCCGAATCTGAAGATCAGGCCCGCGGAGAATTCCGTCTGGTTGAAGTAGTCGGCGTCCGTTCCCGAGTAGCAGAATCCGTACCAGTCGCAGTAGTAGGCGTTGTCGGTGTCGACCAGCGTGATCGCCCAGCGGGCCGCCAGCCTGAAGCCGATGGTGTCGTTCATGAAGATCTTGGCTCCGCCGCCCAGGCTCCAGGAAAAGTACGATTCGCTGTCGATACCCTCGGGCGAGATGTCCAGGATCCCCAGATGGAGACTGAAGTAGGGCTTCACGTCGTCATCCGCGCCGCCCTGCAGCAGCCAGCCCACCTGGTAGTGATCCAGATCCACGTCCAAGGTGATCTCCTGCTGCTGGATCTGGAAGTCGTCGAGGTCCACCTCGGTCCCCTGGTGGCTCCAGAGAAACTCGATCTGATGGATCTCGTTGAGGGACACGCCGAAGGTGACGCCGTAGCTTGCGGAGTCGTCCGCGCTGATGTCCACGTCGTCCAGCTCTCCTCCTATCCGGTATCCGTAGAACGGCGTCAGCTCGAACTCCGCCGCCGGCGCCAGAGTGGTGACGGCCAGCAGGGCCAACAGCAGGATGGAGCCGAACCTGACAACCCTCATGTTGTCTCCTCTTCATGGGCCGCGCTTCGGGCGCGGCGTTCCTGTGGCCGGGTTACTTGCTCTTCTCGATGAACGGGACTTCCGAAGCGATGTTCAGATCGATGAGCAGGCCGATCTGGTTCTCCGCCTGCACGAACTGGGCGGCCCGCATGGGAGAGACAGCCTTGGAAATCTTCTTGTGGTACTTGTCGAGCAGGTCGAGGCGCTCGCGCGAGAGCTTGAACCACCGGGTGGCCAGGTCGTCGGCCAGCGTGTCCGAGACGGTTCCCAGCTCGTAGGCCTTCGCGTACTGCTTGAGAAGCTCGAAGCGGGCGTCGCCCCACTTGCTCAGCTCCAGGTCATATTCGCGGTAGATGGGCCAGAAGACCTTTCCTTCGGCGTCCGTGAGTGCCAGGGCCTCGGTCAGCACGGCTGTCTTCTCGGCCTTCACGTCGGAGCGCAGCAGCTCCACGTAGCGATCCATGGTCGAGCCGGCAGCCCAGGCCGGTGAGATGCACAGGAAGAGCGTCAAAGCGACGGTGCGAGCCTTCATGAAACCCTCCTGGCCAGGGCCAAGAAAAAGCGGCGGATTGGATCGCTGATGTCGGGGATGCGCCGTTGCAATGACGGCAGTCTACCCATGCTTTGTTTACTCCGTCAAGCAATCGGCAAATGCTATAGTCGGCGGCCGCTCGGGTGCCTGTGCGCCCGGCCAGGGTTCCCTCCAAATGCCACGACGACCGCGCTTCATTTGGACCCTGCTGCTGCTGGGTGCCATGCCGGCCTCCGCGCCCGTGGCTCAACCGCAGCGCGAGAAGATCTGCCTGGCCCTGGCCGGGGGCGGCGCCCGCGGGGGCGCCCACGTGGGCGCCATCAAGGTGCTGGAGGAGCTGCGGATTCCGGTGGACTGCATCGCCGGCACCAGCATCGGGTCGATCGTCGGCGCCCTCTATGCCCTCGGCTACTCCCCCGATCAGATGTCGGCCATCATCCAGGGGATGAACTGGGAGGACATCCTCAACGACAGGCCCGAGCGGCGGCGCATCTCCTTTCGCCGCAAGGAGGACGACCGGTTCGCCTTCTTCCCCATGGAGATCGGCATCGGACCCGGAGGCATGCAGACCAAGTCGGGGGTGTTCCTCGGGACCAAGATCGACTTCATCTTCCAGGGCCTCACGGTCGAGGCGGTGGGGGCGAGGTCGTTCGACGAGCTGAAGATCCCCTATCGCGCCGTCGCCGCCGATCTGGCCACCGGCAAGGCGGTGGTGCTCGACCGGGGAGACCTGGCCCGCGCCATGCGGGCCAGCATGGCGCTGCCGGCCTTCTTCACGCCCGTGGTGATTGACGGCCGTACCCTGGTGGACGGTGGGATCGCCGACAACCTTCCCGTCGACGTGGCGCGTTCCATACTTCCAGGCTCCGGTGTGAGGATCATCGCCATCGACGTCGGCACGCCCCCGGAAACCGACCTCGAGAAGCTCTCGGCCGTGGGGGTCCTGAACCAGACGCTGTCGGTGATGTCGGAGCTGACCGTCATAGCCCAGCGCGCCTCGCTGGGGCCGCGCGACCTGCTGATCACACCCGACCTGAAGGACATCGGATCAGGGAGCTTCCAGAAGCTGGGCGAGTCGATCGCCGCCGGAGAAGAAGCGGCCCGCCAGGCCACCGAGCAGCTGCGAGCCTTCTCGGTGTCCGAGGACGAGTACAAGGCGTTCCTGTCAAGACAGCGGCGCGATCAGTGGACTTTGACGCCGTCGGTGATCGTGGACGAGATCGAGGTCCGCGGCGTGACCGCCCTGTCCCCCAAGGTGGTGACCGAGCGCATGGAGACGAAGCCCGGGCAGCCGCTGGATCTTGACACCCTGCGCGAGGATCTCGACCGGATCCACATGCTGGGCGAGTTCCAGTCGGTCGGATTCGACCTCGAGGAGGTCGACGGGCGCGAGCGCCTCATCGTGGACGCGCAGCAGAAGTCGTGGGGCCCCGGGTACCTGAAGTTCGGCATGGGGATGGAGACCAACTTCGAGGGCGACGCCGACGTGCGTCTGCTGGGATACTACCGGCGGGCTCACGTGAACAAGCTGGGGGCCGAGCTGAAGGTGATCGGGTCCCTCGGCACTCCCACGGCGATCACCGGGGAGTTCTTCCAGCCGCTCGAGCCGACCGGATTCTGGTTCGTCGCGCCCAGCGGGCTGGTCGGCAAAGAGCAGGGAATGACCTTCCTGCCGCCGGGCGAGATGCTCGAAGTGGCCGACGAGAAGAGATGGCAGGGAGGGCTGGACCTCGGTGCGGTGCTGCGCAACTGGGGCGAGATCCGGCTGGGGGTCGTGGCCGGGCGCGCGCATTTCGGGACCGAAACCACTTCGGATTTCGTGCCCTACTCGCGCCAGATCGGGGCATTCCGGTTCCGGGCCGCTCTGGATCAGCTGGACAACGTCTTCTTTCCAACGCGCGGGTTCCAGATGCTGGCGCAGGCGATCTTCTCCCGTGAAGGCCTGGGAGCCACCGACGAGTACGAGAAGGTCTCTTTCTCGACTCTGCACGCCTGGACGGTCGGCCGCGACACCGTTCTGGCCGGCCTGGAGGTGGGCAGCGACCTGGGGTCCGATATCCCCATCGACGATCAGTTCACCCTGGGAGGGTTTCTGAGACTGTCGGGCTTCAAGCGCGGCCGGCTGCGCGGCGACGTGGCCGCGCTGGTCAGCCTGGGCGACTACTGGAAGCTGGGACAGCTCGGGCCGTTCGGACGCCTGTACGCGGGCGCCGTGCTGCAGGCGGGCAACACCTGGCCCGACGCGGACGACGTGGACTGGAGCGACCTGGTCTTCTCGGGGCTGGTCTTCTTCGGCGTGGACACGCGCGCGATTCCCGTCTATCTCGGCTACGGACTGGCCGAAGGTGGGGAAGGCGAGGTCTACTTCTTCATCGGGAGCCCGTTCCTGGCCCGCGCGGGCTGGACGTCGTGGTTGTAGACAGGCCCCGTCCCGTGACCAGGTAGGTCGCGAAGCTCCCCAGCCAATGCCCGCCTTCGTAATGCTCGCCGGTCACCGCGGCGAGCCCGGCCTCGCGATGGCGCGCCGCGGCCGCCAGGACCGCCGGGAGCCGGGGGTCCGTGCCGGCCAGCCCCGAGGCGATCCCTTCCAGCATCCAGGCGCGGCTCAGGTTCAGCCCGTCCAGGTGAGCCAGCTTCGGATCGGTGGGGTCGGTCACCACCGCCGGCTTCAGCCACGCACCCGAGCCGTCACGCGGGATGTCGGGGAGAAACGCCGCCAGCCACGCGGCGAACGCGGCCTTGTCCAGCACGCGGCGCATCAGGTCGGCCTCGGCGAGCACAGGCGACAGGAAGTCCTGTCCCGATGGCTCGTACGACAGCGGCGCAGCCCGGTCGGGCCGGTAGAAAGCGTTGATGCGATCGGCCAGCAGCCTTTCCATGTCCGCGTCTTTCGCGATCCGGGCCCAGTCCAGGATCAACCCGAAGGAGAACGCGGTCTGATCGTGCTCCCCTTCGCGGATGGGCCACGACAGCTTGGGAAGCCACGCCACGAGCTTCGCGCGCGCGGCCTGCTCGAGAGGGGCCAGCGTGGCGGCCCATTCCCGGGCCCGCGGGTCGTCCCACTCGCGCAGCTCGGCGCAGAGCTGAAGCAGCCAGGCAAGGCCGTAGGGCCTCTCGAAAGACGCGCGCCCCGGCCCCTCGAGATAGCGCACCTCGGCCGCCACCGCCTCGGGAGCGATGCTGCGCCCCACCGCCTCCAGCGCGGGCTTCGCGAACGGAGCCTTGGGGAAGGTGCGTGCCAGCCGCACCAGCAGCCAGTGCCCGTGCACCGCGGAGTGCCAGTCGTAGCAGCCGTAGAAGACCGGGGTCAGCTCGCGCGGAGGGCGGGCGTCGGTGTCGGACTGCATGACGTGCGCGATCTTGTTGGGATACTCGCGATGCACGCAGTCGAGCGCCAGGCGAGCGAACCGGCCCGCGGCGGCTTCGTCCAGCCCGCCCGTGCCTGCGGCCATCATGATGCTCATCGTGATCCCGAGCAGCTCAGTCGCCGGCATCCAGGAACCCATGCGCGCGCATCCAGTCGTCGTTGTAGATGGTGCTCAGGTACCGCGTTCCCGAATCGGGGAACACGGTCACGATGCGCGCGGGGCGGTCGAGCCCTCTGGCCCATTGCCGCACGCCCCACAGCGCGGCCCCGCTGGAGCCTCCCCCCAGAATGGCCTCAGTGCGCGCCAGCTCGCGCGCCGCCAGGAAGGCGTCGCGGTCGCTCACCTGCAGCATGTCGTCGATCAGGTCCCACTGAGGACAGCCGATCACCTCTTCGTCGCCAAGCCCCTCGAGCAGGCTCCTGCCGGGCACGCCGGCGCGCCCCTTCTTGAAGTGATCGAAGAAGACCGAGCCCACCGGGTCCACCGCGATCACCTGGATGCGCGGGTCCTGCTCCTTGAGGTAGCGCGCCACGCCGCAGATCGTGCCACCGGTCCCCATGCCGGCCACCAGGTAGTCGATGCGTCCCTGCATCTGACTCCAGATCTCGGGGCCCGTCGTCAGGTAGTGCGCCTCGCTGTTGGCCCTGTTGTTGTGCTGATCCGGGAAGTAGGAGCGCGGTGTCTCCCGCGCCACGTGCTTCGCCATCTGGTTGTAGCTCTCGGGATGATCGGGCGGCAGGTCGCCGTCCACCAGCACCAGGTCCACCCCCATGGCCCGCAGGCAGTCCAGCTTCTCGCGGCTGGTCTGTCGCCGCACCACCATGCGGCAGCGCAGCCCCTCGAGCACCGCCATCATGGCCAGCCCCATGGCGGTGTTGCCCGAGGAGCTCTCCACCACCACGTCGCCGGCCTGAAGCGAGCCGTCCGCGAGGGCCTTGCGGATCATGTGCCGGGCGATGCGATCCTTCACGCTCCCCATGGGGTTCATGAACTCGATCTTGGCGAAAGCTTCCCCGGGGATCCGGCCCATCGCGCGGTCGAGACGGACCAGAGGCGTCCATCCCACGGCTTCGGAGAGACGATCGTAGACGCGCAGGTCGTTCACGGCGGCGAAGTATAGCGCGGGCGCGCGGCTTCGCTCACACCCCTTCGGCGCCTCCTGCCGAGGCGGAGCGCCGGCTTTCCAGCATGCGGCGGAACTCGTCGGCCGGCATCGGCTTGCCGAACAGGAATCCTTGCATGAGCCAGCACCCCTTGCGCTTCAGCTCGTCGGCCTGCTCCCGCGTCTCCACCCCTTCGGCCACCAGCGACAGGCCCAGGCCGCCCGCCATGGCCACGATGGAGCGGGTGACGGCCGCGCTGCGCGGGTCGAGGCAGATCTCCTTGACGAAGACACGGTCGATCTTGAGCGTGCTGATGGGAAACTTCAGCAGGTACGACAGCGACGAGTAGCCGGTCCCGAAGTCGTCCAGAGCTATCCCCAGCCCCTGCTCGCGCAGCTCCTGGAGGATGCGCACCGCTTCTTCCGTGTTGTACATGAGGAGGCTCTCGGTGATCTCCAGCTCGACCCGGTCGGCGGGCATCCCCGCCTGCCTCACCGCCTCGCCGATGACGCTGGCCAGCTGCCGCTCCTTGAACTGGCGGGCGGACAGGTTGACCGACAGGCGGAGGGCGCCGTGCCCCTGCTCCTGCCAGGCCTTCGCCTCGGCCAGGGCGTTGCGCAGGATCCACTCTCCCATCGGCACGATGAGGCCGGTCTCCTCGGCGATCTCGATGAACTCCCCGGGAGGGAGCAGCCCGCGCTCGGGATGAACCCATCGCACCAGGGCTTCCGCTCCCACCACGCTGGACGTCGCCACGTCCACCATGGGCTGGAAGTGCACCACCAGCTCCTCGCGCTCCAGCGCGTGGCGCAGCCGGTTCTCCAGCGAGAGCTTGCGCACCGCGCTCTCGTGAAGCCGGTGATCGTAGAAGTGGGCGGCGTTGCGCCCGGCCTGCTTGGCCTGGTACATGGCCGAGTCGGCGTATTTGAGCAGGGTCTCGGGGTCCTCGCCGTCGTGGGGAAACATGCTGATGCCGATGGAGCCGCTGACGAACAGCTCGTAGCCTTCCACGTGGAACGGCTTCTCCAGGGAAGCCAGCACGCGTCGCGAGATGCGAGCCGCGTCGTTGGGGCGGTGGATCCCGGTCACCGACGCCAGGAACTCGTCTCCTCCCAGGCGCGCCACCGTGTCTCCGTGGCGATCCGATTCGATGCGGGCCAGCGTGTCGCTGCTGCGAAGCGCGGTGCGCAGCCGCTCGGCGGCCTCTTTGAGCAGCGAATCCCCGACGCTGTGACCATAGGTGTCGTTGACGTGCTTGAACCGATCCAGATCGCAGAACAGGATGGCGACCGAGCACTTCTCGCGGCGCGCGGCCCCCATGGAGATGCGCAGCCGCTCGAGGAACAGCGTGCGGTTGGGCAGCCCGGTGAGGCCGTCGTAGAACGCCAGGAACCGGATCCTCTCTTCGGACTCCTTGCGCTCGGTGATGTCCAGCATGGTCCCCGAGACCCCCGCGGGACCGCGGTCCTCGTCCAGTCGCGCGACCGCCTTGAGGTGCAGGTAGCGCGTCCTGCCGTCCTCCAGCCTCAGGCGCAGATCGACGCCGTCGGTCGGAGCGCCGGCGGCCGCGGCATCGAGCGCGTGGCGGGCGCCGGTCCGGTCCTCCGGATGCAGGCGTCTCAGCAGACCCTCCAGGAGCACCGGTGCCCCGTCGGGCACCTCCAGCAGGCGGCGGCACTCGTCCGACACGGTCAGCTCGTCGGAAGCGGGAAGCCAGTCCCAGTGCCCCAGACCGGCGTTGCGCTGGGCCCGCGCCAGGCGCTCCTCGCTGCGCCTCAGGTCGTCCATCGCCTGCCTCGCTCGCAGCATGTACTGCACCCGGTTGGTGAGCACCATGAGGCTGAAGGGCTTGGTCGTGAAGTCGCTGGCCCCCGATTCGTAGGCGCGGTTGATCGATTCCATGTCGTCGAACGCGGTCAGGATGACGATGGGAACGGTCTGCCCGGCCGGGTGGGCGCGGATGGCCGAGGTGGCCTGAAAGCCGTCCATGCGGGGCATGCGCACGTCGAGCACGATCAGATCCGGGCGGCGCCGGGTGAAGACGTCCACCGCCTCCCGCCCGTCGGCCGCCTCGGCCACCTCGAAGCCGGACAGCTCGAGCGCGTCTCTCAGGAGATTCCGGTTTGTCGGCTCGTCGTCGGCCACCAGGATGAGGGGCATCGTAACCGAAGTAGGCATACGGGCAGGGGTCTCCAGGAAACTGGATCCCGGCCGAATATAGGCTTGAAAGGCCGCAATTCAACCGGCATAGTGAGCGCGACCGACCCGACAGCAGAGGTCGCCGATGGGCTGGAGCGTGGTCACGACGATCAGGATGCGGACGCTGGAGGCCATCGCGGCCTGCGCGCTGCTCTGCGGGGGGACGACGGCGTTCGCCCAGGACATCGAGCCACGCGCCTATTCCAACGCGCCCGTGGGCGTGAACTTCCTGATCACGGGCTACGCGTTCACGGATGGCGGGCTGCCTCTGGATCCCGCCGTTCCTCTGACCGACCTGCAGCTCGAGACCTCCAACATGGTGCTCGGGTACTTCCGCGTGCTCGACCTGTGGGGCAAGTCGGCCAAGGTCGACGCCGTGGTGCCGTTCACGTGGCTGTCGGGATCGGCGGAATTCGCGGGAGAAACGGTCGATCGCGACGTCCAGGGATTCGGAGACCCCAGGTTCCGGTTGTCGGTGAATTTTTTCGGCGCCCCGGCCATGAGGCTTCCCCAGTTCGGACAGTACCGGCAGGACGTGATCGTGGGTGCGAGCCTGCAGGTGTCGGTGCCCTGGGGGCAGTACGACGACGAGCGCCTGGTCAACATCGGCACGCACCGCTGGTCCTTCAAGCCCGAGGTGGGTGTGTCCAAGGCCCTGGGCCGATGGACGCTGGAGGCCACGGCAGGTGCCACCTTGTTCACGGACAACACGGACTTCTTCGGCGGCATCACGCGCTCGCAGGACCCGCTCTACTCCCTGCAGGCGCACGTCATCTACTCCTTCCTCTCCGGCATGTGGACCTCTGTCGACGCGACCTGGTTCACCGGCGGGCAGACCAGTCTCGATGGGACGCGCCTTGATAACCGGCAGCGCAACTGGCGCCTGGGGGCCACGCTGGCCATTCCCGTGAACCGCCACCACTCCGTCAAGCTCTACGCCAGCCGCGGCGTGTCGGCGCGCACCGGCAACAACTTCGACGTGCTCGGCGCCGCATGGCAGTTCCGATGGGGCGGCGGCCTGTGACGCGTCCCGCTTCCGGCAGGCACGCCATCCTGTTCGTCGCGGTCACCGTCCTGCTCGACGTCATCAGCTTCGGCCTCATCCTGCCGGTGCTCCCCGCGCTGCTGGTGGACCTGACCGGCGAGAGCGTGAGCCACGCGGCCATCAAGGGAGGCTGGCTGGCCTTCATCTACGCCGTGATGCAGTTCCTCTGCGCGCCGGTGCTGGGCAATCTGTCGGATCGCTACGGCCGCCGGCCGGTGCTGCTGTTCGCGGTCGGAGCGCTGGGGATCGACTTCCTGGTCATGGGCTTCGCGCCGAGCTATGCCTGGCTGTTCGTGGGGCGCCTGATCTCCGGGGTCGCAGGAGCGTCGTTCACCCCGGCCTACGCCTTCGTGGCCGACGTCAGCCCGCCCGAAAAGCGCGCGCAGAACTTCGGGCTGATCAGCGCCTGCTTCGGAGTCGGGTTCATCCTGGGTCCCGCGCTGGGCGGACTGCTGGGCGGTTTCGGTCCGCGCACGCCGTTCTTCGTGGCCGCGGGCCTCAGCCTGGCCAACTTCGCCTACGGGTATTTCGTGCTCCCCGAGTCGCTCCCGCCGGACAAGCGCCGCGGCTTCGATCTGAAGCGCGCCAACCCCCTGGGGACCCTGCTCCAGCTGCGCAGGCTGCCGGTGGTGCTGGGCCTGCTGGGCGCCCTGTTCCTGTGGATGCTGGGGCATCAGGTCATGCCGTCCACCTGGGCCTTCTACACGAAGTTCCGCTTCGCGTGGCCGGACGCCACGATCGGCGCGTCGCTGGCCCTGGCCGGCGCCGTCATGGCCTTCAGCCAGATGGTCCTGATGCGCCACCTGGTCCCCCGCCTGGGAGAGCGGCGCGCCGCGCTGCTGGGGATCGCCGTGGCCGCGGTGGGCTACCTTGGCTACGGAACCGCGACGTCAGGATGGATGATGTTCGCCTGGCTCCCGACCTGGATGTTCGGCGCCCTGGTGATGCCCACCACCAACGCGTTCATGTCCCACCGCGTGGCCCCGGATGCCCAGGGCGAGCTGCAGGGCGCAGTGGCGTCCCTTTTCTCGCTCAGCTCCATCATCGGCCCGCCCCTGATGACCCAGCTCTTCGGCCGCTTCTCCGCCCCCGATGCCCCCATCCATCTACCCGGCGCCGCCTTCTTCGCCGCGTCCATCCTCGCCGCGGGCAGCTTCTGGATCTACGCGTGGACCACACGCACGCCTGCTCCCCAGCCGCAGCCCGAGCACACCATCGCGCCGACGGGCTGAGCACGTAGCCGCGATCGGTCGCCCGATACATCGCGAGCCGCCCGGCGGGGAGTGGTCGAAGCGGCCCTATGACCGACGAGCCGGGTCGCGCGAGCGTTGCCCGCGCGCGCTTGTGCGCGGGCAGGTCGCGCGAGGCGAGGAGGGAATGGAGCGAGTCGGCGTGGCCAACGCCACGCCGGCGAGCGCGCCGCGGAGACCACTCCCCGCCGGGCGGCGCCCCGACTAGAGGGCGGTCTTGATCTCCGCCAGAAACATGGCCAGCACGGCGCCGAGATGGTCGTTGACCGCCTTCTCGTAGGTCGGCGAGGTCCCCTGGATCGCGTGCGACGGGCTCTTCGTGGCGGAATAGAAAGGAGCCGGCGCGTCATCCCAGAAGGAGGGGTCGACCCCCTTCACCTCGAACGTCGCGGCCGCGGCGTTGACGTTTTCCCCCAGCGAGATGACGGCGGTCCGCCCGCTCGGCGTGATGACGGTCAGGCCGGTCGCCGATTCCTTCAGCGTGACGGCCGCCTTTCCTTTCACCTCTCCCGTGTGCCGGGTGATGTCGATCACCATGCGGACGCGCAGGAGCGGGACGGCCACCTCCTTCGCCAGCGCCACCTCGAAGGCGGGCGGCACCCGGGTGAACCTGTCGGGGACGCGCCGGTCGCCGATGTTGAAATAGAGCGGCATGTCGGCGACGGACAGCAGCAGGGACGTATGGTCGGGCGCGCTGACGGTGGTGGGCGAGCCCCTCGGCGCCGGCTTGTACTCGTCCCAGGCGGCGGCGCCCCGCACCGTCTCTGCTGGCAGCACCTCGACCCCCAGTCCCTTCAGGCCGGCCACCAGCGCGGCGTGGAAGCCGTCCGCGATGCGGGTGAAGGCCTCCCGATCGACGCCCGTCAGCCGCGCCATGTCGTTCGTGCGAGCAGGAGCCAGCTGGTGTGTCTGCGTCTCGACGACGAACTCCATCTGGAAGCTGGGGATGACCACCTTGCGGACCCCCTTGAGGGCCGACAGGTTGTTCGTCCGGACGTATTCGCGCGCGGACGCGTCCGGGGCCGCAGCCAGATCGAACGGCCGTTCCCTGGCCGCCGATGCCGCCGTGACTCCTGCCGCCATCAGCAGGAGAGCAACCCCTCCCGCCCGCCTCATGCGCCCCGCGTGATCCTCATCCCGTGGAAGGACCGGGCCACGAAGAACATCGACACGGCCAGGAAGACGGCCGCCATCAGCCGGGTCAGCGTGGTCCCATGCTCGCGCGAGAGCGAAACGGACAGCTCCACGGCCAGCAGCCCGAACAGGGTGGTGAACTTGATCACCGGGTTCATGGCCACCGAGGAGGTGTCCTTGAAGGGATCGCCCACCGTGTCTCCCACCACGGTGGCGGCGTGCAGCTCGGACCCCTTCTCCTTGAGGTCCACCTCCACCACCTTCTTGGCGTTGTCCCAGGCGCCGCCGGCGTTGGCCATGAAGATGGCCTGGTAGAGGCCGAACAGCGCGATGGAGATGAGGTAACCGATGAAGAAGAAGGGCTCCACGAAGGCGAAGGCCAGCGTTCCGAAGAAGACCGCCAGGAAGATGTTGAACATCCCCTTCTGCGCGTACTGCGTGCAGATCTCCACCACCTTCTTGGAGTCGCTCACCGAGGCCTTGGTCACGCCTTCCAGCTTGATGTTCTTCTTGATGAACTCCACGGCGCGGTACGCCCCGACGGTGACCGCCTGCATGGAGGCGCCCGTGAACCAGTAGATCATCGCACCGCCCGCGATGAGCCCCAGCAGAAACGGCGCGTGCAGCAGCGACAGGTACTGGAGATACCGCTCGTTGAGGCCCTCGGTGAGGGCCACGATGATGGAGAAGATCATGGTGGTGGCCCCCACAACGGCGGTCCCGATGAGCACCGGCTTGGCAGTCGCCTTGAACGTGTTGCCGGCCCCGTCGTTCTCCTCCAGGTTGTGCTTGGCCTTGGCGAAATCGGGAGTGAATCCGTACTTGCCGCGAATGTCCTCCTTGATGCCCGGGATCGTCTCGATGGTCGACAGCTCGAACACCGATTGCGCGTTGTCGGTCACCGGCCCGTAGCTGTCCACGGCGATCGTGACCGGCCCCATGCCCAGGAAGCCGAAGGCCACGAGCCCGAAGGCGAACACG
Source organism: Candidatus Polarisedimenticolia bacterium (assembly GCA_050747525.1). Taxonomy (GTDB): domain Bacteria; phylum Acidobacteriota; class Polarisedimenticolia; order JACPZX01; family DASXTC01; genus JBOGOC01. The sequence continues at coordinate 15,489 of JBOGOC010000107.1, read as the reverse complement.
GCGGGGGCGATCATGATGGCCCCCATTCCCTGCTCGCTCACCACGTAGGCAATCGACATGAGCGCCAGGATGGCCATGCCCAGCCAGTAGGCGCTGAAGTTGCCGGCCACCAGCCCCGACAGGATGTTGAGCGACGCCCCGCCCTCCCGCGAGGAGGTCACCACCTCCTCCACATGCTTCGACTTGGTGGAGGTGAACACCTTCACCAGCTCCGGGATGATCGCTCCGGCAAGGGTGCCGCAGGTGATGACCGTGGAGAGCTTCCACCACAAGGTGCCGTCACCCAGGTCTCGCACCAGCGCCCAGCTCGCGGCATAGGTGAGCACCACCGACACGAACGACGTGAGCCAGACCAGCCGCGTGAGCGGCGCCTCGAAGTTCATCGTGGTGACGTTGGCGTACTGGCCGCGCGCCATCGCCTCGTTGAGGAGGTACGACAGGCCGCTGGCCACCACCATCAGCACGCGCATCGCGAAGATCCAGACCAGCAGCTGCACCTGCACGGTGGGGCTGGAGACCGCCAGCAGGATGAAGGAGATGAGCGCCACGCCGGTGACGCCGTACGTCTCGAAGCCATCGGCCGAGGGGCCCACCGAGTCTCCGGCGTTGTCTCCCGTGCAGTCGGCGATCACGCCGGGGTTGCGGGCGTCGTCCTCCTTGATCTTGAAGACGATCTTCATGAGGTCGGAGCCGATGTCGGCGATCTTGGTGAAGATGCCGCCCGCGATGCGCAGGGCGGCGGCTCCCAGCGATTCGCCGATGGCGAAGCCGATGAAGCAGGGGCCGGCCAGGTCGCCCGGGAGGAAGAGCAGGATGACCAGCATCAGCAGCAGCTCGACGCTGATGAGCGCCATCCCGATGCTCATGCCCGCGCGCAGCGGAATCGTGTAGCACGGGAAGGGCATCCCCGACAGCGCCGCGAAGGCCGTGCGCGAGTTGGCGAAGGTGTTGATGCGGATGCCGAACCAGGCCACCGCGTAGCTGCCCGCCATCCCCACCAGGCTGAACAGCAGGATCACGGCCACTTTGTAGGCCGGGAAGCCCCGGATGGGAAGCCCGGCGGCGTCCACCCCGGTGACCGCCAGCCACCCGAAGTAGACCAGCACGATGGCGCTGATGAAGGTCCACAGGATCATGAGGAACTTACCCTGCTGGAGCAGGTAGGTCTTGCAGGTCTCGTAGATCAGCTCCGAGATCTCCCTCATGCTGGAGTGAACCGGAAGACGCTCGAGCTGGCGGTAGATGACCAGCCCGAACAGCAGCCCCAGGGCGCACACCACCAGGCCGCTCAGCAGAAGCGTGTGGCCGTCGATCCCTCCCAGGAACGACACCTGCGACAGGTCGGGGAGCCGCAGACTGGCCTCCCCTCCGCCATGGTGGGCTGGAGCCCCCTGCTCGGCCGCAAGGGCGCCCAGGATTCCATTCAGGAGCGTCATCTTGATCTCTCCTCAGGCCCGGATGGCGGCCGGTGGAACCGGTGCCTCCCGAAGCCGGATTGAATGGGGTTGGCCGCCCGCGGACCCGCGAACGCTTCAGCACCCTGTCCGCATGAGATGGGAAACCGGAGCTTTATAGCAGGGTTTTGTCAGGAAGTCTAATCGGAGCATGAGGTAATGTGATGGGCATGAATCGAGGAGGACTGGCTCTCCTGCTGGCGGGCTCCCTGCTTCTGTGTGTGGGAAACCTGCCGGCCGCCGAGACGCCCGCGTCCCGCGGGCCGATCACGGCCGAGACCCTGTGGAAGCTCAAGCGTCTGGGAGCGCCCTCCGTGTCGCCCGACGGCGCCTGGGCCGTGGTGTCGGTCACCGCCTACGACCTGAAGGAAGACAAGGGAAAGACCGACCTGTGGCTCGTCTCCACCCGGGGCGCCGAGGCGCGCCGTCTCACCACGCACGACGCCGGGGACAGCAACCCCTCCTGGAGCCCCGACGGCCAGTGGATCCTGTTCGAATCGAAGCGCGACGGTGACGAGGAAACCCAGATCTGGGTGATTCCCGTGGCCGGGGGCGAAGCCCGGCGCGTCAGCAAGGTCCCCACGGGGGCCTCCTCGGCGAAGTGGTTCCCCGACTCGAAGCGCATCGCCTTCATCACATGGATCTGGCCGGACCTGGCCACCTGGGAGGATCAGGGCAAGCGCCTCAAGGAGCGCAAGGACTCCAAGGTGACCGCCAAGGTGTGGGACAAGCCGATCATCCGCTACTGGGATCACTGGGTCGAGGATCGCGACCCGCACTTGTACAGCATCGACCTGGAGGGCGGAGAGCCGCATCCCATCACCCTCCCCACGGGGCGCTGCCTGCCGCGCGAAGAGCCGGGAGCCGGCTCGTACGACCTCTCTCCCGAAGGGACCGAGGCCGCGTTCGTCTCCAACGTGGACACCACGGGGGTCGACTCCAACGAGAACGTCTTCATCGTGCCGGTCGCGGGCGGCGAGGCCCGCGACATCACCTCCGAGAACATCGCCGACGACGGCTCTCCCCTGTACAGCCCGGATGGGCGCTGGCTCGCCTTCGGGCGCCAGACCATCAAGGGGTTCTACGCGGACCGTATCCGCCTCGTGCTGCGCGATCGCAAGACCGGCGAGAACCGCGTGGCGACCGAGTCGTGGGACCGCTCGGCCACCGGCCTGATCTGGTCGCCGCGCTCCGACGCCCTGTTCGGCGCCATCGACGACGCCGGGAACCAGCGTGTGTATCGCATCGACGTGCCCCCGGGACGGTGGGCTCCACTCACGCGGGAACGCAGCTACTCGGGGCTGTCCCTGTCGAAGGACGGCCGCGTGATGGTCGCCCTGCGGCAGAGCTTCGTGGAGCCTCCCACCCTGGTGACGGTGGACACGGCCACGGGAGCATCCACCAAGATCTCCAGCTTCAACGACGAGGTGCTGGCCGTAGTCGACTTCGGCACATACGAGAGCGTGGTCTTCAAGGGGGCGCGCAACGAGAACGTGCAGATGTGGGTCAACTACCCGCCGGGCTTCGATCGATCGCGCAAGTGGCCCATCTTCCTGATCCTGCACGGGGGCCCGCACAACGGCATCACCGACGCCTGGCAGCCGCGCTGGAACGCGCAGATCTTCGCGGGATGGGGCTACGTCACGGCGTGGCACAACTTCCACGGCTCGAGCGGGTTCGGCCAGGCTTTCACCGACTCCATCAATCCGCGCCAGTCCGAGTATCCCTACGAAGACTCGATCAAGGCGGGCCGCTGGCTGTCCTCCCAGCCATGGGCCGACCCCGATCGCATGGTGGCGGGAGGCGGGAGCTTCGGCGGCTACCTGGCGTCCATCCTGCTGGGCCGCGAGCACCCCTTCAAGACGCTCATCGCGCACGCCGCCGTGTACAACTGGTACACGCAGTACGGCGCCGACTACGGCGCCGGCAAGCGGCGCTTCGGTGAGCACTGGGAGAACCCTCAGGTCTTCCAGATCTCATCGCCCCACTTCGGCGCGAAGAACTTCGACACGCCCACCCTGGTCATCCACGGACAGCTCGACTACCGCGTGCCGCTCAATCAGGGGATCGAGCTGTTCCAGACGCTGCAAAACAAGGGCGTGAAGAGCCGGCTGATCTACTTCCCCGATGAGAACCACTGGGTGCTCAAGCCGAACAACTCGATGTTCTGGTACGCGCAGGTGCGCGACTGGATCAAGCAGTTCGTGAGCGAGGGGCCTGGGAGTTAGAGGGGCCGGGGTCCGCTTCCACCACCTTCAGGGTGAACTCGTAGGTCGGGAACTCGGCCCGCAGCGCCTCCACGAGCTGCGTGGCCCTGCTGAAGGCGTCCTGCTCTTCGCTGGAGACCTCGGTGAGGAGGCGGCGGAACTCTTCTCCCGGAACGTCGCGCCGCCGCCTGTAGACGTCGACCCGATCAGGGGGAATGGTGTGATTCATTTCGCCGCCGAATGCACTGTGCCGTCGAGCCAGGTTATGCCGGATGCGGCCGATGCTATCACCGAAGCGGCTCAAATCAATCCCCCGATCCGGTGATTTTTGAGACTGCCCGGACCGGAGCCACGTTGAGTGGGCGGAGGTGATGCCATGCCCGTCCTGATGCTTGCCGCCCTGACCCTGCCCCCCGCCTTCGCCGAGACCCCCATGGATCTGCGGTTTGGAAAGCCGGCCATCGAGCTCAAGCTGAATGGCCGCGGGCCCTGGTGGTTCCTGCTGGACAGCGGGGCGGCCCCCAACCTCATCGTGGACGAGGATCTGGCCGTGGAGCTGGGGCTCCCCGTGGTGGGGGAAGACGCCGTGGGAGACCCCACCAACCCCCATGCGATCCCTGTGAAGAAGGTTCGGGTGGACCGGGTCGAGGCGCTCGGCCAGGTGCTGGACGGGGTGGAGGCGCTGAGCTGGGATCGCCCTCTCTACCGGGGCGACGACCGCCCGCGGGGAGTCCTCGGGCTGGGCCTGTTCGGCGACGGCATGCTGGTGACCCTCGACTACCCGGCCGGCCGTGTGCGGCTCGAGAAAGGGGAGCTTCCGCTGCCCGACGGCATCACCGTGCTGGAAGCGCCGCTCGAGCACGGCATCCCGCAGGTCCGGATCGACGTGGCCGGCAAGCCGTACACGGCGCACCTGGACACCGGCTCCACAGGCTTCCTGTCGATGCCGCTGGCCCTTTCGAAGGAGCTGCCTCTCGCCGGCGGCCTGACGGAGGTGGGGCGGGCGCACAGCGTGAACCGGGAATACATCGTCTATGCAGCGCCCCTGGCCGGTTCGTTCAAGCTGGGCGCGCTGACCGTCGAGAACCCCACCGTGCATTTCATGGAATCGTTCCATCCCAACGTGGGGACCGACCTGCTCCGCAACCTGGCCATCACCATCGACCGGAAGAACCAACGCCTGCGGGTGGTGTCCGACGGGCGTCCCATCGTGTCGTCCGCGCGTCCCCGTCTGGGGATCAGGACGAAGGGGATGCAGGACGGCCGCATCCCGATCGAGGGGGTGGTGCCGGGCTCCCCCGCGGAGAAGGCGGGCCTGCGCGCCGGCGACGCCATCCTCCGGATCAACGGACAGGCGGTCGCCCCGATGAAGCCGGGCGACGTGGCCCTGGCCATGCGCGCAACCCCCGTGCGGTTCACGCTGCTGCGGGACGGCGCCGAGATGGACGTCGAGCTCTCCCTTCCACCCGAGGCGCGATAGACTTCCCGGGTGCCCGAGCTCCCCGACATCGTCGTCTACCGCGAGGCCCTCGAGGCGCGCCTGGCCGGCGCCACGCTCGAGGCAATCCGCCTGGGGCATCCCTTCGTCCTGCGCTCCGTCTCTCCCGCTCTCGAGGAGGCTGCGGGGCGCCGCGTCACCGGCGTGCGCCGTCTGGGGAAACGCCTCGTCCTGGCGCTCGAGGGGGAGCTCTTCATCGTGCTGCACCTGATGATCGCCGGGCGCCTGCACTGGAAGCCGCGCAGGGCAAAGCTTCACCGGAAGATGGGCCTCGTCGCGTTCGATTTCACGACCGGAACGCTCGCCCTCACCGAGGCGGGAAGCCGCCGCCGCGCCATGATGCACGTGGTGGCGGGAGAGCGTGATCTGGCAAGACACGACCCCGGCGGGATCGAGGTGCTGGAGGCGTCCATGGAGGCGTTCTCCGCGGCGTTACGGCGCGAGCGGCACACCCTCAAGCGCGCGCTGACCGATCCCCGGCTGTTCAGCGGTATCGGCAACGCCTATTCCGACGAGATCCTGCATCGCGCCCGGCTCTCCCCATTCAAGATGAACGACGCCCTGTCCCCCGAGGAGATCGGCCGGCTGCGCGAGGCCTGCCGCGCCGTCCTCACCGAATGGACGGACAGGCTGCGGCAGGAGACTGCCGGCGGCTTCCCGGAGAAGGTCACCGCATTCCGTGAAGGGATGGCGGTGCACGGGCGGCACCGCAAGCCGTGCCCGGTGTGCGGCGCGCCGGTTCAGAGGATCGTCCACGCCCAGAACGAGTCGAACTACTGCCCCGGCTGTCAGACGCAGGGGCGCGTGCTGGCCGATCGATCCCTGTCGCGCCTGCTGCACGACGACTGGCCGCGCAGCCTGGAAGAGCTGGAAGCCCGCGGCCTGGGGCTGCGGCGGCCCGAGGACGGATCCTGAGTGAACACCGGGGGAGGACCGATCACGGCCCTCCCCCGGGGCGACCTCAGTTAGGCGGCAGGTTCCCGTCTCTCCCACCCACCGGGCAGACTCCCGGCGGACTGCACTCGGCCGGCGATCCCGTCGACCAGCTTCCGGGCGGGCATTCGGGCTTGATGACCCACCATATCCCGGTGCCGACCGCCGGGACGTCGGGAGCCGCCAGCGTGGTCACGCCGAAGCCGAGTCCGCCCCCCGCTTCGACGTAGGTGCTGACGAGGGTCAGGTCTCCCTTGACCCAGTGGATGTTCGAGGGCCTCTGCCATGCGAACGTCGTGTCGTTGATGGCGATGACCGGCTGATCGAACAAGGCGGTGCCGCCGCCGGGATTGAACGTCAACGGGCAGTTGTCCACCTTGTCGCAGTCTCCGTCCCCTTCGGAGTCGACGCAGCACTCGAACGTGCACTTGGTGACGGAGCTGCATCCATTCACGCACAGCGCACTGAGATTCGCCGCAGCCGCGCAGAAGGGGCTCCACCCGGCGATGCAGCAGGCGGGGTTCGCGTCGCAGATCAGGTCTGCGCACACCGGATCGGTGCAGCCCGCACCGGCATGGGCCGCGCAGCAGTCACTGCCTCCCGGGAGAAGACCGGGGGGATCGCACTCTTCGCGCGGATTGATGATGCCGCTCCCGCACTCGTCGAGGCAGCGCGAGCTGCACCCGTCGCCGTCGATGTTGTTCCCGTCGTCGCACTCCTCCCGAGCGACGATCCGGACGTTGTCCACGCCGACGTGCAGATGCGACAGGGTTTCCACCCCCGCGAACCGGATCTGGTAGCTCCCGCCGGGCAGAGCGACTCCCGTCAGGTCGAACACGTACGAACGGTAGGGGTTGGGAGGCCCTCCCGGATCGACGCTGAGGTAGTAGGTGGCCACGACTCCGGCCCCCGTGTCGAGAGGCGGCGCCCCGGACACCAGCAGATCCACGCGGGCATGCTGGTTCGGCCCGGCCAGGACGGTGAGGCCCGCCGGGTTGATGACCGGCCCGGCGCCCGACCAGTCGTTCACGAACATCTGGAAGGCGAGCGTCACCTGGCTCGCCCCCACCGGGACGGTGAAGGTCTGCAGGAGTGCGTGGGCGCCCGGACCCGCCATGTCCGTCACCGCGTAGAGGAGCCCGCCGCCCGGGTTCGCAGCGGTGGGGTGACCGCTCGACGGAACGGTCGTGCCGGGTGCGTCGGTGACGAAGGTCCCGGCGCTCCCGGGCTCGTCGGCCACCAGCCAGCTGGCGAAACCCGCCTCGAAGTCTCCGTTGAGCAGGAGGTCGCCGCCCGGATCGAGAATGCCGTCGCCGCAGAAGGTGCAATCGCCACGGCACTCGTTTGGAAGGCCCGGCGGGACGCCCGGAGGATCGCACGTCTCTCCGAAATCGATCGTCCCGTCCCCGCAGAACTCCACCGTGCAGGCGGCGCCGCAACCGTCGCCCGGCGCGTTGTTGCCGTCGTCGCACTCTTCGCGGGCCACGATGCTGACGTTGTCGACGCCCACGTGCTGGAAGGAAAGGGTCTCCACGCCTGCGAAGCGGATGACGTACGACCCGCCCGGGCTCACGGCACCCGAGATATCGAGAGCGTACGACGTGTAGGGGTGCGGCGTCGCCCCCGGATCGACTCCGATGTAGTACGTCGCGATCACACCGGCCCCGGTGTCGAGCGGAGGCGATCCTGGCGTGAGCAGGTCCACCCGGGCGTGCTGGTTCGGAGCGGCGGTGTAGTTCAGGCCCGCCGGGTTGACGACCCCTCCACTGCCCGACCAGTCGTCCACGAACATCTGGAACCGGAGGGTCACCTGGCTTGCGCTGACCGGCACGGTGAACGTCTGCGCGAGCGCGTGCGCACCGGGCCCCGTCATGTCCGTCACCGCGTAGAAGCCGCCGCCGGCAGGGTTGGGAGCGGTGGGGAAGCCGCTGCCGGGAACCGTCGTGCCGGGGGTGTCGACGATGAAGGATCCGAAGCCTCCCGGCTGGTTGAAGACGCCCCATCCGGCAAAGACACCCAGCTCGAAATCGCCGTTCCTCAGCAGCTCGACCTCGTTGAGGACCCCGTCGCCGCAGAAAGTGCAGTTGAAGCGGCACTCCTGGGGTAGACCGGGCGGCAACCCGGGCGGATCGCAGGTCTCGGCGGTGATGACGCTGACATTGTCCACGCCGACGTGCTGGAAGAACTGGGTCTGCACGCCCGCGAACCGGATCACGTAGGACTGCCCGGGAACCGCCACTCCCGTGAGGTCGAACGAGTAGTCACGGTAGGCATTCGGGGGAGCCAGGGGATCCACGCCGGCGTAGAAGGTCGCCAGGACTCCTGCCCCGGTGTCGAAGGGGGGCGAACCGGCCGCCAGCAGGTCCACCCGCGCATGCTGGTTCGGCGGAGTGGTGTGATCGAGGCCGCCGGGGCCGAAGATGGGGCCCACGCCCGACCAGTCGTCCACGAACATCTGGAACTTGAGCTGCACCTTGCTCGCCCCGAAAGGAATGGTGAAGCCTTGCGAGAGGGCGTGCGTGCCGGGCCCCGACATGTCGGTCACCGCGTAGACGGCTCCGCCCGCAGGATTGGGTGCGGTGGGATTTCCGCTGAGAGGGACGGTCGTCCCGGGGGTGTCCGCGATGAAGGTGCCGGCGCTGCCCGGCTGGTTGGAGACGGTCCAGCCCGCGAGGCCGCCCGCCTCGAAATTGCCGTTGATCAGAAGCTCCGTCGCTTCCACGACCCCGTTGCCGCACGTCAGGGCCAGCGGGCTCTCGATTGACGAACTCTCGATGGGGAGGGCCGTCGAGACGGGATCGGGCGGGGTGGTCCCTGCAACCACGAAAGGTTTCCCGGGTGACCATGACGCACCGGGGGCGTTCCCCCGTCCGGCGGACACCGCCCCTTCGATGAGCTGGCCGTTCTGGCGCGGCCAGGTCGTTCCCTGATTGGTGGAGTCGCTCTCCGTCTCCGGAGTCAGCGCCTCCACGCGGGTCGAGACGTCAAGTACGCTCCACAAAACAAGCAGAATGATGGCGAGACGGCTCAGGCGCGGTCTCATGGGTTCCCCCCCCCTGTTCGACTGACGCGTGGGAATGCTGAACCTGCCTCTGACGACGGGGGGACAGGACTGCCTGAGCAAGGGTGCGCGTGGGAGAACCTGAGAGCTGCACGGATCCATGCCGGGGCCAAGAGGTGCCCTCCGTCAATCAGCGCGGGAGCGGCAAGGCAGGAAGGCTTATCATACACGGATTGGGAGCCGTGCAAGAAAAAAATTTGGTCAGATCCCGCGCCGGAACCTGAAGGTCCCCGAATCGACCGGAAGCTCGAGGTAGAGCTCGCCGTCCTTGACGAACCAGGTGCTGACACGGCCCAGCTCCCTCACGAACCGGTCCGACAGCGATCCCGGGGGGCAGGCCATGCGCGTCAGCGCGAGGGGCCCCAGCGCGACGTGCTTGTCCGGCTTGACGGTGAACGTCCCCTTCCCTCGATTGCAGTCGGCCCTCACCGCGACGGTTCCGTCGCCCGAGAACCGCAGCGTGTACCGCTCGAGCGCGTCCACGGTCACCTGCTCGACGGGTGTGGTGAAGCTCACCCACTGCCACGTCACGTCGTGGACTTCGGCCGGCAGTGCGGCCTTTCCTTCCTTCGCCAATGTGGATTCGAGATTGGCCGTCTGCTCCGCCACCCGCTGTCGATACCCTTCGGGGTCGACGAAGGCCCGTGCCCCTTCGGCGGCCGCGCGCCCCCGCTTGGCTTCGAAGTCGAAGAAGCCGGGATGGGGGGCGAGGAAGATGTCCGGCTCGAGAGAGGCGAGCATCGCCAGCGATCGCCGGTAGTCGTCGGCGATCCCCGGATACGACGGCTCGTTCACCAGCCTGGTGCCCGGATTGACCGAGGTGCTCCCCATGAAAGCCACACGGTAGGAGCGCCCGCCGTCCTCGATGGTCGTCACCCAGGTCGTGCACCCGCGCGTGTGCCCCGGCGTGTGGCGGGCGGTCAGGGTCACGCCTCCCAGCTCCACCGTGTCGTTGTCTTTGAGCATGCGGTCGGCGGCGACCGGCTCGAAGTGGAACGTGTCGTCGTCCGCGTAGAGGTAGTCGGTCTTCCCGCCCGATTTCAGCAGACCCGCTTCGGGCTCCATCACGGCGAGCTTCGCGCCGCTCAGCTTCTTGAAGTGCGCCAGCGTCCCCACGTGATCCATGTGAGCGTGCGTGATCAGCAGGAGACGGATGTCCTTCGGCTCGTAGCCCAGCTTCCGGATGGACGCCTCGATCAGCGGCCCGGATCCGGGCATGGCGCCGTCGATCAGGATGTGCCCCTGCGGCGTGGCGATCAGGTACGCGCCGAGGCCCTGCGTGCCCACGTAGTGGACGGGCCCGGCAATCCTGACGGGCTCGGCCGGTTCGTACCACGACCGGGTGTCCATCGGGCCGGCCGCCCTCTCCACCTCGGTCCAGACCCGCAGGAGGTTGCCGCCGCAGATCTTCTCGATGTCCCGCTCGGAATAGCCCCGCTTCAGGAGGGCGGCGATGAGGCTGGGGTAGGCCGAGACATCCTTCAGCCCGACCGGAAGCGAGTCTCCCACGCCGTCGAAGTCCGACCCGATCCCCACGTGATCGATCCCGGCCAGCTCGACCACGTGATCGATGTGCGCCACCACGTCGTCCACCGTCGCGTACACCTTCCGGTGCTCTTTCCACCAGGCCTCGGAGAACTCCTTGGCCTTCGGATCCTCGGAGTCGATCCCCTGCTTCTCCCGGAACGCCTTGGCCGCCGTGGAGTGCGCGTCGTAGGACACCCTGGCCTCGTGGGTGAGGAAGGACGAGCCGAAGTTGATCATGATGACGCCCCCCTTGGCGGCCAGGGCCTGGATCAGCTCGTCGCTCATGTTGCGCTCCCAGCCAGGGGTGAAATGACGGCAGGAGGAATGCGAGGCGATGGCGGGCGCCCGCGTCATCTCCATCACCTGGCGGACGGCCTCGTCGGAGATGTGCGAGACGTCCACCATGATCCCCAGGCGGTTCATCTCCTCCACCACCTGGCGGCCGAACGGGCTCAGCCCGCGCCACCGCCGCTCTCCCTTGTTGTAGGACGAGTCGCAGATCTGGTTGTCCTCACCGTGAGTGAGGGTGATGTAGCGGATGCCGCGGTCGAAGAAGTGCTTCAGGTTGGCCAGATCGTCCTCCACCGGGGCGCCGTTCTCCATACCCATGGGAAGCGAGATGAGCCCGGCCTCCGCGTTGCGGCGGACGTCCGCGGGCGACGTGGCCAGCGCGAACTTGTCAGGCCATTTGCGGGAGAAGCTCTCCACCAAGTCGATGAGGCCGTCGGCGTAGGCCTTCGCGCCTCCCGTCTTCTGGTACGAGGCGGGGACGTAGATGGACATGAAGGGGGCGTCCAGCCCGCCCGCCGCCGCACGGGGATGGTCGAAGTCACCGTCGGGCGTGCGCACCGACAGGTCCTCGTCCTGCTTCTTCACCAGGCGATCGGGCACGTCGATGTGCGTGTCCACGATGATGAAGCGGCGCGCCAGCTCGGCGGCGCGAGCCTGCAGATCAGCCTCGTGACGGCCGGCGCCGCCGCACGCGGACAGAGCGAAGCAGAGGAGGAGAATCGAGGACGCCCTGCGCGCGTCGTGCATGGTTGCGGATTCTACCTTTTCGAGACTGTTGGCGCCCAGTGGACAAGAGACGCGGGATCTGTTAAGTTCTCGCTCGAATTCCAGCCGGCCGGGTTCACCGGCCTGCGGCGCACAACAGGGTCCCACCGGATCGCGCCGTTCATCACACCAGACACCTGCTGCTGTTGTAGAGGTTTCGGGGCGAAGTGTGCCCCATGGGAGTATCGTGTCCTTTTCCAGCTTCAACCTTGAACCATCGATCCATCGCGGCATCGACGCCGCCGGTTACACCGAGCCGCGTCCCATCCAGGCCGCCACCATCCCCGCCGCCCTCGAGGGGCGCGACATCATGGGCCTCGCCCAGACCGGGACGGGAAAGACCGCAGCCTTCGCGCTGCCGATCATCTCCCGCCTGCTGGCCGCGAAGCGGCCCGGTCCTCGCGCGCTCGTCGTGGCCCCCACGCGCGAGCTGGCCACTCAGATCGCCGAAGAGATCCGGACGCTTGCCCGGTTCACCCCCTTGAAGATCTCCACGCTGTTCGGCGGCGTCCCGATGCGGTCCCAGGTCACGGCGCTGCGAAGCTCACCTGAGATCATCGTCGGGTGCCCCGGCCGCCTGCTGGACCTTCTGGAGCAGCGGGCGCTGCGGCTGGACCGTATCGAGATCCTGGTCCTCGACGAGGCCGACTACATGTTCGACATGGGCTTCCTGCCCGACGTGCGCCGCCTGCTGAGGGCCCTGCCGCCTCGACGCCAGAACCTGCTGTTCGCCGCGACGATGCCCCCGGAGATCCGGGCACTGGCCGATGCTCTGCTGCACGGGCCGGTGACGTCCGAGATCGCCCATTCGCGCCCCGCGTCGACCATCGATCACGCGCTGTATCCGGTGTCCGCGGACAGCAAGCTGATCATGCTCGAGCAGGTGCTGCGCGAGGATACCTTCGTGTCGGCCATCGTCTTCACGCGCACCCGGCACCGCGCCCAGCGCCTGGCGCGCCAGCTCGCCAACGCCGGTCATCGCGCGGTGGCCCTGCAGGGGAACATGACCCAGGGTCAGCGGGATCGCGCGATGAACGGCTTCCGCGCCCGCCGGTACGACGTGCTGGTGGCCACGGACATCGCCGCGCGCGGGCTGGACGTGGAGCAGGTCTCCCACGTCGTGAACTTCGACATGCCCGGCACGCCCGAGGCCTACACGCACCGCGTGGGCCGCACGGGGCGATCGGAGCGCGACGGCAAGGCCTACACGTTCGTGACTCCCGACGACGACGATCTGGTGCGGCAGGTGGAGCGCCGCATCGGCGGGACGATCCCCCGGCGCCACCTGCGCCGCGCGGCAGCCGGGGCGCCCAGAGGTCAGAGAACACGCGTCGGAGCCGCCTGAACTCGAGCCCTTCGCATCGCGTAGAATCCTTCCAGGAGGAAAACGAGATGATCAAGGGCGTTCATGCGATGTTCTACAGCAGCCGGCCGGACGAGCTGCGCTCCTTCATCAAGGACAAGCTGCGCCTCCCCTACACCGACGTCGGCCAGGGTTGGCTGATCTTCGATCTGGCTGAAGGTGACGTCGGCTGCCACCCGACCGAAGGAGATCCCGAGTCGGGCACGCACGACGTGTCGTTCTACTGCGACGACCTGGAGAAGACGGTCGCGGAGCTGAAATCGCGCGGCGTCGTCTTCGACGAAGGGATCGCCGATCATGGCTATGGGTTCGTGACCCATCTCACCATGCCCGGCGGCGTGAGGCTGCAGATCTACCAGCCCAAGTACGTGAAGGGGACCTCCAGGCCGGCCGCCCGCAAGGCGGCCACGGCCCGGAGGCGCCCCGCCGCCCGCGCGGCCTCGAAGCGATCCAGCTCGAAGGCAAAGGGCTCGAAGCGGGCGGTCGCGAAGCGAGGACGGCGCGCAGGGCGACGGTGACCTCCACGGCGGCCGCGTACCTGCCGGCGGAGTCCCCGGGAGAAGGCACCATCCACCTGGCGGATGGCCGGAACATGGCCTACGCCGAGTTCGGGATCCCCGACGGTGAGCCGGTCCTTTATCCTCGCCCGCAGGGCTCCGTTGCTGCTGCGTCTCGTGTTGGCCTCCATGGGAGGTGTGGCGCAGGGAGAGAGCGAGAAAGAGCTCCGGCAGCTGCGGCAAAGAGTCCACCCGGCCGACTACGAGGTCTTCGCGGAGCCTGGACGGCTGGAGGCATTCGGCCAGGTCATGCGCGAGTCCCTTCGTCAGGGGACCAGGGGCCCCACCTGGGACATGCGGCAGTACGTGCGGGACTTCGGCCTCGGCCTGGACGAGGTCCGGATGCCGGTGACCTGGTTTCACGGAGGCCGTGACATGAACTCCCCCATGCCCCTGGTGCGGCGGGTCGTGGCCGGACTGCCGGGCGCGCGCCTCGTGACGTTCGAGGACGACGCGCATCTGTCGACGCTCTGCCGTCATTTCGACGAGGTCGCCGGGGCCCTTGGTGGTAGGATCCGCTCATGAAACTCATGGCCCTCGCCACCTCCACGCTCGTCCTTGCGGCGGGCGAGTTGCCGGCGGCATGCCTGAACACCATCGTCGAAGAGGTGTTTGCTCCCGGCCAGCGCCTCAAGGCGGCGCTTTACGTCCGGCAGTGTGACGCGGCCCCCACGAAGGAAGTCCATCTCTCCATCCTGCCGTTCACTGCGACCCTGCCGGACGAGCGCGGCAACACCTTCGTCGGCGAGGCGCCCGGCCTGGATCCACTGGACCCGAAGAGGATAGGAGTGAGTCTCACCTGGCTGAGCCAGGCGGAGCTGTCCATCCTCCATGGTCCTTTCATGGTGCGCAAGGCGGCGGGAAAGGTCGGGGGCGTCAAGCTGTACTACGGCCACCTCGTCGACACGCCGCCCGAGACCTGGCGCAAGCCATGAGAGATCTCGCCATCGACCTCGAGAACCGGCCGGGCGCCCTCGCCGAGATGGGTGAGGCCCTGGGCGCGGCCGGCGTGAGCGTCGAAGGGGGCGGCGCCTGGGTGGTGGGGGGCCGCGGGATCGCGCACTTCCTTGTCGAGGATGCTTCCGCCGCGAGAAGGGCGCTGGAGGCGGCCGGCATCCGGGTGCTGGAGGACCGGGAGGTTCTGGTCCAGCGGCTGAAGCAGGACGTGCCGGGCCAGCTCGGCCATCTCACCCGCCGGATGGCCGAGGCCGGCGTGAACATCGAGGTGCTGTACAGCGATCACGACCACCAGCTGATCCTGGTGGTGGACGATCCGGCCAGGGGACGCAAGGTCAGCGAGGCATGGGCCCGCGAGATCGGCCCCCGGCGCGGCTGATGAGCGCGGCTCTGACCCTGCTGCTCCTCGCCGCACTCGCTGCTCCACCTGACACCGCCGACCCCGCCACGGCTTCCTGCATCTCATGCAAAGTGGCGGTGCACACCAACGGGTGGTGTGACAGGCACGCCGTCGGGTACGTCGCCGCGGTGCCGATCCGGTCGGCGCTGCTGTACGAGGTGATGGACGCGCACGGGCACGAGCTGGATCTGCCGAACCTCACCTGTCCCACATGCCGCAAGGCGGTCGACACGGACGGATACTGCGAGCTCGACCGCATCGGCTTCGCCCATCGCATGGCTTACTTCTCGTACCTGACCTGGGCGCAGGCCAAGGGAGAGCCGAGGACTCCCGAGGAGATAAAGTGCCCTGTCTGCCGCCGTCACGCGGCCAGGCGCGGCTGGTGCGACACGTGCAAGGTGGGGATGCTCGGGCCGGTGGCCATCCGGGACAAGACGCTCTGGCAGAGGGCGGCGCGCGCGGCTGAGATCCTGGAG
>JBOGOC010000106.1:0-2457 GCA_050747525.1 Candidatus Polarisedimenticolia bacterium | reverse complement strand
CCGCTCGGCCGACGCGGGCGAGGACGCCGCGTGGGACGCCCTGGCCTCGGTGTACGCCGAGCCTCTGCTCGCCGACGTGATCACCCGCTGGGCGCACCGGGCCACGGTGACGCGCGATCCATCCTTGTCGCGCCGCGTGCAGCTCTGGCGCACCACGCAGATGGCCTCCACCTGGACCCTGGATCCGGAAGCCCGGCGCCTCACCCGCACGCTCTCGCGGCGCCTCATCGATCACCGCTACACCCTCGACGGGAAGGCCATCTCACGCCTGGAGCTGGAGCGTGTCCTGCGCGAGAACCCCGATCGCGCCGTGCGCCGCCGCGCCTGGCAGGAGCTGTCGACCGCCTCGGCGGACCTGCGCACCGACCTGGTGCGGCTGATCCGCCTGCGCTCCCTGCGCGCGCTCAACACCCGCCCCAAGCAGGTCTCGCGGCTCATCTTCGATGCCGAGCAGCTCGACACGTCCTACATCCACCAGGTGGTGAACGTGCTCGGCAAGCGCACGCAGCCCGCCTACGACACGCTGCTTCAGGGGATGCGCGAGGCGCTGGGCATCGAGGGGAAGCTCGAGCCCTGGGATCTGGATCATGGCCTGGAGGCACGCTCGCGCGCGCGCTGGGGGAACACGGCGCCGATCGATCTCATCTCCGACGAGGGGATGGCCCTGGCGGCGCGGATGCTCCAGCACGCGGGGCTTCCCGCGCCCGCGAACACCGTCGTGCGTCCCCTGCCGGTGCCGTCGCTGTTCGCGCCGGTCTCGATCCCCGCGGACGTGCGCGTGATCCTCGATCCGGACGCCGGGGCCCCCGAAATGCTGGAAGGCGCGGCGCGCCCCCTGCTGGCGGCCCATGCCGGCCAGGACTCGGCCATCCTGCGCGGCTACCCGTGGCTCCCCACCGCGCGCAGCGTCATGTACGACGCGTCGATGGCGTCCACGCTGGAGGCGCTGCTGCACGACCCGCTCCTTCTGCGCGAGGCGCTCGGCCTGGACCAGCGCCGCATCGATCTCCTGATAGCCGACCTGCGCGAGCTGGCCCTGCTGACCTTCCGGCGCGTGCTGGTGGAGGAGGCCTTCGAGCACGCCGTCACCGTGAACCCCGACGCCGATCTGGAGACCCGTTATCGCCAGCTGTTCACCAAGGCGACCGGCACCACCATTCCGGCCGGCGATCCGGTCGACTGGCCCGCGCGGCTCCTCTTCATCGAGGATCCGCTGTCATCCCTCGGCCGTCTCTTCGGCCCCGCGGTGGCCGCGGGGGTTCACGCGAAGATGGCGAAGGACCTCGGTGACGGGCGCGCCCGCAAGGGGGCCGCGGGGGCCTGGCTCATCGAGCACTGCTTCAAGGGCGGGGAGCGCCTCCCGATGGCGGAGCGCCTGGCCACCTGCACCGAAACCGGCCACGACACCAAGCTCTATTTCCAGTGGATGGGCATCGGACCGTAGGCCGGACTCAGGTTCGCGGTTTCTGCGGCCAGATGTACCAGGTCCCCTGACCGCTGGCCAGCACGGTCCCTTCGGCGTCCACGATCTCCCCTTCGGCGAAGGCCGCGGCCTTGCCGCGCTGGACCATCCTGCCGTGAGCGACGACGCGCCCGGGACGCAGAGGGCGGCGGAACTGCACGGAGAGCTGCAACGTCGCGCACCATTCCTGCTGCGCGATCCCGGCCACCACGGCCGCCCCCATGGCCGTGTCGAGCAACGCCGTGGCGGCCCCTCCGTGCGCCACGCCGCGCTTGTTGAGCAGGTGCCCGGTCACCAGCAGCTCGTACGACGCCGCGCCGTTCTCCCGGCTGAGGCACCGCAGGCCGAACCACTGGTTGAACGGGGAGCCCGACGGGATGACGGGGCCATCGTCGCCTCGCGCCAGGGCCTCTTCCACGAACATGAGCCGGTCGTTGCCGTGGAACATCTCGTCGCCCACGAAGAAGGTGGGGGCCCCGAACACGCCCCGGCGGGACGCCGCGTCCACCTCTTCGCGCAGCCATTGCTTGACCGCAGGGTCCGCGAGGGACGCTTCGAACGCGTCGGGGTCGAGCCCGACCTGGGCCGCCACGTCGCGCAGCACGGACGTGTCGGCCAGCTCGCGCCCTTCTCCCCAGGCGGTCCGCAGCGCGGCGCGGCAGTAGTCCGCCCCCTTGCCTCTCTCGCGCGCGAAGTGAAAGCCGCGCGCGGCCGCCAGGCTGTGCACGGGGAAGGTGGGCGGGTCGGCATACGGAACTCCCAGGTGCTCCGCCCATCGCCTCAGGTCGAGTCGCGCGTGGCCCCCTTCGACCGGGCGATAGAAGAGCGGCTCGCGTCCGGCCGCCTTCAGGATCGGGCCCAGCAGAATCGGGTGCCAGCTCACCCGCGCCCCCTGGCGGGCGGCGATCTCCTCCACCCGGGTGGAGGCCAGATACGAATAGGGGGAGGAGAAGTCGAAGTACATCTCCACCGTCTTCACGCCCGGGCCTCCGCGC
>JBOGOC010000105.1:0-14128 GCA_050747525.1 Candidatus Polarisedimenticolia bacterium | reverse complement strand
CCCTTCTGGCGGTCGCGGCGGCAGCGGCCGGCGCGGCCACGGGATGGCATCCGGCGGGTTCGGCGCGGGGCGGGACGGTGGTCATCGACGAGAGCCACAGCAACTGGGAGTGGACCGACATCCCGTTCGACACCCGCCTGTACGGCCAGCGCAGTCTCTACAACTACGCGCTGTGGAAGGACTGGATCGAGCTGCACCACCAGACGCGCGTGGTCAGGTCCCCTCTGACCGCCGCGGATCTGCAGTCCGCCAGCGTGCTGGTCATCAAGACCCCTACGTCTCCCTACGATCGGGACACGGTGCGCCTCATCGAGAGGTTCGTCCGGAACGGCGGCGGGCTGTGGCTGATCGGAGATCACACCAATCTCTACGGCATGTCGGCGGTCCTCAACCGGGTGGCCGCGCCGTATGGCCTGTCGTTCGCGTACGACGATCTCTTCCCGCTGGATCACGAATCGGAAGATCGGTTCGAGCCGGACCGTCTGTGGCCCCACCCGATGTTGCGCGGCATCGGGGTCTATCCGTTCGAGACCTCGTGCTCCCTGCGCGTGCCCTGGGGGGCTCGCCACGTCATGCTCGGGCGGCGCCTGGCCTCGGAGGACGTGGACTACGGCCACACCAACTTCTTCGGCGACATCCGCCTGCAGGCTTCGGAGCGCTTCGGGGTCTTCACCCAGGCGGCCGAGCTGGTGCACGGGGCGGGACGGGTGGCGGCTTTCAGCGACAGCACCAACTTCTCCAACTTCTCCATGCTATGGCCGGGCAGAAGGGAGCTGGTGCGCAACACCATCGACTGGCTGGACAGGACGGAGCCTGCCTGGTCCGGCCCCGTCCGGCTCGCGCTGGCCGGCCTGGCCCTCGCCCTGCTGGCCACGGCGTGCGCGCTCGGCGTGCCTGCCGGCGCGACGCGCGCCGCGGCCCTGTGGATCTGCCTCGGCATCCAGGTGGCCTGCGCCGCCGCCACCTCGTCGTGGTGCCGCTCCGGGTTCCAGGAGCGGCCGCCCCTGCGGGCGATGCGCACCATCGCCTTCGACACCAGCGTCTCCCGCTTCGATCTCCCCATCCTCCCCCCGGTGATGACCCGGCGCCCTCCCGGCTGGCAGGACTTCAGCGCCTTCTTCATCAACGCCGCCCGCACCGGCCGGTGGCCCGAGGCGAGCGGAGACCTGGAGTCGGCGCTGCTCCATCGCGACGCCGTGGTCATGGTCCTTCCGGTGCAGCCGCTCACGCGCGCGCGCCACGAGGCTCTGGCCTCCTTCTTCCGGCGCGGGGGACGGCTCCTGCTGGTCGACTCGACTCTCGAGACGGGCTCCGCGGCGGCCGGCTGGGCCGCACCGTTCGGCTTCGAGATACAGCGGGTTCTGCGCCCGCTGGCAGGAGAGCCGGCGCCCTTCGCTCCGGCCCTGTCCGTGGAGGTTGGGAAAGGGATCCGGCGGAAGGTGACCGCCTCGGGCGCCGTGCTGGCCTGGCGTGACGTGGGGAAGGGACGCATGGTCGTGATGCTGGACGGCGCCCTGTGCAGCGATCGCGCGCTGGGCGGGGTGTATGCCACGCCGGATCCGTATCAGACATCTCTTCACCGGACGCAGGCGGAGGCCCTCGATCTTCTGCTCGAGCCCGTGCAGACAGGAGCGGCCGGCCTGTGATCGAGGCTCTCGGCCTGTCGCGCACATTCCTGGAGCCGCATGGAGCGGTGGCCGCGCTGCGTGAGGTGAGCCTGACGGCTCGTGCCGGCGAGATCACCGGGCTCCTGGGCCCCAACGGAGCGGGAAAGACGACGCTGTTCCGTGTCCTGAGTGGCCTGCTGCGCGCGGACGCCGGGAGCGCGAGGATCCATGGCCATGACGTCCGGGCCGATCCTCTGGCGGCGCGGCGGAGCCTGGGGCTGGTCACCGAGGAGCCGGGGCTGCCCGACAGGCTCACTCCCGAGTGGCACGTGGCGCTTCACGGCGCGCTGCGGGGCCTTGCGTGGAAGGAAGCCCGGGATCGCAGCCGCGCCCTGCTGGGGGAGATGGGACTGGGCGACGCCATGCGGCGCCGCTGTGCCCGGCTGTCGCGCGGAGAGCGGCTGCGCGTTTCCCTGGCCCGGGCGCTGATCGGCAGGCCGGCGGTCCTGCTGCTGGACGAGCCCACCTCCGCGCTCGATATCGAGGCGGCGGCAGAGCTGCGGGCGCGGATGAAACGCTTCGCCTCCGAGGGGGCCGCGATCCTCCTGGCGACGCACAACCCGCACGAAGCCGAGGATCTGTGCGCCGTGGTCCACGTGCTGCGCCAGGGGGCCACGCTGGCCCACGGCGCCCCCGAGGATCTGCGCCGCTGCACCGGCACGTCGTCCCTCGAGAAGGCCTACCTGGCGCTCCAGGCCGAGGCGGCGGCCACATGAGGCTCTCCTTCCTGATCGCGCTGGACATCGCGCGCGTGGTGGGCCGAACCTGGACCCTGCCGATCGCCATGCTGAACCTGGTCGCCTACATGCCGTTCCAGCAGGGCCTCATCGACGGATGGACGCGCAGCGCCTGGGTCGCGATGCGCCTGACCCTCTCGGTCCAGGCGCTGCTGCCGTCGGTCATGATGATCATCGTGTTCGCGGAGGTGATCGTTCCTCGCAAGCTGCGCCGCGAGATGGAGCCGCTCCTGGCGGCGCCGGTGACCGACCGCGAGCTGCTCCTGGGTCACGCCTGGCCCATGCTGGCGCTGATGGCCGTGAACCTGGTCATCGGGATACCGGGCGCTCTGCTCGGATACCGCCTCGCTGCGGGCGGCTATCCGGCAGACATCCTCTTCGAGATCGCGTTCATGGTGGCGGCGTACGTGGCCGTGGGAACGATGGTCTGCGGCCTGATGCTGGTGGCGCTGACCCGGTGCGGCTCGCTTGCGGCCTTCATGGTGCGCGCCCTCCTCCCGCTGGCGGCCCTCATCCCCCTGGATCTCCTGATCGCCTTCCTCCGGTGGGCCGGGCTTCACTCCGCGGCGCTGGGGGTCGTGCTGGCCGCCGTCGCGGGGGGTGCCCTGTTTCTGTGGCGCGTGACCGGTCGCCTCGACAGGGAAGCGCTCCTGTTGCGCTAGTATTTCCGGCATGGCGCGCCCCGCGGAGAACATTTACCTGGTCGGGTTCATGGGATCGGGCAAGACCTCCGTGGGTCAGCACCTCGCGCGTGAGCTGGGCTGCCGCTTCGTGGATCTGGACGCCGAGATCGAGCGCCGCCGGGGACTGAGCGTGGCGGAGATCTTCGAGACCGACGGCGAGACGGGCTTCCGCAGGCTCGAAGCGGCCGCGCTGCGCGAGACCGGGTCGATGAGAGACGTGGTGATCGCCACGGGGGGCGGCACGCTGACGCGATGGGAGAACCGGGACTACATCCAGCGCCACGGCGTCATGATCTGGCTCGACGCGCCCCTGGACCTCATGCTGGAGCGGTGCCGGTCGGGCGCGCGGCGCCCACTGCTGGGGACGTCCGAGGCGATGGCCGGCCTGCTGGCGGAGAGGCTACCGGGGTACCGGTCGGCCGTCTTCCGCATCGACGCGGGGCACCGGAGCTCTCAGGAGATCGCGTCGGACATCGCCGCCTGGCTTGCCTCCCGCAGGAGCTGACGGCGGGGCCGTGGCCTTGTCCGCGATCACCTTCTCCATCACGTAGGCGTTGATCTGTCCCGTCGGGCTGCAGGACAACGGAGGGGAGCAGGCGTCCGCCCGGCTCCAGGTGGACCGGAAGAGGATGTGCCTCCCGTCGAGCGACGGCACCGCGTGCCCCTCATCGTCGTCGTCCCCCTTGGCCACGTCCAGATCCGATCGCACGTGCCCGTACCGCTCGCAGGCCCGGCCGCTCCCGCCGGACATCCTCAACGCCACCACCTCGTCGCTGAACCGGCAGGCCGAGAGGCTCACGCAGCGCGAGTCGCTGCGGTAGGTGACGTACACCCAGCCGGGACGTCGCGAGGCCCGCGCGCTCACGTGATGAGGCGCGGCCTCCGTGCGCGGGTCTCCCATCGAGATCGGCGTGGCCGCGCCCGTCTCCAGGTCCACCATCACCACGCGGTTCATCGGATCGTCGCCGCACGCCTTGCGGCGGGCCCCGATGGCGTACTCGCGTCCCCCCTCGAAGGGGTTGGAAGCAAGGTCCTCATGCGCCAGACGGAAGATGAACCCCTCGCGTCCCGGCTCGGTGGGGATGTCGCTGGTGGCCCGGCAGGGCGGATCCATGGGAAAGCGCCGCGGGGTGAGAGTGAGTCTGGCCAGATCGGTGTCGTAGACGCGCAGCATGTCGTCCTTGCCGCCTTCCTTTCCCTTGACTGCGTACTTCACCACCACGCGGGCTCCGGAGGGGGTGATGCCGCTGTGGCCGATCGAGCAGGTGACGCCCGCCACGCCGCACGCCAGCGGGATCACCGGTCCGAAGCACATCCCTCCCGAGGGCGGAGCCCCCACGGGGCAGGGCCGGGTGGGGCGCATGTCGACCAGGCGTCCCAGTAGCCGTTCCCGGTCGTGCAGGAACGTGTAGCGCCCGTCCGCGGAGAGATTCCCCTCGCCGTCGCCGATGCCGCTCGCGGTGAAGCCGCTCTCGGCGGGAATCCACGCTTCTTCGAGGAGCCGGCAGGCCACCACGTCGTACCAGACGAGCCGCTTGGGAGCCCGGCCGCTCACCGCCACGCGCACGTTCTTGCGTGCGGGGTCGGGGTGCCAGCGGTCGTCCCCTCCCTGCAGCACCGAGCTGTATTCGGGGCAGACGCCGGCCGGAGCGTAGGTGATCGCGTCGAGCATCAACCCCGTGGGCCAGGCATTCGCCCCGGTGTTGCGGAGCCAGAGGAGCGACTCGTCGGCGTTCCACGGCTGGTCCTTGAAGCCGTGATGGGTCGAGTGGGTGCCCCAGTTGGCCCGCGGATCGGGGCAGGGACGGCCGGGCAGGCACAGCTTGTCCTTGTTGTCGCCCGTGACGCGCCGGATGCTCACCTCGAACTCCGGAAGGGTGACCGTCTCACGCAGGGGCGGGCGCGAGACCCGCGCGATGGGGATGCGCGGCTCGGGATCGGTCACCTGGGCATGGAGGGGAGCCAGGGCGGCACCGGCAATCCAGGCTCCCAGTGCCACGGCGCGGCGCATGGCCTCATCGTAGAGCCGGCAGGGGGTGGCTGTCCACGGTTGCCGGTGCCCCGCACGGCCGGTAGATTGGAGGCGTGCGCACCCTCATTCTCAGCGATCTTCACGCCAATGTGCACGCCACCGACGCGGTGCTGGCCGATGCCCGGCGGCGCGGATACGACCGGGTCGTCTGCCTGGGGGACCTCGTCGGCTACGGGGCCCATCCCAACGAGGTCATCGATCGCCTGCGGGATCTCGCCGGCTGCGCCTTCGTGCGCGGCAACCACGACAAGGCGGCGTGCGACATCTCCGACGGCGAGTCGTTCAACGACGCCGCCCGGGAGGCCCTGGCCTGGACGCGGGCGGCCCTGACGCCCGACAACCGGGCCTGGCTGCGCATGCTGCCGGAAGGGCCCGTGAACGCGGGAGGGCTCCTGCTGTCGCATGGCAGCCCTCGCGACGAGGAGGCCTACATCCTGGGAGAGACCGATGCCCAGGAGGCCATGTCGGCCTGCACCGAGCCTCTGGCGCTGTTCGGGCACACCCACTTCGCGGGCCTGTTCATGGCCGGCACCGGCCAGCGGCCGAGCGCCCTCCTCCTGGCGCAGGGAGGTGTGGTGGCGCTGCCGCGGGGCAGGCGCTGTCTGCTGAATCCGGGTTCTATCGGTCAGCCGCGCGACCACGAGCCGCGGGCTTCGTATGCCCTGCACGATGACGCCACCGCCACCGTGGAGATCGTGCGCGTCGCCTACGACGTGAGAGGGGCCAGGGCGGCCATCGTTTCCGCAGGCCTGCCGCGGGTCCTGGAGGGGCGCCTCGCCCTGGGCGTCTAGGCGCGCGGCTTCAAAAGCGGGTCAAGTCCTTTCCTCACAGCGACTCGCGTTGGCTTGACAAAAGTGTCACTCGACATAACTTTCTGCCCCCGCAATCCGGGGACCACCCGCCTGGCGCCACACGGATCGGTCGGCTGCCCCTGAATCGCACCTCCGGACTCCCTCGGAAGGAGCTCGATGGCCGTCAAGCTGGGCGAAATGCTGACCAAGGCGCGCCTGATCACGCAGGCGCAGCTCGAGAAGGCACTCGACTACCAGAAAACCAACGGCGGAAAGCTCGGCTTCAACCTGGTCAAGCTGGGGTACGTCAAGGAAGAGGACATCACCCAGCTCCTCTCGCAGCAGTACGGCGTCCCCTCCGTCAACCTGAGCGAAGTGACGGTGGATGAGCCGGTCGTCAAGCTGATCCCCTCCGAGGTGGCGCAGAAGTACCTGATCATGCCCATCCGCCGCACCGGGGCCACGCTGATCATCGCCATGGTCGACCCGACCAACGTGTTCGCCATGGACGACATCAAGTTCATGACGGGGTACAACGTCGAGCCGGTGGTCTCCTCCGAGCTGGCCATCAAGGACTGCATCGACAAGTACTACGGCTCTGCGCACCAGCTCGAGCTCAAGAAGGTGATGGACGAGATCGGCGAGGCGGAGTCGGCCAGCGGCGAGAACCTCGAGCTGATGGACGAGGACCAGGAGCTCGACCTCGCGCGGCTGGAGGCGGCCACCGAGGAAGCCCCGGTCGTCAAGCTGGTGAACCTCATCCTGACCGACTCGATCAAGCGCGGCGCCAGCGACATCCACATCGAGCCCTACGAGAAGGACTTCCGCGTCCGGTACCGCATCGACGGCGTGCTGTACGAGATCATGAACCCGCCCATGAAGCTGCGCGATGCGATCACCTCGCGCCTCAAGATCATGGCCAAGCTGGACATCGCCGAGAAGCGCCTGCCCCAGGACGGCCGCATCAAAATCAAGATGAAGCTCCACAACAAGAGCAAGGAGATGGACTACCGCGTCTCCGTGCTGCCCACCCTGTTCGGCGAGAAGATCGTGCTGAGGCTCCTGGACAAGGAGAACCTCATGCTGGACATGACGCGGCTGGGCTTCGAGCCCGATTCGCTGGTCAAGTTCGAGAAGGCCATCTTCAAGCCCTACGGCATGGTGCTCGTGACGGGCCCCACCGGATCCGGGAAGACCAACACCCTCTACTCGGCCATGGCCCGGGTCAACACGCCCGAGACCAACATCATGACGGCCGAGGATCCGGTCGAGTTCAACCTGCACGGGATCAACCAGGTGCAGATGAAGGAGCAGATCGGCCTGAACTTCGCCAGCACCCTGCGCTCCTTCCTGCGCCAGGACCCCAACATCATCCTGGTGGGAGAGATCCGAGACTTCGAGACGGCCGAGATCGCCGTCAAGGCGGCGCTCACCGGCCACCTGGTGCTGTCCACGCTGCACACCAACGACGCGCCCTCCACCATCAACCGACTCATGAACATGGGCATCGAGCCCTTCCTCGTCTCCACGTCGGTGCATCTCATCTGCGCCCAGCGTCTGATCCGGCGCTGCTGCGCCCAGTGCAAGGAAGAGGTGCACATGCCGCCCCCGGCCCTGGTGGACATCGGGTTCGCCCAGGACGAGGCGCCGCGCGTGAAGCTCTTCAAGGGGAAAGGCTGCCCCACCTGCAACAACACCGGCTACAAGGGGCGCGTGGGGCTCTACGAGGTGATGGAGGTGACCGACTCGCTGCGCGAGATGATCCTGTGCGGAGCATCGGCCCTGGAGCTGCGCAAGAAGGCGATCGAGGAAGGAATGATGTCCCTGCGTGGCAGCGGCCTGCAGAAGCTGCGCGACGGCGTCACCACGGTGGAAGAGGTTCTCAGGGAAACGGTCCTGTAGGGGGTGTCATGACGGTCACGCTGCACCAGCTTCTCAAGACGCTCGTGGAACAGGGTGGTACCGATCTGCACGTCACGACCAATTCGCCGCCGCAGATCCGCATCGACGGCAAGCTCATCCCGCTGCAGCTGCCGCCGCTTGGGGCCCCCGAGACCAAGCAGCTGTGCTACTCGGTGCTCACCGACAACCAGAAGCAGCGCTTCGAGGAGACCTTCGAGCTGGACCTGTCCTTCGGCATCAAGGGGCTGGCCCGCTTCCGCGCCAACATCTACAGCCAGCGCGGCGCCGTGGCGGGAGCGTTCCGCACCATCCCCTGGGAGATCAAGAGCTTCAAGGAGCTGGGCCTGCCCGACGTGGTGGCCAAGCTCTGCGAGAAGCCGCGCGGCCTGATCCTGGTGACCGGCCCGACCGGGTCGGGAAAGTCGACCACTCTGGCGGCCATGCTGGACAAGGTCAACCAGGAGCGCCACGAGCACATCGTGACCATCGAGGACCCGGTGGAGTACCTGCACTCGCACAAGAAGTGCATGGTCAACCAGCGGGAGCTGCACGCCGACACGCACTCGTTCACCAACGCCCTGAGGTCGGTGCTGCGCCAGGACCCCGATGTCGTGCTCATCGGCGAGATGCGCGACCTGGAGACCATCGAGGCCGCGCTGCGCATCTCCGAGACCGGGCACCTGACCTTCGCCACGTTGCACACCAACTCGGCCGTGCAGACCATCAACCGCATCATCGACGTGTTCCCCTCGCACCAGCAGTCGCAGGTGCGCGCCCAGCTCTCGTTCGTGATGGAGGGGATCATGTGCCAGTCGCTGCTGCCCAAGGCCAACAATCAGGGCCGCGCGCTGGCCATGGAGATCATGGTGCCCAATTCCGCGGTGAGGAACCTGATCCGCGAGGACAAGGTCCACCAGATCTACGCGATGATGCAGTCGGGTCAGTCGAAGTTCGGCATGCAGACCTTCAACCAGTCCCTGGCGACACTCTACTTCAAGAAGCAGATCAGCCTGCAGACGGCGCTGTCACGCTCGAGCAACGTGGATGAGCTGCAGGACATGATCAACAGGGGTGCCGGCCTGATCAACCAGCCCGCGCCCGGCATCCCGCAGGCCGTCCGCAAGGCCTGATCGGCGGCCCGCACAGGCGCAAGGAGGAGTCGATGGCGCAGTACTCGTGGAAGGGCAAGAGCCGCGGCGGCGCGGTGCAGGAAGGCGTGATGGTGGCCGAAACCAAGGAGGCCGTCATCTCGATGCTGCGCAAGCAGCAGATCATCGTGACGGCGGTGACCGAGCGGGGCAAGGAGATCGCCCTGCCCAAGATGGGCGGGGGCGTCACCCAGAAAGAGATCGCCATCTTCACGCGGCAGTTCTCGGTCATGATCGACGCCGGGCTGCCCATGGTGCAGTGCCTAGAGATTCTGGGCACGCAGCAGGTCAACCGCTCGTTCCAGAAGGTGCTCTTCCAGGTCCGGCAGGACGTCGAGTCGGGCTCCACGCTGGCCGATGCCTTGCGCAAGCACCCCAAGGTGTTCGACGAGCTGTTCTGCAACATGGTGGCCGCCGGCGAGGCGGGCGGTATCCTCGACACCATTCTCCAGAGGCTGTCCGAGCACATCGAGAAGGCGGTCAAGCTCCGCGCGTCGGTCAAGAAGGCGATGATCTACCCGGTCGCCGTCATCACCATCGCCGTGGGCGTCATCTGGGTCATCCTGACCTTCGTCATCCCCGTGTTCGCGGCCCTCTTCCAGAACCTGGGAGGCGGGTCGGCGCTGCCGCTGCCCACGCGCATCGTGATCGGGCTCAGCAACTTCATGCAGCGCTTCTCCATCCCGCTGTTCGTGGCCATGGCCGCCGCGTACTGGTTCGGCTTCCGGCCCTTCTACGCGACGGAGGCGGGCCGCTACAAGGTCGACGGCATCATGCTGCGCCTGCCCATCGTCGGGATCCTGCTGCGGAAGATCGCCGTGGCTCGCTTCTGCCGCACCCTGGGAACGATGATCTCCTCGGGCGTGCCGATTCTGGACGCGCTCACCATCACCGGGAAGACGGCGGGCAACGCCGTCGTCCAGGCGGCCATCATGAAGACCCGCGCCAGCATCGAGGCGGGCAGGACGATCTCCGAGCCGCTGCGCGAGACCGAAGTCTTCCCCGCGATGGTCACCCAGATGATTGCCGTGGGTGAGCAGACCGGCGCCCTCGACACCATGCTGTCCAAGATCGCCGACTTCTACGACGACGAGGTGGACGACGCGGTGGCGGGGCTGCTGACCCTGCTCGAGCCGATCATGATCTCGTTCCTGGGTGTGATGATCGGCGGCATCGTCATCGCGATGTACATGCCGATCTTCAGCCTCATCAGCATCATGCCCTGACGCCGCTGGAGCCCGGCGCGGTCACGGCCGGGCTCCCCGCGGCTTCCCGGAGGATCTCCCAGCGTGAGAGCCGAGCTGCAAAGGCAGAATGCCGTCCTGATGATCGGACGCGCCGTCCTGCTCACGGCGCTGCTCGGCTCCGGCCTCATCATCGGGCGCCTGCTGGGTCAGCCGCTGCTGGCGGCGGATCGCTTCTACCTGCTGACGGCGGCCGGGTTCGCCGGCACCATCGTCTACGCCCTGCTCCACCCCCTCTGGTCCCGCCATCCCGCCTCCACCATCGTGCAGGTCGCGGGAGACATCCTGCTGATCACGGGCTTCGTTCAGGCCACCGGGGGCATCGACTCGCCCTTCTCGCTGCTCTACTTCCTGCCGGTGATCGCGGCCAGCATCATGCTGGGCCGCGCGGGGGCCCTCTCCTCCGCCACCGGGGCGTGGATGTCCTACGCCCTTCTGGTGGTGCTCATCGTCTATGGATGGCTGGACGACGTGGCGGCCGCGTCCCGGTCGTCATGGGCCACCGCCGACACCGTGGCCATCGACCGGCGCGTGGCGTACTCGCTGTTCTCCCACTTCGTGGGATTCTTCACCGTCGCCTACCTCGCGTCCTACCTGTCGATCAAGCTGAGGGCGGCGGGCGACGAGCTCCAGGAGAAGAGCGAGGTGCTGGCGCGGGTGCAGACCCTCAACAAGAACATCATCGACAGCATCAGCAGCGGCATCGTCACCACCGACCTCGAGGGCGGCATCACCTTCATGAATCACGGCGCGGAGGTGATCACCGGGCGGCGTCTGGCGCAGATGGAAGGGGCGTCCATGGAGACGTTCCTGGGGCGCGAGGACGGATTCCTGCGCTCCGTGCTCGCGCACCTGGAGACGCGCCCCCGGCACCGGTTCGATCTCCAGATGCGGACGGAGGGCGCCGCTGTGTTCCTGGGATTCACCTGCGCCGTGCTGAAGGACGGCAGCGAGCAGCCCCAGGGGTACATCTTCTCGTTCCAGGACCTCACGGAGATCAAGGCGCTGGAAGAGGAGGTGAGGCTGAAGGACCACATGGCCGCGCTGGGGCAGATGGCCGCGGGGATCGCGCACGAGATACGCAACCCGCTGGCCTCGATGTCCGGTTCGGTCCAGATCCTGAAGAAGAGCCTTCAGCTCGCCGGCGAGGAAGGGGAGCTGCTGGACATCGTGCTGCGCGAGTCCAGGCGGCTGGACGGAATCATCCGCGACTTCCTGCTGTTCGCCAGGCCCGGACGGTTCGATCCGCAGCCCGCCGATCTCGCGCCTCTGCTCAGCGAGTCGCTCACGCTGCTGCGCAACAGCGAGGAGCTGGGGCCGAACCACGCCGTGGAGACGGACTTCGAGCCGGGCGGAGCATTCGCCATGGTGGACGCCAACATGATGAAGCAGGTGTTCTGGAACCTCGCCAAGAACGCCATCAAGGCCATGCCCTCCGGCGGCCGCCTGCGGGTGGCGGCGAGGCGGGACGGCGCCTCCCGCATCCTGGTGTCCTTCACCGACACCGGGATGGGCATGGACGACGCCCAGCTCAAGCGCGCCTTCGAGCCTTTCTGCGGCTCGTTCCAGCAGGGCACGGGGCTGGGGCTGGCGGTGGTGTTCCGTATCGTCCAGGAGCACGGAGGCCGCATCCACGTCTCCAGCCGCGTGGGGCAGGGGACCGAGGTGCGGCTGACGCTGCCGGCCTCCGAGTCGGCCACCACGGCGCGCAGGGCGGTGGTCATGGGGCGGGCGTCATGACGGTGCTGTGCGTGGCTTCGAAGGGGTTCGACCCGGGCCCACTTGCCTCGGCGCTGCGCGACACGGGCGTGGCCATCGAGATCGCGGAGGACACGGCGGCCGCGCTCTGGCTGCTGGCCTCAGGCTCGTGCCAGGTCCTGGTGATGGAGCTGCTGGAAGAGCCGGGCCGGTGGGAGCTGGTGGAGGCCGCCTTGTGGCAGCGGCCGCCCGCGCGGGTCATCGCCCTGTCCGCCTCCCTGACCGGCGAGCCGCGCCGCCGGGCCTACGAGGCGGGCGTGTGGGAGCTGGCGCCTCTGCCGCCGCAAACGGGGGCGCGTGTGCCGGCGGTACTCCTGTCGTCGGTGAAGCAGGCTCTCGCCCGGCGCGAGGGCGGGTCGGTCCTGGTGGTGGACGACTGCCGCGACGCACGCGAAGGCATCGTCGGCATGCTGCGGGAGTCCGGCTACAAGGTGGAGACGGCCACTACGGCGTCCGAGGCGGCCCGGCGGTTGAAGGCCCGCGACTACGACCTGGTGCTCACGGAAGTGCGCAAGGCGGGCCCGGACGGGTACCAGGTGATCCGGGACGCCCGGCGTCTCCAGGCGCGCACCCCCGTGGTGGTGCTGACCGCCGCCCTGGACGACGCGGCCTTCATGCGGTGCGTCGAGCTGGGCGCCAGCGGCTGCTTGTGGAAGCTGTCGGAGCCCGACGACATCCTGCGTCACATCCGCGAGACGCTGGCCGCCCGCGCGGCGACGCGCCCGCGGCGGGTCTGAGAGGGAGGCATGCAGCGCATCCTGGTGGTGGAGGACGAGCCGGACCTCAGGAAGGTCCTCTCGACCCTGCTCAAGCGCGGCGGGTACGCCGTCGATCTGGCCGAGACCGGCCTGATGGGATGCGAGCGCCTGCAGCAGGAAGTCTACGACGTCGTCATCACCGATCTGCGGCTGCCCGGGGCCGACGGGCTTCAGGTTCTCCGCACCAGCAAGTCGCTCTACCCCGACACGCCGGTGATCATCATCACCGCGTACAGCACCGACGAAGCGGCGGAGGAGGCGCGCCGCCTGGGAGCCTTCAACTACATCCTGAAGCCGTTCGACACCGACAAGATCCTGGCCGACGTGGGGATCGCCCTCGGCTGGAAGCGCCTTGGCAGCCTGACGTCCGCCGTGGAAGGCAAGTACGGCCTGGATCGGCTGGTGGCGCGCTCGGAGCGCATGAAGGAGATCCTGGAGGTCGTCGGCCAGGTGGCCGCCACCGGGAGCACCGTGCTCATCACCGGAGAGAGCGGCACGGGCAAGGAGCTGATCGCCCGCGCCATCCACCACAACAGCGGCCGGCGCGCCCAGCCCTTCATCTCCATCAACTGCGGGGCACTGCCCGACGAGCTGCTGGAGAGCGAGCTGTTCGGACACACGCGAGGCTCGTTCACGGGCGCGGTGGCCACCAAGAAGGGCTTCTTCGAGGTGGCGGACGGCGGCACCATCTTCCTCGACGAGATCGGCGACACCTCGGCGGCCATGCAGATCAAGCTTCTGCGCGCGCTGCAGGAGCGCACCATCCGGCGCGTGGGGGGCACGGAGGAGATCGCCGTGGACGTGCGCGTGGTGACCGCGACCAACCGCGACCTCGAGGCGCTGGTGAGAGAGAAGCGGTTGCGGGAGGACCTCTTCTACCGGATCAACGTGATCCCGCTGAAGCTGCCCCCCTTGCGGGAGCGCAAGGAAGACATCCCGCACCTCGCGTACCACTTCTTCGATCGCTACAAGACCGAGATGGGCAAGCGACTGACCTCCATCTCCGACGACGCCATGGCGGCCCTGTCGGCCTACGAGTGGCCCGGGAACATCCGCGAGCTGCAGAACGTGATCGAGCGCGCGGTCGCGCTGGAGGGGAGCGACGTCATCCGGGCGGTCTCCCTCCCCATGGAGATCCGGGGACGCCAGAGCATCGCTCCGTCGCTCACCCTCGAGCTGGGCGAAGAAGGCCTTGATCTGGAGTCCATGCTGGAGGAGATCCGCGAGCGCTACATGCGGGAGGCGCTGGCGCGGCGGGGAGGGGTGCAGTCGCAGGCCGCGCGTCTGTTGCGCATGTCCTTCCGCTCGTTCCGCTACTTCGCCCGCAAGTACAACATGGTCGACCGCTCCGCGGGGGCCGAGGCCGCCGCGGTCGGGGGCGGCCCGCCGGGGCCGGACGAGTCTTGAC
>JBOGOC010000104.1:0-16105 GCA_050747525.1 Candidatus Polarisedimenticolia bacterium | reverse complement strand
CGGCGTGGCCAACGCCACGCCGGCGAGCGCGCCGCGGAGACCACTCCCCGCCGGGCGGCGCCCGTCACTCAAAGGAGCGCTCTCCCCGCCACCCGCCCGCATCGTGTATCCTGACGCGTCCGGCCCGACCACCTGAACACGCGAGGCAACGTTGACCGCACCCGTACGACTGACCCCCACGCAATGGCTCATCTGCTTCATCGCCTCGGTCGGATTCGCCTTCGACATCTACGAGCTGCTCATGCTGCCGCTCATCGTGAAGCCGGCGCTCGCCTCCCTGGGAGGGACGGCCGCCTCGGGGGGCCCGCTGCTGGTCCCCGGCTCCCCGGAGTTCACGCAGTGGGCGCGCCTGCTGTTCTTCGTCCCGGCCCTGGTCGGTGGTGTGATGGGCCTTCTGGGCGGCTACCTCACCGACCGGCTGGGCCGGCGGCGGGTTCTGACGGGGAGCATCCTCCTGTACGCGCTGTCCGCCTTCGCCTCGGGGTTCGCCACCACGCCGATGCAGCTGCTGGTGCTGCGCTGCTTCGTGTTCGCCGGCGTCTGCGTGGAGTTCGTGGCGGCCGTGGCCTGGCTGGCCGAGCTGTTCCCCGATCCGAAGCGGCGCGAGAAGGTGCTCGGCTACACGCAGGCCTTCTCTTCGCTGGGCGGGCTCCTGGTGGCGCTGGCCAACAAGGGCGCCGTGGCCTGGGCCCCCGCGCTCCCCGCCATCCAAGGCACGCACGAGGCCTGGCGCTACACGCTCATCTCGGGGCTGATCCCCGCCATCCCCCTGATTCTGATCCGTCCATTCCTGCCCGAGTCTCCGGTCTGGCAGTCGAAGCGGGCGGCCGGGACGCTCCGGCGCCCCAGCTTCGCGCAGCTGTTCAGCCCCGAGCTGAGGACCACCACCGTGGTCACCACCATCCTGTTCGCCTGCTCCTACGGAGTGGCCTTCGGGGCCATCCAGCACCTGCCGCAGATTGTGCCGGGGCTCGCTGACGTGAAGGCCGACGTCGCGGCCACCCGCCAGGAACTCAGCGAGGCGGCCGCGGCCAAGGGCGGTCCGCCGCCCGACGCGCGCGCGCTGGGGATGGCATCCCGCCGCGTGGAGGAAGACCGCGCGGCGACGGTGCAGACCTGGCAGGAGGTGGGCGGCCTGCTGGGGCGCCTGGCCCTGGCGGCGCTGGCCGTGTGGATCGTGAGCCGACGATCCCTTTTCCGCATGTTCCAGCTCCCTTGCCTGCTCTTCGTCCCGGCGTTCTTCCTGTGGATTGGCGCCAGCCTGGACGGGCCCAACCGCCTCTGGCTCGTGCAGGCCGGCGCGCTGCTGGCCGGCTTCTTCACCGTGGCCCAGTTCTCCTTCTGGGGGAACTACCTGCCGCGCGTCTACCCGGTGCATCTGCGCGGGACGGGAGAGTCGTTCGCCGCCAACATCGGCGGGCGTGTGCTGGGGACGTCGGCGGCGTGGATCACGCTCACCCTGTCGGCCAGCACGCCTGCCAATCCGGCACGCATCGCCATCGTGGGTGGGCTGGTGGCCGCCGTGGCCATGATCGTGGCCGCCCTGGTCACGCAGGCGCTCCCCGAGCCGCACCACCGCCAGCTCGACGAGCTCGTGGGCGAAGGGCAGTCCCCACAGCCGGCCGCGCGGGAGTCCTGAGCCGGCACACGATTGGGACTCAAGTCCATTCCTTTCAACGGGTAGCCTCGGATCCGGCCCCCGGTCTGTTGCCCGCCGCCGCGCGCCGCCTAAGTTTTAGCGGATGCGTTCGTCTCTGCGTCTTCTGATCGTGACGGCACTGGCCGGCATGGCGATGCCGGCCCAGGCCGCCATCTTCACGGTGAACCGCACCAATCAGGCAGGCGCGGGAACCCTGCGCGCAGCCATCACGGCGGCCAACGGCGTGCCCGGATCGACCATCCAGTTCGCGATCCCCACCACGGACGGCGGGTACAGCGCCGCGACCGGCGTCTTCACCATCTCCTTGAACCCCGCCCTGCCGGCCATCACCGCCACGGGGACCATCATCGACGGCACGACCCAGGCCGCCGCCATCGGCAACACCAACCCCGGAGTGATGGGAACCGGTGGGACCGTGGGGGTGGACGCCCTGGCCCTGCCCACCGTGAACCGCCCCGAGATCCTGATCGTGGACGGCGGCAGCGTGGCGATCGGCCTGGACATCCAGGCCGCCAACGTCACGATCCGGGGGCTGGCCATCTACGGCTTCGGCACCGCGCCCGGCTCCGACACCAGTGGCAACATCCGCGTGGGAGCGGGCGGGTCGGGGGCGCTCATCGAGCAGAACGTCCTGGGCTCCACCGCCGTTTCGTTCACCGACCCGGGCGCGGCGACCCGCACCGGCGGGGACAACATCCGCGTGGTGAGCGCGGACAACGGCATCGTGCGCAACAACCTGATCGGGTTCGCCGCGGGCAAGGGGATCGGGCTCAACACGGGGGCCAACGGCTGGCGCGTGGAAGGGAACGAGATCCGGCGCAACGGCATCGGCAACGCGGGCCTGGGCGCCGTCGACGTGGAGAACACCAGCGGGGGCGCGGTGGTGCGCGGCAACCTGCTCACCCAGTCCGAGGGGGGCGGCTTCGACTCGTCACTGAGCACGGGAGGGGGCCTGGTCGAGAACAACACCATCTCCGGCAACGCCCTCGGAGCGGGCGCGTTGCTCGAGACCGCGGGGGTCCGCCTCTTCGGCACCGGGACCATCGTCGACAGGAACGTCATCAGCGGGAACACCGGCGCCGGCATCATGGTCACCTCGGGCGCCACGGGCAACCTGATCACGCGCAACGCCATCTCAGGCAACGGTCCGGGCACCGGTCAGATCGGCATCGATCTCCTGCGCGCGGCGGACAATCAGCTGCTCGGGACCGCCCCCTTCGTCACGCAGAACGACGCGGGGGACGCCGATGCGGGGGGGAACGCGCTGCTCAACTTCCCTGTTCTCACGGCAGCCCTGGCGGGAGGAGGCGACCTCAGCCTGGCCGGCTACGCGCGCCCCGGCTCGGTGATCGAGCTGTTCGTGGCCGCTCCCGACCCCTCCGGCTTCGGTGAAGGGCTCACATATCTCGTGACGCTCACCGAAGGCTCGGGAGCCGACACCGACGCCGCCACCGGTACGTACACCAACCCGGTGAACGGATTGAACCAGGGGACCGACACCACCAACCGCTTCCGCTTCACGATTCCCGCCCCGCCCGGCGTGGCGGTGGGGACGGTGCTGACCGCCACGGCCACCCTGGCCGGAAGCACGTCCGAGTTCTCCGGCAACGTGACCGTCAGGCCGTCGGCCGAGGTCACTCTGCTGAAGTCGGCCGTCCCGGGAGGGCCGCAGCCTCCGGGCACCGAGCTGACCTACGCGGTGCTGATGGCCAACGCCGGGAGCACGACCGCCAGCTCCCTCGTCCTGCAGGACTCGATCCCGGCCAGCACCGATTTCAAGATCGGCTCGGTGACCACGAACCTGGGGACGAGCGGACTGACCGCCAGCGTCTCCTACTCCAGCGACGGGGGCGCCACGTGGACCTACACGCCTGCGAGCGGCGCGGGCGGGGCGCCGGCCGGCTTCGATGGTGTGGCCACACACATCCGCTGGACCTTCACGGGGACCCTGGGCTTCACCGTCCCGAACAACCAGGCCACGATGGGGTTCACCACGCGGATCCGGTGAGCGCGCCTCCGCTCATCCTTGACGCAGCGCGGCCAGGCGTGGTGCCCGGCTCTTCGGGCTGTCCAGGCTGAACGAGCGGGCGTCGCCGAGCTGTTCGCGCACGAACGACTCGGTGCGGCGCACCGCTTCGGCCACCGCGCGGTCCTTCACCCAGGACGTCCAGACGATCCCGGCCGCGTCGGGATCGTACTCCCACAGGCCCACCAGCCGGCCCCGGTCGAAGATGGCGTGGCTGGGGAGGTCGGTCAGGCCGCCCAGGTTCACGAGAGTCTTGTCCTCCATGACCTTGCGCCCCAGATCCTTCTCGTCCACCAGGGTCTTCAGATCTCTGCGGAGCAGGACGATGGCGTCGATGCTGCTCACCAGGGCGACCTGAGGATCCTTCGGGGGCTTGAACTTCTCCCAGGCCTCGCGATCCTCAGGGAACATCAGCCGATCGCTCCCCTTCTCGGCCGGCACGAGCCCCAGAGGGTCGAGGGCGGCCTGCTCCGCCTTCACGCCCAGCCCCGAGAACCACTGGAACTCCGCGGCGGTGGCGGGCCCGATCCACCGGAAGTAACGGCGCGCCAGCTCGGTCAGGGCCTCTTCGCGCGAAAGCGTGAAGGTCGAGAGCGGGCCGGGGCTCCACGGCGCGTAGCGGTAGCGCTGCTGATCGAAGCGTCCGTTGGTGGAGACGCGCCGGATCTCGCCGCTGGACTGCAGGCGCCCCAGCGCGATCGGCAGCGTGGTGGTGAGCCCCTTCTTGCGCCCTTCCTCGCCCAGGCTGCGGGAGGCCGTGCCGGTGGCCTCGCGGATCTCGTCGGGGTCCAGGGGCCCCCTGGCCACGGCCTTCAGGACCGCGCGGCACAGGGCATCGATCTCCTTCTCGGTGACCCCCAGCTTCTGGGCCATGCGCATGTCGCCGTCGCCCCCCTGCCCCACCTTCAACCCCAGGGCGAAGTCGGACGAGGGCAGCACGTATGTGCACCCGCGGGCGGAAGGAAGCTCGTAGATCGACATCTTCGTCACGGCGGCGTCGGCCGCCTCGCGCGTGACGCCTCCGCGGGCGAACAGCGTGAGATAGGGGCCGACGCCGGCCACCGAGCGCGCCCACCCGCTGCGCTCCAGGATCGCGCCGGGCCCCTTCCCCTGCAGCGACCCGTCCAGCCCCTGCCGGTGCCACCACCAGGCCCGCAGCTTCTGGGCATCCATGGTCACCTCGATGATCCGCGCCTCAGTTTGAGCTGCTCCACCACTTCGTCGTAGTAGGGACGGTCCTTCAGGCTGGCATACTCTCCGGGGAAGCACACCGTGGTCAGCTCGGCGGTCTGCTGCCCGAACGCGCTCAGCATCACCGCGCAGCGCTGGCCGTTGGCCAGGTGGGTGCTGTCGATCATCGGAAGATCGAAGAAGCTCACCTCGAACTCGGTGCGCGTGACATCCGTGGCGGCGGAGCTCACTTCGATGCGGACCTGCAGGTGCTGGTTGATCGGGTCCGCCGACAGCACCCGGATGCTGATGTCGCTGGGCTTCCCTTCCACGGTGACGGTGGCAGGCTCGAGGGCCAGGCCCGCCCTCCCCTGCGCGGCCAGCTCGTCCAGGTCGACCATGCGGCGGAACGAGTCGCCCCGTAGCTCCAGCGCGAACCGCTGCCGGTCGCCGATCTCGCGCGCGATGCGCCGCAGGCGCTGTGTCTGCTCCACCTTGTCGTCGCCGGTGCGCTTCTGGAGCTGCCGATCGAGGTCCATGAAGAGCGGCTTGAGGTTGAGCGAGTCGTGGAAGTTGTAGGCCAGCAGCTCCAGGTGGAGCATGCGGGCCTCGAGGGTCCCCGCGTCGGGGGCCAGGTACGACTGGATGACCGAGACCAGCATGTCCTTGCGCAGGGTGCTCTCGGCCTGCTCGCGCTGGCTCATCAGCTCGGAATAGAGGCGGGCGTCGGTGCTGGCCGTCTGCTGCTCTTCGATCACCCTCGACCCGAGGATCCCCACCGCGGCCACGCTGATGGCGGTGAGCAGCCCACCCAGCGGCTGCATGAAGAGGCCGAACTTGTCCCAGCGATCCTTGGGCGGCGACATCCCCGAGCCCGCTATTTGCGCTTCAGCGAAACGGTGTCCCCCTTGGCCTCGAGGACGAGGTCCACCTGGACGCCCTCGTCGTACGACGCGACCTCGATGGACGGAGCCTGGTTCTTGTAGCGCACCGTGAGCGTGCACTTCCCTTTCTCCTGCACGGCGAGGTGGTACGAGCCCGACTTGTCGGTCTTTGCGGGATAGGACTTGCCGCCGCAGGTGGCCTCGACGGGGATCCCTTCGCCGACGGACTTGCCTCCCGACGTGATGGTGCCGTACATCTCGCCGGCCAGCGCGGGCGAGCAGATGAGAAGGAGGCCGGCCAGCCATGGGCGCATGTGGGTTCTCCTCGAGATGGCCGCAGCATGGGCGCCGCGGGCACCCCGCATTGTAGCCGACTCAGGGAGTCGTGGACCCCGACACGGGGACCCGCCGCGCAAGCTCGCGGGTCCATCCCTGCACCGCCCGCAGCTCGATGGTGGGAAGGGCCGTGCCGCTGCGCTCCACCAGCACCATGCGGCGCCCGTCGGCCGCAAGGTCGTAGTTGCCGGGGCGCGTGAAGGAGAAGTTCCCTTCCACGAAGAGGCGCGGCCGGCCCGCTTTGAAGCCCGAACCCGTCTGCACGTCCACCGCCAGGATGCGCCGGTTCTCGACATAGACGATCGAGCGCCCGTCGCGTGACCAGAGCGGGCCGTTCCCCCCTTGAATCGAGACCTGGAACTTTTCTCCGGTGGACGGCCAGGGGCGCACGTACACTTCCACGGCCCCCGACTCGTTGGAGGTGTAGGCGATCCATCGGCCGTCGGGGGAAAACGCGGGGCTGTCCTCGTTGAACGGGGACGTCACGAAGGGACGGGGCTCGCCGCCCACCAGGGGATAGATCCAGATGTCCCCTCCGGTTTCGGGATTGGTGCGCGACACCGCCAGCATCGTGCCGTCGAGCGAGATGGCACGCGGCACCTCGATCTCGTTCGTCGGAGGGTGCAGGAGATGGGCGGGCCCGTCCTCGTCGATGCGGCGCATGCTGACCTGCCTCACGCCGTTCTCGTTCTCGAGGCTGAAATAGATGCGGCGGCCATCGGGATGCCAGAGGGCGTCGTGGGCATCTCCTTCGAAGGTGAACCTGGTCTCGGCACCTCGCTCGAGATCGTGCAGCCAGAGCGTGCAGTTGGGGGTGGCGGCCTTGCGCACCAAGAGCGTACGGCCGTCCGGGGACAGGCGCGGCTGAGCCCAGGTGGAACGTTCGCCCGTGATCGTGACGGACTTCTCGCCAGGGGAGGCCCAGACCACGCCGAACACTCCTTCAGGTGAATCGGGGTTGGACGCGGTGTAGTAGAACGTGCCATCGGGCCCGAGCGCGAACGCGCCCACCCCGTTGATGCCGCGCTGGACGTTCTCCACGACGGTGACGGGGGTGCCGCGCACCTCGGCTTTGACCGGATCGAAAGGGACCGCCAGAACCTGAAGCGACAGGGGATTGTAGGAAAGCAGGTGACCTGTCGGCACGTAGACCGGCGAGGACCCGTGGAGCAGCGTGCGGTGCGCGCCCGTGGCCACGTCCGCCACCGCCACATCGAACCCGCCGCCGTCCTCGATGGTGAACAGCACCTGCCTTCCCCCGGGCAGGAGCGACGGTCCGAAATGCACGGTCTCCCCCGTCTTCAAGGTGGTGAAGGGGATGGGGTCCCCGCCCGAGGCAGGGACGCGCGCCAGGCCCCGCCAGTAGCGCCCTTTCATCGCCACGTTGGTCGCCAGGATCGAGCCGTCCTCGAGCCAGAGCCCCGGCTGGCTGTCCGAGATGGGGACGATCTCCCGTGGCGCGCCGCCGGCGAGCGGCACAGCCATGAGCGCCTTGGGGGTAGAGCTGGCGAAGGCCACCTGGGAGCCATCGGGAGAGAAGAAGGGATGCAGCAGCGTTCCACGCTGAACCAGGACGCGTGGATTGAAATCGTCCAGGCGCCTCAGGAGGAGACTCCCTCCTCCCACCTCCGCTTCCTGGTAATAGACGAGCGACGAGCCGTCGGGGGAGACGGCCAGCGACGAAGACCCGTGAATGCCGGCCCCCGGGATGGCGAAGCTGCGCAGTGGCTGAGGCGGTGGTGGAGAGCCGCCCCGCAGCACGACGGTCGCTGTCAGCGCGATGACCGCCAGCCCCAGCACGGCGGTGGCCACCCTCCATCGGTGCGCGGTCGCGGCACGTACCGGTGACGTCGAGACGGCCTCGGGCGGCTCTTCGAGAACAGCCGTGATCTCCAGGGCGGCATCGGCGGCGCTGCGCAGCCGCCGGGCCGGATCGCGCTCCAGGCAGCGCCGCAGGAGGCGCCGGATCCCGGGCGGCGTCTCCGGAGGGAGCCGCTTCCAGTCGATCTCCTTGCGCAGCACGTCGGCCAGGATGTCGGAGATACTCTCGCCGTTGAACAGGCGCTCCCCCGTCAGCATCTCGTACAGCAGGCAACCGAACGCCCAGACGTCGGCGCGGCGATCCACGGCGCGCCCTCGGGCCTGCTCGGGGCTCATGTAGGCTGCGGTTCCCAGCACCACGCCGGCCACGGTCGCCGCGGCGGTGACGGTCGGAGAGAAGGAAAGCGCCGCCGAGCCGGAGTGCGTGTGAGGGTCGAAGGCTTTGGCCAGGCCGAAGTCGAGCACCTTGGCCTTGCCCGCGTCGGTCAGCTTGACGTTGGCCGGCTTCAGGTCGCGGTGGATGATCCCCTGCTCGTGGGCGGCGTCGAGCGCGTCGGCGATCTGCCGGGCCACGGCCATCGCCTCGTCCAGGGGGATCGGCCCGCGCGCCAGCCGCGCGGAGAGATCCTCCCCGGGGACCAGCTCCATGGCCAGGAAGCGCACGCCGTCCGACTCGTGCAGCCCGTAGATGGAGGCGATGCCCGGATGGTTCAGGGAGGCGAGCAGGCGGGCCTCCCGATCGAAGCGCGCGAGCCGCTCGGCGTCGCGGGCGAAGGCGTCGGGGAGCAGCTTGATGGCCACGTGACGCCCGAGGGTGGTGTCGGATGCGCGCCACACTTCTCCCATCCCGCCCTGCCCGATCGGTGCCTCCAGGCGGTAGTGCAGCAGCGTGCGTCCGGCCTCCGGCAGCTTCGCGCCTCCGAATGAGCGTGGAGTCTAGTAGAATCGGGCGCCGTATGCGTGTGCTGCTGGTGCGTCCCGACCCTGGCAACGATCGATTCGGCCTCGGCCCTTTCTTCCGGGTGGAGCCGCTCGGCCTCGAGTACGTGGCCGCCGCCCTGGAGGCGGCAGGGCACCAGCCCGCCATCGCCGACCTGAGGTTCGGAGCCTCCCTCGAGACGTGGGTTCGCCGCACGCGCCCGGCTCTGATCGGCATCTCGGTGATGCACGCCGTCGAATACGACGCCGCCCTCGAGGCGGCGTGGCGCGCACGGCGGGCGGCACCCGGGGCCTTCCTGGTGGCGGGCGGCCATGCCGCCGCCGCGCACCCGGCCCCGCTGCAAAGCGAGCCCTTCGACGCGGTGGTCGTGGACGACGGCGAGACCATCGTGCCCGCCCTCGCCGCGGCGCTGGAGCAGGGCCGCACTCCCGCCGGGATCCCCGGCACGATCGTACGCGGGCCGGACGGCTGGGTCGCGGGGGGCCCGGTGACGGAGCGCCCCGATCTGGACGCCGTGCCGCAGCCCGCCAGGCACCTGCTCGACGATCGGCGCGCCCGCTACCACTGCCTGCTCTTTCATCCGGTGTGGGCCGTGGAGACGGCCCGCGGATGCCCGTTCCGTTGCTCCTTCTGCTCCGTGTGGCAGCTCTACGATCGATCGTTCCGCGAGCGATCGGTGGGGGCCGTGGTCCAGGACCTGGCGGCCGCGGGGCCCCACGTGTTCATCGTGGACGACCTGTTCTGGCACCACGAAGAGCGCAGCCGCGAGATGGCGCGCGCCCTGCGCGCCCGCGGCGTTCGCAAGCGGTGGATGCTGGTGCAGAGCCGCTGCGACCTGGTGGCGAGGCATCCCGATCTTCTGGAGGCCTGGCGGCCGGTGGCCGCGGAGATCGACATCTTCTTCGGACTGGAGGCCCCCACCGACGCCGGCCTCTCGGGCCTGGCCAAGGACGCCACCACGCGGGACACCCTGGAGGCCGCGCGGATCGCGCGCTCGCTCGGCTACCAGGTGACCGGCAACTTCGTGGTGGACCCCGACTGGACCGAAGATCAGTTCCGCGAGCTGTGGAGCTTCGTGGAGACCCACGGCTTCCATCGCGCGGGATACACCGTGCTCACTCCGCTGCCGGGGACGCAGCTCTATGAGCAGCAGCGCGCGGAGATCGAAGGGCGCGCCTGGGCCCACTTCGACATGCACCACGCGCTGCGCGAGCCCCGCCTGGGAGCG
The DNA here is from genome assembly GCA_050747525.1 of Candidatus Polarisedimenticolia bacterium. Classification (GTDB taxonomy): domain Bacteria; phylum Acidobacteriota; class Polarisedimenticolia; order JACPZX01; family DASXTC01; genus JBOGOC01. The sequence goes on along the minus strand of JBOGOC010000104.1, from coordinate 6,040 downwards.
CGGCGCTTCTTCGAGCTGTACGCGGAGACCTGGCGCCGCTCGATCCTGAATCTGGGAGGGCGCAAGCGATGGACCGACTGGGTCCGTCAGGTGCGCCCCTCGCAGGTCCCGCGCCTCACGCGCGTGCTGTGGCGCACCCAGCGCATGATGCGCCCCGAGGCCTACCTGCGGGAGCACCCGTGAGCGTCATTCATCCAGAGCGTACTGCACGGTGGTCACGACGCGGACCTTCTTGATCTCCGGGGAGAACGGATCCCGGTCCTCGATGCTGAAGTAGCCCTGACGCGCGCTCCGGATCGAGCCCACGCGGCTCCCCGAGTCTTCCGCGAACTGCTGCGCGGCGCGACGGGCATCGCGCGTCGCCTCGGCGATCATCTCGGGCTTGATCCGATCCAGGCCGGTGAACATGTACTGGGTCCTCTGCTCGTAGCTGCGGATCAGCGCGACACCCTGCTTCACGAGCTCGGATGAGGCGGCCATGGCCGGCCGCACCTTGTCGATCCGGCTGGTCCGCAGGCTCACGGTGATCTCGGCCGCGTACCGCTCCAGGGGCCGCCCGGCAGGGCCCCCCTGTCCTTCACGATCGGTCACCTGGGGCGCGGACACGGTGACTTCTTCTCCCTCGAAGTCTTTCTGCAGAAACGCCCTGACCTTGCCGATTCCCGACTCGGCGCGCTGGTGGAGCGTCTCCAGATCGTTCGCGGTCACGCTGAAGACCAGAGGCCACAGGACCAGGTCGGCTGGCACCTCGCGCTCGGCCAGCCCGTTCACCGAGACGTTCCTGTCCGCCGAGCGGGCCTTCAGGAACCCATGGCCGACGAACCATCCGGCCAGCGCCATGCCGGCCGCCAGGATCGCCGCCATGCCCAGGCGCGCCGTCTCGCCCTCCCCCCTGACGCTCACGGCCGCCTTCCTTTCTTTCTGTCGGAAGACGAGGTGGCCGCCAGGTGGTTCATCGTGGTCCGGGGAGCGATGGTGCAGACTATCAGCGCCCGATCCACCTCCAGCTCGTCCGCGATGCGGCCCATGATCTCCTGCTCAGCCTTGGTCAGGCGACCGTCGGCCTTGGCGATCACGCACAGATCGCGCAGCACCTGCGCCCTGCGCAGCGGGGGGACGTTCTCCTTCACGTCGCTCAGCCGCGAAGGAAGGTCGCGCAGGATCACCTCGGGCTTGACCTCGAAGGGGAGCGATCCGGGCCCCAGCAGCCGCTCCAGCTCTTCCACCGCCTTCTCCTCGAGCTTTCCCGACGACGCGGCGATGGCCACCCCGCCGGCGAACAGCAGACGGCGCATCGCCTCGGCCACGGCCGATTTTTCCTGAAGGTAGCTGGGCTCCATCAGGGTCATCAGCTCGTGCACCTGCGCCTCCAGCTCCGCGCGCGGCATCCCCTTCGCGGCCATGAGCTCCGACCCGGCGAACAGCTCCGCGGCGCGCAGCCGCAGCGGGCTGAACGGATGGGTGGCGAACCAGTCGGGGCGCAGAGGCTCGTCGCCGCGCGACGCCCGGGCCGTTTCCTGCTCCAGATCGCGCTGCTGCGACAGGAACTCGTCGATGCGCACCTGCACGCGGTCCCCCTTGAGTCCCGAGGCCAGCTTGAACAGCGCGCGCGCGGCCGGCTCCATGCTCCCGGCGCAGTAGACACCGGCCCGATCGGCCGAGATCTCGGCCCATCTCTGCCACGCGAACAGGCGCAGCGTGAGTCCGGCCCCCACGTGCTCCTCCCCTTCCAGCATGGGGCCGACGGGGATCCGGTGATGCTGGAAGAGCCAGTGCCCCAGCTCGTGGCCCGTCACGAAGGCCAGCTCGTCGGCGTCGAACGACTCCAGGAGGCTCGACGACATCAGCAGCATCAGCTGGTCGCCGCCGGGACGGACGGCCGCCGCGTTGAACCAGGGTCCCGGGTAGACATAGGTCTCCACCCGAGGCTGCAGGCCCAGCGTCTTGCCGCAGCGCTCCACAAGCTCGTTCACGTCCGGCGCGATGGGCGGGGTCAGGCGCACCGCCGTGCCCAGCAGCTGGCGGCGCGCGCCGTCGTACCCCGCCCGCTCGAGGCGCTCGATCGCCTCCTTCACGGACACATCTCGAAGAAGCTGTGCGGCCAGGTCCCGATCACCGGCCGCGATCAGGTCGGCCGCCGCCGGCGCGCTCATGCGCTTTCCAGAGCGCCGCGCAGAAGCGCAACCTCGTCGTCGAACGACGCGGGGTCGAGCGGGCCGAACGAGAAGCGGAAGAAGCTGCGCAGAACGGAGGCCTCCCCTGCCCGGGCCATGTCGCAGTCGGTCCCCTGCAGCACGGCGGCCCCGAGCGGAAAGAGCCTCCTGTTCAGCTCGGCCGCGCTGAGGCCGGAGGCGAGCCGGCACCAATGGTAGAAGCCCCCTTCTCCGGTGAACAGCTCCAGGCCCATCGATGCGAAAGCCTCTCCGTAGTGCGCCCGCTGCGTCCTGTAGTACGAGGGGACCGCCCGGCGGGCCAGCTCCACACGATCCTCGGCCAGAAGCGCCAGGGCGTACCGCTGCGACAGATGCGACACGCCTCCCATGCCGAACGACGAGAAGTTGCCCAGGATCTCGATGTGCTCGCGCGAAGCGATCACCCATCCGATGCGGATGCCGGGGGCCTGCAGCCCCTTGGTGGCGGCTCCCACCACGAACAGGTTGGACGCGTCGATGTCGTCCGCGAACGCCATCGCGCTCACCGGAGGCTCGTGCATCAGCTCGTAGGCCTCGTCGATCAGCAGCCCCGTCTGCGCCGATCTCGCGGCGGCCACGAGCCGGCCCAGCTCGTCCCCGTGGCGGGTCGCCCCTGTGGGATTGCAGGGATTGGACATCAGGATCAGCGAGCGGCCGGCGGGTGCGTCGGTGTACGCCTCCACGGGAGGACGGAACCGGTTCTCGGGTGTACTGGGGACCAGATGGCGCGTCCGCCCGAGCAGGCGGAGCATGTCGTGATAGGGGGTGTACTCCGTGGAGGCGACGCGCACCTTCACGTCGGAGTGCAGGAACATCAGCACGGCTGTGAGCGCCGGCCGGCCGCCGGCGAAGACCATCACGTGGTCGGCCGTGATCCGGGCGCCGTAGTGCCGACGGTAGTACGACGCCAGCGCCTCGCGCAGCGCCGGGAGCCCCCAGGCCTTCGGATACTTCAGGTCCGAGGAATCCACCGCCACCGACGCGGGCAGGGGCGGCCCTCCGGGAAGCTGCACCGTGCGCGGGAATCCCTGGCTCCAGGGGTGGGTCCCCGTCTCGCCCATGGGGCGACCGAAGGACTTCTGGAAGGCGTACAGCGTCTCGTAGATCCCCATGGGGGGTGCGAACGTCAGAAGGGTCATGGAGTGAGCGCTCTCAGCTCATGCAGAAGCTCCCGGGACGAATCCTTCTCGATGAGCTGGTTGTGAAGAAGCCTGTCACCCGGTGCCGGCACGAGTTCCCCTCCGGCCGGGATTGTACGACAGGCTGGGACCGGCGTGGTCAGTGCACGACGCCCTGGTCCACGTCCTCGCAGCGGATCAGAGTGAGCGACGTGATGCGGGTGGTGACGACGCTGTTGCCGAACTCGAGGCAGAGCCCGTGCCCCGCCACCACGTCGGTGCGGATGGCGCTGCCGCCCCAGGTGCAGCCGGTCACCGTGACGGTGGCGGGAGAGAGCCCCTGGAGATCGAACCAGCCCCCGGAGACCCAGAAGGTGCCATCGCCCGCACAATGCAGTGAGTAGGTGGAGTTGAGGGTGCGCACCACCACCACGTCGCCCGGTTCCAGGTCCTGGCGGCGCACGCACGGATGATGCGCGGCCTCGCGGGCGAGCCCGTCGAGCGTGAGAGGCATGCGACGCGCGCGCGGTGGCGGGTCCGGCAGGCGCCGCGCGCGAAGCCACTGGCGGAAGGCCTGCATGCCCTCAGCATAGCTGCCGCCGGATGGCTCGTCCATGAGCTTTCCCGCCCGTGATCGTGGTAGCGTGAGCGCCCGGCCTCCTCGTCCGGGGGCGCCACGGAGGGAATCCATGCGTGCCATGCTCGCCGTCCTCACCCTGACAGCCGCCGCTCCGGCGACCGCCGCCACCACGACTCTCAGCGTGCACGTGGACGCCACCGAGGCCACGCGCCGCCTGCTGCACGCACGGCTCACGGTGCCGGCGTCTCCGGGCCCGCTCAGCCTCGTCTACCCGCGATGGATCCCCGGGGAGCATGGACCCACCGGCCCCATCACCGACGTGGCCGGACTGCGCATCGAGGCCGGCGGCAGGCCGCTGGCCTGGCGGCGCAACCCCACCGACATGAATGCCTTCGAGGTGACCGTGCCCGAGGGGGCGGGCACCGTCCATGTGGCGTTCGATCTGCTGATGGCTCCCCCCGCGGAGGAGGGCTTCTCCTCGGGGGCTTCCGCCAGCGCGCGTCTGGCGGTGCTCAACTGGAACCAGCTGGTGGTCTATCCGTCCGGCCTCGCCATGCGCGACGTCCTGCTGGAACCCTCGCTCACCGTGCCGGCCGGGTGGGGCGCGGGCACGGCGCTGCAGACCGTATCGCGGGACGGCGACCGGATGGCCTTCGCGCGCGTGACACTGGAGACCCTGGTGGACTCACCGGTGATCATCGGCGCGCATCACAGACGAATCGCCATCGGTCCGCCGGGCGGGCGACCGCACTTCATCGAGGCGGCCGCCGACTCGCCCGAAGCGCTGGTCCCCCCCGCCTCCCTGCAGGCAGCCTGGGATCAGCTGGTCGTGGAGATCCTGAGCATGTTCGGGGCCACGCACTACGATTCGTACAGGTTCCTCGTCGCCCTGAGCGACCACGTGGCCCACTTCGGCCTGGAGCATCACGAGTCGAGCGACAACCGCGTCCCCGAGCGGACGTGGCTGGAGGAAGACCTGCGCCGGAGCCACGCGACCCTGCTGCCTCACGAGTTCGTGCATTCCTGGAATGCCAAGTACCGGCGCCCCGCCGACATGATGGTCCCCGATTTCCAGAAGCCGGTCCGCACCGAGCTGCTGTGGGTCTACGAAGGGCTCACGCAGTACCTGGGCCAGGTGCTCGCCGCCCGCAGCGGGCTGTGGACCCAGGAGGACTACCGGGACAAGCTGGCCCTCATCGCCCAGTGGGCCACGGACCAGACCGGACGCTCCTGGCGCCCGCTGGCCGACACCGGCGTCACGGCGCAGCTGCTGTTCGAGGCCCGCAGAGACTGGCGGACGGCGCGTCGCGGGACCGACTTCTACGACGAGGGGACCCTCATCTGGCTGGATGTGGACACCCTCATCCGCGAGCAGTCCAACGGACGCAAGTCGCTGGAGGACTTCCTGAGACGCTTCCATGGCGCAGGGAGCGGTCCACCCGAAGTGAAGCCCTACCGCCGCGAGGACCTGGTCCGTGTGCTGGGCGAGGTGCAGCCCTATGACTGGGACGCCTTTTTCCGCAGGCGCGCCGAGGAGGTCGCCCCCGAGCCCCCCCTTCAGGGGATCGAGCGAGCGGGATGGCGTCTGTCATGGGCCGACACGCCGTCGAAGCTGCAGAAAGCCTACGACGGCGAGGACAAGCTGGTGAACCTGTCCGCCTCCATCGGCCTGGTGGTCAAAGAGGACGGCACCGTCCTGGATGTCGTGCCGGGCAAGCCGGCGGACCGCGCCGGCATCGGCCCGCGCATGAAGCTGGCGGCGGTCAACGGCCGCCGCTACACGCACGATGTGATGCGCGCCGGGGTCGCGGCCACGCGCCAGGGGACGGCACTGGAGCTTCTCGTGGACAACGCCGGCTTCCTGAGCAGTCACACCCTGGCGTACTCGGGAGGCGAGCGCTATCCGCGCCTGGAGCGCATCGAGGGGAAGCCGGATCTGTTGAAGGAGATCTCCTCGCCGAAGACGAAGTAGCCGAGGTCGTTCGGCGTCCTGACGGCCGCGCCGGAGGCGGGGAGTGGTCTCCGGGGACGTTCGCGTCGTGGCGTTGGCCACGACGCTCACTCCCGCTTCCGGCCTCGCCCTCGCTCGCTGCACGCGCAAAAGCGCGCGCGTGCAACGCTCGCTCGAAGCGGCTCGGCCTCCAGAGGGC
>JBOGOC010000103.1:0-16905 GCA_050747525.1 Candidatus Polarisedimenticolia bacterium | reverse complement strand
ACACCACCAACGTGGCCCCGGTTCCGAACGTGCCGCCGGGGCTCATCCTGGTGGACGAGTACTTCGACGGCGGGGCGAGGGGCGTGGGCTCGGACGGCAGCACGACGGGCCTCGGCGTGGTACCGGTGGGCGGGTCGGTGTCGTTCGACTTCTACCGTCGTGACGGCCAGGACCAGATGAGGGCATCGCTGGCCTGGTACGACGCGGAAGGCGACACGCTGCGCAACGACCTGGACCTGGAGGTCATCTCCGGCGACTACGACATCACGGATGCCGGCAAGGGGATCTGCAACACGCTGACGCTGAACGGGGTGCAGAACCCGCAATTCTGCGGGTACTGCACGTACGCGGCGCTGGACAACCAGGCGTCGTACTACGACCCGACGGGCAACAACCCGTACGTGAAGCTCTGGCGCGGCAACCAGATGCGCGAGTTCGCCGGCCAGTTCACGCTGCGCGCGGAGTGCAACCAGAACCTCGACCCGGAGCTCGCCTGCTACGACGCCGTCACCCCGGGCGCCCTTTGCTCGGACTTCGGGGCCGCGCCGCAGAACGAGCCCGACACAAGGAACACGACCGAGCAGGTCATCCATCACTACCTCGGGGACGCCGCGGCCTTCGGCCCCACGCGCAGCGGAGGCGAGCACGGCTTCCACCGGGCGCGCGTGCGGTTCAAGAGCACGGGCAGCTCGACGCCCGTGCCCGACGCTCCGGCCATCGCCCGCGGGGTCGACGGCATCCTCCAGACGGCTCCCGCGGGAGACGACTCGGTGCTGACCACAGGCTCCGGCGTGACCTACATCGGTGCGGGCGCGGACGGCATCGTCCAGACGACGGCCAACGCCGCCGACGTGCAGCTCATTCCGCCGGGGAGCTTCGGCCAGCCGTTCGCGCTGTCCATCGCGGGTCCCGTGTACAGCAGCCGGATGGGAAGCACCATCTCGCTGAACCGCGATGTGTACAACTGCTCGGACCGCACGGTGACCATGCGCGTGGCGGACGGCAGCCGCATCCCGGCCAACCCGTTTCAGGCCGAGACGGCGGCCAACATCGGCCTGCGCAGCCGCATCGAGGTGCTGGATCCCAACGGCGCGATCCAGGACACCGAGGCCGGCCTGACCTTCGTGGCCGACGCGGGGTCGGCCACGCTGCGGGTGGGTCGTGCCAACCACTACAGCTCCAACGCCAGGCGGCTGCAGTTCATCGCCAACCGGCCGGGCGCACTCAACCCGATCGCCAACAACGGAATCGTGGAGGTGAGGAGCGGCTGGAGGCTGAGGGCGATCTACGACGACCAGTCGCCGACCTCTCCGGGCGCTCCGGTCCCCGAAGACGCCGTGACGACGGCGAGGGTCGACTGTGCTCCGGTGCTCGGCCCGGTCATGTTCTTTCCTCTCGACGGGCTGGGATCGGGCAACGGCATGCGCCGGACGCTGGTGACGGGCGGGTGCGACCTGGGCCGCAACCTCGGAAGCCGTGGCGACGACTACCTGGATGCGGGCGAGTCGATCGTCTACCAGGTGGGGTTCGCCAACCAGAACCTGGACCAGACGATCAATCTGAAGGCCACGCTGAGCTGCACGGACCCGGTGCCGGGTGGGGCCAACCCCTGCTCGTTCCTCAGCCCGCTTCCGCAGTCCGTGGAGCTGGGGGAGATCCCGGGCGGCCGCGAGGGGATCGCGGCCTGGACGCTCAACGTGAGTACGGGAGTGAAGACGCTGGTTACGGCGGACCGGGCCGTGGATCTGGTGGTGAGCTTCACCTCCCGAGGGTCCGACTGGGGGGATCAGGTGGCGGCCCAGACGTTCACGTTCAGGCAGGCGCTGCAGGCGGACACGGAGGTGCTCAACTATCACACCGACTTCCCGACCGGGGGAACGCAGGCCGCCGACCGCAACCGTGACGGCAACATCGACACGAACCGCCCAGGATCGGAGGCCAGGAACCTGGAGCTGCTCACATTCAGGCCGCTCAACGACGTGGGGACGTGCACGGCGGGCCGGTGCACGAACATCTCGAAGACCTGCTCCATCAACGCCGACTGCGTCAACCCCAACGTCGCCATTGCCGCCCAGATGCCATGGCGTTTCGACTTCAATGACGGCGGCTTCAGCGCCTTCCGCACCGCCGACTCGAGGCCCGGCGCTCCGGGGTCGGCGCAGAACAGCCTGGCCTGGTTCTACGGCACGGGTGGCGGCTGCGGGTGGCAGACCCAGAACAACGGCCTCGTCGGCCTTTCGGACACCCTCCCCAAGGGAGTGTGGCACGCGGGCCACGGCCCGGTGGGGACGTTCCGCGTGGCCGGCGCCTGCCCTCCGTACAGCATCCCGTCGGATCCCCTCACCGCGCCGATGACCGAGTTCGTGCACGACGTGCTCGAGTCGCCCGTCCTGCGGCGGGTGAACACGGCTCCGGACGCGCGGGGAATCCCCTTCGACATCCGTATGGAGGCGCTGGGCTGGAACGAGACCCAGTCGTTCGTGGACACCTCCAGCTTCACGCAGGTCGAGGTGGACCCCGACCTCGAAGACGGCGGCCCGGTCACCCTGGGCGATTCATACCTCTACCGGTCGCCCACTCCCCTCACGATGTCCGGCCCGAAGACGGGGGCCGCCGACGCGCAGCGCACGTTCGGCCCCTTGAGGGACAGCGACGGCTCGCTCGGGACGACCGGCGTCAACGGAGACGAGGTGGGCGTGTCCGAGCCGATCCTCCAGCGCAACGAGAGCAACGTCCTGGAGAGGCTCCTGATGGCCTTCCCGGTGTCGGACCTGGACGCCAACACACGCGGATTCCAGGGGAACACCTCCGTGGACCCCAACTCGGGCCTTCCGATAGTCCCGGGGATCTGCAACTTCGGATTCTGCATCCAGGGCGGCGACTCCAAGATCGGCACGCCATGCGCCACCCACGCGGCCTGCGACGGGCCCGGCAGGCGCTTCGGTCATTCCACCCCGTACGGCCCCGTGCGCAATCGCGAGATCGACCTGGTGGCCGACCGGTTCGAGGAGTACAGCGGGTCCTCCGGGAACCGCTTTCAGTTCGAGCTGAGCTGGTGGCTGCTGGAAGGTGGAGCGGGCGGCGGGCTCGGCTGGACGATCGACGATGCCTATTTCCACTGGTCAGAGAAGCATCCCATGGACCAGAGCAACAGCAGCCCCAACGACTGCGGCAACGTCTCGAGTGGCGGCAACCCCAACGCGCGTCCGTGCGCCACGATCACGTGGGATCGCCTGAACACGCACAACTGCACCACGGGGATCAAGGTGAAGGTGGCCGACACCACGCCGGCCCCCGCGCCGACCGGGGTCTGCTCAATCGGCAAGTGCACCGCCGGCCTGCTGTCGCGCCTCAACACGTTCTGCTCATTCAACGCAGACTGCGCGTGCGCGCCGGGAGAGATCGCCATCGACGTCCGCAGCACGACGGACCTGGAGGACTTCTGTCTTGCCCCTCAGGGAGCGGGGATCTTCTCCGGAATCGTGCCGATCAGCGCCATGGTGGACCAGAAGAGGGTCCTCAACGTGAACGCGACGCAGGGCGAGAACTTCAACATCGTGGCTACTTATGCCGACCCCGAGTGCGATCAGGACAGGGACGGCGGACTGGGGGAGAACAAGGTCCGCGACGTGGATGGCGACGGCGTGCTCAACTTCGGGTTCAACGGGGTTCCCAAGGACGTCAGCTCCGTCGATTTCCTGGCGGAGGGGCAGGGGTCCTCGGACGACGACAGCTGCTTCGATCACGCCACCCAGCTCGACATCTCCAACCCGCCCAACACAGCCCAGCGGGACAACAACGGCAGCGGGACCATCACGGCGGCCGACTGCATCGCGTCACCGAGGACCGGGCAATGCGACTGGGACGACGACGGGCATGGTGACCTGTGCGACAACTGCCCGCTGGTGGCGAACAACAACCAGCTCGACACGGACGGCGACGGTGTGGGGAACACTTGCGAGAACCAGGACATCGACGGAGATGGTGCCCTCAACGGGGCTGACGCATGTCCGACCCTGTACAACCCGGGACAGAGCCTCCAGTACTGCGACGATGCAGCCGACATCGATGGCGACGGCGTAGCCGAGGTGGACGACAACTGCCCGAACGAAGGGACGGTGGAGCCTCCCGGCGCCGCACCCACCTTCGCGGCTACCTACAACCCGGACCAGATCGACAGCGATGGAGATGGAGTCGGCGACCGATGCGATGCCGAGGACTTCGATAACGACATGGTTCCCAACTCCATGGACAACTGCCCGACGTTCTACAACCCGGCCGATCCCGTGTTCCACGTCCAGACCGACGCCGATGGCGATGGTGCGGGAGACGACCGATCCGGCACGGACAGCATTCCTGGGGTGGCCAACTACTGCGACCCCAATTCGGACGACGACAATCTGTCGGGGGTCCCCGACGACCTGCTGCAGGTCGCGGCCGAGCTGAGCTGCGAGCACTCGCGCAGCGGCCTCACCAACATGGCGTCCACGCCGGTGTCGGTGGGGGCCGTGAACGTTTCGGCCGTGGCCTTGTTGGACGACGGCTCCGCCGACTACTTCTGCACGTCCGGTGACCCCGATCCCAACAATGCTCCCGGCACTCCCCAGCCGTGCCCGCAGGAGAACCCCGGCACTCCGAACAACGATCCTTTCTGCAACACACCTCCGGCCGGCACGGACGGTGTCTGCGCCAGGGTTCCCGATGGGGTGGCGGACCCGGGCGAGCTGGCCTCGGTCAGGCTGATGCTGACCAACGCCTCCGTGGACAAGCTGGGCGTGGCCATGCCGCTCAACAACCTGACGGTGGGGATCCGCCCGCTCACCCCCTCTGTGGGCTGCACCCCGAGGGCGCAGGCCTTCGTGGGGAACCTGGCTGCCGGCGCCACGGGGGTTCAGACCCCCGTCGGAGCGCTCAATTTCGTCGTGAACCCCGCCAACCCGGGCCCTGGGCATTCCTCGGCCGCAAAATTTGCGGAGGCGGAGTTCTCCGTGAGCGCCACGGCCGACGGGATCGAAGGGATCCCCGAGCAGAAATTCAAGTTCACCGTGGACGTCGATCGGGTTGACATGACTTTGATCCCGGCCAACTGCCCGGGCACTCCGGGGTCGCCTCCCGGCACCCTGTGCGAGAACTTCGACACGGACCGCGGCCCCGGAATCCCGGGGATCCAGTTCACGCGGCTTCCCATCGGTGTCGATCCCAACGATCCGTTGCGCGCCCTGGGAGATCCGGACGACGACATCCTGGGCTACACCATGCACGGGGGGCCCAGCCCGACCGGCACCGCCGGAATGATCTGCTCGGACGACGACCAGGGGTTCGTCGGCTGCCAGGCGCCCGTGGCCGAGGAGAACGACTGGCATCTGCACTCGGCCTTCGAATATCCCGGCGCGTCGTACGACATCGCCGGGCTCGGGCCCGGCATCGGCGCCCCCGATGGCGGGAAGGCGCACTCCGGAGTCCGGTCGCTCCACATGGGGCGGCACCTGAGCGCGACGTCGACCTTGCTGGACACACTGAGATTGCGTCAGGTGTCAGCGTTCGTCCTCGACTCCCAGGGAGACCCGAACATGCCCGGTCTCGCGCTCGGGACGGCCAGCTCGCTGGAGTTCTGGCACATCATCTCGGTGCCGGACGACGAAAACTTCTTCGGCGGGTTCGGTATCCCCGGAACGGCCGGCGGAGGACAGGTCCAGCTCAGCCTGCTCGGGCCGGACGGGCACTTCGAGCGGTGGCAGCAGCTCACTCCCAGCTTCAACGGGTACGATGACACGATCCAGGAGACCATCAGCATCTGCGGCTTCGATCCAGGCGACGATCAGATCCCTCCCAACAATGAGACCATGTGCAACTTCAGCCCATTGTTCTCCCACAAGGGAGACATCTTCGGAACCGATGCCACCTGCGTCATGGACACGGACAATAACGACGCAGTGCACAAGGACTGCGGAGACATCACCTGCGCTCCCGGCCCCGGCTGCACCGAGAACGGCTCCGTGGGTGCGGGAGTCTGGACCCGCAGCGCGTTCAATCTCTCATCCTTCTCGGGACGTGTCGCACGGCTGAGGTGGATCGGCATGATGGAGGGAGGCTGGTCGTTCGGGACCCAGAGGTCGGCCCTCGAGCCGGATCCGGGTGGCGTTGCGTATCAGTACTACGACGATGACGACGGCTGGTACATCGACGACATCAAGTTGACCGATCTGCGGGTGGCACCTTCGGTGATCGTGCCCGACACCACGACGGGGCTGAGCCAGTGCATCGTCGGACTGCACGCCTCCAACTGCTCGACGATCGCCGTGAACATCGCCGGATCGGTCGCCTTCGGAACCCGGCGCCTTCTGGGGCTCGACTCGTTGTTGCAGCCTGTGACCCTGGATGCCCGTCAGAGCGTGGCGGCCGTGGACCCGAACACGGGTCTGGGCGGCTGCACCAACGGCGTGCTGGAGTACCAGTGGGAGGAGCTGGACCTCAACACCTCGTCCGTCCTGGACGTGATCTTCCCCCACTCGCCGCAGAACGTGGTGCGGGTGGCGCCCTCGAGGGACGCCCTCTACCGGGTGAGCGCAAGGTGCTCCTCGGACCTTGCCTGCACCGCGCAGCAGGAGGTGGTGGTCAAGGTGTACACGGGCGACGGAAGCGACCTGGGCCCGCAGACGGCCCTCAACGCCGGCGGCGTGACCAACGAGGTGGGTCTGGACGTCATCGGCGGCGCCACGGTGACCCTGCAATGGCCGTCGCGCGTCCAGCCGCCCGGGATCAGCGGCTACGATGTCTTCCGCTACGTCTACACGGAAGCAACGACAGGCACCGACGTCTTCAGCGGGAACACGTTCGACGGGTCGTGCTTCGCCAACGCCGTGGCGCAGGGAGCGCTGGGGGCGCTCGCCAGCGTCAACGACGCGAGCACACCGACGGCGGGGACGGCGTACTTCTATCAGGTGGGGCACTCGTCCACGAACACTGCCGCGATTGCCCCGCTGGGGGTGCAGCCTCCCAGCGCGACGACTCGGCCGGGTCAGCTCGTGACGGCAGGGGCGACCTGCCCTTAGAGATTCACGGCCTGGCCTGGAGCCACTTGGCGACGCGGGCGGCGATCGCCGGCCCCGTCAGCCCCAGCTCGGCCGCGATGGTCTTCCAGGGTGCCGAGGCGCCGAACCGGTCCACCCCTATCAGGAGGGCGGACCGCCCCGCGACGCGCTCCCAGCCGAACGTCGCGGCGGTCTCCACCACGACCACCCGCGGGCCGTCCGGAGAGTCGGCGGGGATGACCGCATCGCGCCATGCGGCCGGCTGCTCGAGGAACAGCTCGGTGCAGGGGAGCGAGACCACGCGGGTGGGGATCCCCTGCTCTTCCAGGAGCCGCCGTGCCTCCACGCAGGGGCCCACTTCCGATCCGGTCCCCACCAGCACCACGCGCGGGCGCCCGGAAGAGGCTTCGGCCAGGATGTAGCCTCCTCGGAAGAACACCGAAGGCCCGAACGGCTCCGGAGATCCCTTGTGATCGAGCGCGGCGGTGTCCTGCCGCGTGAGGATCAGGGCCGTTGGCCCGTGGCGCCGCCGCAGCGCGTGCGCCCAGGCCAGAGCGGTCTCGGGGCCGTCGGCGGGCCGCACGACGTGCACGTTCGGGATGGCTCTCAGCGAGGCCAGGTGCTCGATCGGCTGGTGCGTGGGGCCATCCTCGCCGAGCAGCACGCTGTCGTGCGTGAAGGCGTAGATGACCTGGAGCTCCGACAACGCCGCGAGCCGGATGGTGGGGCGCATGTAGTCGGAGAAGATCAGGAACGTCGACGCGCAGGGGATGAACGCCCCGTAGTACGACAGGCCGTTGCAGATCGCCCCCATGCCGTGCTCGCGCACTCCCCAGGCGATGTTGCGTCCCTCGTAGTGGCCTGCCTTCACCAGCGGCGAGCCCTTCACCGCCGTCTTGGTCGACTCCACGAGATCGGCCGCGCCCCCCACGAAGGCGGGGACCAGCTCGGCCACCTTCTGGTAGATCTTTCCCGAGTGCGCGCGGGTGGCCGCCCCATCGGAAGGGGCCGCCTCCCAGAGCAGGCGATCGATATCGGCGGGGACGGTCCTCTGGAGATGCGCGTCCAGGGCGCGCGCGCGCTCCGGCTCCGCCTCGCGGAAGCGTGACAGCAACCGGCGCCATTCTTCCTGCCGGGCGTGGTGCTTCGCCGCCACGTCGGCGAACAGCTTCCGGACCTCCTGCGGAACCACGAAGGTCTCCTCGGGCCACCCCAGGGCGCGCCGTGTGGCCGCCACCTCGTCGGCCCCCAGGGGCGCGCCGTGAGCGCCGGCCGTGTCGTGCTTGTTGGGCGCGCCGTTGGCGATGTGGGTGCGGGCCAGGATGATGGAGGGGCGCGCTGCCTCGTCGCGCGCCGCGCTCAGCGCGCGCTCGATGGCCGCATGATCGTGGCCGTCGATGCGCTGCACGTGCCAGCCGTAGGCCTCGAACCGGCGGCCGACGTCCTCCGTGAAGGTGATCTCCGTGGGGCCGTCGATGCTGATATGGTTGTCATCGTAGACGACGATCAGGTCCCCGAGCGCAAGATGCCCCGCGAGCGACGCCGCCTCGTGGGAGACCCCTTCCATCAGGTCGCCGTCGCTGCACAGCGCATACACATGATGGGAGATGATGGGGAACTGCGGCGTGTTGACCCGCGCGGCCAGCATCCGGGCCCCCAGGGCCATCCCCACGGCGTTCCCCAGGCCCTGGCCCAGCGGGCCGGTCGTCACCTCCACCCCCGGCAGGCACTCCTTTTCCGGGTGACCCGGCGTCCGGCTGCCCCACTGGCGGAACGCCTTGAGGTCGTCGAGCGTGACGCCGAAGCCGGCCAGGTGCAGAAGCGAGTAGAGCAGCATCGAGCCGTGGCCGGCCGACAGGACGAACCGATCGCGATCGGGCCAGTGGGGGTCGGCGGGGTCGAACTTCAGGAACTTCGACCACAGCACGAACGCCACGTCGGCCGCTCCCATGGGCAGCCCGGGATGGCCCGAGCGGGCCTTCTCGACCGCGTCAACCGACAGCATCTTGATGGTGTTGACCGCGAGACGGGACAGGTCCATGGCGGTCACTCTACCACGAGGTCCCACCTGACAGGCGGCCCGGAATCAGGCATAATAAAGCGCTTCGCGCTACAGGTTTGCGGGCGGTCCGGCGCCAGGGTACGCCGGCCGGATAGGTCCGATCGAACGATCACGGGCGAGGGAGAGGGCAAGGAATGACGACGCAGACCGTCCAGGCGCCGGACAAGACGAAGGTCGAGAAGGTCGACCGCGTCGTGGTGCGGCTTGCCGGCGACTCGGGTGACGGGATCCAGCTCAGCGGCAATCAGCTCACGACGTCATCGGCCATCGCGGGGAACGACCTCAGCACGCTCCCCGACTTCCCGGCCGAGATCCGCGCACCAGCGGGAACTTTGCCGGGAGTGAGCGGCTTCCAGATCAGCTTCAGCAGCTACGATATCCACACGCCGGGAGACCAGCCCGACGCCCTGGTGGCCTTCAATCCGGCCGCCCTCAAGGTGAATCTGGCCGACCTGAAGCCGGGCGGGCTGCTGATCGTCAACGCCGACGCGTTCAACGCCAAGAACCTCCAGAAGGCCGGCTACGCGAAGAACCCGCTGGAAGACGGCTCGCTCGACGGCTACCACACCATCGCCATCCCGATCAGCGATCTCAACCGCAAGGCCCTGGCCGGAACGGGTCTGGGGACCCGCGAGATGGACCGGTGCAAGAACTTCTTCACGCTGGGGGTCATCTATCACGTCTACCAGCGGCCCGAGGAAGCGACCCTGCGCTGGATCGACAGGAAGTTCGCCAAGGACGAGGCGCTTCGCAACGCCAACCTGACTTCGTACAAGGCGGGCCGCGCCTACGCCGAGGCCACCGAGCTGTTCCAGTCGACCTACGTCGTGGAGCGCGCCCCGTTCCCGCCCGGCGTCTACCGCAACATCATGGGCAACTCGGCCACCTGCCTGGGGCTGGTGGCGGCGTCGATCAAGTCGGGGCGCCCGATCTTCTTCGCGGGCTATCCCATCACCCCGGCCAGCCCGATCCTGCACGAGCTGGCGCGGTACCGCGAGTACGGCGTCCTGACGCTGCAGGCCGAAGACGAGATCGCGGCGATATCGGCCGCGCTGGGGGCCGCCTTCGGCGGATCCCTGGCGGTCACCGCCACGGCCGGGCCCGGCATGGCGCTCAAGAGCGAGGCCATGGGGCTGGGACTGATGGTGGAGCTGCCGATGGTGATCATCAACGTGCAGCGCGGAGGCCCCAGCACCGGCCTTCCCACCAAACCGGAGCAGTCCGACCTGCTGCAGGCGATGTTCGGGCGCCATGGCGAGTCGCCCCTTCCCATCCTGGCGGCCAGCTCCACGGGAGACTGCTTCGACACGGCCATGGAGGCCTGCCGCATCGCGCTGAAGTACATGGTGCCCGTGATCCTGCTGACCGACGGCTATCTCGCCAACGCCAGCGAGCCCTGGAAGCTCCCCACGGACGACGAGATACCCGACTTCGAGACGCGCATCATCTCCGAAGCGCAGGCACACTACCTGCCGTACGATCGGGACCCGCGGACCCTCTCGCGGACCTGGGCGCTGCCTGGGACGCCGGGCCTCGAGCACCGCATCGGCGGCCTGGAGAAGGCCGAGGTGACCGGGAACGTTTCCTACGATCCGGAGAACCACGAGCGCATGGTGAGGCTGCGCGCCGAGAAGGTGGAGCGCATCGCCGATGAGCTTCCCCCCACCCAGGTGGACGGCGATCAGGCCGGCGACCTGCTCATCGTGGGATGGGGCAGCACCCGCGGCGCCATCCAGGGAGCCGTGCGGCGCAAGAGGGCCGAAGGCAAGAGCGTGAGCTGGGTCCACCTGCGGTACCTCAACCCGCTGCCCAAGGATCTCGGGGACATCATGAAGCGCTTCCGCACCATCGTGGTCCCGGAGATGAACACCGGGCAGCTCTCGCTGCTGCTGCGGGCGAAGTACCTGCGGGACGTCGTGAGTGACGGCAAGATTCAGGGACGTCCCTTCAAGTCGGCGGAGATCGCCGCCACCATCGATCGCCTTCTGGAGGCATGACGGCCGTGTCCACGACGACGCAGACACCCGAGAAGAAGCAGCTCACGGCGAAGGACTTCCAGACCGATCAGGAAGTGCGCTGGTGCCCCGGCTGCGGCGACTACGCGATCCTGAGCGCGGTCACCAACGTCTTTCCGAAGCTGGGGATCCCCCGGGAGAACTTCGTGGTGGTGAGCGGCATCGGCTGCGCGAGCCGGTTCCCGTACTACACCAACACGTATGGATTCCACGGGATCCACGGCCGCGCGCCGGCCATCGCCACGGGCCTGAAGGCCGCCCGGCCGGATCTCCTGGTGTGGGTGGTGACCGGTGACGGGGACGGCATGTCCATCGGCGGGAACCACCTCATCCACGCCATGCGGCGCAACGTGGACCTGAAGATCCTGCTCTTCAACAATCGGATCTACGGGCTGACCAAGGGGCAGGCGTCTCCGACCTCGGAGATGGGGAAGCGAACCGCCTCGAGCCCCTATGGAACCTACGAGCGCCCCTTCAACACCCTCTCTCTCGTGCTGGGGGCCGAGGCGACGTTCGTGGCCCGCAGCGTGGACATCTACCGCAACCACCTGCAGGACCTCCTGGTGCGGGCGGCCGAGCACCGCGGCACGGCCTTCGTGGAGATCCTCCAGAACTGCAACATCTTCAACGACGGGACATTCGCGGATGTGGTGGAGCCCACCGTGCGCGACGATCGCAACCTGATGCTGCGCCACGGGCAGCCCCTGATGTTCGGCAAGACCACCAAGAAGGGGATACGGCGCAATCCGCAGACCGGTGTGCTGGAAGTGGTCGAGCTGGGCGACGGCATCACCGAGAAGGACCTGGTCGTGCATGACGAGAGGCGCCCCGATCCGGATCTGGCCTTCGAGCTGAGCCGGCTCGACTATCCGCTGTTCCCCACGCCCCTGGGAGTCTTCCGGGCGGTGCAGGCCCCCACCAGCGAGGACCTCCTCTGGTCGCAGGTGGAGAAGGCGCGCGCCAAAGCCGGCAAGCCGGCCGACCTGTCGAGCCTGCTGCGCCGCGGCGACGTGTGGGAGGTTCTCGAAGGGGGCCAGGTCAAGCAGCTGGGCAGCGAGTAGCGCTCCTTCATCGGAGCCCCTCCTCCATCTCGTGCAGCAACGCGCAGCCTCTCTTCGTGAGCAGGCCCCGGGCACGTGCATCCGCCAGATCGGCCAGGCTGCCTGTCAGCGCCTCCCGCTCGAAGGCCAGCTCCTCGCGGATCCACGCGCGGGGAAGGGGCGCCGTGGAGCGCATCCGCAGCAGGCGCCGGAACAGCTCCGCGCGCCGGCTGAAGGTGAACGTGGCGTGCAGGATCCCCCGCAACGGGCGCAGCGACCTCCTCCAGGGCGAGACGTAGCGCGGCTCGCCGTCGTCGAGCACCAGCCGCCCGGACTCCTCCAGCAGGTGCAGCTGATGATGGGCGGTCTCGTGCAGCAGATCGTCGGTCAGATCCACGAGAGACTTCCCTTCGATGTTGATGTACGAAACGCCGGGGCGCGACGGCATGGAGAAGCTCACCGTGTTGCGCTCCCGCAGCGGGACGATCACCTGCGTGTGGTCCTCCACGGCACGACGGGCGTCGGGCCAGGCCCGCCCCAGCAGCTCGAGCGCGCCGGTCATGCGGGGGGCGGCGTCCCCGAGGTGTCCGGCTGGACGCAGGCCGAGAGGCGTGGACACCACGAGGCGCGCCAGAACGATCCCCGTGCCCGGCAGCAGGGCCCGGCGGCGCCAGGCGACGGGCCGGCCCGAGGAGACGGTCACCCTTCCGCCATCCAGCACGACGCGCTCACCCGGGCGCAGGCGCGCGCAGGCCGGCACCGGGTGCTCGACGTGGATCTCCCCGGCCAGGCGGCCCTCCTCTCCGTCGGCCGAGAGATCCAGGCGGGCCGGCCCGCAGCGAATTCCCTCCGGCAGGCGGAACATCAGGAGAGGGACCAGCCTGAGGGCAAGGCGTGCGTTCAGCATCACCGAGAGCTTCTTCACCCGCTCCCGGAACCGGGCATCGACACGCCCACGGGGACAGAGGCGAGCCAGGTGAGATCCGCGGGCTGCGATCTCGAACAGCTTCTCGTCGCTGTCGGGAGGATGCAGCAGGCTCGCCGCCTCTTCGGCGGCGGCCAGCCAGGCCCGGAAGCCGGGGCCCGTCAGCAGGCCCAGCCGTTCGCGCGTGCCCCGGGCTCGCAGCACCGACTCGAGGGCGGGGAGCGCGCCGGCGCGGGTATCCTCGAGCCGGCGGAGGACCCGCCAGGCACGCCTCGCGTTGCGGCCCACCCATGGTGGTGCGGAGATTGGTCCTCCGTGCCTCAGACCCCAACCAGGGGGCCCGGCCAAAGGGCTCGCGCGGGCTGAAAGGTGGCATGCGCGGGCCGGAACCGGCGTCTATAATAACCGGACTCTGCGGGGGTACCGGAATGCGGGACATGATGACAAACACCAGAAGATTCATATTCATGCGCTTGGCCGCGTCCACGGCGATCGCGGCGGGCGCGTGCCTGGCCTGGCACCAGGCCGCTCCCCCTGCCGCCTCGCCTCCGCTGGAGCAGGTCATCCGCCTCGAGGTGGACGCGCCGGCCCTCTCGCCGGTGCTGCAGGGGGCCCTTCCTGTGATGGTGGAAGCCTCTCTCGAGTCGTCGGGAGGGTGGGAGGTGATCCGCCCGGAGCCCGGCAAGCCTGGGAGCGGTGAGCGGCTCCCCGCGGGATGGCGACTGCAGATCGGCGTGACGGGCAAGGGGCCCTGGAAGGTGGCGGCGCGGGCGCTCCCCTCGGGCAGCACGGCTCACGCGAAGCTGACGGCAAAGCGGGTCACCTTCTCCGACATGAAGAGCCTGGCCACCGCCATCGATGGGATGTCGGCCGACCTGCACGCCCAGTGGGTGGCGGCCGGGCTGGCGAGCGCCGGCGCGGCGCCGGCGCCTCTGGCGCGGGCGCTCTCCGGTTCGGCAGATTCGGTCCAGCGATACGCGGAAGCCCTGCCTGCCTTCCGGTCGGGATCCGCTGCCGATGCGTCGCAGTTTCTGGCCAGGATCACCGGCGGGGATCCGGGGATGGCGATGACTTCGGTGCAGAAGGGATGGCTCGACCTCACCATGGGAGCCAGGCCGGCCCCGTGCGCCGCGTCGGGGGAGCCTTCCGTGCTGGCGCAGCAGTTGTGCAGCGTCTTCGGCCATCTCGCTGCCGGCGAGGCGGAGGCCGCCCTGCAGCAGGCCGATCGCATGGCCGCAGAGGGACGGATGTGGGGACAGGTCACGGGCGGGCTGGCGCTCGCCGCGCTGGGACGGAGCCGTGAGGCCCTGGAAGGATGGCGGCGCGTCGACCAGATGGAGCCCGGCGATGCCCGGGCGGCGTTCTGGCTGGGAAGAGCGGCCATGGCGGCAGGCGATTTCAAGACGGCGGCGGGGGCGATGGCCCGTGCTCGATCGGCGTGGCCCGATCTGTGGCTCGCCTACACGCTGGAAGCGGAGAGCCGCGCGCGGCTGCGCGACACGGTGGGCGCGCTCACCGTTCTCGAGGAGATGCGTCGCCAGATGGACTCCCGGCACGTGATCCCCTCATCGGAGCAGGAGGTCCCCGAGCTGATGATGGGCTCGCTGAAGCTCATGGAAGGACACTTCGGCGGCGCCGTCGACATCTTCGCCGCCGCGCTGGACAGGCTGGAGAGGGAAGGGGCCCCCGTGAGCACCAGGCGCACGCTCCTGCAGACGGTTGTGGAGATGAAGCGCGATCTGGTCATGTCCCGCGATCCCCTGGCGCGCGGGCGGCAGCTCAAGGATGCCGAGGTGGCGCTCGCCAGGCTCGAGAGCGCGCTCCCCGCGTCGGAGAGAGAAGCCAGGCCCTGGCCGTTGCTGAGGCTGAGCGGCCTCCTGCTGGTCAAGAAGGGAGAGACGGCCGATGCCTGGCGCACGGTGGAGCGGATTCGATCCCATGCGGGCAAGGACGGTTACACGGACTATGAAGATGCCTATCTCTCCGCGGCCATCATGCTGAAGGAAGGGGACCACGAAGGGGCCCTTGTCCAGTTCAAGCGCGTGGCGCAGGTGCGCGGGCACATGGTGGACGTGATGGACCTGGCCCAGATCCAGAGCCGCATGCGGAAGTTCGACGAGGCGCGGGCCAGCTTCGCGCTGTTCGACGAGCGCCTTTCGTCCTGGGATCCGATGGTCTCGCCGCCCGGGGAGCTGGTGCTGGCCGATCCGCACCTCTCGCTGCTGGTCCCCCTGTATCATCTGGCCAGGGCCCAGTTCGGCTTTCTGACGGGCGATCCGGCCGACTCCCGCCTTCACTATGGAAGGATGCTCACGTACTTCCGATCACCCGACGAGCAGTTCCTTCCCTACGTGCACGAAGCGATGGATCGGGGGGCGAAGCCGGAATGACATGCCGGGGCATGACGAGGCGGCCCGGAATCCCCTCGAGTGGAAACCCAGACCGCCCCTTCACAGGAGCCTCCGGCCCGGCACGAAATCCGGAGGCCCCATCCTCTCGGTTCGCATGCTTAGACACTGCCGCCGCAGAAAAGGTTGACCGGAGAAATTTTCTCAAAGCGAGTGCAGCCATTGCGGCCGCCGCGGCGGCCGCCGGAGCCGTCCCCGCCCTCGGCGAAGAGACGCCTCCCGCGCCCACGCCGCCGGCCCTTCCCGGGCCGCTTTCCCGTGAGTTCCACGTTTCCCGCATGGACAAGGCCCGCGAGCTCATGGCGGGTCACAAGGTCAGCCACCTGATTGCCGTCCCGGGGCCGGACATGTTCTACCTGACCGGCCTCCCATTGCGAAGAGCCGACCGTTTCTCCGCCCTGGCCCTGCACGCCACGGCCGCCCCGATCCTCCTGTGCCCGGTCATGGATCGCGGCCTCGTCCAGGCGGGGCCCGGAGCGGTGGAGGACGTGCGGTACTTCGACGACTCGGAGGACCCCATCACTCTGATGTCGAAGCATCTCAAGAAGACCGACGCGTCCTTCGTGGCCCTCAGCGGCCAGACCTGGTACGAGGAGTTCGTCCCCCTGCACGCGGATCTCCCCAAGATCACGTTCGCCGCCGCACATCCCTACGTCGGCATCCCGAGGCAGGTGAAGTCCATCGAGGAGATACAGCTCATCCGCAGCGTGGCCAGGCTGGTCCAGGGCGCGGTGGATGCCGCGCTGGCCGAGCTTCGTGAAGGGATGCGGGAGAGCGAAGTCGCGCTACGGGTCGAGAGCTGGCTGCGGGAGCGCGGCGCGGTGGCCGAAGGGACGGTCCAGTCCGGACCGCGCACCGAGAGCCCGCGCCTCCCCGCGGGCGATCGCCGTATCGCCAACGGCGACCTGGTGGTCGTCTCGTATGGTGCCTCGGTGCACGGCTACTGGGCGCGCGTCTCGCGCACCGCGGTGCTGGGAAAGGCGACGGGCCGGATGAAGATGATCCACCAGGCGCTGCGCGATGCGCAGGACTTCGCGCAGGAGCGCGTGAAGCCCGATCTGCCGCCGGCGGCCATCGATCAGGTGGCGCGCGCCGCGCTGGGCAAGCGAGGGTTCATCAAGCTGCTGCTGCACAGCGCGGGGAACGGCTGCGGCGTGGAGCCGGTCGAGGCCCCCTACATCAGCCCCGGCTATTTCACCAGACTCGCCGCGGGCAACGTCTTCACCCTGGGACAGGGCGTCTACACGTCGGGCGAATACGGAATCCGCCTTGAGGACATGGCCCAGGTGACGCCTGACGGCGCGAAGTGGATGACCGCCCCTCCCGCGGGCCTGCTCGAGCTGTAGCCGCCAGCTGTCAGGGCCGCCGCCCGGCGGGGCGGTGGTCTCCGAGGCGCGCTCGACGGCGTGGCGTTGGCCACGCCT
>JBOGOC010000102.1:0-99134 GCA_050747525.1 Candidatus Polarisedimenticolia bacterium | reverse complement strand
GCTTCGACCTGTCGCTTGAGGTCGTCGAGCTCGCTCTTTTCGTCCTTGCGACCCAGTTCTTTCTGGATCGCCTTCATCTTCTCGTTGAGGTAGTACTCCTTCTGCGCCCGCTCCATCTGCCGCTTCACCCGCGTCTGGATGCTGCGGTCCATGTTCAGCTTTTCAATCTCGATTTCCAGCACGTCCACCAGGCGGTTCAGCCGGTCCAGCGGATCGAAGATCTCCAGCAACTGCTGCTTCTCTTCGATGGAAAGCTGCAGGTTGGCGGCAATGGTGTCGGTGAGCTTGGCCGGGTCCTCCAGCCGCACCGCCGCCAGCATGGTCTCGTAGTTCAGCGACTGGCACAGCTTCACGTACTGCTCGAACAGCCCGGTGATGCGCTGCATCTGGCTTTCCAGCTGGGGCGTGACTTCCGTGGTGTAGGTGGCGGTGCGCAGCATGGCCTGGAAGAAGCCCTGGGTGTCCTGCACCTGCAGGATGCGCGCGCGCTCCATGCCTTCCACCAGCACCTTGATGTTGCCGTCGGGCAGCTTCAGGCTCTGCACGATGTTGACGATGGTGCCCACCTGGAAGATTTCCGCGGGCTTGGGTTCGTCCACGCTGGCGTCGTGCTGCGTGGCCAGGAAGATCTTCTTGTCCGCGGCCAGCGCCTCTTCCAGCGCCCGCACGCTCGACTCCCGCCCCACCACAAAGGGGGTCATCATGAAGGGGAAGATGACCACGTCCCGGATGGGCATCATGGGCAGCTTGCGCGTGCTGAATTTTTCCCGAGGGTTCTGGCTCACTATCCCGCCTTCTCCATCACGCTCTGGATGGTTACGTCGCGTTTTTCCACCATTTCCCGCGTCAACTCGAATTCCCGCGCTTTCTTCTGGCTGGGCAACTGGTACATCAGGTCAAGCATGATCTCTTCCAGAATCATGCGCAAGCCGCGCGCCCCCACCTTGCGGTTCATGGCTTCGCGGGCAATGGCGCGCAGCGACTCGTCGTGGAATTTCAGCTTCACGTTCTCGAATTCAAACAGCCGCTGGTATTGTTTGACAATAGCGTTTTTGGGTCGGGTGAGGATTTCGATCAAAGCCGACTCGTCCAGATCGTTCAGGATGCCCACCACCGGCAGCCGCCCCACGAACTCGGGGATCAGCCCGAAGCGGATCAGGTCCTCGGGCTGTGTCTGCTGCAGCAGCTCGGTGTCGCGCTTGCTGGGAGGCAGGGGTTCGCCCTCCGGCTCCTGGCCGCCGCGGAAGCCCATGGACTTCTTGCCCACGCGCCGCCCCACCACTTTTTCCAGTCCCACGAACGCCCCGCCGCAAATGAACAGGATGTTGGTGGTATCCACCGGGGTAAACTCCTGGTGCGGATGCTTGCGCCCGCCCTGCGGGGGAACGTTGGCAATGGTGCCTTCCAGGATCTTGAGCAGCGCCTGCTGCACCCCTTCGCCGGAGACGTCGCGGGTGATGGACGGGTTCTCGTCCTTGCGCCCGATCTTGTCCACCTCGTCGATGTAGATCATGCCCGTCTGGGTGCGGCCCACGTCGCCCTCGGCCGCCTGCAGCAGCTTGAGGATGATGTTCTCGACGTCCTCGCCGACGTAGCCGGCCTCCGTCAGCGTGGTGGCGTCCACGATGGCGAAGGGGACCGACAGGAGCCTGGCCAGCGTCTGAGCCAGCAGGGTCTTGCCCGTGCCCGTGGGACCGATGAGGAGGATATTGCTCTTGGTCAGCTCGACGTCGCTGCGACGGCGGGTGATCTCGTTGCGCTTGTAGTGATTGTAAACGGCGACCGCGAGGCGCTTCTTCGCCTTGTCCTGGCCGATGACGTACTCGTCGAGGAAGGACTTGATCTCGACGGGCTTCGGGAGCTTGGCCCGGGCCTTGGACTCGTTGGAGTCCTTCTCCTCCTGGATGATGTCGAGGCAGATCTCGACGCACTCGTCGCAGATGTAGACGGTCGGGCCCGCGATCAGCTTCTTGACGTCACGCTGATTCTTGTTACAGAAGGAGCATCTCAGGATGTCTCCATCTCCCTTCTTGCGCGCCATCAGAATCCTCTTCGCTTGCGGCGCCCGCGGCATGCCATGCGTGACGACACGTGTCGCGCGAGCTGCCCGGACGGACTGAGTCTAGTCTCTTTTGTGAATGACCTGATCGATGACACCGTATTCCATGGACTGCTCCGCCGTCATGATGAAGTCACGGTCACAGTCTCTCTCGATTATATCGAGCGCCTGTCCCGTGTGCTTCACCAGGATCTGGTTGAGGCGGTGCCGGATCCTCAGGATCTCCCTCGCGTGGATATCGATGTCGGAGGCCTGACCCTGGAACCCACCCATCGGCTGATGCAGGATGACACGCGAATTCGGCAGGGCAAACCGCTTCTTCGCCGTGCCCGCGTTCAGCAGCACGGCGGCCATGCTCGCGGCCTGCCCGATGCAGATCGTGCTGATGTCGGGCCGCACGAACTGCATGGTGTCATAGATGGCAAGCCCCGCGGTGACCGAGCCACCCGGGGAGTTGATGTAGATCGAAATGTCGCGGTCGGGGTCTTCGGCCTCGAGGAAGAGGAGCTGCGCGATCACCAGGTTGGACAGGTGATCATCAATCGCGTCTCCGATGAAGATGATGTTGTCCTTCAGGAGGCGGGAATAGATGTCATAGGCGCGCTCGCCCCGATTGGTCTGCTCCACAACCATCGGAATCAGCGGCATTTCTTGTTCCCCCAACCAGCGCTAAGTATTAGCTGCACCTAGGAGAAAGTCAAGGATCTTCTCCCTCAGCAACTGCTCTTCGAGCCGCTCCAACCGCCCGTCCTTCGCGAGCTTGGCGCGGAAGGTATCCTTGTGCTCCTTTCGACGCGCAGCCTCCTCTGCGATGGCACGATCGACGCGCTCGGCGTCCACACGAATGTTCTCATCGCGCGCTATGGCGTCAAGCAGAAGGCTGGCGCGCACGGCCTGCGCGGCCGGCTCGCGTTGTTTTTCGCGGATGTCATCCCAGTCAACAGCGGCACGCCGGGGATCCATTCCCTGCACCACCATGCTGCGCACCAGGTCGTCGATGCGGCGGTCCACTTCCTCGTCCACCATCACGTCGGGGGCCGGCACGTCGGGGTTGGCCCGCAGCAGCTGCTCGATCACCTCGCGCCGCGCCTCGTCGATCAGGCGGCGCCGCTCGCGCTCCGTGAGATCCTCGGAGACACGCTGGCGCAGCTCTTCCAGGCTCCCGAAGCTCCCCAGGTCGCGGGCGAACTCGTCGTCCAGAGTCGGCACGTTGCGGGTCTTGATTTCGCGCACCAGGACCCTGTAGCCCACCCGCCGCCCCGCGAAATGGGCGGCGGGATGGTCCGCCGGATACGCGACGGTGAACTCGCGGGCCTCGCCGGGCATGGCGCCGCGCAGGTGCTCCGTCAGCTCGGGATGCGGCCCGCCCGATCCGATCTCCACCAGAAGGTTCTCGCGCGAGAAGTTCTCCCCTTCTCCCGCGGCGAACGTGGCCGCCACGTCCATGAGCAGGTAGTCGCCCGGCGCCGCCCCCCGCCCCTCCACAGGGTCGAAGCGCGCGGCCCGATCGCGCAGCGCGTCCAGCGCATCGGACAGCATCCGCTCGGTCACCGCCGGCGAGCCCATCTTCACCTTGATGTCGCGCGCGCCCCTGGGGGCGACGTGGGGCCTGACCTCGATCTCGGCCGTGAAGGTGAGCGACTCCCCGGGCGTGTGACGGTACTCCTTCAGGACGGGTGCGCGCAGCGGTCGCAGGTCCGCGTCCTTGACGGCCTGGCCGAG
Source organism: Candidatus Polarisedimenticolia bacterium (assembly GCA_050747525.1). Lineage (GTDB taxonomy): Bacteria > Acidobacteriota > Polarisedimenticolia > JACPZX01 > DASXTC01 > JBOGOC01. Next base: position 95,353 of record JBOGOC010000102.1, on the reverse strand, counting down.
GGCGTGCTCGATCACATGCTCGACCGTCTCCTGCTCCACCTCACGGCCGAAGCGCTGCTTAATAATATGTTGCGGCACCTTCCCCTGGCGGAACCCCGGAACCCTGAGCGAGCGCGCGTAGCGGCGCAGGGCCTTCTCGTACTCGGCCGCCACCTCGCCGGCCGGGACCTCCACACGGAGCGACTTGCGGGCCGGCGTGACTTCCGCCACGTCCACGTGAAGCTTCTCGGTCTGGGTCATGATTGGCTCGGGCATCTCATCAGTGGAAGTCCGGTACGGATACTGGTGCGAAAGGGGGGAGTCGAACCCCCATGGGTTTCCCCACCGGATCCTAAGTCCGGCGCGTCTGCCAGTTCCGCCACTTTCGCGGGAGTGGGGAGGTCTTGGTGAGCCGCCAAGGACTTGAACCTTGAACCCACGGATTAAGAGTCCGTTGCTCTGCCATTGAGCTAGCGGCCCATCATCCGGATCGCCCAGCGACCGTTCTCATTCGCTTCGTGAATCGCCACGGGGCGGCCTCGATTCCGGGGAGGGGACATGCTAGCTTGAATCCAAGCCCATGTCCACCCCGGACCTCTCTTCACTCAGGATCCAGCGCGAGGCCTTCGATCCCGATCGGCCGCGGCCCGTCCGCAAGGCGCTGATCTGGACCGGGGCCCTGGCCATCCTGGCGGTGGCGGGCTTCCTGATCTGGAGAGCGGAGCTGCTCCCCACCGCCGCACCCGAAGTGCGCGTGGCCCGCGTGCGTGTGGTGCAGGCCGGCAACGTCGAAGAGGTGCTGACGGCCACCGGCTACATCGTCCCCCAGCGGCGCTCAGTGGTCTCGGCGCGCACCTCGGGGCGCCTGGAGTGGCTGGGCGTGGACGAAGGGAGCCACGTCACCCGCGGGGAGATCCTGGCCCGGCTCGACAACGAAGACCTGGCCGCCATGGTGACCGAATCCCGGGCCTCGCTTTCACAGGCGCGCGCCACGCTGGCCCAGTCGCGAGCGGCCCTGTGGGAGGCGGAGCGTGAGCAGGAACGCCAGCAGAGCCTGCTGGATCAGGGGATCACCACCCAGGCCTCGCACGACGCGGCCAGGCGGGGCCTCGACGTGGCGCGCGCGGGGCAGGAAGCCTCCGAGCACGCCGTGCGCGCGGCCACCGCGCGGGTGGAGCTCACCGAGGCCAACTTCGAGAAGACGAACGTGCGAGCGCCCTTCGACGGCATCGTGATCTCCAAGAACTCCGAGGTGGGCGAGATGGTGGCCGCTGGAGCTTTCTCCGGCCAACCCACCGGCGGCGCCATCGTGACCGTGGCCGACTTCTCCTCGCTGGAGATGGAGGCCGACATCAACGAGACCAACATTTCGAAGGTGGCCGCGGGCCAGCCCGCCCTCATCTCCGTGGACGCGGTGCCCGGTCACCGGTACCGGGGCGTCCTGCGCCAGATCATCCCGGCGGCGGATCGCCAGAAGGCCGTGGTGCAGGCCAAGGTGAAGCTGCTGGACCCCGACGACAGGCTCATGCCCGACATGAGCGCCCGCGTCACGTTCACCACCCAGGAGGTCGGCGCCGAGGCTGCCTCGGCGGCGCCGCGCCTGTTCGTGCCGGCCGCGGCGGTACAGCAGGACGGGGACCGCGCCTTCGTGCTGGCGCTCAAGGACGACCGGGCCGTGCGCGTGCCGGTCATCCTGGGCGAGACGCGGGGGGATCTGCGCGAGGTTACCTCGGGACTCTCGGGCAACGAGTCGGTCGTCGTGGGTGGGGCCGATGGGGTCCGCCCCGGCGACCGGGTGAGGATCGCGTCGTCCTGACCGGCCCGGACGTCCCGTCGGGTTCCGATTGAGATGGTTGCCCTTGTCGGGGTCCGCCCTATATTCCACGTCATGGCCCAGCGCCCCACGCCCTCGATCCGTCCTGAGGAAATCGCCGCCCTGAAGGCGGAAATCGAGGCCCGCCTGCAGGAAGATCCGGTCAATCTGGATCGCGTCCTGGAGACCATCGACCGGATCGCCTGGTCCGGCGGCACCGGGACGCACGCGCGCCTGATGCTCCTGCTGTTCAACATTCCCCTGGAGGATGACGAGGCCCGCCGCCAGTGGGACGCCATCCTGGCCCATCGGACGGTGATGGAGAAGGCGATCGGGCGCACCGTGCCGCTGCGCGTGGCCGCCCTCGATCATCTGATCCAGGTCAACCGGCGCACCTCGCGTCCCCGCATGCTGGAGGTGATCGCGGCGCACCGGATGGATGACCAGGTCCTGATCGACCCGGTCACCGGGCTCCACACCGGAGGCTTCCTCGAGGATCAGCTGCCGCGCGAAGTCGGGCGCGCCCGCCGCTACGAGCTGGACCTGTCGATCGTCCACCTGGAGATCGACGACTACGCCTCCATCGTGGAGCGGCTGGGGCCGACCATGGGCACGATGCTCCTGCAGGAGGTGGCCGGCCTCGTGCGCGCCTGCGTGCGCACCATGGACTACGCGGCCCGCCCCGCCGCCTCCGAGTTCCGGCTGCTTCTCACCGAGACCAACCGCATGGGGGCCTTCCAGGTCGCCGAGAGGATCAGGCAGCGGGCCGAATCGTTCTATCTGCAGCGCCGCGTGGGAGGCCGCCCCTTCGAGGTGACCCTCAGCGCCGGGGTGGCCTCGTTCCCTCAGGATGCCGACGACGCGGCCGACCTGACGCGCCGGGCGCGCGACGCGTTCCACGTGGCCCAGGCGCGAGGGCGCAACCGCGTGGCCATCCACTACCGTGAGCGGCGCGAGTTCATGCGGCTCGACCTGGGGAACGAGGACCTGCAGGTGGCGTTCGTGCCCGAGGGCGAGGCGCGGCAGGCTCCCGCCTCCATGAAGAACATCTCTTCGGGAGGGGTCCTTTTCGACAGCGCCACGCCGCTGGAGCTCGGGCACACGGTGCAGGTCATCTGCGCGAGCCGGAAGGACGGCGAGAAGGTGCTCATCCCGGGCAAGGTGGTGAGGGTGGAGAGCTTCGACGCCGAAGGGGGCACGCGCTACGAGATCGGCGTGCTGTTCGATCTGGTCGTCGAAGAGCAGCTCGAAGGAGTGGTCGACTTCCTCGAACGCTTCATCGCGGGGACCGACGAAGAGCCCCCTGGATAGTCGAGGGCGTTGCCGGGGCTCTCTGGAGCCTGAGCCGGGTCGAGCGAGCGTTGGCCGCGCGCGCTTGTGCGCGGCCAGCGAGCGAGGGCGAAGGCGGAAGCGAGAGCGAGCCGTCGTGGCCAACGCCACGACGGGGAGCGGCCCCGGCAACCACTCCCGCCGCCGGGGACCCTCGGTTACCGCTGCCCCGCCCGCCCCAGGCGCCGGCTAGATGCGTCCCGCGCGGCGAAGGGTCAGGAACTCGCTGAAGGGCATCTCCTCCCACCGCCGCAGGCGCACCCATTCGCCGAAGGCATCCCTGGTGGCGGGGAGGGGCCGGTTCGGAGCGAGGTGGTCCAGCTTCTGCTCCAGCCGATCCAGCCGATCGACCAGCTCGTCCAGCTCGGGCAGCTCCAGCTCCAGGAGCGTCGGCTCGGCCTGTGGCTGCCCGGGGGCCGGGGCCTCTGCGGGCAAGGCTTCCACGGGAGGGGCCGTCTGGCGTTGAGGCTCGGCCGGGCGTGCCGGCTGTTCCGGTTTGGGCAGGTGGATCGGGGGGCGGCGAGCCGCTCGCCCACGCGGCGGCGCTTCACGCCGCGCCCTGGCCACCGCCTGGCTGCTCAGCAGCACGAGCGTCCGCTCCAGACGCTGCCTGTCGTGCCCGCGATGCTCCATCCGGATCCTGCCCTCTATCGTGTGTGGAAGATGCACAAGGATACGCGGGGATCCCGCTCGCGGCAAGGGTTTCAGCGCGCTGTCAGCGTGGCCGCCAGGGTGACCTCGGCGCCGTCGCGCATCACGGTGACGCGGACCTGCTGGCCCGGCGACTTCGTCTTGAGCAGGTCCGAGTAGGCCCTCAGGGACGAAACCTCCTGATCGTCGAGCCGCAGCAGCACGTCCCCTGCCCGCAGCCCTGCCTTCTCGGCCGCTGAGCCAGGCACGATGCTCGACACCTTCACCCCCGGGCCCGCAAACATGAAATCCGGGACCGTCCCCAGCGACACGCGGCGGCCGGCCACGACCGCGGCGGGGGCGCCCGACGGCGCGGCTCCCGCGGGAGCGGCGGCAGAGCCGGCGATGGTCACGGTGAGCGGCTCGGTCCGTCCCGCCAGGTAGACGAGGGTTTCCCTCACGAACGACGCCACCTTCACCAGCCCGGCCGCGTCCACCTTGTCCGCCGTGTCGCCGGGACGGTGATAGTCGGGGTGCGGCTCGGTGAAGAGCTGCACGGCCGGGACCCCGCGGTCGATGAAGCTCTTCTGATCGGAAGACTCGAGCGACTCGGGGATGAGCCGGCTCTCCACGCCCGTGACGTAGCTCACGCCGCGCGCGATGTGCGGCCACTCGTCCGCGGTGCCGGTGGCCAGCATCGACAGGCGGCCGGAGCCCAGCCGGCCCACGGCGTCGAGGTTGAGCATCCCGATGGTCGTGTCCAGCGGAAAGACAGGGTGATCGACGTAGTGGCGCGAGCCGACGCGCCCGGCTTCCTCGCCGGTGAAGGCCACGAACACGATGGTGCGCGGCGCCTTCTCTTCCTGCACCATGGCGCGCGCCAGCTCCAGCAGGACCGCCACGCCGCTGGCGTTGTCGTCGGCGCCGGGGTGCAGCCTCCCCGCATCCTCGGCGTGCGAGTCGGGCCATCCGTATCCAAGATGATCGTAGTGTGCCCCCACCACCACGGCGGGCCCGCCGGCCGACGTCCCCGGCAGCACACCGATCACGTTGGCCACGTCGCGGGGCTTGCCGTCGGGAGTCGTCCCGGTCCGGAACTGCTGGAGGTAGCTGCCGGCGTCCCCGCCGGGGGCCAGCCCGATGGCCTCGAACTGCCGCGCGATGTAGGCCGCGGCGACGTCCAGGCCGCGCGTGCCGAGGCCTCGCCCTTCCATGTCCGGCGCCGACAGCCTGGCCACATGCTCGCGCAGGGCCGCCTCCGAAAAGATGGCCGGAGGCTCGGCCAGCGGAGCCCGCTGCGGCTGCTTCAGCCCGGCCAGCGCCGTGGAGCGCTCGGCAGCGGGGCGCAGATCGACACGCATCGGGGAATCGGACGCCGCCCACTCCCCTTTCATCACGTTGGTGGGCTCGTTTCCTTCGAACCCCAGGTACGAGTAGCGCCCGTAGTGAGGCAGCTTGCGCCCCAGCCCGGGGACCGCCTCCACCGGATCGGCCACGATCCATCCGATCGCTTTCGCGGGGTTGGACGGATGGCGGGCGACCAGCACGGTGGAGTGCCCCGCGCGCGGCATCGTCTCGCCGTGGGCACGCAGGTCCCGCTCGTCGAGCGAGGCCTCCCCCGCGGGCAGCTTCAGCGCCCGGGCCAGGCGGTTGGCGCGTCCCAGCATCCAGACGGCCTTGCCGGAGGGGAGCGACGTCACTTCCGCGTCGGTGCGGATCTCCGGCGCGTGGCTGTCGCTGCGCCATCCTTCGATGAGCGATCTGTAGGCCGTCCTCTCGGCTTCGGGAGCGTCCGAGGGGAGCACGGCCAGGATCGCGGGCTCGCCGAAGATCTGGCCGATGGACGGCGGCGCCTCCTTCGGGTCGAGCCGCCGGAACAGATCGAACGAAGGATCCACGTGCAGCGCCAGGGGCGGCGACGTCGTCTTCACCGAGAAGGGAGCCTCGGCTGCGTCCATGCGCACCGTCTGCGTCACGGCGGCGCCCGACGTCTGCACCACCACGGAGACGTCCAGCTGGAACGCAGGCCCGGCCTGCGTCTGGCGCAGCACCCCGCGCACCTCCAGCCCGGCCACGTCGCGCACCTCCACCGCCAGGGCGGGAGCGCCGGGACGCTCGATCCAGTCCGCGAAGAATCGCCGCAGATCCTGACCCGAGACCTCTTCCATGACGGCGCGCACGTCGTCGAACGAGGCCCGCTTCCCTCGCATCCGCGCGTAGAAGCGTGACACCCAGGTCCGGAACGCCTCGTCTCCCACGCGCAGGTGCAGCATGTGGAAGCCCATCATTGTGCGCCCGTAGCCCACCGCCTCGGTGGCCGCGCTGTGACGGGAGCGGAAGTCGCGCAACGCGAAGTCGCGCGATGTCTGCACGTAGTCCCGGTACTTCTGCAGGGTGGCGCGGCGGTGCTCGTCCCCCTTGCCGCGCTGCTCCTGGATCAGGTGGTCGGCCATGTACGCCGTGAGCCCCTCGCACCAGTTCCCCGTCCCGTCCTGCACGAAGACCCCGTTCCCCCACCAGGAATGCAGGATCTCGTGCGGATAGGACGAGTGCAGGATGAAGGGGAACCGGATGATCTGGGGCCCCAGAAGGGTGAACGACGGCATTCCGTAGCCCGTCTCCCAGAAGTTCTCCACCATCGCGAACTTCCCGTACGGATACGGCCCGATGAGATCCGTGTACATCTTCAAGTACAAAGCCGTGGCGTCGAGGTACTTGCCGGTGAGAGCGTCGTCGGTCCCACGCAGGTAGACCTCGGCCCGCACGGGACCCGCCTCGCGCGCCTCCAGCTCGAGCGGCCCACCCACCAGGAAGATCTCCTCGGCCGGGCCCTGGGAGTCCCAGCGGGCCATGCCCGACGCGTCACGCGAGGTCCCCTCCCCCTGGCTCACCACGCGCCATCCGTCCGGAAGCCGTACCTTCATCTCGAACTCGATCAGGCCCTCGCCGGCGTGCGGGTACCAGTACCCGTCGCCGGCCAGGTAGACCCCCTCGGGGCCGACGATCCCCAGCGTCTCTCGAAAGCCACGCGTGTATTCCTCTTTCGGGTCGGAGAGGGCGAAATCGAAGGGTCCTTCATACGTCAGGCGGATCGAGCGCCGGCCGGCAGGAAGGCGGACCCGGTACCGGCGCAGGGGCGCCTCATCCGTCGGTTCGCCCTGCTCCACCCCGGTCACGGAGGGGTCCGACGCGCGGACCTCCAGGCGTGCGTTGAGCAGCAGGTCGAGGTCTCCGGCCATTCCGGCCGGCAGCGTGATGGTGTCGGTGACGGCCAGGCGGTGCGACGGCGGGTCCAGGCGGACCTCGAGGGCGTGACGGACGTGGCCCGTAGCCTCCGGCGGCGCCCCCCACGCGGCGGCCGCGACGGCCAGCAGCAGTCCCGCGGCCGGGACGATCCGTCTCATCGCGGACGATGCACCGCGCGCCACTGCCTGTACTCGGATCTCACGCGCAACATGTCCTGCCGGTCTATGCCCAGCTCGGAGGCGATCTGCGCCACGATCCCTTCTTCCGCCGTGGATATCGACTCGTCGGCCGCCGACACCGCGAACAGGCAGCGCAGCAGCGCGTCCTTCTCTTCGGGGGTGGCCGTGGCCTTCAGCTCGCGGGTGACCAGGAAGTTCTCCGTCCCCCCCAGCAGCAGGTTCTGATGGCGCGCGATCTCCACCACCAGAACCGCCTGCTCCTCGGGCAGGCCGGCCTGGTCCATGATGATCCGCTCCATGGCGGCCGTCTCTTCCTTGCTGATCACCATGTCGGCCCGCGCCACCCGCGCCAGGACGAAGGCGAACGCGGCGATGTGACGGGCCCGCGCCGGCTCGAGCTGCTCGAGCGAGCTGATGATCCGGCGTATCGAATCAGCGTCCGCGGGCGTCGATGCGCCGGCCGCCTCGGCCTGCTTCCCGGTCTTCCCGATGTAATCCCAAAGCGACATGCTCGTCGTCTCCTCTTGCCCCGGCCGTCACGAACAATTGAGGCCGATTTTTCTCCATCCTCATGGAGGATTCACTGCCTTGGGTTAGTGTCCTGCCTTCTTGAACCCCGCACAAGGCAGGAGGGATTCAGTGTCTCATACTTCGTTCGTCAGTTTCGTCCGCCCGCTCGTCGTGGCGGCTCTCATGCTGGGCACCGTCATCGCCGGCGCACCGGATGCCAGGTCGGCCGAAACCTTTCCCGGCGGCTTCGTCGAGAAGGTCACCGGCGGAGAGACCCGACCGAACCCCAGCGCGGCGGTCCTGAGCCGCCTGCTTCCCACGCGTGGCGGGTTCACCTTTCCGTCACCCTGGAACACCGAAGGGGTGCGCATCACCAACAGCAGCGACTGCAACGGGGCTGACTGCGTCATCCCCGTGGGCTATTCATACTGGCGCAACATGAACAACAGCGCCGGCAGCGACACCATGCTGATCTTCCTCGGTCTGGGCTCCGCCGCCGGCGGGCCGACCCTGTTCAGCTACAACAAGAACACCGACGAGGTGAAGAAGGTCGGGCCGCTGTTCGACTCCTCCAATCCCCTCAGCGGCGCCACCGGCGAGGGCTGGTACTTCAGCGCCACCATGCCGAAGGCCCTGTACCTGAACAGCGGAAGCCGGATGCAGCGCTACGACGTGTCCACGAAGAAGATGAGCGTCGTGTTCGACGCGGCCACCCAGATGGGTGGCGGCATCTACATCTGGCAGATGCACAGCAGCGACGATGACCAGGTGCACGTGGCGACGGTCAGGTCGTCCGCCAGCTCGGCCATGATGGGGTGCATCGCCTACCGTGAGGCCGAGAAGCGCTTCTCCTGGTTTGCCGCGCGCGGCACGCTGGACGAGTGCCACCTGGACAAGGCAGGCCGCTACCTCATCATGCTGGACAACGTGGATGGGGCGGACGGCGAGGACAACCGCATCATCGACCTGACCACGGGGCGCGAGACCACGGTGATGGATCGCCAGGGCGCGGCGGGTCACGCCGACACCGGCTACGGGTACATCGTGAACGAGGACAACTGGTCGTCCGAGCCAGGCGCGGTGCTCCTGCGCACGTTCAACCCGCCCTCCACCCGCCCCGTCTACCACACGGCCGACTGGAACGTGGGTGTGGGGCACATCACGCACGGCAACGCCCTGCCCGGGGTGACTCCCGACAAGCAGTTCGTCTGCAGCAGCAACGCCATGCGCGGAAACTACCCGCGGGCCAACGAGATCATCTGCTACAGGCTCGACGGCTCGATGGACGTGCTGGTGGTGGCGCCGGTCATGACCGATCTGAACGCCTCGGGAGGCGGTGACGACTACTCCAAGAGCCCCAAGGGGAACATGGACGTCACCGGTCAGTACATGCTGTGGACCAGCAACACCGGCGGAAACCGGGTGGACGCCTTCCTGGTGAAGGTCCCTGCACACAGGCTGGTGTCGACGTCGGTCGTCTCCACGCCGAAGCCCCCGACCGGGGGCACTGGCGGAGGGATGACACTGGAAGAAGCAAAGGCCAAGGTGCTCACCATCCGCGGCCGCAAGGGCGTGCGCAGGCGCTGAGGGCAGCTCCTCACCGGGATCGGCGCACCGTCAGACGAGGGTGCCGCCGGTCCCGGCCTCGCCCTCAGGGGCAGCTCGGGGCCGAAGCCCTGCAGGGCCCTGGCCGCATCCGTTTTGCGGGCGGACCAGGTAGAGCAATCCGGTGAAAACCGGTCAGGGGTTGGCGACCGGCTCGGGGTTGCTCCCGTTGCCGTGCTTGACCACGGTGCCGGTCCGGGTCGTAACGGTGGGGGGCGCCTTCTTCACCGTGGTGACCTTGGGCTTCGCGACGCGCCGGTCTTTGTCGCGCGGGCGCAGCGCCCTCGCCATGTGCAGGCAAGCATGCGCGTCGCCGGTGCAGACCGGCGTGAACTCGGGTGGCCTCACCGAAGGCCGGTCACCGGCGGGCGGGGCGGGGAGCTTGAACTCCTCCGTGGTGGCCATCGCGGGCGACAGGCTCGCTCCGGCCAGCAGGAGAGCGACGAAGGCTGCGAGACGGCGAGTTCTCATCTGGTATCCCTCCAGGTCCTTTTCATCATACGCCTGTCGAGCCCATCCGGCCATCGCGCTTCGGTTTCCGCCCGCCAGCAGCTATCATCCGCGCTGGGAGGGGACTTTGGCGCAGGAGCCGATGGCGGCACGCAAGCACGTCACCCGGGGGACCGGACTGCTCGAGGCCTTTCTGGCCCGCGCCAGGGCCCGCGTGGCGAACCGGCTCATCCCCTCCAGCCTGCGCGACGGACGCATCCTCGACGTGGGCTGCGGCTCCACTCCGTACTTCCTCGCGCACACATCCTTCAAGGAGAAGTTCGCCATCGACCAGCAGCCGGGCAGCGACGAGGGGGACATCCGCTGGCACGCCCTCGATCTGAACAATGCTCCCCAGGTCCCGTTCGAAGATGGGTACTTCAGCGCGGTCACCATGCTCGCGGTCATCGAGCACCTGAGCCCCTCCTCGGTCGTGCGTCTCTTCCAGGAGGCGCACCGCGTCCTGGCGCCCGGCGGCGTGGTGGTGATGACCACGCCGGCATCGTGGTCCAACGGACTGCTCAAGGTGATGGCCAGCGTGAACCTGGTGAGCGCCGAGGAGATCGACGAGCACGTCTTCACCTACACGCTGCCGCTCATCGGGTGGTATTTCGGCAAAGCGGGATTCGAGATGGAGAAGCTGCGCTTCGGCTACTTCCAGGCGCGGCTCAACATGTGGGCCGTCGCGCAGAAGTGAGGCTCAGCGACGCGCATCGACGTCGCGCGCCAGCTCATGGTAGCCCAGACGGTCGAGCAGCACCGCGCGGACATGCTCCTGCTCGGACGTGATGCGCGTCGAGAGCCCCACCTGAAGGCCGGCCGCTCCCAGGGCCGCGGCCAGCCCCACGACGGCAGCCCATCGCACGGGCCCGATGGCCGGGACCACCCTGCGAAGCGCAATCACCATCACCAGGAGGCCCGAGGCCGCCCACGCCAGGAACACCATTCGCGCGTCGCTCCCCGTCATCTGCGAGACCAGGTTCGGCATGGCGGCACCGTCGAACAGGCTTCTGACGGCCACCTGAGCGAGCGGAGCCTCGTAGATCTGCGGGAAGAGCGGCGTCAACGCCACGCTGAGCAGCTGGTGGCATACGGAGACGCCGGCCAGCACGGCCAGAGCGAAGGCGAACCAGGCCCGTTGGCCGAAGGCGTCCGTGCCCCAGACGATGCCAAGGCACAAAAGCGGGACGATGGGCAGCAAGTGCCGCGCCGCCGCGCACCATCCACCCGGCCAGTCCACGAAACTGGCACCGAACGCCAGATAGACGGCGCAGGCCGTCGTCACGGCCAGCGCTTCGCGCGGCGCCCTCCGAAAGCGCGCTGCCAGGCCCGACAGAGCCAGCAGCAGCACCGGGCTGTAGGCAAGGAGGCCACGGCGCGGGCTGAACATCACCCCGTACAATCTCTCCCAGGTCGGCATCGCCACGCCCGATGCGCCGCTGGCGATGATCTCGGCGTGCCACGGATCCACCTTGAAGGTGTATCCCGTCGTCAAGGGGGAGCCGAAGGCCGCGGCGTGATACACCAGCATGGGGAGAATCCCTGCCGCCAGTCCCACGACGAAGACGGCCCCGGACCGCCACGGGATCGGACGCCGCAGCACGACCACTCCGAAAAGAACGACCCCCAGCAGAAGCGTGGGGTATTCGGTGGTGACCGCCAGCCCGGACAGCAGGCCGGCCAGCCCGGAACGCATCGTCGAGGGGACGCCGATGGCCGCCAGCAACCAGGCGCCGCCCACCAGCACCGCCGCCGGGGCGTGACTGAACAGGGTCGTCGCGTAGGTCAGCATCGGGGTCGCCAGACAGAGCAGCGCGGCCAGCCATGCCCGCTGCGACGGCGCGAGCGACCCTCCCGCAACGCCGGTCAGGATGAACATGAGCACGACCGCGGGAATCGCGGACACGGCCACCACCAGCACATGCCGCAACAGCCAGTAGGCCGGGTAGATCATGCCCTCCTGTCGCGGCAGCAGGGGCCCCGCAGCCCAAGCCACGGGCAGCGCGAGAAACGAGACGCCCGGCGCCTTGTCCGAATAGACCCTGCCCTCACGGACCGACTGATCCTGCGACTCGCCGTACGCCTCCAGGAGAGTGTCCAGACTGACTGAGTGGTCAAGCAGCATGGCCTCGGTGAGCTGGATGCGCACCAGCTCGTTGGGGTTCATGAGGATGTCCTTCCCTCCCACGGGAACGAGGTAGATCGCGGTCACCAGCAGGATGGGGACGAGGGCGGCGAGCGGGGTGCGAGCAGGACGCGACGACATGGAGCCGGATCCTAGCAGAAGGGCTTGACCCTCTGGACCGTGCCCCGTTAGAGTGCCCGTCGTCATGCGCCGCCTGATTCGGGGCGCACCGTGTCGGACGTTCCAATAGGAGCACGAGTCAATGAGCAGACAGACCGTCGTTCGCGGACCTGTATTCCTCTGTGCCTTGCTCCTCATTCTGATGGGTCCTGCCCTTTCCTTCGCCGGGCCCCGTGATCTGCGCTACGGCTTCGTCGAAGGAGGCTGGCTGCGAGAGGATCTGGAGGTGAGCGATTCGGAGAATGGCTGGTTCGGCGGCGCTTCCTTCGGTTTGCGCAGTTTCCATTTCTTCGGCGAGTACCGCGACCCGGGTGACTTCGAGTCGTGGGAGGCGGGCGCGGGCTGGCACGGCCTGTTCGGCCCCAAGTTCGACCTCGTGCTCGAGGCGGCCTTCGTCGACACCGACCTTTTTGACGACGGCTATCGGGCGTCGGGAGGCTTCCGCTGGATGCTGCTGGAGAATCTCGAGGTCAACGCCTACTACCACCATCTGGACGTCGGGGACTTCGAGAATGACGCCGTGAGCGCGGGGGCGAACTGGAATTTTGCGGGCCGCATGGCGCTGGGCGGCGAATGGACGTTCGGCGATGAGGCGGACACCGGGCGCGTGTTCGTCCGCTTCTACTTCCAGAAGGACTGAACCCCGCGCTGGCACGAGCACGGAACCGACGGTGGGGATGGCGGCGGCCGGGGCAATGGCGGCCGCGACATCCTGCCGGTGCCGGGATCCACGCGCCCCCCTCGATGTGGCCGAGAGCCGTCACGAGCGCGAGCCGCGGCCGGGAAGCGGCGAGGCATCGGCGGAAAACTGGCGCGCCCAGAGGGATTTGAACCCCCGACCTACGGATTCGAAGTCCGGCGCTCTATCCAGCTGAGCTATGGGCGCGCGAGCAGTCAGTCTACCATCCGCCGCGCGCTACTCAGGGACAGGCCGGCGCGGGTTTGTGCCGGCGGCCTGACGTCAGGGGCAGGATGGGGCGGTCATCCGCCCTGTCACGGACAGGCCAGAGAGACCTCTTCGGCGCCGTCGGTCCCGCGGCCATAGAGCCCGGTTCCGCAGGCGTTCTCCCCGCGGACCAGGTAGTAGAAGATCCCTCCCGGACCCGGGAGCTCCATGTCGGTCATCGCCGGCGCGGGTCCGTTGTCGAGCCGGCACACGGCGGCGTCGAACTGGTGCCCCGGACCGGCGCTTCGCAGATCGGAAGCGAGCCCGCGGATGAGGTCGTAGAAGGTGGCGGGACCTGCCGCGAGAGCAAGCGAGGTCCATTCGAGATTCGTCACGTTCGTGAAGATGAGCGTGATGGGGAGCTCGTCGGGCGCCGCCCACAAGGAATTGTCCATGGGACGGCAGTCTGCGGCGTCCGCCACGAGGTCGTTGTCGTCATCGGGGTCACAGGCATCGCCCTGCGGATCGCCATCGAAGTTCTCCTGCCCCGGGTTGTAGGTCGGCGGGCAGTTGTCGTTGATGTCGGCGACCGCATCCGCGTCGGCGTCCCTCAGGTAGGTGGCTCTCGATATTCCGCTGAGGTTGAGCCAGGGGACGTCGCTGGCCATCCACGAGAGAGTCGTGTCGGCGTTGATGGCGACGGCGGCCTCATTGGCGGCCGTGAAGGTCGAGGCTCCTCCGGGAGCCGGATCCGAGCCGTCGAGGGTGTAATGGATGGTCGCGGGCTCGTCGGAGAGCAGCGTCACGACGAGTGGTCCCGTGAACAGTGTGCCGGACGGAAAGATCGCGACGACCGGAGGATCAGTGTCCGGTTGAAGAAAATCATCGGCGGCCTGCTCCAGGGCGAGGAGGCCGTTGGGATCTCCGGCCAGGCGATCGATGCGATAGACGAGTCCGTTCATCCGCGCGTTCAGGTTGGCCAGACCGCCCGGATCGCCGTCAGCGGCATCGAGTGCCGCAGCCAGCACGCGAACTCCTTGAAGGAGGTGTGACAGCGCGTCCGGCCTCCCCGCGCCGGCCAGCGTCCTGGCCTCCTGCACGGCGCGCGCCCCCTCCTCCGCGCCCAGGACGATGTCCGACAGGGCGTTGGGATCTCCGGCTCGCGCCTCCACCAGCCGCGCAACGATGGCCCGGTACAGAAGGCCCGTGGCCAGTGCGTCCCCTCTCTCGTAGAAGCCGCTCTCTCCCCGCAAGAGCACCCTGCCGTAGATGGCGGCCATGGCGCGGGCCGCCGCACGCACCGCCGCCACCAGGCCACGCAGGTCCGCCGGCAGCAAGGAGGCTGACCCGGACGCTGCGGCTCCCGCGGCAAAGGACGCGGGCAGCGCGTCGATGCACCCGCCGATGCCGTTGGGGTCGAGCGTCCGGCCGTCCAGCAGATCGGTGAGCACATCATCCGTGGTGCCGAAGAAACCCGCGCAATCCGGCACGGCTCGGACGACATCCTCCGCGAGATCGAACCAGCCCGCGTACGTCGACACGTTCGGATCTTCAACGGTGGCCACCAGCAGCGACACCGGCTCTCCGAACTCCTCCAGCAGCTCCAGCCGGCGGCCCGTGAGCCCCGCTCCCTGCCGTCCCAGCTCCAGCACGAAGCCATCGAACGCGAGGTCGCCGTCGAGGTCGGTATCGCCGGCTCCGGGGAAGACCTCGAGCGGCGGGTCGTTCCGGTCGGCGTCCAGCTCTCGGTCGCCGTCGAGATCGATGTCGCCGGGGCCGGGGAAGTCGCCCGGGGGGGCGTTGTCTTCGTCGATTTCCACCGGGAACCCGATGTGGTCGCGCACCAGTCCGGGCAGGAGCGCTTCGACCTCGTTCTCGACGATCTGGAGGACGGCCGAGGAGCGCCCATCCACCCCGAGGCCTGCGATCTGGATGTCGTACTGGAGGTTCGCCTTGTACTGGTCGAACCAGGTGTTGGGATCCAGCAGGCGGTTCAGATCGGAAAGAACGTTGGGATCGGAGAAGAACCCCGGATCGCCGAACCTGCGCGGCGGAAGGGCCCAGCGCGTGTCCGGGACGAAGCGGTGCAGCACGACCTGCGGCTCATTGGGATCGACGGCGTGCAGGATGACGTGCGACTCTCCCAGCGTGCGGGCGCCCGTGAAGGCACCGTTGGGATCGGTCACCGCGTGGATGCGGTTCGGATCGGAGACGAGGTCCAGCCCGCCGGGGGAGATCGTCTCGACGGTCGCACCCGACACGGCGATGGCGTCGGGCCGGTTGACGCTTCCCGAGAGGCGCACCTGGCGCGTCTCGACGCAGACCGAGCCCGGATCGTTCTCCAGGCTGCCCAGCCGCCGCTCATCGAAGTCGGAGCATCCGTCCCCGTCGGTGTCGCGATTCCTGTCGCTGCGCAGCGGATCGAATCCGTTGGCCGCTTCCCAGATGTCCGGCAGGCCGTCGTGGTCGCTGTCGGCGAACAACGACGCGGCGACGACGTAGGTCTCCTCGACGACCTCGCTGGAGAGGGGTCCGCTGAAGGCCTTGAGCTTCAGCCTCCAGATCGTGGAGCTCGTCGTTCTGGGCAGGAGATGGATGGGGTCCGGATCCGTGCCAGGGTCGGGCCCATCCGAGCCGAAGAGGGGCGATCCCGCGTCGGGATCCGGTGGAGGCGTGCCGTCGCTGGTGAGCGTGAAGCGGATCGCGGCCGCCGGGTCGGTCGCGAACGGCACGACGGCCACGGTGGTCGTGTAGAGCCCTCCCCTGGGCTCCGCCTCCACCGACAGGGACGGCGGCGTATCCTGGCCCACCAGGACGAATCGCGACGCGGAGCGGACCGAGGCGTTGGTCGTGATGTCGATGTCGGTGAACACCCCCCCGGCGCCGAACTTGAGCTGATCGGCCGCCGGGCTCCGGACGGGGAGCGCGGCCGTGGTGTCGGGCGGGTCCGGGTCGAACCTGAGGCCGACAGCATCCCACGTGTAGTGGTGGACGGTGAGGCTGTTGGGATCGGACCCCTGGTAGACATCCAGACCCGTGATGAGGACACCCGGCCTGAGGATCTCCACGAACTGGATCTCGCTGTCCGCGGGCCCCACGGCCTCGTTCTGCAGGATCTGGACCTGCCCGGTCTCGGTCATGACCAGCACCGCGAAGTGCGCCTGGCGCATCGGCGTCTCCCCCGAGGGCACCGTGGTCTCGAACGCCACGACGATCAGGGGGACCTTGTCGGCTCCCGGCGGGCTCGCATCGGCCACCCACCAGGGTCCTGCCCAATCGCCGAACGAGTAGGTGAGGATCGAAGGGTCCGCCGGATCCAGGACGTGGATCTGGAGGTTGCTGTGGACCGGTCCGCCGGCGCCATGGTCGGCGCGCACCGGAGCCGTCGGAATCAGGGTCGCGGTGAGGCACGCCACGAGCGTCGCTTGCGCCAACCGTGTCGTTGGGGGGAAGAAGCGATCGCTCATGGCGCGCAGCTCACCACGTCGGGCAGGCACGTGGCGGAGGCGAAGACGGCCTGGATCTCCCTGTCGTCCCGCGGGCCCGTGTCGGCGGAAGATGCGCCCCTGAAGCCCACCACGACGTACTTGTAGGCCGCCACGGAGGGAACCTTGAAATCCTTCCAGCAGACGAACTCGGAAGGCGTGGCGCCGCCGAGGCGCGCCACGAGGCTGGTCATGCACGTGCTGCACTCGGCGGGGTCTTCGCTCGTGTAGCTGTAGGCGGCGATATCGACGAGCGGACTGCGCTGCTGGAACCCGCGAGGACCCGTTGATTCCACGAGGGCCCGGAAGACCGCCACCCACCTGGGATTGCCGGCCGTTGGCCCGCCCGGGACGAGACTTGCCTGATCCTGATCCCAGCAGACGTTCACCTCGTCGAAGGCCCCCCCATGGTCGATGCGCACCCCGGCGAGGAGGTACGTCGGCGGCAGGTCACGATCCGGCCAGGCCAGCGTGTCGGGATCGGCGTCCACCCTCAGGTTGGTCGCCGTGGCGGGGAGGCTGAGCTGTCCCGCGAGATCGACGGAGAAGACGTCGACCTCCTCCCGGAGCGCCAGCCCGGTGAAGGTGTGCTGGAAGTAGCCCGTCGCGGGATCTCTCAGGCCTCCGAGACCGGGGCTGGTGGCGATGAGGTCGGCGAGGTCCCTGGTGTCATCGGCGATGATGATGTCGAACGGGTCGATGCCGTCTCCGTCGAAGTCCACCCGCTGGTCGTCATCCGGGTCGCAGTGGGCAGGATCGCGGAATCCGTTGGGATCGGCGTTCGACTCCCCCCAGAAGTTGCCCCTGGGCAGGTAGTCGACCGAGCCGGGGCCTGCAATGGCGGCGGGCCTGCGCAGGACGAAGCCGGCCAGGGCTCCAGCGCCGGGAGCGTGCCATCTGACCGTGAGCGCTCCGGCGGCCGGATCGTACGAGGTCCCCAGGATGACGGGCCTCAAGGGAGCTCCTCCTCTCACGAAGGCCGGCATCCCCTGCCCCACCATGCCGGTCGGCGCCACCGACGGCCCGAGGTTCGAGTCGCGATCCATGGCGCGCGCCCGGTATTCCAGCTTCTGCGAGATCCGGGCGGCGAACGTCTCGGGCAGCTTCGCCTCCAGCATCGTGGCGTCGAGGGGGGTCTCCTCGACTGGCTTGAAGTCTTTCCCCTTGGAGCCTCGATACAGCCTGATGCTGCGGTTGTCGGAGGGTACGTCGGTCCCCCGGATCTTGTACCCCCACTGGTCCCCGGTCACCGGCCAGATCCCCGAGGCGCCGCCGCAGTCGCACCACGGCTTGATGAAGGCCAGGTAGTTCGGGTCGGAAGAGGGGCCGCAGTCCCTGAGACAGCGGGGGTTCTGCACGGTGTCGCAGTAGCCGTCCACATCGCCGATGGTCGGCGCCGTGACGTCGTAGTAGATGCCGCGCGTGGGGGCGGAATAGTGACTCTCGTTGCCCGGCTTGTTGCACAGGCTTCCATCGACGGCGGTGACCGCGTACCAGAAGTTCTTCCCCTGGTTAGTCCCCAGCGCCGGGACGCCGTCGACGAACGAGGTCCCGATCACGCTGGTGGCGATCCGCAGGGTCGGATCGGGAGCGCCGAGCAGGGTCTTGTGATCGGTGGTCCGGTACACGTTGTACGAGGCCGTGTCGTCCACATACGGGTCGCTGATGCCAATCGAGTTGGGGTCGCTGGCGTTGGCCGACCAGGTCAGCTCCACCCCCGAGCCCGTCACCGCATTCGCCTTCACGCCTCCCACCTGCCGGGGCTTCCTCTGATCGGGAACGCAGACCTGCACCGGCGCGCTGAAGGCGCCGTGCCGGCGCAGGAGGTCGCGCGGGACCAGCCAGTACTTGTAGCTGGTGCCTCTGACGAGAGACGGCTGGTTCGGATCGATGGGAGCGTGGCCGTCCACGAAGAAGAAATTCGGCTTGTTCGGATCGGTCGTCGGCACCGGGATGACCGGCTCGGAGTTGATCCGGATCGCTCCGGAGTTGGGATCGTCCACAGGGACCCCGGGATCCGGGATCGCCGCGTTGGGATCGGACGTCCCGGTGACACGGTAGATGTCGAAGCCGAAGCCGGTGGCCGTCGTCTCGCGGTCCTTCCCGGGATTCTGCGTCGGGTTCCAGAAGAGGAACACCTTGCCGTCGCCGACCTCCCCCGCCACGGTCACGGCCTCCAGCTCGGTGGGCGCCGGAAGCACCGTGTCCTGCACCTTGACCGAGAGCTTCCCGAGGCGCTCCACCGGCGCCGTGGGGTCGGTGACGGGATCCACGCTCCAGATCTCGTAGGTGAACAGCTCGCCGGGATCGACCGCCGCATCGAGATAGGCCAGCCCTTCGACGATGGCCACGCCGTAGCTCGTGTTGAGCAGCATCTCGCGCTGCGTGCGGAGGGCCGGATCGGCGCTCGATCGCAGCGAGAAAAGCGCCGTCGGGATGTCCGGGGCCACGCGGGGTACCAGGGTTCGCAGGGCGTCGCTCCGCAGCTCGCTCCCGGCGGGGAAGACCGCCTCGATGGCGTTGGGATCGGTGAGCGGGACGATGGGCACCGGCCCGACCGTGCTGAATTCCGCCGCGCCCGCCTGCTTCTTCATGAGGACATAGGCGTCGTGGGGCGCGGGGCGCTCCGTGGAGGTCCAGCGCAGGAGCACCTTCCCGCCGCCCACCGTCGCGCTGAAATGGAACTCGCCGCCGGCGAGGCCCGCCTCTCCACGGACCGACGGCGCCGCCAGCGCGGCGGCAAGGCCCGCGGCCGCCAGGATGCGGAGGGCGCCCCTCCTAGTTGCAGTCAGGCCCATGGAGATCTCCGTGGAAGCCGCCGCTCCGCGAATCGGCGTGGAACTCACCGTCCATCACGCAGGCGAGGCACCAGTCGTCACGCAGGACGGCGCGGCGCGAGCTCCAGTCCTCCGGCTCGCACCAGCCGACGCCGCCGGCCACGAATCCATGCCCCGCGAGCTGCCACACGTCACCCGTCTTGCCTCCGAGCATGGTCACGTCCGCGCGCGCGCTCACGACGCAGGCCAGCGATCCGTGCGCGTAGGCCCGCATCTTCGTGCCGAAGGCCGGCACGTCGAGGAAGAGCCAGAAGGCGCTCTCGCCCCCCACGTTGAGCCGGAAGGGAGCGCAGTCGGGCCCTCCGAACAGAGGGAAGCTTCCCCCGAACCTGGCGTAGACGCCGAACAGCTCCGTGCGCCCCTCGAGGAACTCCCCGACATCCGGATCGATGGCCACGATGGGGTCGATGCTGCGCGACTTGCCGATGAAGAACGCCGCGTCGCCGGTCACGCTCTTGTAGTGGCCGCTGGCGTTGCCGGCCAGATAGAAGGAATCGTTGCCGTCGCCGGGAGGGTTCCCCATTCCCACGAGGAGCGACATCGTGTCCATGGCCACTTCGCCGAACTCGATGTCCGCCAGCTCCACCCCGCCGTCGAACCCCTCGACCGTCAACTCGTCGCCGCTCACGGCGTAGGTGAACGTCCCGAAGATCCTCCTGGCCCGCGCGTTGTCGATGACCCAGCCGATCGGCACGTCGCTGGCGCTGGCCGTCACGTCGGAGTGCCCCTCGGCGTTGTGCCGGTTGAACTCCAGCGCTCCCTTGAAGTTGATGAAGTCCACGATGTCCACGTCGGCCTTCAGATCGATGTTGTCCAGCACCCAGTCCGCCGCGTCGTCGAGGCCGGGCAGAGCGGGGTCATCGATCTTCCCGAAGGCCCCCGGCCCGGTCAGGTTGGCCGTCTTGAAGACGTCGACCCCTTCCCTCACGTTGTCGATCGTCTTCTTGAGCACGCCGGCCGCGCGGGCGATGTCGGCGGGCAGACTGCTTCCGATCGTGTCCTGCATGGCCGTGGAGACCAGGGACTTGAGCTTGGTGATGCCCTGCTGTTTGAGACGATCGAGGCCGGCGTCGAGCGACGGCAGCATCTGCTCGATCTCCCCCTGCGGATCCGCCGCGCTGAACGAGCCGAATTCCTCCAGAAGACTCGCGCATGCCGCTCCGCAGTCCACGTCGGGGACCTTGGCCTCCGCGTACGCGGCGAGGTCCGACAGGAAACCCAGGTACATCTCGGGATGCTCCTTGTTCTGCAGATCTCCGATACCGAGCGGGTCCTTGCCCAGCACCTTCATGAAGGTGGTGAGCTCCATGAAGCCCAGATCGAGCAGGTCGTCGCCTCCCACGAACCGCGCGGGGATGTCGAGGTCGTTGGGGTCGGGGGGCATGTACTTGAGCGGGAAGTCGATGTCGAACAGTCCTCCCAGGACGCTCATGCTCACGTCCAGCTTCGACTCCAGGTCGGCGAATTCACCGAGCACCGCCGCGCGCCCTCTCTCCACGCGTGTGCGCGCCCTGGTGGCCATGTAGAACGGAAGATGGAACTCGGAATCGACCTGGTAGCGGGGAGCATCCGGCTCCGGATCGGGAGGATCCGCCCCGTTGGGATCGCGCGGCAGCAGCTCGGCGGTCATCAGGTCGGCGTCGAACCCGCGCCCAGGTTCGAACTCGCTGCGCACCGTCCCGGTCTCGCTTCCCGGCAGGAGCTGGCTGCAGGCCAGCTGCCCCGTGGGCTTGGGGGTGAGCTCGAAGGCCACTTCGTCCTCGAAGCGGTCGCGGGGCGGATCGTTCGGGTCGAGCTCCAGAGGCGCCACCGACTGCACGTACAGGTAGCGGACGTCGTCGCTGGTCACGTCGCAGGTCTCGGGAGGGCAGGAAGGCGGGAGATCCAGATCGCACCGGCCGGCATCGACTTCGTCGAAGACCACGGCTCTCGGCGTGAAGTCGGCGTCCCAGTAGGCCAGTGTCTGCTCGGAGACGGGCTGGGCCAGATCGCCCAGGGAGCCGGGCTCCCCGCAGGCCGTGAGGGTGACGATGCTGTCGGAGCCGAACGTGAACCCGATGTCGGATGGGTGCGGAACGACGAGCTGGCTGGCGCTGACGCCGCTCTCCCGCCAGATGTTGTCCAGGAAGGTGGCGCCGAAGCGATCCAGCGTCAGGTTGTATCCCATGTAGGGGAAGGGTCTCGATCCCAGGGCGCCTCCATCGGCGATCCCGTTCACGCCGCCGCGCCGGACGTAGAGCCCCACGTCCGTGGCGGTCACCGACAAGGAATGGCCGGTGTTGGGATCGGGACAGGGACAGGACACGTCCACGCCGGTGGTCATGGCGAGCCCCGGGACCTTCGCGATGTTCAGGCCCGCGTAGGTTCCCCGCCCCGTCAGGCCGCCCGGGGGGACCCGGCGCAGAAGGTGTCTCTGCACCGACTCGTCGGGGAAGCCCGCGTCGACGGTCGCGAGGGTGCCGGGCACGTACATCGACAGCGTGTTGGGATCCAGCCCGCCCACGTAGAAGCCGCGGAACGGCTCGGGATCGGCCGGATCTTCTCCGTCGCCTCCCCAGGACAGCTCGCTCCCGCCGATGAGCGGAGTCACTCCGGCGACCTGAAGGCGGCCGTCGGCGCCCACGACCCCATCGTTGAACGATGCCGAGAGGAACCTCTCGCCACGGCAGTCGGCGGACGCGTCGGATGCGCCCGTGAGATGTTCCAGACCGAGCGAGCCCTCGAGCGAGTCGCCCTGCGGCACGGCCGCCACGATCTCCATGCGGGAGCCGCTCTCCAGAGATATCTGGAAGCCGGCCGGGAAAAGAGGCTGCCAGGTGCCGTCGGTGTCCAGGTGCAGCGTCGCCCGGAGACCGTCCCTGTCGATGAAGGGCGTTCCCACGGATCCTGCCGGCGGCGTGAGCGCCGCGTACTGGTTGAGGTCCCAGTTCGAGCTCGTGGTGTTGCCCAGGCTGAAGAGGCCGTCATTGGCCTCATCCAGGCACGGGAATCGGGGGGGATCGCCCAGCAGGCGGTCGCACCGCGTCATCATGATTCCGTCCGAACCCCGTTCCTTTTCCATGTGGACCAGGTCGGAGAGTCCCAGATCCAGGCGCGTTCGCGTCGCCATGTAGGAGGTCCCCGCCTGCGGCTCGATGGCCAGGGGGAAGTCCTTGAAGATCATCCCGCCGGCATCGGGCACGAGCGTCGCTTCGAAGTCCAGGCTCTGCCGGATCGCGACGCCCGCCGGGAAGAGAAGGACGTCGCGGTTCTGGTGGGTGAGATCCCCGCCCAGGTCGAGCTGCAGCCCTTTCCTGTTGCCCACCGCATCGGACGGGGTCTCGCTCGCGGCTCCCGACGCGTCGAGGGTGAAGGAGTAGAGGGTCAGATCCATGTCGTTGGGGTCGGCGTAGTCGATCGGCAGGGCCGATGCGTTCACCGTGGCGCTCCCCCCGGTGACGCGAAACGCCGGCTGGCCGTTTCCGGCCGTGTCATTGGGATCCTTCACCGCGGTGAGGTCGGTGAAGAGGAAGGGGCGCGAGGCCGGCCCCATCGCCACGTTCGCGCTGCCTGACAGACTGTACTGACCGTCCACCAGTCCCATCACCGCGGTGTAGGCGGCCGCCACCGCCTCCACGCGCCGCGGGCTCCCCTTGGGCCCGAACTCCAGGTAGACCGGCGGGACGAAGCCCAGGTAGACGGAGGCTCTCCCTTCCTCGGGTGAGGGGTTGTCGTAATGGCTGGCGCCGATGATCACGTCGGAGAGGAGATCCTCGTTGACCCTTCCCGCCGAGGCCACCGCGACGCCGAACCTGTCGCCCGGCAGATCGCCCTGGGCGGTCCACGCCGCGTTGCCGGGATGCCCCGGTGCAGGCGGACCTCCGATCGACCCGCGCCAGAGGAAGGCGCGCCCGCGGCCATCCTGGAAAGGGGCGCCGACGACAATGTCCCCGTAGTCATCCCCATCGACATCGCCCGCGAAGGCCACCGAGGCGCCGAGCTGCGCTCCCCCTTGCTGGCTCTCTCCGCTCCAGATGAGGACCAGACCGGGCCCGGCGTAGACGTACGCCTGACCAGCGTCGGCGCCGAATGCGGTGTCGAAGTGAGGCGCCCCGACGATCACGTCGCTGCGGCCGTCGTTGTTGACGTCGCCCGAGGCCACCGCGTGTCCCAGATGAGCCAATCCCTGCGTGCCGTTGAGGACTCCGAGAGGAACGAGTCCCGGGCCGGTGTAGACGAAGGCGCGCCCGGCGTCGGCTCCCGCGAAGGTGTCGTAGAACGGGGCACCGAGGACGATGTCGTCGAACGGATCGAAGTTGACCTTGCCTGCCGAGGCGACCGAGAAACCGAGCTGGGCCCCGTTCTGGTTGCCCTGGATGGGTGCCCCCATCGGGATCAGGCTTGGAGCCGACCACCGGTAGACGGAGACGCGTCCTTCGCGATCCTCCGCTCCGATGCTCTCCCAGAGGGGCGCGCCGACGAGGACTTCCTGCGTCCCGTTGTCGTCGAGGTCACCCGCGGCGGCGACGGACCATCCGAAGTTGGCGCCGGGCTGATCCCCCTCCCCGATCCATACCGGTGTCGGAGGCACGGCCAGCCCGCCCGCAGACCCGAGGTAGACGAACGACCGGCCCGCGCCGACGCCGAAAGCGTTGTTGTACAGCGGCGAGCCGACGATGATGTCGGTGAAGAGGTCGCCATTGACGTCTCCCGAGCCGACCGCGTGGCCGAACCTGGCGTTCGGCTGGGTTCCCTCGGCGGTCCAGCCCGGCATGGCTCCGGGCCCGGTCGCCGTGCCGTAGTAGACGAACACCTTGCCTATGTTCATCGAGGGGCCGTTGTCGAATTCGGGCGCGCCGACGATGATGTCGTCGAACTCGTCGTTGTTGAGCCTTCCCGCCGAGGCGACCGAGAACCCGAACAACGCGGTGGGTGCATTGCTCTCGCCGGTCCAGTCGGGCGTGGTGAGCAGCGGATCGACGATGATGGGATAGACGGCCGCCATGTCATCGACGAGTATCCTGGCGAAACTCTTCGACAGGACCAGCCTCGCCGGGAGCCGCCGCCCCAGGAAGTCCCAGGCCACCAGCCCCGCGTAGCGCAGGGCCGCCGCCCCGGTGGCCGTCGTGAACACGAGGGACTGGCCGTCGTCGGCCAGCTCCGCGCTCAGGTCGGAGCGGATCGCCATCTCGATCACGAGCGGCCGGTGAGGTCCCTCGCCGGCCGGCCGCCGGGCGATCGTGAACCCCTGCTCGATCCCCCGCGCGTCGTTGATGTACCACTCCGTCAGACCGAGCGTGGGTCTCTCGATCCCGACGCGGTTGTCCGAGACCTGAGGGACGGCCGGCGGGACCGGCGCCACGCTTCCCTCGCGCCCGAACCCGCTCAGGTGCATCGCGAAGCGCCAGTCCTCCGTGAGGCCTCCGGACATGCGCCTCGTCAGCTCGAGGCCGTCATCTCCGAGCCGCGACCGCAGGTTCTGCGCCCTGTTGGGGGCCGACCACCGACCGTCTCCAGCCGACGAGAAGCGGTACTCCAATCGCTGGATCTCTTCGAAGATCCGACCCTCCCCATTCCGGGACGGCGCCGCGGGGACGGCCGGCCGGGGCGTTGACGGCACGACCATGGCTATCAGGATTGCGCCTGCAGAGGAGCGCCACAGCCTGGCGGTCATCGGTCCCTCCTTCCTTCCTCCTTGTGCACGGGTCGCTCTTGTTGATTCAATGGATCCCCTTGGCTTGACTCCGTCCCCTCGATTCCGGGAGAATCGACGCCTCGATACCCAGGAGATGGCGTGCGGGGGCGGGCGCCATCCGGGCCGACGCGGTCCCGATGCACGATGAGGAGATCTGCCGGCAAATCCGAGGGGGCGATCCCCGTGCGGAGGAGGAATTCGTTCTCAGGTTCCAGCCGGGCCTGAGGGCGATCGCGCGCGTGCGCGTCGGCAGCGATCAGGCCGATGACGTGGTGCAGGACACCCTTGCGGCCGCGCTCGCCAACCTCAGACGAGGAGACTGGAGAGGGGATGGACCCCTGGCCGCCTATCTGGCGGCCATCCTGAGACGATTGTGTCTGAGATCACGCCCTGTCGCTCTGCGCTTCTCACCGGAGAGGGAGGCCGCTGACGTGCCGGACCTCAGGCCGGATCCCTCCGCCGTCGCCGAGACCGTGGAGGTCCGCTCGCGCGTCAGGGAGGCGCTGAGCCGGATCCCGATCGGGCAACGTGAGGTCCTGCTGAGGCATTACATCGAGGGCGAGGGGGTCAGGGAGATCGCCCGCATCTTGAACATCCCGCGCGGGACGGTCCTGTCCCGACTTCACCATGCGCGGCTCAAGATGTCGAAAATCATGAATCGCCCGTAGCTCCTCGGGCACTAAAGAGCATGACGAGAGACTGCGGCCGGCCTTCAGCGGACTCCCAGGCGCGGGATTACGTGCTGGGAAAGCTCTTCGAGGCGGACCGGATCGAGTTCGAGAATCACGTGGTGGGTTGCCATGCCTGCGCGGCGCGCGTCACCAGGCTGGACGAGGCGCTCGGTCTCCTGGAGCGGCACGTGCAGGAGAGCCGGCCGGTGTCCGGCGTGCGGCGCGTCTGGGTCGGGGCCGCCGCCCTGGCGGCAGGGATCCTCCTCATCGTGACTCTGACCCAGCGGCAGCCGGAGACGCCGCAGGGAACGGGTGCCATCGAGCCGCGGCGCTCCGCCGGCGGCGGCGGAATCGATCTCGTCGCTCCTCTGGGGGAGATCGGCGCGCCGCCCGTGGATCTGGTCTGGAGTGCCCACCTGGGCGTCAGCCAGTGCCGCGCCACGATCGCGCTGCCCGACCTGACGCCCGTCTGGAGTGGTCCGTCCACGAGCGAAGTCTCCGCGGCCGTCCCGGAAGAGGTCGGTCTCTCGCTGCAGCGCTCGAGCGGCTATCTCTGGAAGGTGTCGTGCCGCACGGCAGACGGCGAGCGCGAATCATCCTATGGCGAGTTCCGCATCCGTCCGGGGCCCTGAGTCTTCAGGGAACGCAGACGCCGGAAGGTGAACAGCGCCAGAACGGCGGCGGTGCTCAACAGGACGACGATGGAAACCGGACCGGCGCGCCATCTCCCGAGCGTCGCGCGGCTCGAGGGATCCCCGATGAAGATGAAGGGGGCCCAGGCTCCCGCGCGCGCGAGCCGCGGATCCCCCGAGGCAATCATCTCCATCTTGGCCGCACGCAAGGCCTCGGCGGGAAGCTGGCCTGACGCAATCGCCTGGTAGAACCTGCTCATGAACTCCGCCGAGGTTCGGTCGCCCACCTCCCAGAGCGTCGCCACCACGGCTCTTGCGCCCGCCTCCAGGAACGCGGAGGGGAGAGACACGATCCCTTCGGCCCGGTCCACCGGCCCCACCGCGGTGCGGCAGGCGCCCAGCACCACCAGCTCGGCGCCCAGAGGAGCGCCGGTGATCTCACGCATCTGGATCCACCCATCCTCCCGGGAGCTGCCGGGAGCCATCAGGATCCCCGCCCTGAACGGGTGCGCCGTGTCCGCGATCCCGTGCACGGCCAGATGGATCGTCTCGAAAGAGGCCAGATCCTCCGCTTTCCAGGCCGCCTCCGTCGCCTCGGGGCCGACCAGCAGGCGCGATCCCCGGGAAGCCATCTTCATCAGCTGCCGAGCCTCGTCGCTCCCGGCCGGCAGCGGCGGCCATCGCGCCGAGTCGTCGGGAGCGACCGCCGGATCCGCCACGGCCAGGACCGCCCCCGACCGCACCGGCTGACGGGTCCGTTGCCGCAGCGCGAGCCAGGACGAGGCCGACGGCGCGTAGACGATGGAGTGGCTCTCGACGAGATAGCGCGTGCGCGCGCCATCGACGTTCGGCCGGAGAGCCTCGAAGGGAACCCGCTCGAGGATCCCATCGGGGATCACGATCAGGCGACTGACATCGCGGGACACGCGATCGAGCCAGGGATCGAGGAGCTTCTCGGACAGCCGCTCCAGGGCAGGCATCGGATCCAGCGAAGCCTGTGGCCCAGCTTCTCCCAGCAGGGGCTCGATCTCGGCCGACAGCCTCGCGATCTCCTCCCATTCCGGCAGCGGGACGGCCTGCAGCGCCAGGCCGTCCGCGATCAGGACCCAGCCATCCGAGGGCCCGAGCATGAAGCTGACGAGCGCCGCCTTTTCCTCGGCCAGCGCGGCGAGCAGCGCCTGTTGCGTCGGAACGCCGATGAGCATCGCGGGCCGATCCCCCTGCTTCCTGCGCGCCACGTGCAGCCTGTCCTCCTCCACGAGAAGCTGGCGCTCGAGCTCCCCCCTCTTCGCCTCATCGGGCGCGGCGCGAAGGAGATCCGACTGGATCGAAGCGATGGTGACCCCCAGCGCTTCGGATTCGTCGGATGACGCGCCGCCTTGCTTCGCGATCAGCTCCACGAAGGCGCGGCCGTGGCTCTCGTCGATGAGATCGAGCGCCTCCTTCACCCGGCCCGGCCCCTGCCCGGGATCGGCGTGCTTCAGGAGGGTCGAGGCGAGACGCCGCCAGGCATCCGTGCGGATGCGGCCTATCGTTCTTCTCTCGTCAAGGGGCAGCCGCGAGATCACTCCACGCCGCGACTCGACCGCCTTCCGGAAATGGGCCTCGGCCTCGTCGAGCCGGCCGGCGGCCATACTCAGCTGGCCCGACCAGTCGTGCGATCGCGCCAGCGATTCGGGGTCACGGGATTTCTCCGCGTGAGCCAGCGCCTCTCGCGCGGATGCCACGGCCCCGGGAAAATCGCCCGCGGCGTGAGCGAGGCGGGAGCGCGTGCGGTGGGTCTCCTCGATGGGAAAGGGATCCGCAAGGCCGGCGTCCGCAACGAGGCGAAGGGCCTTCTCGTTCCACTCTCTCGCCGACGCCGGATCCCCCCGCTCCAGATCCAGCACCGCCAGCGAGTTCAGCACGAACAGCATCCGTGGCCTGTTGCCGGCCTGCTCCAGTCCGGCGAGCGACTCGCGCAGCAGCGCCCCGGCCCCGTCCAGGTCGTTGCGATCCTCCAGGATGAGGGCGAGGTTGTGCTGGCACCCCAGGACATCGGCCACCCCTCCTGCCTTGCGCGCGGCGTCCACGGCCCGGCGCGCGTAGTGCTCGGCCCGGTCGAGATCCCCCAGCCCGCGATGGATCAGCGCACGCGTGTTGTCCCGGCCCCACGCGCCGCCGGGAGATGAGTCGGACATCTCGTCCATCCGATCGAGGAGCCGGAGCGCCTCCCACGGCTCTCCTCCCTTGCTCTTGAGGATGGCCAGGTGACCCATCACCGCGAGCGAAACCTCGGCCGGAGCCTGGCTCGACTCGGCGAGGGCCAGCGCCAGACGGTCCGCGCGCTCGCTTCCTTCCATGTCGCCGAGCTCCTCGCGAGCCCGCGCAATCGAGCCGAGCAGCCTGGCTTGAGAGACGAGGTCGCCCGTTTTTCTGGCCAAGGAGAGCCCCTCGGCGTTGATCTCGAGAGCCTTTCCGACCTCTCCTAGAGCGCGATAGAGGATGCCGAGGCTGTTCAGGACGTCCGCGAGGGCGCGATCGTCTCCGGCCTGCCGCGCGAGACCCAGGGCCGTCTCGTACTTTCGCAGCGCTTCGTCATTCCGGCCGGCGAGCCGGGCGAGGATGCCGAGGTTTCGCTGCGCCTCCGCCTGTCCGACGAGATCGTGCTCGGCCTCGAGGCGGGTGAGCGCCTTCTCCAGGACGGGAGCAGCGCTGGCCGGGTCCGATCGACGCAGCTCGATGCCGCGCTCCAGGAGCTGGCGTCCCTCCGACGTCTCCGCGGCCTGGCCGTGGCTCGAAACGAGCGATCCCGCGAGAACGGTCTGGAGAGCTGCGATGGCGAGCCAGGATGCCCGGATCCGTGAGGCTCGACGCTTGCGCATGACCGGCATGGACCATACCTCGCGGTGCGAGGGCGGCCCTGGCGCGCCTGAGGGAGCTGAGGAGGTGGCCGCGAAGGCTCAGTCTATCATCGGTCGGCGGTCATGGAGCCTTTTATGGCGCGCCCGGCAGGATTCGAACCTGCGGCCCACGGCTTAGAAGGCCGTTGCTCTATCCCCTGAGCTACGGGCGCGAGGACGGAATCCTACTATACGGGGGCGGACTTGCAGGCGCAGGGGCGGCGTTCAGGGACAGCTCGGGGCCGCCGTCTCCGCACCCGCCGAGCTGAAGCCGGCCGGTCCCGCTCCGCACGGGTTCTGCGCACGCACCAGGTAATAGAAGATGCCGCCGATGTAGGGCGGCTCGGCGTCGGTGGCCGATGTGCCGGTCACGTCCGATGCCACGCACTGGCCCAGCGGCACGAAGTGCCCCCGTTCGTCCAGGACTCTGATCAAGTCGTACTGGAGGATGACCGCTCCTGGCTGCGCCGGCGGCGACCAGACGAACCCGGTGTCCCCAGTCAGTCGCAGATCGAGTGCCTCGCCGGCCGGCTGCCACATCCCGGGATCCTCGTCGTTGCAGTCGAGCGCGCACTCGGAGAAGCCGTCGCCGTCGTCGTCCGCCTCATTGGTCCCCGTCAGCGCGGGCCACGCAGGATGATTGCAGTCGTTGTTCAGCCCGTCGCAGACCTGGGGAATGCCGATGTCCACCGCGGGATTGTTGTCGTCGCAGTCTCCGTCGCAGACCCGATGCCCATCCTGATCGGCATCCGACTCGGTCCCTCCCAGCGCAGGCCAGGCGGGATGGTTGCAGTCGTTGTTCACACCGTCGCACAGTTGAGGGGCTCCAGGATAGACGGATCCGTTGGAGAGGTCACAGTCACCCGAGCAGAGGCTGTAGCCGTCCTGATCCGCGTCGGCTTCATTCGTCCCCTGTAGGGAAGGCCACCCCGGGCTGGCGCAGTCGTTGTTCACGCCGTCGCAGATCTGGGCGCCGCCCGGACGCACGGCCGGATTCGCGTCGTCACAGTCGCCGTCGCACACCCGGAACGAATCGAAGTCGAGGTCCGACTCGGTGCCTCCCAGCGCGGGCCAGGCGGGATGGCTGCAGTCGTTGTTCACGCCGTCGCACAGATGGGGAGCGCCGGGATAGACGGTGGCCTGAGCATCGTCGCAGTCCCCGGCGCAGATCATCACGCCGTCGGCATCCTGGTCAGCCTCGACGGATGGCACGGACGGCCAGCCCGGATCCTCGCAGTCGTTGTTGAGGCCGTCGCAGATCTGCGGAGCGCCCGGGTAGACCGCGGCGTTGGTGTCGTCGCAATCGTTGGCGCACTCGGACAGACCGTCTCCGTCACCATCGACCTGGGGAGGAAAGTAGCGGCCTCCCGAGCGCGGCGCCGGCGCGCCACTCGCACCCAACCCGCTCCAGAACATGAAGCTGGAGCCGGTCCAGACGCTGCTGCCGATCCCCCGCGTCGGCGGCGCTCCCACCGCCGTCATCGGCCGCCAGGAGTCGGTAGAGGGGTGGTAGAGAGCACCCGTCCAGAGGAAGGTGGATCCCCCTGCACCACCTCCCCACACCAGCATCTCCGCGCCGGTCCAGGCCCTGGAGGGGCCGATGCGCGGGGACGGCGCCCCCGCGACATTCATGGGCGACCATGAGTTCGTCGAAAAACTGAAGCGGCCGCCGTCCCCCACAAAGCCAGAGAAGCCGAGTCCTCCCCAGATCAGTATCTCGCTGCCGGTCCAGACCATGGCGTGAGACTGGCGTCCGGTAGGATGACCGCTGCCCTCGAACGCGCTCCAGGAGTCCTGGACCGGATCGTAGACAAGGCCCTGTCCGAGGAAGGCCGTCCCGCCCAGATCGTTGCACGAGAACAAGCCGCTGGGGCAGGCGCGCCCTCCCCACACAACCATGTGGGTCCCCGTCCAGACCGCTCCATGGGATCCCCGCGGCGGCAACGCTCCAACCGTCGTGGTCGCCTGCCATGTGTCGGTGGCCGGATTGTATCGGCGGCCTTCGTTGGTGTAGAAGCTGCAGGTACCCGGCCTGCCTGGGCTGCACTGAGCCTGGCCCTGGCCGCCCCAGACGATCAGCTCGGTGCCCGTCCACACGCTCGAAGAAGCGGCGGCGAAGGTCCCGCCGCCCGAAGAGATCGGCGACCAGGAATCGGCGGTGGGATCGTACCGGCCGCCCACGGCGCCGTTGGTCACGATCATGACCGACCCCGTCCAGGCAGCCTTGTGCCCCGAGAGCGCCGGCGCGCCCGTCGTGGAAATCGCGGTGATGACATCGAGGACCGGGTCGTATCGGAATCCGGAGCTCGCCGCGGTTCCGCCCCACACGATCATCAGGTTGCCGGTCCAGACCGTCGAGTGCCCGCTCCGGGCCTGCGGCTCGGGCGAGGGGGTCACGTCCGGGAAGTCGTCCAGGATGCCGTTGTCCCAGCCCCCGTCACAGCCGCTCGAGAGGGAGGCCGCCTCGGACGATTCGTCCGGAGCCGGCACCACGAGCTGCATGCCCGCCGTGACGACCGGTCCGACGTCGAGCGCATCGAGCCGTGGCCCGTCGGGAGCCCGCTCCGCGTCCCAGATCCCCGGCGCGAGCCGTTCCCCGGCGCGCCGCTGCGCCAGCACAGGGCGCACGAGGCACTCCAGGATCAACACCGGGTCGTCACCCAGGGCGTCGTGCAGCTCCCGCAGCCGCTCGGGCATGCTGGTCTCGCGCGCCATCCTCGCCGCCTCGGCCTCCAGATCCTCCACGCCGAGCGCCTCTCCTGCTGCGCGCAGCGCCGCGGACTGCTGCAGATACGTGCGCACCTTCCTCTCCGCCAGCTCGCGCGGCACGGCCTCGTCGAAGGGGAGGCTGGCCTGCTCCTGGTGGGAGTAATAGATGCGCTCGATGGCGAGCTGCGCTTCGACACGCTGCTCGAATGTGAGCGACCTCTCTCGCGCCGGGGCGGCGCCGAGGACCAAAAGCGCGGTGAGGAGACCGAAACAGGACGGGATCACAGGCATCATCCCCCTCTGATGCAACACTCATCATACGCCCACCCGGCAAGAACGACAATAGCCCCGGCCGAACATATTGATCTATCCCCTGCTACGGGCGAGCACGGCGAGGAGCGTTCTACACGTCAACGGAGTCGTTCGTGCAGGTGAAGGCCCCGTGCCTTGTCGGCCTTCCGGCAGGCTGCTTAGGATTAGGATAAAGAAGGAACGAATCCTCCCCGCCCTGATTGAGATCGGTCGAACCGAAAGGAACGAAAATGAGTCTGGACACATTCGTCGTGCTCGCCAACCAGTACGAAAACGAGGAGGACGCCCTCGCCGACTTCGAGGCCGTCCGCAAGCTCTACACCGACCTCGGGATCATCGATACGTATGACGCAGCGGTGCTCACGCGCCGGGACGATGGAAAGGTCTACCTCGTGAAGCGCGTGGAGGAGCCAACCCGCAAGGGCGGCGCCGTGGGACTGCTCACCGGCCTGGCGGTCGGAGCGGCGGTGGCCCTGTTCCCGGCCGTCGGCCTGGGCATGGCAGCCGGGCTCATCGGTGGTGGGGCCATCGGAGCCGGGGCCGGTGCCCTCGCCGGGCACGTGGCGGGAGGCATGAGGCGGACCGACCTGAAGGATCTGGGAGAGCTGCTCGACAGGGGGACCAGTGGGCTCCTGGTGGTGGCGGCGGCCGACGTCGAGGCCAAGGTGGACAAGGCCATCACGCGGACCAAGAAACGGGCCAAGGCTCGCCTCCAGGCCGACACCGACGCACTCAAGAGAGAGATCGACGCCGTCCACGCGTAGGACGGGGCCGGACCTTCGGACACGATCAGGGTTTCACCGGACATGAGTTTCCGTTGAAATCCTGATTATGTTCCTTCGCCAATGAGGTGCTACACTCGACCCTTCGCAAAGAGGCACACGAAGACATGCCGTTCCGCCGCAGCCGTCGTTCCACGCCACCCGATCCTCGTCAAGCAGGCGCATCCGATCCTCAGGACACCCGGCTGACCTTCGAGCACGTGGTGGCCGGCATTCACGACTACGCCATCTGCCTGCTGGATCCCGAGGGGCGCGTCACCAGTTGGAACGCCGGAGCGGAGCGCATCGAAGGGTTCCGCCAGAACGAAGTGCAGGGGCGCCACATCTCCCTCATCTATCCCGAGGATGCGGTGAGCCGCGGCTCGCCCGACGACGAGCTGAAGATCGCGGCCGCGTCGGGCCGGTTCGAGACGGATGGCTGGCGTCTCCGCAAGGACGGCTCGACGTACTGGGCCAACGTGGTGCTCACGCCCATCAAGGACGGCAAGACGGGCGTGCAGGGCTTCGTCCTGATCATCCGGGATCTCACCGACCGCAAGCAGGCCGAGGAAGCTCTGCGCCGCAGCGAGGAGCGCTTCCGGCTCATGGTGGAAGGGGCCCGGGACTACGCCATGTTCATGCTGGATCCGCAGGGGCACGTCAGGACGTGGAACGTCGGAGCCGAGCGCATCAAGGGGTACAAGGCCAACGAGATCATCGGCAGGCATTTCTCGGTCTTCTACACGCAGGAGGCCGTGCAGAAGGGATGGCCCCAGCACGAGCTGCAGGTGGCCAGGAACGTCGGGCGCTTCGAGGACGAGGGCCTGCGGGTCCGCAAGGACGGCACGACCTTCTGGGGCAACGTCATCATCACGGCCATCTTCGACAAGGCCGGCGAGCTGCAGGGGTTCTCGAAGCTGACGCGCGACCTCACGGATCGCCGCAAGGCCGATGAGGCCATCCGGGAGAGCAACCAGAACCTGGAGCGGCGGGTCGAGGAGCGCACCCGTGAGCTGACCCTGCTGGCCGACTCGCTCAAGACCGAAGTCGCGGAGCGCGCCAGGCTCACCGAGGAGCTGCGCCGGCGGATGCTCGAGCTGAACCAGGCCGACACCCAGAAGAACACCTTCCTGGCCATGCTCAGCCACGAGCTGCGCAATCCCCTGGCGCCCATACGCAACGCGCTGTACCTGCTGGATGCCCGTAACCTCAGCCAGGAAGAAGTGGCGGGGGCCACCCGCCTGATCGGCCGGCAGGTCGATCAGATGGTGCGGCTGGTGAACGACCTGCTGGATGTCTCGCGGATCGTCCAGAATCGCATCGAGCTGCACACGGAGAGGCTCGACGTCAGCGAGGCGATCCGGCGCGCGGTGGAGACCGCGGAGCCGGTCATCGCAGCGCGTGGACATCGGCTCGAGGTGCATCTTCCGGACCAGGCCGTGACGCTCGAGGGCGACATGGTCCGTCTGTCCCAGGCCTTCGGCAACCTTCTGCTGAACGCCGCCAAGTACACCGAAGAGGGCGGGCGGATCTCGGTGCGCGTGGAAAGAACGGATGCCGGGGCAGTCGTGCGCGTCAAGGACACGGGGATCGGCATCGAGCCCGAGATGCTGGAGCGTGTCTTCGATCTCTTCACCCAGTCGGGGATCACCTTGGCCCGCACCGAAGGGGGGCTCGGGATCGGGCTCACCCTGGTCCGCCGGATCGTGCAGATGCACGGCGGGGCCGTGGAAGCCCGCAGCGACGGGGTGGGGCGCGGCAGCGAGTTCATCGTCCGGCTTCCGATCTCGCAGGCCCCGCGCCGGCAGATCCACCAGGAAGTCGATCAGCTCACATCCACGAGCCACCCGCGGCGCGTGCTCGTCGTGGACGACAACCTGGATGCGGCGGACAGTCTGGCCTCGCTGCTCTCGCTCCTGGGACACGACGTGCAGGTGGCCTACGACGGCCCTTCGGCGCTGGATGCGGTCGTCCGCGAGCACCCCGAGGTGGTCCTCCTGGACATCGGCCTGCCCGGCATGGACGGATACGAAGTGGCGCGCCGCCTGCGCAAGACGATGGGTCAGCACACGGTCGCGCTCATCGCCCTGACCGGGTACGGGCAGGCGGAGGACCGGCAGCGCGCGTACGAAGCCGGCTTCGATCATCACCTGACCAAGCCTGTGGACCCGCAGAGCCTGGCCACTCTCATCGCCGGGTAGATGGACATGCTGCTTCTGCTGCCGGTGCTCCTGCTCATGGCCGCCGCTTCGGGCGCGGACCAGCCGCCCCTGACGGTCAGCCTGGCCACCGACCGGGCGTCCTACCGCTCGGGCGAGCCCATCGAGCTTCGCCTGACGGTGACCAACACGGCCGACATCCCGGTCGACCTGCACTTCAACAACTCTCAGCGCTACGACTTCCAGATCCACAGCGCCACGGGGCTCCAGCTCTGGAGCTGGGCCCAGGAGAGGATGTTCCTGCAGGTGCTGGGGAAGGAGACGTTCGCGCCCAAGGAGTCACGGGTCTTCACCGAGCGCTTCCTCGGAACGCTCCCGGCCGGCGCCTGCCGGGTGACGGGGATGCTGACCGCCCGCGAGCCCACGCCCTCAGCCGCCGCGACCTTTACGATCGAGTGATGGTATTCTCGCCCTTACGCTGAGGGGGGAACCATCTCGCCGTACACGCCCACGACAACCGATCCCGGGGCCCCACACGAGCCGGGCGGCGGCCCCGAGTTCCCGCCGGGCTACGTCTTCGCCGGACGGTTCACCATCGTCGAGCGGGCCGGCCAGGGCGGGATGGGCGTGGTGTACAAAGCCATCGACACCACCCTGGGACAGGACATCGCCCTCAAGCTGATCCGGGCGGATCGCTCCGCGTCCCCCGCGTATCTCGAACGGTTCAGGCGCGAGGTGCGTCTCACGCGCCTGGTGACCCATCCCAACGTCTGCCGCGTGCACGACCTGGGCGAGAGCGCGGGGCTGCTCTTCCTGTCCATGGAGTGGATCCCGGGCGAGACGCTGCGCCAGCTCCTGCGCAAGGCGCACGTGCTGGACGAGGATCGCGCCCTGGACATCGCGGAGCAGGCGGCCCGCGCGCTCGAGGCCGCCCACGGACGCGGCATCCTGCATCGCGATCTGAAGCCCGAGAACATCATGATCGACGAGCGGGGGGCCGTCTTCGTGATGGACTTCGGCATCGCCGTGGAGCAGGGGCGCTACGAGGCGGACACCCGGCTCATGGGGACGCTTCCCTACATGTCGCCGGAGCAGCGCCGCAATGAGCCGCTCGACCCGCGCGCCGACCTGTACGCGCTGGGGCTGATCCTGCGCGAGATGACCACCGGCCAGGCCCCGGCAGGCGTCGCGGACGCCGGAGTCCGCCGCGCGGCCGGCCGCCCCGTGCAGGAGCTGATCGAGATCCTGACCACGGAAGGGCTCGAGAATCGCTGCCCCAGCGCTGCCGCGGCCCTCGAGCGCATCGCGCGCGCCCGCGCGGCCCGGTCCCCCGCGCGGACCGCCCGCCGGGCCTGGATCCTCGGGGGCGCGGCCATCACGGCGGCCGTCCTGGTCTGGGGCGCGTACGCCCTGTCCTTCAAGGACTCGCGCACCTTCCTGACGCAGCCCGCGCCCGCGCAGGCCTTCTTCGAGACGGGGCTCGCCCTGCGCGACACGGCCGAGACGGCGCGCCACCTGGACGACGCCATCGCCAAGTTCAGGCTCGGCCTCATCGAGGACCCCGACGCGCCCTTGTTGTGGGCGGCGCTTGGCGAGGCGTACGCCAAGCGCTACGAATGGAACCGCGACACGGCGTCCCGCGACGAGGCGATGCAGGCGATCGAGCGCGCCTTCCGCCTCGACGGGAATCTGGCGGCCGCCCACAACGCCCGCGCCGCGGTGTCGATCGCCGAGCGGGACTACCGCGCCGCCAAGACAGAGCTGGAGGCGGCCCTTCGGCTCGACGAGAGACTGGACGCCGCCTGGGCCAACCTGGGACGCGTGCTGGGCGAGCTGGGCGACTATCACAACGGGCTGGCGGCGCTGCGCCGCGCCATCACCCTGAAGCCCGACAGCTTCCGGCACCACCTGGCGTTGGGGCGCTTCTTCGATCGCGCCGGCGAGTACGACGCGGCCGCCCAGGAATACCGGCGGGCCATCGAGCTGAAGCCCGACAGCACCATGGCCTGGAACAGCCTGGGGACCACGGCGCTGCGTACGGAGCGATACGAGGATGCCGCGGCCGCCTTCCGCAAGTCGATCGATTTCGAGGAGCGCGGCACCAACCGCAGCAACCTGGGGACCGCCCTGTACTACCTGAAGGACTACGGCGGCGCTGCGGAGAACTACCGGCACGCCGCGCGCCTGGAGCCCGATCGATCCAAGCACTGGGGGAACGCCGGCGACGCCCTGCGCATGATGGGGCGGACACAGGAATCGCTCGAAGCCTACCGGCAGGCCGTCTCGCTGGCCAGGGTGGAGGTCGAGCGCACGCCATCCGACGCGGACGGCCGGTCCATCTTGGCGCTCTGGTGCGCCCGCGCCAGGACCGACACGTGCGACCCACTCGCCGAGGTGGAGCGCGCCGAGCGGGCGCAGCCCGACAACGCCGAGATCGTATTCCGCAAGGCCGTGATCCTCTGCCAGCTGAGCCGCGACGACGAGGCGCTCGACACCCTGGAGCGCGCCGTGCGGCTCGGGGTCAGCCGCGCGCAGGTGCAGAACGAGTCGGACCTGTCGCGCCTGGAGGGATCACTCCGCTACCAGCGGATCATCGCCTTGGCGAGCTGAGCGGACCCGCTCCTAGGGGTCGTCGCTGATGATGACGGGATCCAGCTCCGCCCCGACCCCCTGTCCCAGGGCGTCGAGCCCCTTCACCGTGTACTTGTCGCGCTTCTGGCCGCTCCCCAGCGGGTGAGGGGACTTTCCCCAGATGCACTGGCGGGCGGACATCTCCTTGGACATGGTGCTCTTGTCCCCGGCGGAGGTGGGGAAGAACTTGGCCCCCTGGTCGAAGGAGATCTCCACCTTCTTCACGCTCTCGTTGCTGTTGTGGATGCACCAGAAGATGTGCTCGTTCTTGAGCACCGGGACCGGGTCGCCCATGACGATCGGGGACCCGCTTTGCGGGAAGTAGACGTGGATCTCAGCCATGGTGCCCTCCTGTGGACGCACGTAGGCAAGCGTGTCATCCGTGCTCCGGGCAGGAGGCGGAAATGCGATAAAAGTATACGCCTCTATCCGCCGATCTGGTACATCTCGATTCGTCCGGGAGCGGGCGGGGTGCGGGCCGTGCGGATCTCCGAGTAGCGATCGTCGCGCGTCCTCCAGCGCCGGGCGATCAGGTCCCGCAGCTCGTCGTCGCCGGCGCCCCCGCGTATCGGCCCCTTGAGATCCACCCCATCGGTCGCGAACAGGCACGTGTAGAGCCGCCCATCCGTGGAGAGCCTGGCCCTCGAGCAGGCGCCGCAGAAGGGCATGGTCACCGAGGCGATGAGGCCGATCTCGCCCGCCCCATCGTCGTAGCGGTACCTGCGCGCCACCTCGCCGGGGTGCGTGGGAGCCACGGGCGACAGGGGGAAGACGGCCGACAGGCGCTCCAGGATCTCGGCCGCGGGGACCACCTGCTCCAGCCTCCAGCCGTTCACCGTGCCCACGTCCATGTACTCGATGAAGCGCACGATGTGGCCGGTGCCGCGGAAGCGGCGCGCAAGATCGATCACCGAGCCTTCGTTCATCCCGCGCACCACCACGGCGTTGATCTTCAGCGGAGCCAGCCCGGCCTTCTCCGCCGCCTCGATCCCTTCGAGGATCCGGCCGGGGCCGTGGCTCCGTCCGTTCATGCGCTGGAAGATCTGCTCGTCGAGACTGTCCAGGCTCACCGTGACGCGGCCGAGCCCCGCATCCTTGAGGGCCTGCGCCACCGGGGCGAGCAGCAGGCCGTTGGTGGTGAGGGCCAGATCGGGATGCCCCGGCAGGACGGCCAGCTGGCGCACCAGCTCGAGCATGCCTTCGCGCAGCAGCGGCTCGCCTCCCGTCAGGCGCAGCTTCTGCGCGCCGAGGTCCATGAACAGGCGGGCCAGCCGCGTGATCTCCTCGAAGGTCAGGATGTCGGCGCGTGGCAGAAAGGTGTACGCCGGGCCGTAGGTCTCGGCCGGCATGCAGTACGGGCACCGGAAGTTGCAGCGGTCCGTCACCGAGATGCGCAGATCCCGGATCGGCCGTGAAAGCGTGTCCTGGAGCACGGTTTCAGGATATCAGAAGGCAAGGGGGGCGGCCGCCGCGCGGAGGTATCACGCGCGGCGGGCCGTCCTGATTCTGGGGAAAAGGGGCTTTTTCAGTGGGCGGAGCGGCGCACGACGTTGCGTGCCCGGGGGCCCTTGGGGACCAGCTCGAGCTCGAAGCCGACCTCCTGGCCCTGCTCGAGGGAGTCGAACTCGACGTCTCTGCACTCGCTGCGGTGGAAGAAGACTTCCTTGCCGTCCACCATGGCGATGAAACCGAAGCCGCGATCCTTCATGACCTTCTTCACCTTGCCGTTTTCCATCACTGTTTCCTCCCCTTGCACCGCCGCCAAGAGCCCCGGGCAGGGTCCCGAGTGCCAGCGCCGATGTCCATGTGTTCGATGGACGCCATGCTAGGCGAGGACATGAATTCGCGTAATCCGGTGGTTCCTGTTTGTGGTATCGGGTGCCTACCTATTTGCTCTGTGACAAAAGTCACTGCTTCAGGTAGAGCATCACCGCGAGCGCCGCCATGAAGCCCAGCGTCTTGGCCGGCTCCATGCAGCGCAGCATCGTGGACATGTTGAACGTGCCTTCGGGATGCGCGTAGAGCGTTCCGTTGGGAACCAGGCGCGGCACTCCGTCGAAGTACGCGCGGTATCGATCGCCGAAATCCTTTCCGAGCCGGCGCTCCTCCCACAGGATGATGGCGACGTAGCCGGTCCAGAAGAGCGCCACGTACACCGTGATGATCACCCACGAGCCGGACATCAGCGCGATGCCGGCGGAGATCAGCAGCGTGCCCAGGTAGAGAGGGTTGCGCACCATCGCGTAAGGGCCCGCCGTGATCAGCGAGCGCTCGGAGCCTTCACCGTGCACGCGCCGCCACGTGTGGTGCCCCATGGCCCAGGAGCGCAGCGCGCCTCCGCACAGCACCAGGACGAAGGCCACGACGTGCGCCGCCGCGTCGGCGACGGGACGCCCGAAGAGCGGGCGCGCCATCAGGATGGACGCGAGCAGCAGCACCATGGACAGAAGCTGGCGCCGGTGATAGGCCACGCGGCCGAAGTGGATCATGGCGGAGCTGGCGATGGCGCCCTCCTCAGGAAGTTTGGGTGGGGTGAGTGGAGGGACTCGAACCCTCGACAGCCGGAACCACAATCCGGAGCTCTGCCAACTGAGCTACACTCACCATCTGTGAGGCTGGTACGCCTGGAGGGATTCGAACCCCCGACCTACGGATCCGGAATCCGGCGCTCTATCCAGCTGAGCTACAGGCGCACCGACTGCATAGTTGCATTGGGACGCACAGTCTAACGGCCCCTCCCTCCGGCTGTCAAACGCCCGCCCTGGCGCAGGGTTGCGAAGCCCCCCCTGGTGATCCAAGCTCCGTTCACCCCGCGTTCACGTCCCTGGCATTGGCCCCGCAAGGAGCGACGTGCATGCTGTGGACCATCTTCGTTCTGCTGCTCATCCTGTGGATACTCGGGATCGTGTCGTCGTACACGCTGGGCGGCTTCATCCACATCCTGCTTCTGCTCGCCATCGGCGTGGTGCTCATCCGCATCATCCAGGGCCGCCAGCCGATCTGAGGGCGCGGCCGCGCCGGCGACTGCGCACGGCGTCCCCCTCGCGCACGCGCTCGCGCGCATGCATCGCGGTCAGGTCGGCCGCGATGCGCCGGGCCATGGACTCCACCGTCCGGCCCGGCAGCCCCAGCGCGGCGAGCACCGCGCGATCCAGGCGGATGCGATCCGGCTTCAGGCACTCGGCCGTCACCGCGTCGATGCGCCGCCCGGCGAGCGCATCGAAGGTCTTGATGACAGCCGCCGCCCGCGCCGCCGTGATCCGCCGTGGATCGGGGACCAGCATCCTGCGCACGTCGGCCGCCTGCATCTTGAGCATCCCTTCATTGCGGCGCCGGCCCGCCGCCTCCTTGAGCAGCGCCTGCACGTGGCTGTTCAGGAGCGCCGCGAGCAGCCGCGGGCTCACGCCGGGACGCGGATCGATCAGCAGGAGGTTGTCGTTGGCCGGGCAGCCCGCCGGGTTGAGCGGCGCCAGGTGGCGGTACTGATGCATGATCGACCAGAGGATCGCTCCCGGCGGCCCCGGGCGCAGCTCGAACCACCGGCGCCCGCCTTCCTCCGGAGCGCCGTGGCGCTCGCGGGCCCTGCAGGTGGGCCGTCGGTGCGTGGCTCGATTCTTCTCGGCTTCGCGCAGCCACGCGGCGACGCGCGAGCCCGGCCGGACCAGGAGCCTGCGATGCCGCGGGCTGCGGGTGTCCACCAGCAGCAACGACCGGCGCGCGTGGCGAGGCTTCACCACGACGCCATCCAGATCGGCCAGACGGAACACCGCCGGCGACAGGACGCCGCGCTCCATCCGGGGCGCGTCTTCGAGCGCTGGAAAGAAGACGCGGTCGTCTCCCGTCTTGATCCCCCAGCGCACGGTGGCCACGCGATCCAGGGGGACCAGGCGCTCCCCGGCCAGACCGATCATCTCCACGCACAGCTCGCTGGCCGCCAGCGCCGATCCCCACGTGGAGCCGATCAGCCCGCCGGACTCCACCTCGCGCGCGCGCCAGCCCGGCCCCGACGCGCCGCCCTTCACGATGTCGCTGGCCAGCGCGTCGAGGCGCGCCCGCCGCGTCTCGCCGGAAAGCGACGTGGGAGCGATCTCGTCCAGCCGGCTCGACAGGCGCACGAACCGGGCGGGGCCCTCGGCGGCGCGCCGCCCTTTCTCCAGCACGACGATCACGGTGCGCACCCGCGCCTCGTCGAACCAGCTCTCCACGTCCGACTCGACCACCGCCACCAGCGCGGCGTGCCCGGTCAGCCACTGCCGCAGCGCGGCCCCGTAGCCCGCGTCCATCCAGGTGGCGCTCACCACCCAGGCCAGCCGTCCACCGTCCTTCAGGCACGACAACGCGGGGGCCCAGAACCAGGCGTGAAGGTCGCAACGCCCCGACAGGCGGGGCCACCCCTCCCGGCCGCCGAGCGCGGCCAGCTCCTTCTTGCGCGCGGCGCCCAGAAGCTCGTGCCGCACGTAGGGCGGGTTGCCAATGATCGCGTCGAACGGCCGCCGCGGCGACGGGTGCCGGCCTGCGGCCGGTGACGCCGCCAGGGCCAGGAAGTCACCGGGCACGATGGTGGCCCCGGGCACGCGCCGGCGCGCGGCGCGGGCGAGCGCGGCATCGATCTCCACACCGGTCAGCCCGCCTGACCCCGCTCCGGAGGCCCGCAGCCGCAGCGCGGCGCGCTGCAAGAACACCCCTTCGCCGCACGACGGATCGAGCACGCGCGCGCAGCCGTCCCCGATGCAGAAGGCCCCCGCCAGGTCGGCCACGTCGGCGCGCGTGGCGTGCTGGCCGGTCATGCGGCGCCGCCACGCGGAGGTCAGATGCGGCGCTTGAAGATGACCTGACCTTCCCTGTCGAGTAGGGGCGGCTCCACCCGCTCGTAGCTTTGCTGAAACCATGGCTCCTCGCTCAACACACGGATGTTGAGGTAGTCGATCGACGTGGCGATGTAGTCCGGGCGCAGCTTCTGGATGACATCGCGGGTCCACTGAGGGTCTTCTTCCCTGCGCCCCCGGCGCAGCTTCAGCACCTCGGGCGAGTTGATCCCCGACGAGTCGAGCACCACGCGCTCGGGGAGCAGGTACCCCACCACGCCCACCTCCCCCACCAGGATCCGGTCGCCCGGGCGCGAGTTGCTCATGAGCCAGCGCGCCACCAGCTCGTACTGGCCTTCCCACTGCTCCCACGCATCGCTCAGCATGCGGCTCTGCTTGTCCAGCTGCACACCGGCAAAGCCCAGCGCCACCACCAGGACCGCCGCCCAGGAGAGGCGCCGATCGATCCGGACGCGCCCCAGCAGGTCGTCCACCCCCGCCAGGCCCAGCATCAGGAGCGGAGGCAGCAACGGATTCACATACCAGGGAAACGGCGTGATGCCGCTCGCGGCGTACGCCGCCAGGTACAGCACGCAGAAGGCCGCCAGCGCGAGCGAGAGCGGCTCGCGCTTGCGGCGCTCGAGCCCCCACAGCGCCAGCGGGATGGCTGCCAGCAGCATCGGGTCGTCCCACAG
This sequence comes from Candidatus Polarisedimenticolia bacterium, assembly GCA_050747525.1. Lineage (GTDB taxonomy): Bacteria > Acidobacteriota > Polarisedimenticolia > JACPZX01 > DASXTC01 > JBOGOC01. Next base: position 52,129 of record JBOGOC010000102.1, on the reverse strand, counting down.
GAACGAGCCGAACTCCAGGAGGATCTGGAAGGGACCGAAAGGATGCACGACCCTCTTGGCGGCGATGGAATGCGGCAACGGCGACCCGAAGGCCCACATCGCGTACAGGACCCACGGAGCCGTCACCACGGCCGCGGTGATCGCCGCCGGCATCAGCCGGCCTCCGGCGCGTCGCAGCAGCCACGCGGCCGGCGGCGCCGCCAGCACCGCGTCGGGACGCGTGAGCAGCGCCAGACCGAGCAGCCCGCCCGCGCCCCTGGATGCGCCGCGCGCCGCCGCCACGAACGTGCCCAGCAGCAGCGCCACGTACAGCGGCGTCTCCATGCCCCCCATCGCCGTCAGCGCCAGATGCGGATGCAGCGCGCACAGCAGCGCCCCGCCCAGCGGGACCAGGCCCGCCCCCTTCCCTTCATCGGGGATCAGCAGCCGCATCGCCTCGAACACAATGAGGCACATCAGCAGATGCCCGCCCAGGCCGAACCACAGCGCCGCCGACTCCAGGTCGGCCCCCGCCCGCGCGGCGCCCGCCAGAAGAAGCGTGTAGAGCGGCGTGGTGACTCCCAGCACGCGCTCCGGGGGATTCCACGTGAACCCGTCGCCGGCCGCCAGGTTCACGGCGTAGCGGAAGGTGATGTAGGCGTCGTCGAAGAAGAGCGTGGGAAGGAACCATCCCAGCAGGACGACGGTCGCCGCGATGAGGGCGCGCTGGAGCCAGATCACCTGGAGGCCGTCTCCGTGGAGAGGATATCGGTGGTCGGGGCGAGAGGATTCGAACCTCCGGCCCCCTGCTCCCAAAGCAGGTGCGCTACCAGGCTGCGCCACGCCCCGACGGGGCGCATGTTACACCAGGCTAGGCACTTGTGGCGGTCGCCTGGCCGGGCCGGTTCTCGGCTTCAGAAGTGGGGGCCGGGTGTGGGCCACTCGGGACGATGGGTGCCGCGAGGTGGTCCGCCGGGCATCGCGACCGCGCTCGTCGGGATGACGACCCGGGAACTTGCCTCTTGCCTCCGCTCGGAGAGCGGACTAGATTGACCCGGACTTTACGTTTCTCTGCCGGCCCGCCACCGCTTGCGATCGGCTCGAAGACCCAACGACCGGAGCGGCAGCGGCCCCCGCCCGGCCGATGTGCGTGTCACACACAACCCCGCAAAAAGAAGGTGCGAGATGGCCACCTCCTGCGTGAGCACCCTCGTCCGCCTCCTCGGAGTCGGTCTCCTGATCGGCGTCGTGTGGCCTGCGCCGGTGGCGCAGCTGGAAGGGCCGCCGGCACGGCCGAGAAAGGTGCCAACCGTCCCCCGCCAGGCGATGATTTGCGAGCACGCGTGCGGCCTCGACGCAGTATGCATGGGCGGCAGGTGTGTCTGCCCGGCCGGCACCACGGGCGATCCCGACGTCGTCTGCGAGTCCCCGGCCTGCCCCACGGCGTGCGACGTCGTCGCCGGCTGCACCGGCGGCGGATCGTGTCTCCCGTGCCCTTCCGACTATCAGATGACCGGCGGAATCTGCACGCCTCGGTATGAGCTGCACCTTCGGCAGTTCGGCCTGTCGAACGGCCTTCACCTCAGGTACTACGGGAACCACTCGCTCGACGCGGGCAGCCAGGACGTCGTGCGCGCCGTGCTCGTGATCCACGGAACCAACCGGGACGCGGACGCCTATTACCGGCGCCTCTGGGAGGCGGCCGAGAAGGAGGACGCGCAGCGCCGCACGCTGATCGTCGCGCCCTGGTTTCGCATCGAGACGGACGGGCCGTCCCTGGGCGAAGTCTTCTGGGAGGACAACTCGGATTGGAAGGACGGCGACCGGTCGGCGCCGCCCGCCATCAGCTCCTACCAGGCGCTCGACGAGATCCTGGAGGTCCTTCACGCGCGCGTGCGGTTCCCCAACCTTCGGCAGGTCATCGTCACGGGACACTCGGCGGGAGGCCAGTTCGTCCAGCGGTTCGCCCTCGCGAGCCCGGTCGAGGGGCCGTGGAACATGCTGCCGCTGCTCTACGCGCCGGCGAACCCGGGCACCTACAGCTACCTCGACGTCAAGCGGTTGCTGCCGGGCGGGAGCTTCGGCATCCCGACGGGCTGCAGCAACTACAACGAATGGAAGTACGGCCTGGAGGATCCGAACCTCTACGTCGCGGCCACCCCGCCGGAGGAACTCCGGACATCCTACCGACGGCGGCGCGTGGCCTACCTCCTGGGCCTGGAGGACGACGACCCGGCCGCCAGCGACCTCGACGTGACCTGCGCGGCGATGCTCCAGGGTGCGCACCGACTGGAGCGCGGCCTCCGCTTCCAGCAGCACCTCGCGCACCACTTCGGAGGGCCCGTGCACGAGGCCCTCCTGATCCCGGGGGTCGGGCACAGTCCCACCGGCATCTACCACTCCCTCGCCGTGCGCGATCTGTTCTTCGGCGACTGAATCCATCGTGGTGCGGAGAATGGTGCGGGTCCCCGGGCTGTTTTGAATGAGCGGATCTCGAGGCCGGTCATCAAGCTCCGCAGAGGTGAGCGCTTCTAGAAGGCGAGCTTGAGCTCGTGGCGGGCGTTGGTGCCGAGGAGGGGCGTCTTCCAGAGCCGGCGATAGAGCTCATCCCAGGGGGCGGGAGTCGACTCCCTGTCGGGGAACAGCCGCTGACACACCACACGCCCCCACAGCCATGGCCTGTCCGTCAGCTTCAGCCGCATGGCGGGCGTTTGCGGGTCGGGCTTTCGCTCGGAGCGGCCCTTCACGAAGTTGCGCCATGCCGCGGTCAGGAAGAACCGCTCCATCAGGGCGTTGAGGCGCCGTCCGAAGGCGATGGTCTCTCGTCGATGATGCGCTACCGAGTGGCGCACCAGCGCATGCAGGACGTCCACGGGGAACATGGCCCGGTCGCGCAGGCGTGCCGACAGGCTGCGGGGTGACCCCTTGGGGCCGCGCTTCGGGTTGGGGAAGCTGCGCAGCCGGATCACCGGTGGGGCGGGGCGTTGAGCGGCCTGCGCGTAGGCCTGGTGGCCGTCGCCGATGAGCTCGAGTCCAGCGGCGGATCCTGGAAGGCGGCACAGAACGTCGAACAGGCGCTGCGCGGATTTCCTGTAGCCTCCCTTCAGCTGGCGCTCGGGGCGCTTCTTGAGCCGGCGCTTCTGCTCGTCGGAGAGCCTTCCTGCTCTGCGGTGAGGGGCCGGGTCGATGGCGTAGACGAACCACGACTCCGATCCCACGGCCGTGGCGATGCCCAGCGGGTAGTCCTGGGTGAACTCGAAGGTCTCGAAGTGGTCGATGACCACTGGCTCGTTGAGCCGTCCGGCCAGCTGGGTCAGCGAGCGGGCCAGAAGCAGCAGGCCGTGGCGCCCCAGTCGGGCCGACTGGCGGGTGACGGTGGACGGGGCGCAGCGCAGAGTCCGGGCGATCTGGCGATGGGCCGAGCCGGCCACCAGCCCCGCGGCGATGGGGACCAGCAGCTCGGCGCGCTTGAGATAGTAAGACGTGGCGAACGACTGCCGGGAGAAGGTCTTGCGGCAGGTCAGGCACCTGAATCGCGGGATGTTGGACTGCTTCAGAGTCGAGTAGGAACCATAGGGAGCGAACCGGTAGCTGGATGGATCGACGCAACGATGCTCGGAGCATCGGCGCCGCGGGCAGAATGGTGGAGTGAAATCCTGCTGGTGTTCGACCGCCACGCCGGGCCAGTGCATGCCCGCGTGAGAACAAGCGGCGTGCCGGGTGCTCCGAAACGTCTAAGCATCTGAAATGGAATGAGATTGCTAGGTCGGTGACATCGCCTGTGTGTCCACCCGCGGTCAGATGCCCGTGGCTGCACCATTTTCAGCACCACTATGCTCAGTGACGCAGATAGCGGCGCCGCTCGGCCGCCGCGGCGATCTCGTCTCCGGAAAGACCGAGGCCGAACGCGAGCGCGGTCGCGTACATGAGGGAGCGCATCCGGCGCGGCCCGGCGTCACCCGCCCCCGGCGCGACCGACGCCAGGGTCTTCCTCCCCCGCCGCAGCTCGACCGTCTCCGCGCGGCCGCGCCGGCGGCGCAGGACCACGGCGCAACCCGGGGACCAACTCAGCCTGCCCTCGTCCCGCTCGCCCTGGGGCAGGATCACAAACAAGCGCTCCGGCTCGAGTCCCTGCATCAGGAGCTGGATGTGCGGGTTCCCCGCGCCGACGACGATCGGCCCGCTCGTCGCCCGGACGGCGACATGGATCCCGCGGCGGTACCGCTCGGGATCCCCGCTCTCTTCCGGATCCAGGATCGCGGTGGTGCTCGTGCGGTCCAGGCGCAGCCCTCGCTCGACGACGCTGCGCGGCGACATCGCGGCGACGAGGCATTCGACCCGTGGATCCCGGAGCAAGAACCGCGCCGCGCCGCGCCGGCCGAGCGAGGTCGGATCCACGGGCTCGCCCGAGATCCTCGTGCGCGTGCTGCGGAGCGCGAGGCCGACCGCCCGACCCGAGGCGCGGAGCAGGCCGTCGAGCTCCCTCGCGATCGACGAGGTCCGGCGCTCGCCGAGGATCAGCCCCGTGGGCACGACGCCCGGCACGCCCGGAGGGAAGATCAGATCCAGCACCGCGCCTCCCACGTCGCGCGGCTCGCCACTGCCCGGCAGGGCGTGATGCAACAGCTCGGGACGCGAGCGCACCCGCGTGACGCCGCCTCCCGCCTCCCGCGGGGATCGCGCGATGTCGGGGGTCGCGAGGTCCACCGCGGCAACCCTCAGTCTCCCCGCCGCGGCGAGGGCGGAATCCCGATAGTCCGGATGAACGCCGCCCGTGACGTCGGTGTGGACGCCGCCGCGATCGAGGGTCGCTGCCGCGTCCAGCAGGATCCGCTCGCCCGGCTCCGGCACGGCCTCCGGGTGCGAGCCCCGCGCCTCGAGCGCCGAGCGCAGCGCCTCGTCGATCTCGACGCGGCACAGCCGGATGCCGTCGCGCAGCGGATCGTCGTTGAGCGACTGGACAAGCTGCGCGACGGTGCGCCGGCCGTCGCCCACGATCTCCGGGGGGTCGACGCGCAGCACGGAGACCACGCGACCATCGACGACGAGCAGCCGATGCTCCGTCATGCCGGCGTGCGCCTCGCTCGGCGTACCGCCGTCGCGCGGCGGCCGGGCACCCGGCGCGTCGGCCACCGGGCGGAGCCCGACCTCCGGGGCGGAGGCGTTGAGAACCTGCTGGGTCGCACCATCGCCCAGCCGCAGGTACGTGCCGGCGAGCGGCTCGCAGGGGAGGCCACGCCGACGGGCGGCCTGGATCAGCACTGCCGCCGTCGTCGTCCACTGCCGCCTGAGAGATCGCCTGCGGAGCCGGGCGAGAAGCCCCGCGAAGTCCACCGGCGAGCCCCGGAACATGCCTGCCGGAAACAGCTCGAGCAGGCCCGCGAGGGCGACGACGGCCGCGGCGCGCGAGATGCCGGCCGCGTGGCACTCCCACACGAGGTCGACGACGGCCGGCGACGCCTCGCGGGGGACGATCGCGGCGAAGTCGGGTGCGTCGAGGCGGTGCATCGTGCGGGCCGCGAGCTCCTCGACGACGAGGATCGCCTCGAGCAGCGCCTCATCGAGCGGGACCCCCGCCGGGCCGTTGAGGCGCTCCAGGAATCCTCCCTGGAGCCTCCCTCCGGACACGAGTCGATCGAGGCCGGCGAAGCGCTCGATGAAGCGCGAGGGGAACTCCGGCCCGGCGGCGCGCGTGCTCGCGCCCGCCATCCCGCGGAGATCGATCCCCTGGACGAAGACCGTCGAGTGGTGATGGACGTTGCACCCGCGGAGCGCCCGGCCGCGCAGGAGCCGCGGCGCCGTGAGCCGATGGCCCGGCGGAGCCGACTGGGCTCGAGCCGTCGCCCCGCTCGCGCTCATTCGGCCATCCAGCCGGCGGCGCTCACCCCGGCAGACGTGCGCGAAGCGCCGACTTCGCGGTGCACGCCCCAAGGGGCGCCCGGCTTCGGCCGGCGCACGAGCGATCCCGCGATGCCCAGGCTGCCCGGCCAGTGCTCCTTCGCGCAGGGGCTCCCGGAGCAGTTGCCCCACGAGAGACGGCCCACGACCGTGTCACGCGCATCGGAGAGCGTGAGCACGTCGCCGGCGTTCGACAGGCTCAGACCGCCGCTCGCCCACTGGACGATCGCGCCGCCGAATTCGCCCACCGGCACGCCGCCGCCGAAGACCACGAGAGTTCCCCCGGGCTCGAGCGCACGGCCGAGCGGGAACACGTGACGCTCACGCCTCTCCGCGTCGCCGAGCGTCCAGCCGGCAAGACACACGCGCGCGGGACCGGCGTTGACGATCTCGACGAACTCGTCCTCCGACGGATCGCGCCGGCCATCGCCGTTGGCATCGCCCGCGGCGCCGGCCGGCGGATCCGCAAGGACCTCGGTGATCACCACGCCCGCCGCCTCGGCGGCGCCGGTCGTCTCGCACGGCTCCCGGCCGGGCTCGAACAGGAAGAACCCCGCCGAGTCGATGACCTCGGCGGCGTCGTGCCCCGCGCGCGGCACGACGGCCAGGCGCCAGGAGAATGTGGCGCCGAGAGCGCGCGCCTGCTCATGGCCAACGTCGAAGTAGTGCTTCCCCCGTTCGAGCCGGGTGGCTCCCTGGGCCCCGGCCTCGGGCGTCCCGCGCACCTCCTCGTCGGTCAGGGCGGTCGCCGTATCGCGCTCGCCGAGCAGGACGACGAAGGGCGTGGCGAAGAACCTGCGCAGGTCCTCGACCTCGACCGGGCTCCCGTTCAGCCCATAGGGCATCGTCCGGTGGCGGGGGTCCCCGCCCGCCGGCAGCGTGTACCACCCGGCGTTCGCCGCCACGCCGCCGAGAACGCGGGCACCGGGCAGGAATGTCAACAACCGGTGCGTGAACTGCGCCCCGGCGCTGTGCCCGAAGAGGTAGTAGCCTTCCTGGCGGCCGCCAAGCGTGCGCCGCACGGCCTCGAACACATGCTCGACTTCGGCGTAGAGGTAGGCGTCCGGCTCGCGCCAGCTCTCGCGGACCCGGTTCCTGACGCCCAGCGTGTAGTCCTCGCCCGCGGGGTAGGTCTCCTTCGTGAAGTGGATGACGATCGCGAGCGCCCCGTAGCGCTGCGCGACCGGCGCGGCGGCGGCGATGTAGCGCTCGGCGTCGCGGCTCGCGCCGTGCATCACGAACCAGATCGGGCCGGTCGCGGGATCGAACCCACGGCTGCGATAGACCTTCGCCGCGAGCGCGTTGCCGTCGCGCGCTGCAAACCGCACCTCGGAGAAACCAGTGGCGTGCAGGCCGGCGGCGTCGATCCAGCGCGCGGGATGCGGATCCTCGCGCAGCGTCCCCTCGCCCATCAAGGGCGTCGCGACGAGGGAGGCCAGCGCCAGGGCCGCCGCCCGCCGGATGCGCGCCGGGCGTCCCGGGCCCCCGGTCATTCCGCCGCCGCCCGCCGATCGGCCAGAGAGACGACCGATGAGTCAAGAGCCCGGCTACGGCCCGGCCGCGACGCGGCCCGGCTCAGGTAGCGCCGGGCCGCCACGTCCACGACCCGGCGCATCAGGGCCGGGAAGGAGCAGCCCGCCGCCGCGGCCGCCTGGGCGAACGTGCCGCTCCGCGCGAAGAGGGAGGCCCACTTGACGTCCACGACGCGGGGCACGCCCGATCGGGAGAGGCGAATGTCGATGCGCGCGTAGTCCCGGCATCCGGCGGCGCGGAACGCCCGGCGCGCGCACGCGCGGACCAGCTCCGCCACCGGCTCGTCAAGCGGCGCCGGGCAGACCCGCGTTCCCTCCCGCGCCGAGCTCTCGACGAGCGGCAGGCACTCGATGAGGTCGTTGCCGAGGAGCGCAACGCGGATCTCGCGTCCACCCGCGATCTCCTCGACGACCGCGGGCTGGCCGTGGAGGCGGCCAACTTCGCGGATCGCCGCCTCGAGCGAGCTCTGGTCGCGGGCGACGATCTTCCGGGCGTCGGGCTCGAACCGCGGCCCGGCCACGAGCGGAAACTCGAGATCGACCGGCTGCCCGGGGTCCGAGATCGCGACGTGTCGTGGCACCGCGACACCCGCCTGCTGCAGGAAGGTCAAGAGTGCCAGGCGATCCGACAGGCGCGCGTGGGCCACCGGGTCGGGGCCGGTGTAGGCCACGCCCGCGAGCTCCAGCATCGCCGGGACCTGAGCGAACCGGCCCGCGCCCTGCACTCCGGTCGCCAGGTTGAGGACTATCCCGCCGGGGGACCCGCGCCGCGGATCGGGCGGCAGGAAGCGCTTCAACTCGAGCAGGAGCGTCATGTCCCCCTCGATCACGCGCACGTCGAAGCCCTGCTCGCGCAGCGCCCGCACCTGCGGCCGGACCGACCCCCGTTGGTACTTGCTCGGCGCGGGATGGCCCAGGTGTCCGACGACGCCGCGGCTCGCGCGGTTGCGCACCACGGCCACCCTGGGCTTCCCGGTGTACCAGGGACGCTTGCCCTCAATCAGGCGCGCCAGGCGGGCCGGCCACTCCTCGAGCAGGCGCAGGTCGAGGAACTCCGCGACGAAGACGATGGCCACGAGCTGCGTCAGGATGAGCTCCGGGAACTGAAACACGAAGCCGGCGACCGCCTGGTGGATCAGCGCGATCAGGAGCGCCAGCAGGATCGTCCAGACCGCGCGCCAGGCGGCCGTAACGGCGTCGTCCTCCTCGAGCGTCTTGGCCACGCCCTCGGCCAGCATGGCCATGATGATCACGGGGAAGAAGGCGACGCCCCAAACGGTATCCGAGCGCAGCCAGGGCGCGATGAGCAGGGCCCCGACCATGATCAGGGCCGACAGGCCCAAGATCAGGGCGATGCGCGCGTAGAGCGGAAGGCGAACGAGGCGGGTCCACGGGCGGATCACCAGGATCACCGTCAAGACCACGGCCATCAGCAGCAGGCTGGGCAGGAAACCGCTCACATGGAAGCCGATGGCAATGAGGATCGCACGCAGGCCGAGCACGCGCACCCCAAAGGTCAGCCGGAACAGCGCGACAAGCAGCGCGCCGGTGGGGAGCAACGTCAAGTACAGGATCTCCGGCCGGTCGGCCGGCGGCACCCACTCGAGCGAGAACCGCTGGTTCAGCCACGCTCCCAGCTCGCGCAGCGGGCCCAGAATCGGCAGCGACTCGGCGTCCGGAAGCGCGTTGATGCGCGACAGAGACAGCACGAGCGGCAGGAGGGCCAGGGCCGTCAGCGCGGCCAGCGCACGTGGGCCGATGTGCCCCTTGCGCCGGACGAACCCTGACCACCACGGCGCCGGGTCGGGCGCCGCCGGCCCCGCTCCCGGTGCCGCTCCGTCGCTCACGGCGCCCTACTCCCTCTTGCGGATCGCGACCACCGCCGACAGGCCGGGCATCAGATCAGGCGGCGGCTGCGTCAGCCGGATGCGCACGCCCAGGACCGGAGAGCCGCGCATACGGGAGGATCTGGGCTGAGGGACCGCGGTTTCCGGCATCTCGAAATCGGTGGCAAGGCCGATCTTGTCCACGACCCCCGCGAACTCGCGCCCCGGGAAGGAGTGAAAGATCACGGTGGCCTCGCTCCTCAGGCTGACCGAGCCGATGTCGTCCTCGTCGATCCAGGCTTCGACCCACACGTCGCCGCCGAGCCACATGGCGATGATCGGCCGGCCGATTTCGACCGATCCCCCGGGCTGGATGATACGGCGCACGATCGCGCCGTCCTCGGGGGCGCGGATCGAGGCGCCTTCGAGGTCCGCCTCGGCCCGGCTCAGCCGCGCCTGTGCGCGCAGGAGATCGGCCTCGAGCACCTCGACCTTCTTGTCGCGGATCGTCACCGCGTCGCTCGCGAGCAGTCCCTTGCGCTGGGCGGATTCGGCGACGATGGCGTTGGCCTGGGCCTCCTCGAGGAAGGCCTCGGCCGTGCGCCGCCTGCTGGCCGCATCTCGCACGTCCTCAGCCGAAACCACACCGTCCCGCGAAAACAACGACTCGCGCTGCTCCTGGTCCCTGCGGGCATCGTCGGCTCGGACCTTCGCCGCCTTGGTCTTGGCGTCCGCCGCGGCCACCCTGGCCTGGGCCTCCCGCTCCTCCTGCCGAGTCTGGGACCGCTGGTTCTCGATGGTGAGGCGCTCGACCTCCACCGCTCGCGTCAGGCCCCGCACCTCGGCCCGCGCTTCTTCGACCTCGGCCACCAGGTGACGGTCCTCGAGCCGGACGAGCACCTGCCCTGCGGTCACGCGGTCGCCGACATCCACCTCGACCTTCGTCACGAGCCCGGTGATGCGACTGCCGATCTCGGCGAGATGCCCGCGAACGGCGGCATTCCTGGACGTCACGTGCGTCGCCCGGTAGTTCACCCACAGGACGATCTGCGCCGCGAGGCCCACGGCCACGATGGCGAGGAGTGCCCAGCGCATCCGGCCCCAGAGCCGGAGAAGGCGGTCCCGCAGCGGCGAGGGCACGGCCTCCCCGAGCAGGCGCGCCACGGCATCGGCCTTGTCGTCGTCCTCCTCGACCGTCGCCGGGAGTACATCGGGCTCGGGCGCCTTCGGCTCGGCCCAGGTCTCTCCGCCCGGCCGGACTCTTCCTCGGCGGCGCAGCTTGTCGGCGCCCGGCATCAGAGGACCGTCTCGGCGACGGCCGGCTCGCACGCGGCGTGGGGCGCTGGAAGGGCGCTCCGGAACAGGAAGCTGCCCACATGCTCGACCAGCGCGCCGCTCTTCATGAACTCGGTGAACGAATGGTCGATCCCGGGCACCTCGATCAGCGTCACGGCCGGCTCCAGGCCGTGAGCTTCCGCGGCGGCGCGCATCGCGGCGGTCCATCTCCGCGCGCGCTCGACGCGGTTCGACCCCTGCGCGTCGACGCGCTTGCCGCGCTTGAGGTTCGTCGAGCCCAGGTCACGGCTGCCTACCAGCACCTCGACCGGCACACGCAGGAAGCGCTCGGCGTCGAACACGATGCCCTCGAGCGAGCCGTTCGGCCGGATGCCGTACGGGAAGCGCTGCTTGGAGTCGGGGAATGTGTACCAGCCGGCGGCCGCCACCACCGCGCGCGCGACGCGGTGCGGGTGGGCCATCAGGTAGCGGTGAGCGAACTGCGCTCCCGCCGAGAAGCCGAAGAGGAAAATCTGCGTCACGTCGGCCCCCGTCACCGAGGCCGCCTCCGCCAGGTGGCGGTGCAGCAGGTGGTCGACGCGCGGCCCGCGCCCCTTGCGACCCAGACGCTGGTAGTCCCGGTGCTGCGCGGCGTGGAAAACGGGTACGACGAGCACGGCGCCGTACGTCTCGCACAGCTGCGAGAAGACCACCGCCTGCTCGTATGCGTTGCGCGAGATGCCGTGGACCGAGACCAGCACCGGCGCGTTGGGCGCGGCGGAGTGGGGCACATAGGCCAGGTACTCCTGCGTCGGGTCACTGCGCAGAGCGCGCAGCAGCACGCGCCCGCGCGGCGGCGACCAGTGGGGGGACGGCGTCGAGCCGTTGTCCGATGCCATGATCAGGCCACCTCGCTCAGCAGGCCGGAGGCCTTGCCACTGAGGTGATGCTGCGCCCGGCTGAGGAGATTCATCGCCACCTCCGGCGAGGCGAGAACCTCGCGAGGGTGTATCGGAAGACCCGTCCCCTGTTGCGCCTCCGCGATCTGCAGGGGAGCGGCCGTCAGCACGCCGCTCAGCGCCAGGACCGGCGTGGGACGTTCGCGTAGCAAGGTCACGCCGGCGACGGCGCCCATCGAGTCCTGCGCCGCGAGCACGATGCCCCCCACCAGGCGCGGGAACGACTCTGAGCCGAGCAGAGCCGCCGTCTCGCACTGCAGCACGCCGTCGGCGACCTCGAGCACGATCGCGTCCACGCCGTGTCGGGCAACGTGGCCTACGAGCGAGACGAGCGTGCGCTCGATCTCGGCCGCGCTCGCGAGGTACGTCGAGGCCAGGCCCACATCGGTGAAGTCGAGCACGGGATCGGCGCCCGCGTCCTTGAGCCACCAGTAGTCGCCGCTCGCTCCCGTACCGGTGACCTTGGCGTAGCCGACCCGCAGACCCGCGGCGATCAGCCCGCGGACGAGATGGACGGCGGACTGGGTCTTCCCTGAGTCCATGGATGTGCCGACGACCGCGATCGACGTCGGCCGGGAATCCTGGGGCGGGTCGACCGGCTCCAGGGCGAAATCCCGCAGGTTGATCGGCTTGCCCGCGCCGTCCGCCACCAGGCCCAGCGGGGTGATCTGCGTCGGGCCGCGCGAGATGCGAGCATGCCAGGAGATCGCGCGCGAAGCGATGCCGCCGCCCGCCACGAGGTGGCACGGCCCCAGGGTCTGCGGCACACGGGCCTCGAACTGGCTCGACGCGTAGCGGTTGCCGTAGGCGACGACGATCTCGTCGCCGGCGAAAAGGTGCCGCATGCGTCCGTTGACCATGTGCAGGTTCGCGTGATGCCCGATGGCGTCCACGCGTGCGAGAACGAGATCGCCGGCGCGGGGCACGCCCTCCGCCGGCAGGATCGGACCGGCGGCGCCCCGGGGCACGCGGCGCGTCGTGAACGCCCACGCGGCGAGCCGCAGGCGCATGCGATCCCTGGATACCTGGGTTGTCGCGCCACCGATGCCGGGCTTCGCGTGGCGCATGTCTATCGGCGGCAGCGGCCGCTGTGGCGGGGCCGGCGCCGTCGCCGGCCGGCCGGCGTCGGCGCCGTCGTCGACCGTCTCCATGGCTGCGATCCCCTTCCTACCCCGCGACACGGCCGCCATGAGACAGGGGCGGTCGCTTTGCGAGGCCCAGAATGTGGACTCTTGCCGGATATATGAATACGTATACCCTAATTCAGGCACAGAGACAAGATCTCTTGGTCGAATAGAGGCCCCAACCCCGATGAGTTCCTTCGAATCTCGATTTGGACGGGGGCGACGTTCGGGCTACATTCGTGCGGGCGCGGCACAGGTGCGGCGCGAAACGAGGGAGCAGGGTGTGATGCGGCACGTCGGGTTTCACTACGGCTGCCCGCTGACCGGAAGCCCCTGGCGGCGGCTCAGCCCGTCGGTGATCAACCGGGTGGCGCTCATGGACGCCCAACTCCGGAAGGCGGGCATGCGCCTCCTCGTGTACTCGCCCGGGCACATCATACCGGGGGAGCATCAGGTTCCCGGCTACCTGTTCGAGGACGGTCGGTTCGTCGCGACTCGCGCGACGATCCCCGACGTCAACGGCAACTGGACGAACCGCACGCGGCGGCTCCTCGAGAGCGGCATGGGCTACCACGCCTTCGCGCGCTGGGCCGAGGCGCGCCACCTGGGGATCTACGTCCCGCACGCATTCTCCGAGCTGGTGGGCAACAAGCTCGAGACGTACAAGCTGGTGCGCGGCTTTCACGCAACGCTGCACCCGCACTGCGAACCCTACGAGCAGTCGGACCGGCAGCTCGAGTACTTCATCGAGAACGGCCGGGTGACCTTTATCAAGCCACGCGCCGGAAACCAGGGCAACCGGATCGTCACGGTGCGCAATGACGCGTCGGGCTTGACCGTCACCCACTATCGGGACGGCCAGCGACGGCGGTACGAGGCCAAGACGCTGAGGGCCGCGGCGGAGTTCGTCCGAATGCTGACCGAGGGGAGGAAGCGCTACCTGATCCAGCACGGCGTCGAAGCCCTGCGCTACGACGGCTCGGTCTTCGACATCCGGGTCGTGATGCTGCACGACGGTCTGACCTGGAGCTGGGTTCACGAGGTGCGCCTCTCGACCGCGGGGAGCGACGTGTCCAACGTGCGCCAGGGCGGGAAGATCCTCTTGACCGAGGATCTGCTGATCGACCTCCTGGGCGGCGAGGCGGCGCAGCAGTTGATGTACGAGCTGAAGAGCGAGTCGTTCGGCCTGACGGCCTACCTCGAGCGGCTGCATCCTGGTGAGATCCTCGAGGTGGCCTTCGACTTCGCGCTCGACCACGAGGCACGGCTGCGCTTGCTCGAGATCAACACCAAGCCAGGCCTCTCGGGCATCGGCTCAGAGGTCACCGTCTACGACAAGCGGCCCGAGGACGAGCCGCTGTTCGAGCACTGGGTCTACCCGCACGTCGCGCCGCTCGCACGCTTCCTGTTGGCGAAGGTGGAAAGCCGCGGTCAATGAAGGCTCTCGAAACCTCCGGAGCACTCGCAGGATTGAAGGTCGCGGACATCGACGACCTCGATCGGTACAAGGCCGCGGTCGAGCGCGGCAGGCAGACGGGATGGGGCTACTTCTTCCCGTACCTGCTGTCGAAGAACCGACCCCTGAGCAGCGCGACCCTCTTGACGGAGGAGGGAGGTTCGATCTGCGTCTTTCGCTGGCGTGTGAACGACACCGGACAACGGCTCGACCTCCACTTGCCGCCGATACCGATGAACGTTCCCGCGCTGCGGCGCTGTCTCGAGCGGGCCAACGATTTCAACGGCGGGTTCTCGGCGCGGATCCTTCGCATCGATGCCGCGGACGCACCGGCCTTGTCCGGCCTCCGGTACCTGAGGGTTCGACCGCGGCGTCAGCAGTATCTTTTCGCCCCGGGCACCTACGAGAATCTCACAGGAAGGAACATGTACACCATCCGCCGCAACGTGGCCCAGGTCGAGCGGTTGCCGGACGTCCACGTCGCACCGTACTCGCCGAGCCACGCGGACGAGTGCATGGAGCTGCTGTCGCGATGGAAGACAACCCACCGCGAGATGCACGGCACGGCTGGCGGCGCGGGCGCCACGCGACGCGCGATCGAGCTCGCGGGCCGGCTCCCCGCCCGAGACCTCTGCGGGGAGGTGGTGTTCATCGACGGGCGTCTGGCCGCCTTCGCTTTCGGAGGAGAGATCCGCCCCGGACTGGCTTGCTCATTCGACCGCAAGTGCGACAGCGGAGTCCGCGGGCTGAGTTACTTCCACTTCCGCAGCTTCCTCTTGAGACTGAGAGACTTCGAACGGGTCAACGACGGGTCGGACGCGAGGCGCACGGGACTCCGCCAGCTCAAGGACAGCTTCCGTCCGGCCGAGATGCACGCCGAGTTTCGCGCGGAGCAGATCAGCCCGCCCTAGCGTTCTCATGGTCTCGGGCTCCCGGCGCCGATGCGGGGGGGAATTCCGGTTCTGGGTCGGGGCCGCTCCCCCCGCCCCCGACATCCGCCGCTTCAGAAGCTCGAAGAAGCCGAGCACGACGTGCAAGGATCACCAGGCCTCGCAGGCCCATCTGTCCCACCCGATGGACGGACCTTGTGATCACACCCTTCGACGATCTCGCGCGCGCGTTGCCCGGGGCGGATGTCCTGCTGGGAGAGGCCGTCGAGGCGTACGGCTCGGACCATCTCGGCTTTCGTGGGCGGCCGGGGGCCGTGCGGCCGCGCTCCACCGAGCAGGTCTCGGCGCTGCTGGCGCTGTCGGCCTCTCGCGGCTTCGCCGTCATGCCGCGTGCGGCCGCCACGAACCTCTGCGGCGCCTTCATGCCGCGTCCCGATGCCGTGATCGTCGACATGACAGCGTGCGATGCGCTGGTTTCCCAGGCTACCCGCTCGAGGGCCGGCGGAAGATAGCGGACTCGGGCTCGGCGTATGCTGAGACCTGTCATGAGACCCATCCGCATCGCCGCCGGCGCCTCCTCGGTAAATCTGGATCCATGTATGCTGTCGAATGGTTGTCTCCCCGTTGACGCGGCCTTACTGGAGGAGCGGAATGAAAACACGGCATGCCGTGGTCACAGCCGTTGTCATGGTCCTAGCGTTCAGTAGCGCAGCAGCATCCACGCTGGAGGGTCGCCTGTTTGAGTGGGTCTTCCGGGCATCCATGGTTGACCAAGACGACATCGGAGAGAGCACTGAGGTTGACTTCAACTGGTCGTACATCGTGGATAAGGGTTACATTGGCCTGGGTCTTGGCTTCTCCTACGCAAGGTTTGAGTTTGACGACGATGATCTCGAAGACTCCGACGCCTACAGCATCGGGCCACTCTTCAGTTGGAACTGGACACCGCAGTACCAAGCGACTGGTTTTCTCTTCGCGTCCATCAGCGCCATCGGGGGAGATGGGGCAGATTTCTTTGACTACTCCACCTCTATTGGTGTTGGCGTGAAGGCGTTCGTGGGGAATTCGGCTGCCATAGTTGGTGTGATCGAGAAAGACAAATTGGTTGGCGCCGATGACTTTGATGACGTCGATCAGACCTCCCTGAGCCTCGGACTCGCGCTTTACTCGGGGATCAGGTAGATGAAACCGTGGCATGGGGTTGCGCGGCCCGAATCTGTGTAACCCCATGATCGTCTTACCCACGACGGGCCTTTTCATGCGCGCCGCGTAATTGCCAACGCCCTTTGCGCGCATCGCGCAGGAAGATCCGCTGAGGCACGGGCCGGTGCCCAGGGCCATCCGCTTCGAAGCCTTTCGCCTTCCGAATCTTCTTCTAGTCGCTCCCATTCTCCTGTATAACCACAACTAACTGGCCCGGGGAAAACCATGATCCGACGCCCCCTCCTCTACCTGTTCGTCCTCCTTATCGCTGTCACGAACATCCTGTCTGCCGAGACAGCCAGGGTCGTTGCCGTCGTGGACGGGGACACCATCAAGGTCGAATTGTCCTCGAGCGTTGAGACCATCCGCCTCATTGGGGTCGATACTCCTGAGACCGTCCATCCCCAGAAGCCCGTTGAGCACTTCGGCAAGGAAGCGTCTGCTTTCACCAACCGCATGGCTATAGGCAAGATCGTCCGCCTCGAGGGCGACGCTGACGGAGCCAACCGCGACAAGTACGGCCGCCTGCTCCGATACGTCTTTCTACCTGATGGGAAGCTGCTCAACGCCGAGATCATCGCCCAGGGGTACGGCTTCGCCTACACGCGCTTCCCGTTCACCCGGATGGAGGAGTTCCGCGGGCTGGAGCGCCAAGCCCGGGAATCGAATCTTGGACTTTGGGACGCACCTCAACCGCCATCCGACATCGTTTCGAGCACCAGTGTTGCCGACTCCTCGAATGCCTCGGAGATTGTCTTCATCACACGGACTGGAACTAAGTATCACCGTGCGGGTTGCCGATATCTCGCCAAGTCATCCATCCCGATTGGCCTGAAGGATGCCGCCTCCCGGTACGGAACCTGTTCAGTCTGTGCTCCGCCGGCCTATCGAGAGGTCTCGCCTGCTCCCAGGCCAATTGGACCGGCGGAAGGCACGACGGCAACCCTGAAGGTGATCGTCCCACCAAAACCAAAGGAGGACGCCTCCACCGTCTATGTGACGAGAACCGGATCCAAGTACCATCTTTCTGCTTGTCGCTACCTCTCGAAAAGCAAGATCCCACTGTCACTCAAGGATGCTGCTGCACGCTATCAGCCATGCAGCGTGTGTGGTCCGCCTGTTCCTAAACCGAACACCACCCCAGCCCCATAAGAAGCGCCTGCACCCGAAGGACATTCATCGTCGACCCGTACGAGAACCTCCTCCCCCTGTGGGGGTCCCACATCCGCCTCGACCCGCTCCACCGTAGACCATGACGAACGCGCGCCATTTCGGTGCGCACCAGGGCATCATGCGGAAGGAGGTCGTCATGCATCACATCGCACGCCTGCTCATGATCATGTCCGCTGCGGCGCTTACGGGAGAGAGCACCCCCATCCCGGCTGACTGCGACCTGACCTTCGTTGGCCTCACGGACGATCAGCGTCTCGTGCGGTTCAAGGCCTGCAGGCCCGGCAGAGTCGTGGAACTCGGATTCGTCAATGGCCTGCAGGGGCTGGACGCCACTCTCATCGGGATCGACCACCGCGTTCAGGATGGCCTGCTCTACGGCGTCGGCAATGCCGGGGGAATCTACACGATCGATACCGGCACCGCCTCGGCCAGCCTGGTCTCTCAGCTCACGGTCCCCCTTGACGGGACGTCGTTCGGCGTCGACTTCAACCCCGCGGCGGACCGGCTGCGCATCATCAGCGACACCGGCCAGAACCTGCGGCACAACGTCAACCCGGGCGGCATCACCATCGCGGACCTGGCGCTGAACTACACGGCCGGCACGACCGCGGCCGGCGTGGTGGGGGCGGCCTACACGAACAACGACCTCGATGCAGCCACCGGAACGACCCTCTTCGATCTGGATGGAGCGATGGATCAGATCGTCATCCAGGCCCCACCCAACAACGGGTCGCTGACGGCCACCGGGAAGCTGGGCCTCGACGCCGGCGCGATCGCCGGGTTCGATATCTTCACGAAGGTCGACGACGCGGGCCGCGTGCTCCGCAACGACGGGTATGCGGCCATCGTTTCCACGGGGACGAACGGTTTCTACCGCGTCAACCTTCTGACCGGCGAGGCCCGCAGCGCGGGCGCGCTGAACGACACGGTGGTGGACATCGCCGTGCGTCCGGCAAGATGAATCCTGCCATGTCTGCCGGGAGCGGCCCCTGATTCGGTGCCGCCCCGGCTCCTGACCACGCCCCGACAGGGCGCATGTCACACCAACGGCGGGACTTGTTCCGACACAGCCGGCGGCTTGCCCCGAAGGCAAGCCGCCTATAGCTTCGGCTTCACAGGCCCTTCCTGTCGGGAGAGCAAAGCGGTCATGACGCGCAACTCGTACGCATCAGGCGGAGTGATGAGCGCCTTGGACACCCTGCACTTCGGTGTCGGTTGCTTCAGTCTGGCCCATCGCAGGACCGGCTCATCTTTGCTTCGCCCGAGCGGATATGCCGCGCTCTTTCGGGACCTGCTCAACACTCTTCCCGCGGCCAGCAATATCGTCATCAACACCGATTCGTCCGATGAGCCTCGTCAGTTCACGGTGCAGGACCACACCTCTCTCAAGGGCGGGGAGCTGTCGAACGCGGCGCTGGTCCTGTTTTCATGCCAGTTCGACCTGCATATCCCCGAGCGCATTCAGAATGAGCTGTCTCCTCTCGGGAGCCTGCCTGGGTCGGACCACTTCAGAGTTCACATCAAGCACACCTACCTTGGGCCCGTCTGCTTCGTACGGCTGCTGCTTCCCTACGGGCCGCCCGACCCATCGACCGGCGTGGTGGTGGTTCGAAAGTACCTGAGTCAGGAAATCTCGAGACTCGGCAGCAAGTTCGCCTTCGACTTTCTCGAGCCAAGTCCCTTTCCCGCCGGCTTTTCTCTTTCCATGTTTCCTTCGGAGAAACCGGGCGCCGGCCATCGATTCCAGGCGGACTGTGTGCGCCCGCGAGGCTACGCGTCGATAGCTTTCAGGCGCGACTCCAGGCCGGACACCGATCCGGACGATGCCCTGAACGAGCTGTTCCAGGAGCTGGTGGATGAGTTGAGTCTCTACTATCACATCGTGCGGGGCAATGTTTCCGCGTTTCGCATGTGGGAGGGACTCCAGAAACAGGTCGTGGCCTTGCTGGAGTCGACGAGACACGGCGGTCCGATGTCGCGGATTCGACGGATGGGGCGGGGCTCCGGTGCCATCTATGACCTGCAGACGGCGCTCGTTGAATTCGAGGCGAGCGAGATCTTCCGAAAGGAGCAGGGCGCCCAGAGAGTCCGGCAGGTGTACGGCCTGAGCAGTCCCACCTACCTCCGTGTCTTCATCGACGACGCCATGTCCGAGTCCCCCACCTATCCCTTATCCGGGGTCAAGAGCCTGCTGGAGTTCCTGGAAGGAAGGCGCTCCAAGGCGATGGAGCTCCTGATATTGATGCTCTCCGCTCTCATCGGAGGGCTTGCCGGAGCCGTGATCACCGCGGCGCTTCAAGGCTAACGACCGGAATCTCCACGAAGCTGGTCTGCGACGGGGCGTGATAGATCCTCTGCACGGCCTTCCGGTAGTCCTCCGGCTTCGCCAGGAAGATGTTGGGGACGAATGTCTGCGGGTTGCGGTCGTACAGCGGGAACCAGGTGGACTGCACCTGCACCATGATCCGGTGGCCCGGCCGGAAGACGTGGTTGGCCGTCGGCAGGGCGAAGCGGTACGGCAGCGGCGTGCCGGGCGCAAGGGCCTTGGGCGTCTCCAGGTTCTCCCGATAACGGCCACGGAAGATGTCGGCTGACACCATCAGCTGGTATCCGCCCATGGCCGGCTTTGCGGCCATCTCATCCGGATAGACGTCGATGAGCTTGACCACCCAGTCGGAGTCGGTGCCGCTGGTCGAAGCCACGAGGTTGGCGATGGGCTGCCCGCTGATCTTCATCGGCCTGGTCAGGATCTCGGAGACATAGACAAGGACGTCCGGCCGGCTGGAAGCCTCGCGCTGATCGTCCACGAGCCACGCCGACCAGGGACGATCGGCGTCATCGCCGATGGGGCGCAGCGGTCGGGTGCGGTAGGGGATCGGCTTCGCCGGATCGGAGACGTACTCATCGAACGAGGGGCCTCCCGGCCCGGGCGCCCCCCAGTCGAGCCGGCCGCCCGCTGCCAGATACAGCGGCGTCGGCTGGATCGTGCACCCAGCTTCGCATCCCGCCGGCCACGACGCCAGGCGCCGCCACCGGTTGGTCCCCGTCTCGAACGCCGTCACGGGGGCGATCCACGATGGTGGCGCGCCCTCCTTGAGGTGCTGGTCGAGGAAGGGGCGCAGGATCTCCGTGCGGAAGTGCAGCGCGGTGTCGCTGTCGAACTGGATGGCGCCGAGCGAGCTTCCGTCGCGGATCATCTGGCCGTGGCGCCAGGGCCCGATGACCAGAAAGACCTTGTCGTTGCCGGTGTCCTTCGGCTCGATGGCTGCGTAGACGGCCGGCGCGCCATAGATGTCCTCCTGATCCCAGAGACTGTGGACGAGCATGACCGGCACCTTCAACGGCTGGGTCTTCAGCAGGCGGTCCACGGCCTGCTCGCGCCAGAAGGCGTCGTAGGCAGGGTGCTCGAGCAGCTTCCTCCAGAATCCGACCTGCTCCAGGCCACGGCGGCGCCCCATCTCGCCCGCCGAGCCTGCCTGCAGGAACGCGTCGTACTCGTCGTAGTGGTTCGTCCACCATTTCTTGTTCGATTTGCGCGTCGCCTCCTGGTTGTACATGTAGGCGAGATTCACCTGGCGGAAGGCGCCGTTGTGGAACCAGTCGTCCCCTATCCAGCCGTCCACCATCGGGTTCATCGGCACCGACACCTTGAGCGCCGGATGCGGATTGACGAGCCCCATCAGGGGCAGGAAGCCGTCGTAGGAGATGCCGAGGATGCCGACTCTGCCGTTGCTCTCGGGGACGTTGTTCACGAGCCAGTCGATCGTGTCCCAGGTGTCAGTGGCGTGATCCACGGGCGTGGGGTTCAGCGGCCCTCGCAGCGGGCGGTTCATCACGTAGTCGCCTTCGGAGCCGTGCTTGCCACGCACGTCCTGAACCGCGCGGATGTATCCGCCTTCGACGATCACGTCGGTGACGTTGTCGTATCCCTCCAGGACCGGCCCCAGGTGCGCGCTGTGCTTGTGGCTCGTGAGGTCCTCGGCATCATAGGGGGTGCGGGTGAGCAGTATGGGCGCCCCTTTCGCCCCCTTCGGGACGAGGATGATGGTGCGCAGCTTCACGCCGTCGCGCATGGGGATCATCGCGTCGCGCCGGACGTGGTCGAAGCTGTCCGTCACGGGCTCGAATTTCTCCGGGGTCTCGCTGGGCATCTCGGGATAGGTCCGGGGAGGCGGCGCGGCCTTCTCGTCCGCGGAGGCGGCGCCGGGCACGCCCGGCAGGAGCGCAAGCAAAGCGAGTCCGAGAATTCTTCGAATCGACTTCATGAACTGTTCTCCTGGGCGCGGGGCGGGCGCTCTCGCCGGCTTCCACGCCTGACTAGGGCTGATGCACCACGGTGTCCACGCCGAAGAACTCGTACTCCCGGTAGACCTGGTTCACCTCCAGCAGATCCGTACGGATCATGGACCAGGCGCCTCCCTTTCTTGCGGGCTCGTACAGCTCGCGGAGAAACTGCACCCGCTCGGGAAAGCGCATCCCCTTCTTCTCGATCGTGAACCAGGTCGTGATGCGCTCCAGGACGTGCGTCTCGGGGCCCGGGTCCGTGGCCGGGTCGACCCGCTCGACCTTCTTCAGCTTGGCCCAGTTTGCCGGTGTGAAGGCCTCCACTTTCACGATCTGCGCCGTCTGCGGGTCGACCCAGGCCGTGCCGAACCAGTCGTTAAGTCCCGCGAACATGGGCGGTATCGGCTCGAAGTGGATCTTCAGAGCCGGCTGCCCGGCCACGTCTTCGTTGCCGATCACCTCATAGCGATTCCGGCTCTGCCGCTCCGCCTTGAAGCTGAAGATCCAGAGATAGGCGCTTCCGAGATAGGCCGGGACGCCGAAGGTCTCCGGCTCGACCTTGGGAAGCGGCTTCTTGCGCGATCCCTTGCGGGGCGGGGTCCGGTAGTCGTTGAATCCGCCCCCCTCCTCGAACACGAAGACGTAGCCGAAGGCCGCCGAGCCTCCCTTTCCTCTCGAGGACCAGGTGATCCGCTCCTCGCAGCTGAACCTCAGCGCGACCTCGCGGTACTGGACGGCGGTCGCGGCCAGCCGCGGCAGGAGGCTCTGCAGCGGATCCTCTTCGGCCGCGAGACGGCCGCCGGTCGTCACGACGAAGAGGAGGGCCAGCAGACAGGCGGGCGCAGGGTGCATCCGAAGTCTCCGCCTCACTCCCCGGGCAGCAACGCCACGACGCGCACGGGGCCGCCCGAGCCGCCTTCGATCTTCATCGGCAGGGCGAAGACGATCGCTCCGGTGGGAGGCAGCCGATCCAGGTTGGTCAGGTTCTCGAGGCCGGGGACGTTGCGGGCGGCTGCCACGCGGTGCACCACGAAGTCCTTCGATTGCCCGTAGTCGATGGAAGCCGTGTCGGCGCCCAGCGCGGCGGCCTTCCGATCCTCCACCAGGAGCCTCGCGGCCGGCTCGCCGAAGCTGGGGAAATGAAGCTTCGAGGCGTCTCCGGCAGTGTCGTCACCCAGATAGCTCTTGCGGTCGGGCCACCGGCGGCTCCACCCGGTGCGCAGCAGCACCAGCGTGCCTTCCGGGATCCGGCCGTGCTTGCGCTCGAAGGCCTCGATGTCCTCCGGGGTGAGGCGATAGTCCGGGTCGCGCGAGGCCTGGGCCGAGATGTCGAGGACCACAGCGCGGCCCACCAGGTTCTCCATCGGCAACCGGTCCACGGACAGGCCGCCCTCGGCAAAATGGACCGGCGCGTCCATGTGCGTCCCCCCGTGCTCGGGGGCGCAGAAGGCGTTGGCGGCGTAGAACCAGCCGCCCGCCACCTTCCCGTGCGAGAGCTGCTGCAGCTGGAACGTGCTGGGAGACGTCGGCCAGTAGACGGTCTGCGCGTTGAACGGATGCGTGAGGTCCACCAGCAGCGAAGGGCGGATGTCCGGCTGGCCGGCCGCCTGGACGCCCGACCAGGGGAAAAACAGGCTCAGCACGAGGACAAGGGGCACGGTTCGCATGACCGTCACCGCTGCCGGCCCTGCATCTGCGCGGCGCGGCGCGCGATGGCGGCGCATTCCTGCGGGGTGACGAGGCCGCCGGCCACGAGCTGGTTGCAGGTGTGCGCCACGCAGGCCATGAAGTGGCCGTGGTTTTCCCAGGAAGCGGACGGGTCACAGGCCGCATGTCCGTCGCAATCCTCGTCGGCCGCGTCGCCGGGCAGGTCGGCCGCGCCTGGATGCACGCGCGGCGCGGCGTCGTCGCAGTCCTGCGAGCATTCGCTCGCCCCGTCGCCGTCGTCGTCGGCTTCGTTGGTCCCGGTCAGCGCGGGCCAGGCCGGATCCAGGCAGTCGTTGTTGACGCCGTCGCCGCACGCCTGCGAGGCGCCGGGATACACGCGGTCGTCCTCGTCGTCGCAGTCCGCGTCGCACGCGGACGCGCCGTCGCCATCGGCGTCCCGGTCGGGGGGCGCGTAGCGTCCTCCGTCGTCGAACGAGCCAAAACTGTCGGCGAAGCCTCCCCACACGACCATCTCGCTGCCGTTCCAGATGGCGCTGTGGGTGTCTCGTGGCGAGGGAGCCGCCGTCATCCTCGTGGCCTCCCACGAATCCGAGGCAAGGTTGTACCGGCCCCCGGTGTTCGTGAATCCGCCGCGCGGGGGGGTGGAGCCTCCCCACACGATCATCTCGGCTCCCGTCCACACCGCCGAGTGGTTCACGCGCGGCGTGGGGGCGTTGGCGGCGCTCATGGTGCGCCAGAGATCGAGAAGCGGGTCGTACCGGGCCATCACGTTGGTCCCGACCCGCCCCAGGAAGCGGCTCCCCCAGATCAGGACCTCCGCCCCGCTCCAGACGGCGGTGTACGCGGGAGGAAGCGCCGGTGCATCGACCGTGGTGATGGGCCGCGGTGGGCCGCCGCCGGGTTCCAGGATGATCCCGATCCCGGGCGAATCCGCGGCCGCGCAGGGATCGTGCCCGGGAGTCAGGAGGCTCCAGCTGCACGTCCCTCCCAGCAGGACCACCTTGTCCCCTGCCCGCACGGCCACATGGCCGCCGCGCGGGTACACGGGCCCGGGACCCCATGTGTCGGTGACCGGATCGTACGTGCCGCCGCTGGGTACGACCGACGTCAGCACCTGCACCCCATTGAAGGGAACGTAGCCCTGGCCGCCGGCCACCACCATCCGCGTCCCGTTCCAGGCCGCCGTGTGGGCGAACACCGGCGGCGGGGCTCCGACAAGCGAGACGGGGCGCCATGTGTCGGTCGCGGGATCGTACCGGCCGGCGGTGTGGACCAGATTGGGCGGCGCGCCGGCCGTTCCCCACACGATCATCTCGCGTCCCGTCCAGACAGCCGTGAGGCCGCCGTTGGGATACTCGGGCGCGCCGATCGTGGACATCGGCCGGGCGGTGTCGCTGACGGGGTCGTAGACTTCTCCGGCCATGCCCGCGGGACCGCCGATCACCAGCATGCGGGTGCCGGTCCAGAGCGCGACGTGGGCATAGCGCTTGACCATCAGGCCCGGTGCGCCCAGCCGTCCGTTGTGCCAGCCTTCGGGAGGGCATGAGGCGAGCGCGGCAACGAGAGCCACGACGGCGGAGCTCACGGCGTCCGTCCGGCTTCCACGATGAACGGCACCGCGAGAGGAACGGGATCCTTGCGGCCCTCCTTGCCCAGCGACGCCCTGAACACGTAGTCGCCGGGGGACAGATACGCGATGGGCAGGACCTCGAGGAGAGGCTCGCAGGTCAGGCCCTCGCCCGCCTCGATCTCGAGCGGCGCGTCGTCCCAGCGGAACGCGGCGGTCCCGGATTCCGCGTCGATGGCCCGGCTGATGGACCGCCCCGGATCGGCGGCGCCCCGGCCCTTGGCGCACACCTGAGTCATCACCATCACGCGGTCCGCGGGCGTCACGCTCTGTACGAGAAGCGGCATGAAGGTGCCCGCGTCGCCCACCCGATCGTCCTTCGCCAACTCGTCCGAGGTCTTCTTGCGCGCGTCATCGGCCATGGCCTGCACCACGACATCGTGCATGGCCTGCCTGCCGAGCACCGGGGGGACGAGGAACACGTCACCGTCGGGGACGGGAGGCACGACCACCTGGGCGCTGGAGGCATAGGGTCTCTCGCGCTCGGGATCGCCCACGATGGCCGTCACGGTGTAGGTCCCCGCGAGCAGCTCCACGGGCTGCGAGAAGGAAACTCTTCGCAATCCGCCGTTCCCCTCTCCCGCCTTCACCTGGATCCTCCGGTCGAAGCTGGTCACCTTCCGGCTGTCCTTGCGCACGAACACGGCGAACTGGCGCTCCACGGTCTCCCCGTCCTTCACCGGAAGCGGGAACTCCAGCGCGACCCGGCAGTCCCACGTCCGCTTGCCGGTCGGCTTGATGGGGAAAATGTGCACGCGGACGAAGCCGTTCTCGAACATGGCTGGCGCGATGAAGGCGGCGGTCAACAGGGAGGTGCGCTTCTTTTCCTCGGAGCGGAAGGCGTAGCCGCCCGGATACGATACCCGAAGCCCTGGCCGCTTCACCCTGACGCGCACGTCGTGGGACCGCTCTTCTTCGGGGCGCTCATCGTAGAACCCGAGCGTGTAGCGGCAGCTCAGCTCGCGTCTGGCATGGGCATAGGCGAGAGAGAGGTCGTTGGTGTTCCTGGCCAAGCGGCCGCCCGTCTCGCTGGCCAGCCTCTCGAAGCCCGGAGGACCTCCGGGCGGGCAGTTCCTTCACCGGAACGGGGAGGCCGCCCTCCCGTTGTCCCGCAAGCCCGAACAATCAATCGGATAGAACGACACGCGGGCGAGACTGGCGTGATCCCCCAGGGCGCGATAGTCGGGGTCGTAGAGGTCGCCCGGCCCGCGGCCTCCCGTGAAGATGACGGCCGCCTTGGAGCCTTCGACCGTGTCCACCAGATCGATCAGGGCGTTCAGCCCGGTGAACATGGGGTCTTCCGTGGCGTGATCGAAGTGGCCCGCGTAGAGCGTCACGTCCTTTTCCATCCGGGCGAGCGTGGCCAGCGTGGCCGCGCGGCTGGCGGTGAAGGGCTGCTCGACGCGCAGGCCCCCGTCCAGGACGGCCAGCATGATCTCCTCGTTGGCCTCGGGGAGCTCCCGCAGCGCGCGCATGAGCTGCCGGATGGCGATGTAGTGAGCCATCATGGGGGTTCCGTCGGTCGACTTCACGCCCGGCAGGTGCAGGTAGTCGAACACAAAGATAATGCGGCGGGGGTCCTCCGGGGCGCCTGCGGGGGGCTCCGCCCAAGCTTTGGTCCATCCCCCGCGCGGGCTCTCGAGGCCGCCCGAGGGGCAGCTCGGATCGAACGTGTCGATCGGCACGCGCCTCCCGTCCACGAAGAGATCGAAGTCGGCCGCCTGCAGGTCGGGGACCGTGCGGTCCTTTCCGTCGAACACCGCGACGTCCAGGGTGACGAGACGGACCTTGACGATTTCCTTCTTGATGGAGCGCTTTCCCGGCTCATTCTGCCCGTCGGAAGCCGTGGCCATCCATCCCACGGCCAGCATCAGGGACGCCAGAAGCAGATTTCGGGTGAGCATCGGATCCTCCCGCCGGCAACATCCTACGCCCATTTGGCGTAGAATTGCACCCCTGGCTACACAAGGAGGGCCCATGAAGGTCACGAGACTGCTGTTCGCTTCGGGGATGCTGGCGCTGCTGGCCGTGGGACTTCTGGCGGCGGCCCCTCAGAGCCAGCCCGCGGGGAAGCTGACGGTTACCTATTACTACCTGCCTGGCTGAATGGTCTGCGCAAAGCTGAAGCCCGCCGTGAGCGGGCTCGAGGGTGAGTTCCCCGGCAAGGTGATCGGCAAGAACGTGGACGCCACCACGCAGGAAGGGAAAGACGCCGTCAAGGAGCTCGGGTTCAAGAATCATGGCCTGGTCATCCGCGACGAGGCGGGCAAGGCGGTGTGGAAGCAGCCCGACCACGAGGTGAACATGGAAGACGTGCGCAAGGCGCTCAAGGAGCTGACTGGCGGAACCGCATAACTTCCCGCAACTTTTTCCGCTCCACCGCGTCTAATGATCGTCTGATCGAAGGGCCCGGACGGCTCCCGCCTGGCATTTCGGGCCCGTAGTTCATTCACCATCCGGCCAACTGGAGCTTTTTTGCGAACGCCTCGCTGGGCGATGGCGGTCGTGTGTCTGGTGGCCGTCTGGTTGAGGCTGCCTGCCACCGCCTCCACGTCGAACGATCCGCCCCCCGCCCCGTCAATTCCGAGGGCGGCGCCGCCGTCGACGGCCTCCCCGAAACCGGGGGCGGTCCCGGCCCCGCCTTCCCTGCCCGCCGGCACCGCCCGGATGACGGCCATGCTCTCGGACATCGTGCGCCGGGCCGACCCGTTCAAGAACCAGTTCATGAACGAAGAGCGCGCGGCGGCGATTCGCGCCATGCTGGGCACGACCAAGGACCCCGGGCAGCGGATAGAGATGGTGTTCAGGCTGGCGGAAGAGCTGCTGTATTCCGGCCGCACCAGGGAGGCCATGGCCCTGGCCATGCCGCTGCTCAACCCGCCCCCTCAGTTCGCCTCGCTGGTCCCTCCCGAGCGGGTGATGCGCGAGTTCCTGGCGGTGGCCCACATGCGCATCGGCGAGCAGGACAACTGCATCGCCCATCACGGGATCGATTCGTGCCTCCTCCCCATCAAGGGCTCGGGCGTCCACGCGGATCAGCGAGGCTCTCGCGCGGCGATCTCCGAGCTCACGTCGCTCCTGCAGGAAGATCCCGCCAATCTCGATCTGCGCTGGCTTCTCAACATCGCCTACATGACCGTAGGTGAATGGCCGGACAAGGTGCCCGAGGCGCTGCTCATCCCTCCGTCGGTCTTCGAGGCCGAATACGACGTCGGCCGCTTCTACGACGTCGCGCCCAGGGCGGGCCTGGCGGTGCGCGGACGGGCGGGCGGAGGCATCATGGAGGACTTCAACGGCGACGGCCTGCTCGACGTCATGGTGTCGGCTCAGGGGATGAGCGACCAGATGCGGCTGTTCATCAGCCAGGGGGACGGCAGGTTCGACGAGACCACGGAGCGGGCGGGCCTGATCGGCGAGATCGGCGGGCTCAACCTGGTGTCGGCCGACTACGACAACGACGGCGCGGTGGACATCCTGGTGCTGCGCGGCGCGTGGCTGCGCAAGGGCGGGCACATCCCCAACTCGCTGCTGCGCAACAACGGCGACGGCACGTTCGAGGACGTCACCGAGCAGGCGGGGCTGCTCAGCTTCCGTCCCACGCAGGCGGCCGCCTGGGGCGACTACGACAACGACGGCCGCCTCGACTTGTTCGTCGGCAACGAGTCGAGCGCCGAGGATCGACACCCCAGCGAGTTGTACCACAACAACGGAGACGGCACCTTCACGAACCGGATCGGCCTGTTGGGCACCCCGGACCTGGGGTTCGTCAAGGGCGCGGCCTGGGGAGACATCGACAACGATGGTCGGGCCGATCTCTACGTGTCGGCGGGAGACGGCCCCAACAAGCTGTTCCACAATCGCGGCCCCGGCCCCGACGGAGCCTGGCTCTTCGAAGAGATTTCCGCGCGCGCGGGGGTGACCGCGCCCCACCACAGCTTCGCCACCTGGTTCTGGGACTACGACAACGACGGCTGGGAGGACATCTACGTCTCGGGGTACTCCATCGACGGCACCGGCGACGCCGCGGCCATGTACCTCGGCCTCCCCCGCAAGGCGGAGGTCCCCCGCCTCTACCACAACAACCGCGACGGCACGTTCACCGACATGGCGCCCGCCGCGCGCCTGGACCGCGTGGCCCTGGTGATGGGGGCCAACTTCGGCGACCTCGACAACGACGGCTGGCTGGACTGCTACCTGGGGACCGGCAACCCGCGCCTGGAGATGCTCCTCCCCAACCGCATGTTCCGCAACGACGGTGGGAAGACCTTCCAGGACGTGACCACTTCGGGAGGATTCGGCCACCTGCAGAAGGGGCACGCCGTGGCGTTCGGCGACATCGACAACGACGGGGATCAGGACGTCTTCGAGCAGATGGGGGGAGCCTATCCGGGCGACGTCTCCCAGAACGCCCTGTACGAGAACCCCGGGCACGGCGGGCACTGGGTGACTCTCGACCTGGTGGGACGCACCTCCAACCGCTACGGGGTAGGGGCCCGCATCAAGGTGAGCGTGGACACCCCCGGCGGCCCTCGCGACATCTTCGTGACCGCCGGCAACGGCGGCAGCTTCGGGTCGAACAGCCTGCGCCAGGAGATCGGCCTGGGCGACGCGCGGGCCATCTCCTCCATCGAGATCCGGTGGCCAGCCAGCGGCCTGCGCCAGGTGCTGCGCGGCACGGGCATGGACCGGGCCTGGCGCGTGGTGGAGGGAGAAAACGAGCCCCTCCCCATCAAACCCCGACGCTTCGACCTCTCCCCAGCCTGACAAGCCCGACACCCGCACCATCGTGCTTGTTTCGTCTTGCGCCGGACCGCTGGCATCCCTATCCATTCACTTGTTCATATGTGGAGGAGCCCATGGCGCACATACGAAGTCGGTGGAAGGCCTTTGGACTGGCCGGCCTGGCTGCTCTGGCCGTCTCGTCTCATGGAGTGTTCGCGACGGATGCCTACAAGTGCTATCAGGCTCAGGAAATCTTCGTCGAGCAGGCACGCCCCTCCGTCATAAACGATGCGTTCGGGGGAGACCCCGACGTGCGGGTTCACAACGCGCAGTGGTTCTGCAATCCGGTGTCGGTCGAGCTCGCGGATGGGACGTTCATCCAGGCCACGGCACCGTCCAATCACCTGACCCTGTACCCTGTCTCGAACTCCAGCCCGATAGGGAAGAAGGACATCAGGATCCAGAACCAGTTCGGCACCCAGACCATCGGGATCACCACCGCACGGCTGGCGGCGCTGCCCACCTGGAAACAGGGGGACGGTGCGCCGGACGGAGTCAGCCCCTTCAAGTGCTACGTGGCGACGGGGGACGCCCTCGACGTCGATGCGACGCTGGAAGATGACTTCCACACGGAATCGGTGACGGTCGTGCAGCCGAAGTACTTCTGCAGCCCCGCCACCATCACCACCGGTGA
The DNA here is from genome assembly GCA_050747525.1 of Candidatus Polarisedimenticolia bacterium. Taxonomy (GTDB): domain Bacteria; phylum Acidobacteriota; class Polarisedimenticolia; order JACPZX01; family DASXTC01; genus JBOGOC01. Next base: position 21,819 of record JBOGOC010000102.1, on the reverse strand, counting down.
AGAGAGCACGCCGGCGATAGCCGACGAGGCGAGCCTGACCTGTTACAAGGCCTCGCCCGGATCCAAGCCCCCCGTCCAGCACATCTTCTTCGACAGCCAGATTGGCATCCCGGACACCATGAGGATCGGATCGTCCAACTTCATGTGCGTCCCCACCACCGTGCTGACGGAGCCCCAGCAGTAGCGCCAACGGCCGGGGTAGCCTGCCTACCCCGGCCACCTCCATCCCGCTTCCTCGGGCTTGTCGATGCCGTGCTCGTGCGCGTAGGCGACGCATGCCGCCCTCATCTCGACAAGCGTCTCCCTGGGCCGGGCACCCTTGACGGCCAGCCCCGGCACGCGATCGATGGCGTCGATGGCCAGGCTGAACCGATCGATCTGGTTGTTGATGGCCAGCTCGAGCGGCGTGTTGATGTTCCCCTTCTCCTTGTAGCCCCGCACGTGGATGTTGTCGTGGTTGGCGCGGCGGTAGGCCAGCCGGTGGATCAGCCACGGGTAGCCGTGGAAGTTGAAGATGACCGGCCGGTCTTTCGTGAACAGGGCGTCGAAGTCGCGATCCGGCATGCCGTGCGGATGCTCCGACGGGGGCTGCAGCCGGAACAGGTCCACCACGTTCACGAAGCGGATCCTCAGCCCGGGAAACAAGTGGCGCAGATGCCAGGTCGCGGCCAGAGCCTCCTGCGTGGGGATGTCTCCGCACGAGACCATGACCAGGTCGGGCTCGAGCCCCTCGTCGGTGCTGGCCCAGCCCCATCTGCCGATCCCCCGGGTGCAGTGCTCGATGGCGCTGTCCATGTCCATGAACTGCAGGTGCTTCTGCTTGTCCGCCACGATGACGTTGATGAACCCGGTGCTGCGCAGGCAGTGGTCGGCCACGCTCAGCAGGGTGTTCACGTCGGGAGGCAGGTAGACACGCGTCACCTCGGGGCTCTTGTTCACCACCACGTCGAGGAACCCGGGATCCTGGTGCGTGAACCCGTTGTGGTCCTGGCGCCACACCGTGGACGTGATGAGCAGGTTCACGGAGGCCACGGGGGCGCGCCAGGCGATGTCGTTGGCGATGTCGAGCCACTTGGCGTGCTGGTTGAACATGGAGTCCACGACGTGCACGAACGCTTCGTAGGTGGAGAAGAACCCGTGGCGTCCGGTGAGGACGTACCCTTCCAGGAACCCCTCCAGCGTGTGCTCGGAAAGCATCTCGATGACGCGCCCGTCGGGCGACAGCCGGCCGCCGTCGTCGTCCTGAGGAAGGCGCTCCGCCAGCCAGAGCTTGCCGGTGACCTCGTAAAGGGCGTCCAGCTTGTTGGACGTCGTCTCGTCAGGGCCGAACACGCGGAACGTCGACGGGTTGAGCTTCATCACGTCGCGCAGGAACCGCCCCAGCGGACGCGTGTTCTCATCCTCGGCGGCGCCGGGCCGGGCCACCTGCACGCCGTAGTCCTGGAATGACGGCAGGTGCAGAGGGCGCCTCAGCAGCCCTCCGTTGGCGTGAGGGTTGGCGCTCATCCGCCGCGCGCCGCGTGGGGCCAGGCGGCGCAGGTCCTCGCGCAGGCGCCCCTTGCCGTCGAAGAGCCTGTGCGGCTCGTAGCTCCGCAGCCAACCTTCGAGCGCCCGCAGCTGGCCCGGGTCGGTGTGCACGCCGCCCAGCGGGACCTGATGGCTGCGCCAGGTTCCTTCGATCCGATGCCCACCGTATTCCTTCGGCCCGGTCCACCCCTTGGGAGAGCGCAGCACGATCATCGGCCATCGAGCGCGCGCCGCGGTCCCTCCCGACCGGGCGCGGCGCTGGATGTCCCGGATCTCCGCGAGGCATCGATCCATGGCCGCGGCCATGGCCTGGTGCATCGGCTCCGGCTCGCTCCCTTCCACGAAGTGGGGCGTCCATCCGTAGCCGCGCAGCAGGCTCTCCAGCTCTTCGCGGGGGATGCGCGCCAGCAGAGTGGGGTTGTCGATCTTGTACCCGTTGAGGTGCAGCACCGGCAGCACGGCGCCGTCCCGCCCGGGGTGAAGGAACTTGCTCCCATGCCACGCGGTGGCCAGCGGGCCGGTCTCCGCCTCGCCGTCCCCCACCACCGCCACCACCAGCAGATCGGGGTTGTCGAAGGCCGCGCCAATGGCGTGCGAGAGGCTGTAGCCCAGCTCGCCTCCTTCGTGGATGGAGCCGGGCGTCTCGGGAGTGCAGTGGCTGCCGATCCCGCCCGGGAAGGAGAACTGCTTGAAGAACCGTCGCAGGCCTTCCTCATCCTCTCCCTTGTCCTGGTAGACTTCGCTGTAGGTCCCCTCCAGGTAGCACGGCCCCAGAACCCCCGGCGCGCCGTGCCCCGGCCCGGCGATGAAGATGGCGTCCAGGTCCTCGCGCACGATCAGCCGGTTGGCGTGCACGTACACGAAGGACAGCCCCGGGCTGGACCCCCAGTGCCCCAGGAGCCTCCTCTTGATGTGGCGCGTCTCGAGCGGTTCACTCAGGAGGGGGTTGTCCTGGAGGTAGATCATCCCCGCAGCCAGGTAATTGCAGGCCCGCCAGTAATCGTCGAGCCCCCGAAGCTCCTGATGAGAGAGGGTGTCCACGGCTCGAAGTCTAACCCTGGACGGGACGGGCATGCCAGCAAGCCGCCTGGTGTGCAAGGATGATCGAGGAGCCCCGTTTTTTCGAAGGAGATTCTGGAATGCGACGTTTCTCTATCCTTCCTCTCGTCATCCTGCTCGTGGCTGGCGTCTCCGTCTCCATCCTGTCCGCGCAGGAAGAAGAGCCGGCGAAGCAGACCCAGCAGCCCGCCTCCGCTGAAATGGAGAATGTGACCACGGTCACGGCCACCATCACTGCGATCGACAAGGCCAACCGCATGGTCACGCTCAAAGGCCCCAGCGGCCGCACCGAGACGATCACCGTCCCCGAGGAGTTCAAGCGGTTCGACTCTCTGAAGGTTGGTGACAAGATAACCGCGCGCTACGCCGAGGCCTTCGCCCTGAGCATGAGCGAGCCAGGCCAGCCGCTCACCATGAGTGAGACCGAGAAGGCCGCCAACGTGCCGGGCGGCTCCGCGATCTCTCGGAAGACCAACGTGCGGGTCCAGGTGAAGTCGATCGACAAGGAAGACGGCACTGTTACCGTCGTGACTCCGGAAGGCAAGGATGTCACGTTGAACGTCGACGACAAGGCCCGCCTGGACAGGCTCAAACCAGGTGACCAGATCAACGTGACCTACACCGAGGCGCTCCTCATTTCGGTCGATCCACCCTCGGGCCAGAAACAGAACTACTAACGGCTGATTCTCCGGAGGCCGTGAGCCCGCCGCGCGTGGCTCACGGCCTTCGGGGAAGGCGATGCACGTCCTGGTCCTGAACTGCGGCAGCTCCTCACTCAAGTTCCAGGTCATCCGGACCGACCACGATCGGATCGCGCGCAACCAGGACGTCCTGGAGGCCCGCGGGATGTTCGAGCGGCTCGGAAGCCAGTCGCTCATCACCCTCTGGAGCGACAAGGCCGGAACCCAGAAGCTGGCCGAGCCCTTCCGTGACCACCGCTCCGCGGTGGACCACATCCTCGAATGGATCGTCAGCCCCGAGACGGGGATCGACGGGATACGCACGCTGGCCGACATCGAAGTCGTGGGGCACCGCGTGGTGCACGGCGGGGAGCGGTTCACGTCCTCGGTGGTCATCGACGACACGGTGCTGCAGGGGATCGAGGACTGCATCGAGCTGGCTCCCCTGCACAACCCGGCCAACCTGTCCGGCATACGGGCGGTGCGCATGGCGCTGGGGCCCGGTGTGCCCCAGGTGGCGGTGTTCGACACGGCGTTTCACGCGCGGATGCCCGAGACTTCCTACATCTACGCCATCCCCTACCAGTTCTACCGGCGCTACAAGGTGCGCCGCTACGGGTTTCACGGCACGTCGCACCGCTACGTCGCCTACCGCTACCGCACGCTGACGGAGATCCCGCGCGAGCGCGTGCGGATCATCACCCTGCACCTGGGGAACGGCTGCTCCATCTGCGCCATCTCGGGCGGGCGCTCGCGCGACACCTCGATGGGCCTGACGCCGGGGGAGGGGCTGGTCATGGGCACGCGGTCCGGCGACGTCGACCCGGCCATCGTGGAGTACCTCGTGGTGAAGGAGGGGATCACCCTGCAGGCGGTGGACGACATCCTCAACAGGCAGTCGGGGCTGCTGGGCATCTCGGGGCTCACCAACGACATGCGGGAGCTGCTCGAGGAGCGGCGCGAGCATCAGGACCGGCGCGCGTCGCTGGCCATCGACGTCTTCTGCTACCGGGCGCGCAAGTACATCGGGGCGTACGTGGCCGCTCTGAACGGGGCGGACGCCATCGTGTTCACCGGAGGGATCGGCGAGAACGCCGCCGCCGTTCGCGCCCAGATCATGGACGGGCTCGACTGGCTCGGCCTGCGGCTCGACCTGGCGAAGAACGAGGCCATGGTGAACGGGGCCGAGGGGATCATCTCCGACCCGTCCAGCCGGGCCGCGGTGTGGGTCATCCCCACCAACGAAGAGCTGCTCATCGCCCGGGATGCGTATCGGGCGGTGGCGACGTGATCAGCCCTGCAGGCGCGCCTGGGCCCGATCCACCATGTACTCCCCCGATACGATGCGCCGCCACCACGCCTCGTGACCGCGGTACCACTCTACCGTGGACTCCAGCCCCCGTTCGAATGTCCGGGCCGGGCGCCATCCCAGCTCCGTCCGTGCGCGTGTCGCATCGATAGCATACCGTCGATCGTGGGCAGGACGATCCGCCACGCGCTTCAGCAGGGATTCGGGTCGCCCCGTCAGCCGCAGCACCGCCTTCGCCACTTCGACGTTGGCGTACTCGGCGTCGCCGCCGATGTTGTACACGTGCCCCGGGGTCCCGCGCTCCAGGGCCGCCTCGATGGCGGCGCAGTGATCGTCCACGTGCAGCCAGTCGCGCACGTACAGGCCGTCGCCGTAGATGGGGAGCGGCGTCCCCTGCAGGGAGTTCAGGATCATCTGGGGAAGGAACTTCTCGGGAAACTGATACGGCCCGTAGTTGTTGGAGCACCGGGTGAGGATCACCGGCAGCCCGTGGGTGATGAACGCGGCCTGCGCCAGCAGGTCGGCCGCGGCCTTGCTGGCGGCATAGGGCGATCGCGGCGCCAGCGGCGTGGCCTCGGTGAAGCGACCCGGGGAGTCCAGCTCCAGCGCGCCGTACACTTCGTCGGTGGACACCTGCACGAACCGCTTCACGCCGGCCCGGCGGGCGGCGTCCAGCAGGGTCTGGGTCCCCAGGACGTTGGTCCGGACGAAGGCCCCCGCCTCCTCGATGCTGCGATCCACGTGGGACTCGGCCGCGAAGTTCACCACCGCCTCGATCCCTTCCCCCATCGCCTGTTCGACCGCGGCCCGGTCGGCGATGTCGCCGCGCACGAAGCGGTGCCGGCGCGCGGCGTCGTCGGGCAGCCCGTCGAGGTTCTGGAGATTGCCCGCGTAGGTGAGCAGGTCGAAGTTCACGATCGTGTAGGCGGGCCGTCGGGCGGTCCGCTCCAGCATCCGGCGCACGAAGTTGGACCCGATGAAGCCGCACCCGCCCGTGACCAGCAGCTTCACGTGGCCCTCAGCCGTCCTGGCGGGACCAGTCGTAGGGCACGGAGGGATCGTGCGCGGGGACCCGGTGCTCGTCGGGGTCGCCGTGCCGGTAGGGCTCGGTGGGCAGGTTGATGACCAGGGCCTCCTGCTCCGAGATGCACTTGAAGCCGTGGTACACCAGCGGGGGGATCTGCAGCAGCAGCGGGTTGTGCTCTCCCATGAAGAACTCGTTGATGACGCCGCGGGTGGGAGACCCCTCGCGCGCGTCGTACAGGACGATTTTCATCATCCCCTTCACCACGATGAAGTGATCGTGCTGCACCTTGTGGTAGTGCCATCCCTTCACCACACCCGGATAGGCCGACGTCAGGTACGCCTGGCCGAACCCGATGAACATCTCGTCGTCACGCCGCAGCATCTCCATCAGCCGCCCGCGCTCGTCGGGAATGACGGTCAGCTTCTTGTAGCGCACCCCTTCGATGAGCGGCTTGCCCCCCACCAGCGGGCGCTCTATCGCGGCGCCGCGCGTCATGAGCGGGCCCCACCCGGGTTGGCCACCTTTTCGCGCGCGGCGGCCATGGCCTTCTGGCCCGACTCGGTGCGCAGCGACGGATGCGCCACGCCGGGCACGATCTCAGGATTGTTGGCGCGGTAGCGCCAGACCAGGTTGGTCGCCTCGTGCAGCGACTCGAAGGTCCCGGCGTCGGTCCACCATCCGTCCAGCATCGCCCAGCTCATCTCGCCGCGGGAGATGTAGTCGTTGTTCACGTCGGTGATCTCCAGCTCGCCGCGGCCCGAAGGCTTGAGCGTGCGGATGATCTCGAACACCCGGCTGTCGAACATATAGATGCCGGTCACCGCGAACGTGCTGGGAGGCTCGGCCGGCTTTTCCAGGATGCGGACGATGCGGTCCCCTTCGAACGCCGGCACGCCGAAGCGCTGGGGGGACGGCACGGGGCTCAGGTGGATGCGCGCGCCGCGGCCCTGGGCCGCGAAGGCCTCCACCGACGAGCGGAACACCTTGTGGACGATGTTGTCCCCCAGCATGACGCACAGCAGCCCGCCCGCCGCGAACCGCTCGGCCAGGGCGAGGGCGTGGGCGATGCCGCCGTTGCCCTGCTGGTAGGCGTACTCGATGTGGCGCAGCCCCAGCTCGCGGCCATCCCCCAGCAGCCGCAGGAAGTCGCCCGGGTCGTTCCCCCCGGTGACCACCAGGACCTCCTCGATCCCCGAGTCGCGCAGCGCCATCAAGGGATAGAAGATCATCGGCTTGTCGTAGACCGGCAGCAGGTGCTTGTTGGTGACCCGGGTGAGCGGATCGAGCCTGGAGCCGGACCCGCCGGCCAGGACGACCCCCTTGATGCGGCTCTTCATCCTGCCGGAACTTAGTGCTTATCGGGGCTTTCCGGCAAGCTCGGGGAATCCGTCCCTGGGGAACCCCACGAACAGGGTGTCTCCCACGACCATGGTGGGCGCGCGCAGGTTGCCCGTGGGGCCCAGCATGAGGGCGAGGATCTCGGACGGAGACGGGCCGGCCGACAGGTCCAGCTCGGTGATGCGGGTTCCCTTCGCCGCCACCAGGCGCTTCGCCTTCGCGGCCAGCGCCAGTGCGTCCTTCCTACCCTGCGGGTTCCTGGAGGCGTTCACCTCGGCCGCCACGGCGACCTTCTCGCGCTCGAGAAACTCCCGAGCCCGGCCACACGTCACTCAGCCGTTGCGGTGGTAGTACCAGTCGATCTTCCTTGGCATCGCGCGCCCCTCCCGCGCGCGATCCTACCACCTCACAGCCAGCAACCCCAGCGCGGTCGCCAGCAGCAGGAAGAGGATTGCCTCCTCCAGGTGCGTCAGCTCGCCATGCCGCCGCATCATGTCGACACGGTACTGGTACGCGCGGATCCGCCCGCGGATCTTCCATGCCAGGTGGGTCATGGCCGTCTCCTGCAGGACTACCGCACCGCCCGGGACCCTGCAGCCGCCGTGCCAGGGCCTGCGCCCGTTGTCCCGAGGGATCCGGGCGCCCGCGGCGAAAAACCTGCGCGAGCGGTGCGTCCGGCGCACGGTTTGCGCTCGTTGCCGGGCACGATCCATGTGCTAGAGTGATCGCGATTCTCTTCCCACAGTCCACCCGGCTCTGGCGGCCGGCGCCGTGACAGGTCTTCGCGATGCCCGAGGCGCGCGCCCGAATCCTGATCGCCGATGACGAGCCCGTGGCCCGGCAGATGCTTGGCCAGATTCTCGCGGACGAAGGCCACGACGTGGTCCTCGCCCCCGATGGGATCGAGGCTCTCCATCTGGTCGAGCAATTCCCTCCCGACCTCCTGCTGACCGACCTGCGCATGCCCGGCCTCGACGGCTACGGGCTGCTGCTGAAGGTCCGTCAGGCACACCCTCGCCTTCCCGTCGTCATCATGACCGCCCAGGGGACCATCCGCAGCGCGGTGGACGCGCTGAGGGCGGGCGCGTTCGATTACCTCACCAAGCCCGTCCCTCTGGAGGACCTGGCGCGTGTGGTGCGCCGCGCGGTGTCCGCAAACGAGACCGTCGACATCCCCGCGGGCGTTGAGCCTTTCCTGCCCCTCGACGGTATTGTGGGGCGCAGCCCCGCCATGAGGGAGGTCGCCCGGCTCGCGCGGCAGATCGCGCCGACCCAGGCCACCATCCTGATCACGGGCGAGAGCGGCACGGGCAAGGACGTCCTGGCCCAGGCGATCCACGAGCTGAGCCCGCGCGCCGCGTGCCCCTTCGTCAAGGTGTCCTGCGCGGCCCTCAGCGAGACGCTGCTGGAGAGCGAGCTGTTCGGGCACGAGCGAGGCGCCTTCACGGGCGCGGTGATGCGCAGGCCGGGGCGGTTCGAGATCGCGGCGGGCGGCACCATCTTCCTGGATGAGATCGGAGACATGACCGCCTCGATGCAGGTCAAGCTGCTGCGCTTTCTTCAGGAGCGCCGGTTCGAGCGGGTCGGAGGGAATCAGACCCTGTCGGTGGACGCCAGGGTCATCGCCGCCACGCATCGCAACCTGGACGGTCTGGTGCAGGAAGGGACGTTCCGCGAAGACCTCTACTGGCGATTGAAGGTGATCGAGCTGACGGTCCCGCCTCTGCGGGCGCGTCCTCAGGACATTCCCCTGCTGGCAGACCACTTCGCCGCACGCTTCGCTCGCGCCAACCACAAGACCTTGGACGGGCTGACCGGCGAGGCCATCGCGCGCCTGCTGGCCTATCCCTGGCCGGGCAACGTGCGCGAGCTGGAGAACGCCATCGAACGCGCGGTCGTGCTGGCCCGCGGACGGCGGCTGGGGGCCGAGCTGTTCGCCTCATCCGCGGACAAGGCGGCGGGTGGGCCGACCATCCCCGGGTCCTCCCTCGAGGAGATCGAGAAGGAAGCGATCCTGCGCACCCTGGAGGCGGTGGGCGGCTCGTCCATCCGCGCGGCGGCCATCCTGAGGATCAGCCCGCGCACCATCCAGTACAAGCGCAAGCAGTGGGGCGGCACGGCCGGGACGACCGAGTCCGCCTCGCGCGTGGCACGCCCTCAGGCGGGCTGAGCCGCCTCGGGGCGGCGCACGATCATCACGGAGCAGTGCGCATGGGCCGCCACCGCCTGCGAGACCGAGCCCAGCCAGATCCGCTTGATGCCGCGGTATCCGTGCGAGCCCAGCACGATGAGGTCGGCCACCCACCGCTCGGCCTCGTGCAGGATGGCCTCCTTGGGGAGCCCGCGAATCACCTCTCCCGTAACCCTCAGGTCCGTCCCCTTCAGGTCGGCTGACGCGCGCTCCACCGCGTGGCGGGCGCGTTCCTCCGCCGCCTTCTCCAGCATGTCGTAGTAGTCCACCGGCGGCCCCCAGGTCTCGGTCATCGCCATCATGGCGGGGGGCTCCGCCGCCGAGATGACCCGCACCTCCGTGCCGCCGGGCCAGGGGAACGACGCCACGTGCCGCACGGCGGCGTCGCCGCACTCCGACCCGTCCACCGCCAGCAGGATCTTCATGACGCACCTCCCTCTGTTTATCTCGCAATCATAGGGCACGTGGACCGCAGGGGACCGCTTCTCTTTTCGGGCCACGTGTGCGAGTATGGGGGCCATGTACCGGTCAACCGCGGCGGCAACGGCCGTGGTGGTCGCCGTAACTCCTGAGACTCGTGGATTTCGCGTCCTGCGTCCACGACCCCGGCCGGTGGTTTCGCGCCAACACCCTCACCAGATCAGAGCGTCTTCGCATCGCACGTCCGTGTGAGTCAGGCTGTGTCCGTTCCTCTGCCTTGGAATTGAGCGCTCGAGGAAGCGCGTGAAGGGAGGAGCCATGAAGCGACTCGCCGTTTTGCTCGCAGTCGTGATCCCATGCAGCGCCTACGCGGATTCCATCCAGGTTCCCCACCCCAAGGACCAGGCCCTGCTCGAAGAGTCCCTGATCATCCCCGCCGAGCGGCTGGGGGGCGTGCGCACCATGTCCGACGTGGACGTCCTGCCCGACGGCAGGATCGTGATCCTCGATGCGGACGCCAGGCGCGTCGCCCTCTTCGCCAGCGACGGCTCGTTCGCGCGCTGGCTCGCGCCGCCGCGCGGCATCTCTCCCGAGGCGACCTCCATCCACCGTCTGGTGGTCCTGCCGGACGGCGGCCTGGTGGTCGCCGATCAGGAGGGATTCCGGTTCCTCTTCTACGGGGCGGATCTCGAGCCGGCGGAGCCCGTGCCGTTCGGCCGGGAGATCGTGAGCATCAATGGATTCGTCAGGCACCCGTCCGGTGAGCTCTACCTGGTGGGCTACAGCATTCAGGATCGAAGCATCCTTCACCGGTTCGATGCCGCCGGGCGGCACATCTCGTCTTCGGTGAGCCCGCTCGATCTGGCCGAGAACCAGCAGGGGCTGAGCTCCGGGTACCTGGCGCTCGATCCGGCCGACAACTCGCTCTGGCTCTCCAGGCTCACCCCCTACGAGATCCTTCACCTGTCTCCGGAGGGAGAAGTCCTGAGCACGCTCGCGCGCGGGGCCGGCGAAGCTCCCCGGCCCGATCGGGTCGGCGGCTTCGACTATTTCCGGCTGAATGCCTACACCACCCTGCGCGTCGCCGTCCTCGGCGACTTCATCGTCAATTCCTACATCGCGGAGGGCAGGAAGCCGGTCGCCGACGTCTTCACGCGCGACGGGACGCTCGTGGAGGCCGGGCTCGCCGCGAGCGATCCCCGCTCGCTGGCCAAGCGGCTTGCCAACGGCATGTACATGCGACATTTCAACAACGAGCGCCGCGTTGAATTGTGGAGGAAGAGCCCATGAAGAAGCTGCTCATGCTGCTGGGCGCGGCCATGCTCGTCATCATCGCGGTGACGGCCGATGCCTCGGGCGCCGGCGGCTGCAAGATCTGCATGTTCAACACCAGCGACGGCCAGATCCGCGCGACCTGCGGCTCGACCAGCGCCGGATCGAAGGCCTGCATTCCCTCCGGGTCGAACTGCATGCAGTCGGTCGACTGCTGCGGATGCGGACAGGGGCCCAAGCCGAGCGGGGCCGGCGGCACGTGCCTGTCCCGCGAGCGCATCCCGGAGTGCGATCTGAACCCGGCCGACCATGACTTCCCCGAGTTCGGGATCGTGATCTGGCAGCCGGCCGGGGCCAGGCGGGGGCAGTAGCACCGTTCTCGTGCTCCCCCGGCGGCCCGGCCGCCGGAATCGGCCGCGCCGAGAGTGCCGCCGGGGGTGAAGAGGCGGTTCAGCGTTCCACGGTGATCGTGATCCTCACGCGCGGCTCGGGCTGCGAGGTGAGCTGAGACGGATTCACGCGCAGCGAGCCGCCCCAGCCGGCTTCCTCGTTTTCCTCGATCTCGACGCCCGACTCCGCGAGGCTGGCCAGGACCGTCTTCCCCTTGACCAGGTCCACCTGCACGTTCGCTTCCTTGTCACGCCTGCCGATGTTGCGGAGGCGGCCCTTCACCCGGATCCTCGCCGGGCCGCCGTTCTTGCCCGACTGCACGTCCATGGCGAAGTAGCTGACGGTGAGGTCTTCGCAGATGTGGCGGGCCAGATCGCGATAGGCGACCGCCTCGTGCCACTGCTTCTGGTCCCATTGCCCCGTGTTCGTGAGGATGAAGTCGGTCTCCAGGACCATGGGAGAGGGGTGGTCATTGTCCGGGCGTGCCCTGACGATGGTGTCGGCCACCAGACCGGATGACAGGACTCCGGCGGCGACGAGCAGCGCGGCACAGCGAGACAGGCGCATTGTGATCTCCTCCAGGGGTGATTGTGCTGGAGGAATATAGGCGCCGCGCGGCCGGCTACCGCCGGGGGAAAGGGCCCGTCAATCGCGGGCTTCGGGCATCCTCATGGCCGGCGGGCCGATCTTCCCGGCTGCCGGTGCGCCTTCGGGCCGGCCCTGGTATCTGGATTGCTATGACATTGTCATGGCCGGACCCGTCGAGCTTCCAACGCGCTGCGGCTCGTGTGCCCTGTTCGGGGCCATCGAGGGGATGTCCGACGGCATCGTGCTGGTCGACCTCGACGAGCGGATCTTCTACATGAACCGCGCGGCGCAGGAAATCCTGAAGCTCGCTGCGCGGCCCGTCGCCGGGACCGGCTTTCGGAAGGCGGTGCGCCACGTAGGGTTGGCCACGTTCTGGGCGGCCTCCGTCAAGGAAAGCATCCCCGTCACCACCGATCTGACACTCCCCGGTCACAGGCTCATACGGGCCACCGTCTCGATTTGCCTCTCTTCCATGCGGGATCCGATCGGACGAATGCTGACCCTACATGACGCAAAACGCGAAAAAAGGATCTGGATTGATCACCGCCGGGCGGAGATGCCGGCGATTGAGGACTCGCACGCCGGCCCGCTGGCCGAGCTGACGCGCCGGGAGCGGGAAGTCCTCTCGCTGCTGGCGGAAGGGCTCACCAATGGCGGGATCGCCGACCGGCTTCACGTCAGCATGAACACGGTGGCTTCACATCTGAAGAGCGTCTATCCCAAGCTGAACGTCAGCAGCCGCGCCCAGGCCGCGGCCTGCGCGGTCACGCACGGTCTGTTCCCCACGCGCGTGAAATAGCCCGGGGATGTTGAGGCGCCCTGCTCAGTGCCCCGCGAGCGGCGCCGCGGTCACGGGGCCCAGCGGCTCGAGCTGGGCGCGGACGGCCTTCCCCTCGCCCAGCACCACCGTGATCAGGGTGTCGATGGGAAAGCGCTCGCGGGCCACGCGGCGGACGTCGTCAAGGGTGACCCGGTCGATCTTGTCCAGGTAGGTGTCGTAGTAGTCGGTCGGCAGGCCGTAGAACGCGATCTCCGCGAGCGCGTCGGCCAGCGCGTCGGGAGCCTGGTGGGAGATGGCGAAGCCTCCGCGCAGGTACTTGCGGGCCTTGTCCACCTCCTCGGCGGTGGCCCCTTCGGCGTGGAACTTCGCCAGCACCTCGCGCGCCACCTTGATGATCTCGCCGGTGGTCTCGTTCTTGGTGAAGGTGCTCACGACGAACGGGCCGTTCTGCACCAGAGGATAGAACCGGCTGCTGGCGCCGTACGAGAGGCTGCGGTTGACGCGGATCTCCTCCACCAGGCGGGAGGTGAACCCGCCGCCCAGGATGGCGTTGGCCACCTGGATGATCACGTAGTCGGGGTCGGTGCGCCGGATGCCGACGCTCCCCATGCGGACCTGGCTCTGTGTGGAGTCGGGCTTGTCGATGAGGTAGATGGTCTTCGCGGCCGGCGGAGCGGGCTTGGGGATCGGGGTCTCTTCGGTCCGGGGCCCCTTCCACCCGCCGAAGTGCTTCTCAAGCTTCGCCATCATCTCGGCGGCGGAGAAGTCCCCCACGCCCACGATGATGATGTTGCCCGGCACGAAGTGCCTCGCGTGGAAGGCCTTCACGTCCTGGGCCGTCATCCCCTTGACCGTGCTCTCCCATCCCACGGTGGGATGCCCGTAGGGGTGATTCGCGAACAGCAGCTCGACGAACCGGCGGCTGGCCAGCAGCGAGGGATTCTCCTTGGCGGCCTGAAGCTCGGCCAGCGTATCCCCTTTCTCGCGCTCCACCTCGTCGGGCGCGAAGACGGGGCTCATCACCGTGTCGGCCAGCAGCTCCAGGGCCAGGTCGACGTCCTTGGCCATGAACTCCGCGGTCACGCGCGTGCCGTCGTGATCGGCCGAGCCGCCCAGCGCCCCGCCCACGAAGTCGACGGCGTCGGCGATCTCCTTGGCGTTGCGTTTCGTGGTCCCCTTGCGCAGCAGCTCGGCGGTGAGGCTGGCCAGCCCTTCCTTGCCTTTGGGATCGTGCGCCGCCCCCGCCCCCACCACCACCTGGAAGTCCACCAGCGGCAGCTCGTGGTACTCCATCAGGTTCACGCGCACGCCGTTGGGAAGGGTGCGTCCCGTGGCGGGAGGAAGCTTGAAGCCGCCCGTGGCGGCGCTGACGCCGGTGTTCGCCATGAAGAATCCTGCCACCGCCGCCAGCCCGAGAGCGCCCCGCCCTCTCACGGCTGATCGTCGGGGATGAGGGTGACCACGGTGCGCGTGGCCGGCTGGAACCGCTCGCGCGCCACGCGTGCCACGTCGTCCACGGTCACCTTGTCCATGAGATCCAGAACCGTCAGCATCTGGGTGTAGTCGCCGGCCATCACCTCGTAGAAGGCGATGCGATCGGCCCGGCCGGCGTTGTCCTTCAGCTCGCGCACCACCGCCGCGCGGAGCTGGTTCTTCGCCTTCTGCACCTCACGCTGCGAAACGTCCCCGGCCGCCAGCCGCGCGATCTCCTTGTAGATGCCCGCCTCCAGCGTGGACGTCTCCACGCCGGGCTTGGCCTGCGCGTACAGCATGAAGAGCCCCGGTTGCATGGTGGGACGGAAGAAGGCCGAGACGTCGGTGGCGACCTGCTGGTCGTAGATGAGCGACTGGTAGAGCCGCGACGACTCTCCTTCGCTCAGGATGCCGCGGATCACCTCGGTGGTCGCGTAGTCCGGGTGCGTGAACTCCACCGCCTTGTAGCCCAGCATCACGGCCGGCAGCTCGGCCTGCATGCGGTGCGTCAGGCGCTTCTCGCCTTTCTGCTCGGGCTCGGCGTCGACCACGGCGCGCGGCGGCGCCTGGCCGGGGATGTCGCCGAAGTACTTGTCCATCAGGGTGCGCACCCGCGCCGAGTCCACGTCCCCCACGATGGCCACCACGGCGTTGTTGGGCGCGTAGTACGTTCGGAAGTAGTCCTTGCAGTCCTGAAGGTTGATGTTGTTCAGATCGGCCTCCCACCCCACCACGGGCCAGCGGTAGGTCGAGGCGATGAAGGCGTTGGCCATGAGCAGCTCGAAAAGCTTACCCTCGGTGGAGTTGTCGGTTCTCAGGCGGCGCTCTTCCTTGACGATGCCGCGCTCCTGCTCGAGGTTCTCGGGCGTGATGAGCAGGGCGCGCATGCGGTCGGACTCGAGGTCCAGGACCGTTTCCAGGGTCTCGGTGGAGACCTCTTCGTAGTAGTTGGTGTAGTCGTTCCAGGTGCTGCCATTGGAGTAGCCGCCTCCCGACTCCACCAGGCGGTCGAACACCTTGGGCCCGAACTTGGCCGAGCCGTTGAACATCATGTGCTCGAACAGGTGCGAGATGCCGGTGATGCCGGGGACTTCGTTGCGCGACCCGACCTTGAAATAGGTCATGTAGCAGAAGGTGGGAGCGGAATGGTCCTCCAGGATGAGGACCTGCATGCCGTTCTTGAGCGTGTGGCGCTGGACCGGCGGGGCGAGCTGGCGGGCCACGGCAGGCGCGGTCATCAGCAGCATTCCGACGGCGAGCGCCGGTGCAGCCGGGCGCATCTCGTGCCCTCCGGGTGATTGACCGCTCGCATCGTTCCTCCAGGCGAGGCGGGATTCTAGCACGCGAGACGCTCCGTTTTCGCTGTGCTATAAGAAGACAACATGTCCTCATCGTTCCGGCGCCGGGCGCGGTGGATCGTGTACTCGATGCTGGCCACGCTGGCGGTGCTGGCTCTGGGGCTGCTGATCTACGTTCGCAGCGGTCACCCGGACCGCTGGGCCCGCGGACAGCTGATCGAGGCGCTCGGCCACGCCCTGGGACGCCCCGTCACGGTCGAGCGTGTGACGCTGCAGTACCTTCCTCCCGGCGCGGTGGTGGAGGGCCTCAGCACGGGGGCCCCCGTCATCGCGGCGGAGCGCGTGGAGGTGCAGGTCTCCGCGCGCGCCCTTCTGCGCGGCAAGGTCGTGCTGAAGGACATCGAAGTGATGCGCCCTGTGCTGCGCTGGGACCTCGACGGCGGAGCTCCGCTCGTCGAGCCGCCGCCCCAGGAAGCCGGCGGCGAGCCACGCCTGACGCTACGCCGTCTGCGCCTGGTCGACGGCGCCGTGCTGATCGGCTCCGAGCGCCGCGCCCTGGAGGTCGACGTCGAGGGGCTCTCGCTCCTGATGACCAACGTGACCGGCCAGCCGGGCGGCGCGGTCCCCTGGTCGGGCGGAGTCGCCTTCAAGAAGGGCCGGTTCACTCTGGGCGATCTTCAGCTGGCCGGGGCCGCGGGGAGCATCACCTTCCAGACCGACGCCTCCGGCCACATGAGCCTGCCGTCGTTGCGGATCCGGGCCGACGGCGCGGAGGTCTCGGGCCGAGGCGAGTTCTTCCCCGGGGACCAGCGGCGCGGGCGGCTCCAGCTGGCCGGATCGCTCGATCCGTCCTCCCCCGCCCTCACCCACCCGCTCCCGCAGTTCGGCGCACGCCACCTCGAGCTCCAGCTGGAGCTGACCCTTCAGGGCGATGCCATGCACGTGGCCGGCACCTTCATGGCCGAGCAACCGACCATCGATCCCGACCGGCTGGCCGCTTCGGACGGCCCCGCTCCCCCATGGATCGGCCGGCTCGCGCAGGGCTCGATCGAGGCGGGAGAGGGGCGCCTGAAGCTCACGGGGACCATCACGGACTTCGCCGGCGGCCTGGTGGAGGGCTCCTACGAAGGGAGCGCCGACGAGCCGCGCCGGCACATCGTGTCGGTGAAGGCCCGCGATCTCGACCTGCGCGAGGTGCTGTCGCACGTCATGCTGCCGGGCGACCCCCTGGTCACCCTGTCGTCCGCAGTGTCGGGCGACGCGCGCATGCAGTGGGAGGGCCCCGACATCGACGGCGCCCTGGGAACGGCCCGGCTGGTCTTCGAGGAACGTCCCGGCGAGATGCCTCTTTCAGGCAAGGCGGATCTGACGTGGCGGGGCAGGCGCGTGACGGTCAGGTCCTCGGCGCTGCGCCTGCCGGGCGCGGACCTCGCCCTGAGCGGGCCTCTCGACCTGTCGCGCTCGCCGGCAGGACTGGATCTGGCCGTGGACGTGCGGGCGGACGACGTGACGCCCCTGGCTCTCTTCCTGGAGGACAGGTTCTCGACCCTGTTCCGCGACGCAGGGGGAGAACGGCGCCTCCCCATGATCCCCACCGACATCGAAGGGAGCTTCGATGCCCTCATGACGGTCACCGGAGACACCGGCCGTCCCCAGGTGGAAGCCCGTATCACGTCGGGAGGCCTGCGCCTCTCGCTTCCCTCGGGGATGGCACGCGTGGGGGCAGCGGCTTCCCACGAGACGACGCGCGTTCCCCTGGCCCTCGACACGCTGCATGGGACCGTCGCCTGGGACCCGGAGCGGATCGCCCTGTCGATCGATCGCGCCACCGGAGAAGCCCTCGACCTGTCGGGGGAGGTGGCCATCGCGACCGTCGGGGCCGGGGCCTCCCTGCGAAGGGTCCGGCTCGAGGCCGAGGAGGTGCCCGCCGAGCTGCTGGCGGCCCTGGCCGGCGGCGTCCTCGAGGCCGCGCAGGCCAGTGGCGCCATGCGGCTGTCTGCCGACCTCTCTGCCCCCTCGACCGGGGCCGGCCTGAGCGGCACCCTCTCGCTGGCCGCTCCCCGCCTGGAGGTCCAGGAGTTCGTTCTGGAGGATGTCGAGGCGCGCGGCAGCCTGGACGCCGGCTCGAAGGTGATCCTCGATCAGGCCTCCCTGGCCACCCTGGGCGGGACGGTGGCGGGGACCGGCTCGTGGCCGGGGCGCCTCGACGTCACGCTCGCGGCGATCGATCTGTCCGCTCTCCAGGCCCGCATCGGAGGGCCGGCGATGACCGGCAACGTGGCCGGGCGCGGGAGCCTGACGGGCGGAGGCGACGAGCCGACACAGGTGGAAGGGAGCGTCACGGGCCACGACGTGATCATCGGC
Organism: Candidatus Polarisedimenticolia bacterium; assembly: GCA_050747525.1. GTDB lineage: Bacteria > Acidobacteriota > Polarisedimenticolia > JACPZX01 > DASXTC01 > JBOGOC01. Next base: position 4,102 of record JBOGOC010000102.1, on the reverse strand, counting down.
GGCATGGAGGTGGGAGACGTCGCCGGCACGCTGGAAGGCTCTCCCGGGAAGATCCAGTTCGACCTGCACGACGAGGCCAAGGCGCTGCACGCCACCGGCGAGATCGTGAAGATCCCCGACGGGTCCCCCGCCATCGAGGCGCGCCTGGAGGCCCGCCCCTTCGGCCTGAACCGCCTGAGGCCGATCCTTCCGCCCGAAGCCCTGGCCGGCCTGCGCGGCGATGCCGACGCGGATGTGACCATCAGCGGCACGCTCACCTCGCTGCGCGACCTGACGGTGAAGGCGCGCGTGGACCGCGTCTCCATCGCCGCCGGCGAATTCACGCTGACCAACGACGGCCCGCTGTTCCTCACCATGATGGATGGCTTTCTCACCCTCACCAACGGCCGCATGGTGGGAGACCAGACCAACCTGGAGCTGGGAGGCTCCATGAACCTGGCGGGCGATCGCGAGGCCACGCTGCGCGTGGCCGGCACCTTCGACGTGGGTGTGCTGGAGATCCTGTCCCCCGAGATGCGCGCTTTCGGGCCGGCCACCGTGGACATCCGCATCGTGGAGCGCGCCGAAGGGACCACCTACAGCGGCGAGGTGGCCATCCAGGGCGCGTCGCTGCGGCACCCGTCCCTCCCCCAGCCGGTGGAGCGGCTGCGTGCGGTCGCCGCCTTCGAGGAAGGGGGGATGCTGCGGACCCGGCAGCTCACCTTCGACACCGGCGGCGGCCACGTGACGGGAGAAGGATGGGCCAGATTCGACGGGGCGGCCGTGGACGAGGCCCACCTAGAGCTCAGGGGCCGTGGCATCCAGGCCGAGCTGCTGCCGAGCATGCGGGCCTTCTTCGACGCCGACATCACCATCGACAAGGGGGGGCCCGATTACCGCGCCGCCGGGCAGGTGAATATTCTGAGGTCCATCTACGCGCGCGCGTTCGGGCTGGAGCCATCGGCCCTGCTGCTGCGAAGCCGCGAGTTCGGCCCCGCCCGCGAACGGATGGGTGAGGCGCCCACTGTCTATCTCGACATCCGGATCGACGCGGAAAAGGACCTCTGGATCCGCAACGACGACGCCCTCATCGAGGCCTCCGCCAACCTGAGGCTCGAAGGCACTCTGGCGCAACCCGAGCTGAACGGCCGGATCACCGCGATGGAAGGAGGCACCCTCCGCTTCCGCGACGTGACCTACCGCATCGAGGGCGGATCGATCGAGTTCACCGATCTGACGCGCATCGACCCCGAGCTGAACATCCTGGCCTCCACGCGCGTGCAGGAATACGACATCCATCTGAAGGTCACCGGCCGCTTCTCGCGACCCCTCTACGATCTGACCTCCGAGCCTCCGCTCCCCCAGAGCGACATCGTCTGGCTGCTGGTGACCGGACGCACGCTCAGCGAATCGGGGAACCAGGCGCTGCAAGGCGCGGCAGAGGCGCAGGTGGCCGGCTACCTGGCCGCGCCCGTCGCCGGAGCTGTCACGGCCCCGCTGGGCCGCCTGCTGGGGGTCTCCAGCCTGCAGATCGATCCCACGCTGCTGCACGGCACGGCCGACCCCACCGCGCGCCTGACCGTGACCAAGCGCGTGGCGCAGGACATTCTCTTCACCTATTCGAGCCAACTGGGGCAGAGCGGGCAGGAGGTCTACCAGATCAATTACAACCCCGGGCGGATCTGGGACATGATCGCCACCCGCGACTTTGACAGCTCAATTGGGGCCGACATGCGCATCCGCAGACGCTGGCGGGCCTGGGGTTGGGGAGGCGAGACGGTGCACCCGGTTCCGGCCGGCCAGGAACCCCTGGGAAAGACGCGCGTGGGGACGGTGAGGGTGGTGGCCGACGTGCTCATCAAGAGCGAATCCGCCCTGATGCGGCGGATCCCGGTCGGCGAAGGAGACCCGCTCATCAGGGGCGACCTGCTGGAAGGGCGTGAGAACGTCCGCGTGTATTACGTGGAGCACGGGTACCCGGCGGCTCAGGTGGACGTGGTGGAGTCGGAGCCGCATCCGGGGCCCCCCATCCTGGTCGACGTCACCTACACCGTGCAGGCCGGGCCGCGCTACGAGCTGGCCATCGAGGGGGACGTCAGAGAGCGCCGCCTGCGCAAGGCGGTGCGCGAGGCGTGGAAGGAGCCTGTGCTGCTGGAGGACCTGGTGGAGGAAGCGCGCACCGCCGTCCTTCGCGCGCTGCAGGGGCGCGGCCGCTACCTCGCCGAGGTGGAGGCCCGCCTCGAGTCCCCCGCGCCCCAGCAGCGGCTGGTGACCCTGGAGGCCGAGCCCGGACCCAGGGTGCACGTGCGCTCGGTGGCCATCGAGGGGAACGCCGAGATGCCCGAGGATCGGATCCGCCGGCAGATGCTCACCAAGCCGGGCGGGTTCCTGAAGCTGTTCGGGCAGGGCCGCCTCAAGGAGAAGGTGCTGGAGGACGATCTGGCGGCGATCCGGGCGCTCTACCAGGCCAGCGGCTTCCTGGAGGCGCGCGTCAATGAGCCACAGGTGAAGATCGTGGACAACGGCAAGGGAGCCGAGATCACCGTGACGGTGGAAGAAGGGCCGCGCTACAAGATCGGCTCGGTGGCCATCGAGGGAGAGGTCCCCGGCGTGGAAGGGGCCGAGATGCTGGAGGAGGTCGGCCTGCCGCCCGGGTCGAATCTGACGGACAAGGGCCTGGGCGACGGAGCCGACCGGCTGCGCGCCCTGCTGGATCGACACGGCTTCCCCCAGTCGCGCGTGACCGCCAGGATCGAAGGGCAGTCCGACAAGATGCGCGTCATCTACGCCGTTTCTCCCGGGTCGCGCGAGCGCATCGCCAAGGTCACCTTCACCGGCAACAAGCGGACCAACGATCGCACCATCCATCGCGAGATCACCCTCGACGCGGGCGACTACCTCACGCGCAAGGGCTCGCTGGAGAGCCAGCGCAACCTCTTCCGCCTGGGAGTGTTCCGGTCGGTGGAGGTGCAGACCACCCCCGTGCCCGGCGAGCCCGACAAAGTGAACGTCAACTTCCACCTGGTGGAGGGCCCCCCCATCCTGACCGCGTGGGGGGTCGGCTACGATTCGAATGATGGCCCCCGCGGGTCGTTCGAGCTGGCCGACAACAACCTGTTCGGCTCGCGCCGATCGGCGAGCATCTTCCTGAGGTATTCGCCCGTCAACCGGCGCGCGCAGCTCACGCTGCGCGACCCCAACCTGTTCGGCGAGAAGATCGACACGCTCATCAGCTCGTACCTGGAGGAGGAAGAGACCGACGCCTACGACGCTCGCCGCCTGGGTGTCGTGGGCCAGCTGTCACGGCCCCTCACCGTCCACACCACCGTGTTCGGCCGCTACCGGCTGGAAGACGTCAACCTGTCCAACGTGGACCTGAGCGCCGACGAGCTGACCCCGTCGGAAGTGCGCCTGGGGAGCGTGGGGGCCTCCATCACCCACGACATCCGCAACGACATCCTCTACCCGACCGCCGGGGGGCTCAGCTCGTTCGACGTCAGGTTCTACGGCCCGGCGTGGGGATCGGAGGTGCAGTTCATGAAGGTCTTCGCGTACGCCACCGCCTTCAAGGACATCGGCCACGAGGTGGTCTGGGCGTCCTCGGTGCGGGCCGGCCTCATCACCTCGCGCGACATCCCGCTCAGCGAGCGCTTCTTCGCCGGCGGCGACACCACCCTGCGCGGGTTCGACTACAACACCGTCGGCCCGAAGGACCCCGAGACCGGCGAGCCGCTGGGAGGGCAGGGCGTCTTCATCTTCAACCAGGAGCTGCGCTTCCCCATTCACAAGGCCATCACCGGCGTGGTCTTCTTCGACTCGGGCAACGTGTACGCCGACGTCTCGGACTACGACATCACTGACCTGCGCTACGTCCTGGGGCTGGGGCTGCGGATGGCCACGCCCGTGGGACCTTTCCGGGTGGAGTTCGGGCGCAAGCTCGACCGCGAGCCTGGTGAAAGCCGCGGCGAAATCTTCTTCTCCATCGGCCAGGCGTTCTGATCTCTTGGTGCGCGCGGCGACCCCGCCCGGGGAGTGGTCTCCGGGGACGCGAGCGTCGTGGCGTTGGCCACGACGCTCGCTCTCGCTTCCGTCCTCGCCTCGCGCGAGCTGCCCGCGCTGAAAG
>JBOGOC010000101.1:0-40703 GCA_050747525.1 Candidatus Polarisedimenticolia bacterium | reverse complement strand
GCGCGGGCAACGCTCGCGCGACCCGGCTCGTCGGTCATAGGGCCGCTTCGACCACTCCCCGCCGGGCAGCTCGCGATTCATCGGGCCGCCTAGACCACAGCCCGCCGGCCCGCTCGGGCCCCGCGGGCGATTATCTCGCCCCGTGACTGAACCGGCGAGCGGGCTGATCAGAAGGTCCACAGCCTCGGCGCGCATACCAACGAGCTGACCACCCGCGCTTTATGAAGAGAAGATCAAGATCTTGATCTTGACCAGGTACTCTTCTTTGGCCTTGCCTGACCGGCGGCCCGTTGTCGCTTGCGCGCGGGGACAAGATCCGTGACTGATTCACGAGGCCGGAGGCGAGGAGGGAATGGAGCGAGTGCTCGTGGCCAACGCCACGAGCGCGAGCGCGCCCCGGAGACCACTCCCCGCCTCCGGCCGCCGTGAGACTAGCTAGCTGCGGGGTTTGGTCCAGGGGGTCTTCAGACGCACGAACAAGGTATCGGTCTGGCGCAGGACGAAGAAGAGCGTTCCCCCGGGCTTCTCGGCGCGCAGCCGCTCCAGCTCATGCCGGAAGGACTCGATGTCCTGCACTGTGCGCCCATCGATCCCCTGGACGATGTCGCCCGGCCGGAGGCCAGCCAGCTGCGCGAATCCTGCCTGCTCCAGCTCCGAGACCACGACTCCGGACGTGGCCGGATCCAGGTTCTGGCTCAGGATGTCGTCGATGGTGATCTGACGGATCGTGAACCCCAGATCGTCATCCTCGATCTCCTGCGCGCTGAAGGCGGTGAGGGGCGCCTCGGCGAGCGTGAGCGAGGCAGTGTGGCGGACCCCCTCGCGCAGGTAGTCCACGTCGATGGAGCGCCCCACGCCGATCCTCTCGATGCGCCTTCTCAGATCGGGCAGGTCCTCTTCCTTGCGCAGGCGCAGGGGCTCTCCCTGCATGGCCACGATGATGTCCGAGGTCCGGAGCCCTGCCTTCTCGGCCGGGGATCCTTCGACCACGGAGCTGATGATGACCCCCCCCTCGGCGTCCAGCTTCCAGTAGGAGATGAGGTCGTCGCCGAGCGGCTGCATGATGATCCCCATCCAGGATCGCCGCTCCTGCTCGGCGATGGAAGGCGGCGCGGCCAGGCTGGAGGCGAACAGGGTGTGAGGAAAGACCATGGGATAGCCGACCCGCTGCCCCTGGGTGAGCGAACCGATCAGGGACAGCGTGTTGCCGGGGGAGCGGTCCCCCACGGGAGGCTCGTCCAGGACGTCTTCTCCCACGATGCCGATCGCTCTTCCGTCCTGGGCGAGGACCAGGCCGCCGATGCTCAGATCCTGCACCATGAGATCCAGGCTGTACATGCGGCGGGGCTTTTCCACCACGGCGCTCACCATGGCCGTGTAAAGCACCGGCGCGTAATCGTACCGGCGCGCCATGAGCCCGATCACCAGGACGCGATCTCCCACGTCCACGCGCGCCGAAGAATCGAATCGCAGAGGCTTGAGCCCTTTGGGAGGCCGGTCGAGGCGCAGGAAGGCCAGGTTCAGATCGTTGTCCAGCCCCACCGGCTTGGCGTCGATGGGCCGTCCTCCCCGCACGTGCACCTTGAATTCCACCGGGGCCAGCGTGGTGCGCGGGTCGCCGCCCGGCTCGGGGAACGGGTCGGCGGGGATGACCACCAGCCCCTCGTCGTTCACGATGAGGCCGCACTCCGCGTTTTCCACCCGCCGGCCCTCGCCGCCGGTGGGCTTCTCACGGGGGCGCAGCACGTAGGTGACCCCCACGACGCGATCCGCATGCTCGCGGAAGATCTCGCGCCAGGCGGCCGAAGGGTCCTGGGCCTCCGCTCGCGCAAGGGCGCCGGGCCACACGACGAGGATCAGCGCCAGAGCGGCGCGCGCCGCGTGGCTTCTCATCGAGGCTCCTGGGGCGAGGCGTCGTCTCCCGCCACCGGGACGGCTTCGGCCGCGGCCGGATAAACGGGCTTGAGCACGTGGAAGGTGACCAGTCTGCCGCGCCGCACGCGCGCCAGGACGGCGCCGCGGCGGGAGGACACCATCTCCTGATAGAGGGTCTTGAACTCGGGCAGCCCGGCCACGTCGCGTCCTTCGAGCGTCATCACTACGTCGAATCGGCGCAGATCCGCTTCGTCGGCGAAGGAGTTCGGCTTCACTCCGGAGACCAGCGCCCCCTTGCGATCGGGAAGGCGCAGCGCCTGGGCCGCCTCGGCGGAGACCTCCTGGACGGTGAAACCCCACTCCCGGCACTCCATCTCGCCGGTCCCCGATCCGGGCCGATCGCGGGTTATCAGGCTGGCTGCCTGCATCTGCCCGGAGCGCACGAAGGTGATCGGAAAGGTCCCTCCCACGGGCAGGTCGGCAATGACTTTCTGCAGCGCCGGAAGGTCCTCCTCGTAGCGCGCCGCCACCGGCTGGGCGGCCACCTGGGTCACCACGTCACCGGCCTGCAGGCCGGCCTCGTCGGCGGGTGAGCCCGGAATGACGCTGGCGACGAGAGCTCCCCGGTCCTCGGCCACGCCCAGGTAGTCGGCGAGACCTTGAAGAGGCTGCCAGGACACGCCGATCCACGAGCGGGCGATCTGGCCGCGCGCGATGAGCTGCGCCGCGATCTCCTTGGCCAGGTTGATCGGGATGGCAAAGCCCAGATTCTCGCCCACCATGGGGATGGCGCGGGCGTTGATGCCGATCACCCGTCCCCGCAGATCGACCAGCGGGCCGCCGCTGTTGCCCGGGTTGATCGCGGCGTCCGTCTGAATCCACGTGTTGTAGGTCCCGGTCACGGCGCCGGTCGGCAGGGTGCTCTCGGGAAAGTAGCGGTTCAGGCTGGAGACGACCCCCAGCGAGAGGCTGCGGGCCAGCCCGAGCGGGCTTCCCAGCGCCATGACCACCTCTCCGACCTGAAGCTCCGACGAGTCTCCCAGCGCCGCGTGGCGCACTCCCGAGCCGGCCGAGGGGATGTCGATCTTGATGACCGCCAGATCCGAGAAAGGATCCACGCCGATGAGCCGCGCCTCGACCTCGTGCTGGTTCGACAGGGTGCAGGTGAGCCGCTGGGCTCCTCCCACGACGTGGGTGTTGGTGAGGATGTATCCCTCGGGGGAGAAGATCACCCCCGAGCCCGTCACCGCCATCTTCCCCTTCTCACCGGCGTGATAGACCTCGAGCACCGGCTGAATGTGGACCAGCGCGGGGAGGACACGGTCCCGTGCCTGATAGATGAGTGACTGGTGTGCCGGCAGGCCCGCGGGAGACTTGAGGGAGGAGCAGGCGGCCGCGGCGGGCAAGACGAGAAAGAGACAGATCAGCCCGACCCAACCGCGCATGCCGCGCCACGTTAGCATAGGGTTCCGGGGGGCGCTACGGCGCCCGACCGGGCGCCGCCTGCTCTTACCTCCCGGGGCTGTCGGAGAGGTGGCGTTGCGTGGTGGGGGAAGCGTTGCGATACAGCCCGGTGGGCTTGGTCCTGGTCTAGCGAGGGTCGATGCCAGAAGATCGGCAGCCCCGGGAGTACGGGGGAGACGATACCCAAGATGTTGGGCCCATGTCAAGACAAAAATACAATCTATAGTGCTTCCCCTCATTCCGTGGCCAGGGGACCCGGGGCGCCGGATCCCCCCTCCGACCCCCCCGCCAGCGCGAGCTGGCCGCAGGCTGCGGAGATATCCCTCCCGCGATTTTTCCTCACGGAGGCCGGCACTCCCTCGGCCAGCAGACCGTCGCGAAAGCGCCGCACCGAGTCCTCGGAAGGCTCCTCGTAGGGGAGCCCGCCTCCCGCGTTGAACGGGATCAGGTTCACCTTCGCCTTCAATCCGTGCCGGCGCGTGAGTCTGGCGAGACGCCCGGGATCGGCCGGCGAGTCGTTGATCCCGCGCAGCAGCACGTATTCGAACGTGAGCCGCTCGCGCGGCGCCAGCGGCCAGGCGGCGCAGGCATCCATCAGATCGGCGAGTGGATAGCGGCGGTTGATCGGCATCAGCCGGGAGCGCACGTCGTCGGTGGTGGCATTGAGCGACACCGCAAGCTTCGGACGCACGGGCTCCGACGCCAGGCGGCGGATCCCCGGAGCCATCCCGGCCGTGGACAGCGTGACGCGGCGGCGCGAGATGCCGATGCCGTCCGCGTCGACCATCAGTCGCACCGCGGCCACGGCGTGATCGTAGTTGTGCAGGGCCTCGCCCATCCCCATCATCACCACGTTGACCGGACGCCCGGCGCGGGTCGCATCGATCTCGGACAACATCAGCATCACCTGGCCCGCGATCTCTCCGGCCCTGAGATGGCGCACGAAGCCCATCTGCGCGGTGAGGCAGAAGTGGCAGTCGAGGGCGCACCCGATCTGCGCCGAGATGCAGAACGTGATGCGCGACGGCTCCGGCAGGATCACCGCCTCCATGCGACCCCCGGAAGGGGGCGACAGCAGGTACTTGCTCGATCCGTCGGAGGAGCGCTGGACGTGCGCCACCTCCGGCCAGTCCAGGCTGTGCGCCGAGGCGAGCCGCTCCCGCAGCGACGCGGGCAGATCGGTCATGGAGTCGAAGGAGCGCGCGCGGCGGGCGTAGATCCAGCGGTAGATCTGCCGCGCGTGGAAGCGGCGCTCGCCCAGCCGTTCAACGATCGCCTCCAGCTCGGGGAGGCCGGCCCCCACCAGCCCGGGGGGCGCGGACGGCCCGGCTTTCTGTATGGTCATGCCGCCAGTATAACGAGGGTCGTCAGAGGCGCGCGCGCGGGTCGAGCCAGCCACACACCAGGTCCACGGCCAGGTTCACGAGGAGGAACGAGGCCGTGAGCACGATGGCCGCCCCTTCCACCACCGGCAGATCGCGGTTGTTCAGCCCGCGCAGGATGGCGGTGCCGATGCCGGGCCAGTTGAAGACGGTTTCGGTCACCACGGCGCCCCCCAGGAGCCATCCGAAGTTCAGCCCCACCAGGGTCACCACGGGAACCAGCGCGTTGGACAGGGCGTGCCCTCCGAGGGATCGGAGCGGGCCCGCCCCGCGGGCCGTCACGGCGCGCACGTAGCCCCGCTCCTTTTCCTCCAGCAGCTCCGCCCGGGCGACCCGGGCCACGTAGCCGCAGGAGAAGAGAGCCAGGGTCAGCGAAGGGAGCACCAGATGGGCCACGGAAGGGAGCCGGAAGCCCAGGATCACCGGCCCGTCGCCGTAGCCGGACACGGGGAGCCACCCCAGCCGTGACGCGAACAGCAGCATCAGCATCATCCCCACCCAGAACGTGGGGAGCGACACCGCCAGCGAGGAGAACCCGCGCACCGCGTGATCCACCGGGCCTCCCCGGCGCACGGAAGCGCCCAGGCCGAGCAGCAGTCCCGCGGCGGCCGCCAGGGCTGTTGCCACCAGCGCCAGGACGAACGTGCGTCCCATCGCTTCGGCCACGATCGCCGAGACGGGGCGTGACTGCACGTAGGATGTGCCCAGGTCCCCGCGCGCCACCATCCCCATGAACCTCACGTAGCGCAGGGGTGGAGGATCGTCCAGACCCCACGTGGCGCGCACCGCCTCGAGACGCTCGGGGCTGGCGCTCTGTCCCGCCAGGATGCGGGCCGGATCGCCCGGTATCAGGAACATGAAGATCCACACCAGGGTGGCCGCCACCCACAGCACGGGGAGGGTCCAGAGGAGCCGGCGCACCACGAAGCGGATCATGACTTGCGGCGGACCTCCTCCCAGGCGATGCCGAAGGTGCCCAGCGGGCTGAGCTTCATGCCCTCGAGCTCGGGGCGCAGCAGGACATCCTGCCCGTACCAGTAGATGGGGACCAGCGCGGCATCCTCGAGCAGGAGCGTGTCGGCCTGTCTGTAGATCGACTCGCGGGCGGCGCGCTCCGACGCGCGTCTCCCGCGCGCGATGAGATCGTCGAACGCAGGATTGCTGTACCGGCCGAAGTTGCCCACGCCCCCGGTGGCGAACTGCAGCCCGAGCAGGTTGTCCGGGTCGGGCCAGTCGGCGTACCAGTTCATGCGGTACATGGCCATGGCCGCCCCATCCGGCGCCGTGAGTGCCTGCAGGAACGCGCCCAGATCCATCCACGTGGAGCGCACGTTCAGCCCGATGCGCGACAGGTCGGCCGCGACCCGGTCTCCGATCCTCCGGAACCCCGGTGTGTCGTTGCTCAGATAGACGATCTCGGGAAGCCCTTTCCCCTCCGGGTAGCCGGCCTGCGCCAGCAGCCGGGCCGCCAGATCCGGATCGAAGACCGGAGGCCGACGCTGCGGATCGAATCCCAGCATCCCCGGCGTGATGACACCGGCGGCCGGAATGTCCTTGTCTTCCTGCAGCACCTTCACGATGAACTCGCGATCGACGGCGTGCAGGATCGCGCGCCGCAGCAGGGCGTTGTCCCGGAACGGGCGGACCGCGTGATTGAAGCCGAGATAGAAGATGGAGTGGCGCGGCGCCGTCAGGACGTGGCCGGGAAAGTCCTTCATCATGGCCATGCGCTGGCCCGGCGCGATCTCCTGGGAGAAGTCCAGGTGCCCGGCTTTGTATTCCTCGGTGGCGGTGCTGCTGTCGCGGATCATGCGCATCTGGATGCGCTCGATCATCCCGTCCGCGGGTGCCCCCTTCCAGTGATCGGTGAAGCGCTCCAGCGTGAGCGCGATGTCGGGCTCGCGTCCCCCCATGCGGAAGGGGCCGCATCCGACGGGAAGCCGGAGATAGATCTTCCCGGGGTCGTCGTACACCTCGCGCGGAACGATGGAGCCCGCCTCGCCGGCCAGCACGGTGAGGAACGCTTCGTAGGGATACTGAAGCGTGAAGATCACGGTTCGATCGTCGGGAGAGGACACGCCCGGAAGCTCGGTGGTCGTTCCCTGCCAGAACGCCTGCTTGCCCGCCAGCGCCTCGAAGAAGCCGTCCTTGCCCGACAGCTTGGGCGTGAGGGCCCGCCGCACGGAGTACACGACATCGGCCGCGGTGACGTCCCGGCCGTTGTGGAACTTGACGCCGGGCCGGAGCTGGAACGTGTAGACCAGGCCGTCGGGTGAGATGGTCCACGAGGAGGCAACCGCCGGTCGCACCTCGAGCGTCCCGGGAACGAATTCCACCAGGCCGTCGAACATCAAATAGACGTACACGAGCGAGTTGTCGTCACCGGCCTGGAAGGGGTCCAGTGTCGGGGGATCCTCCGGCATCCGGTAGCGCAGCGCGGCCGGCGGAGCCTGCGCGCACGCCCAGGTCAGCACGCACAATGCGGCCAGAGCCCACCCCCGTCGAGCGGTCATCCGTCCCTCCTCGTCATGAAATGTGACCGGCCACACGAGCCCTCGGATCGAGCACGTCGCGCAGCCCGTCGGCCAGCAGGACAAAGCCGATCACCGTCACGGCCAGCGCCGCCCCGGGCACGATGCACTGCCAGGGTCGCAGCACCAGGTCGGGTCTGGCATCCACGATCATCCTTCCCCACGACACGGCGGGCGCATGCAGGCCGAGAAAAGAGAGCCAGGCCTCGACCAGGATGTTGGCCGCCACCCCCACCGAGGCGGCCACCAGCACGGGAGCCATGGCGTGCGGCAGCACGTGGCGCAGCATCACCCGCAGATGCCCCGCGCCCAGGGCAAGCGCCGCCTCGGCGCCGAGCTGCCCCGACAGCGACCGGCACCGCGAGCGGGTGAGCCGCGCGATGCCGGCCCACCCCATCAACCCCAGCACGATGAAAATGAGGGCCACGCTGCGCGTGTCGAACACCGCCAGGGCCGCCATGGCCAGGATGGGCAGAGGCAGCGCCAGCAGGATGTCGGCCGCCCGCATCAGCAGGGCATCCACCCAGCCCCCTCGATAGCCCGCGGCCAGCCCGACCCCCACGCCGATGATCAGCGCGATGACTTCCGCGGCCACCCCGATCTGCAGGGAGGTCCTGGTCCCGTGCAGGACGCGGGACAGCAGATCGCGGCGCTGGACGTCGGTGCCCAGGACGTGCCGCGCATCCGGTGGCGAGGGAGGCGACGCGATGGACGTGTCCTCGTCGTGGGGCCCGTAGGCGAGGACGTGACGGGAAAGAAAAGATCGCGGGCGATCGGGCCCCTCCGCGTCGCCGCCGTACTCGATGGACATCAGCGCAACGAGAGAGACGACCGTGATGATGAGGGCGCCGGCCAGCGCCGCAGGGCTCTTCCGAAGACCATTGAGGCCCAAGCCCACCCCCAGCCGTAACGAACGGCATTCACCTATATCACGTTGATCTTCAACGATCAACAAAACTTGACGCCTCGGAGAGCTTTCATCTACCCTCCCTTTGTGGCGGCTCCTGAACTCCTCAGACGACAGATCTCCTTTGGCATCGCGGGCGTCATCCTGGGATTCCTTCTCGGTTTTGTGCTCTCGCACCAGATCATGGGAGGCCGATCCGCGCGCGCCGGCGGCGGGGCGGGCGCGATGGCGGCCGCGGCACCTAGTCCCCCCGGTACGATGGGGAGCGCCCGGCCGGGGCAGGGCTCCGCGGAGGGGGCCGGCGCGGCAGGGATGGAGCAGGTCACGCAAGAGCTCAACGCGCTGCGCGCCGTCCTGAAGGACGATCCCCGGAACGTCCAGGCCCTCTCCCGCCTGGGGCGCCTCTACATGGACGCCTCGATGTTCGACAAGGCCCTCGGCTTCCTCGAGACCGCGGTGAAGGAGAGCCCCGACGACGTGGGCATCCGCACCGACATGGCCACGTCGCTCCTCATGATGGGGCGCGCCGAAGAGGCCGTCGCCGAGTTCAAGACGTGCCTGGAGCGCGATCCGGCGCAGGCCAGGACCTGGTACAGCATGGGATTCGCCTACGTCCAGATGGCGCAGTACGACCAGGCGGAGCAGGCCTTCGAGAAGGCCCTCGAGCTGAGCCCCGGCGCGTTCGACATGCAGGCGCTGAAGGCGGAGATCGACCGGCTCAAGGCCCAGCGGGGAGCGCGCTCGAGCGGGGCGCCCTCGTGACACGCTTCCTGCTCGCGCTGGCGGCGTTCATCCTTCTCATCTACGTGCTGAGGCGCCTGGCCGGCACGGGAGGGCGGCCGGCCTCGCGCGGCGCGCGGGGCGCTGCTCCCGCTCACCCCACCGAGATGGTGCGCGACCGGGTCTGCAACACGTTCCTGCCGCGCGAGCGGGCGCTCCAGACGATCCGGGACGGAGAAACCCACCACTTCTGCTCCGAGGACTGCAGATCACGCTTCCTGGCCGGGCTCGCCCCCGCCAGGACGCGCACCGCGCCCTAGCACGCGACGGCGCAGGCGGGAGGACGCGTGGACGGCATGCATCGCAGCCCGGGGGCGCAGCGCGAGTTAGAGCACTCGCGGCGTGAAGGCCGCTCCACGCACTCGCGGCGCGAATTCGAGCACCGCCAGGACATCGTGGAAGTCGGGCGGCGCCTCTACGCCAAAGCCTGCATCGCAGCCGCCGACGGAAACATCAGCGTGCGCCTGGACGCGGACCGCGTGCTGACCACTCCTTCGGGGCGCAACAAGGGGCGACTCGGCCCGGAAGACCTCGTGGTCACCGACATGAACGGCCACAAGCTCTACGGGGCGTTCGAGCCATCGTCCGAGCTGGAGATGCACCTGGTGATGTACCAGGAGCGTCCCGACATCTGCGCGGTGGTGCACGCGCACCCGCCTCACGCCTCCGGGTTCGCCGTGGCGGGCCTGTCGATGGACCAGCCGCTGCTGTCCGAGGTGGTGCTCACCCTGGGCGCCGTGCCGCTGGCGGCCTACGGCACCCCCACCACGCGCGAGCTGGCCGACGCCGTGCGCCCCTACGCCGCGTCGGACGGCATTCTCCTGGCCAACCACGGCGCGCTGACCGTGGGTGCCGACGTCTACCAGGCCTACGATCGGATGGAGACGCTCGAGCACGCCGCGCACATCTACCTGGTGGCGCGTCTTCTGGGGAACGAGAGGCCGCTCTCGGACGAGCACGTGGCACGACTTCACGAAATCCGCGGGCGCCTGCAGGCGCAGGCGCCGCCGGGGGAGTGCGCCAGCTGCAAGGACGTGGCCGCGCCGCGCGGCGCGGTGGCGCAGGTCGCCCCCGCGGCTCCGGCCGCCGGAGTCTGGACGCTGACGCGCGAGGAGCTCATCGATCTGATCACCGATGTCGTCAGGCAGTTGTGACGTCGCACACGGAGAGCGCATGAACGACAGAGAGGAGCGCATGGGCGAAGCGCTGGGGATGATCGAGACGCGGGGCCTGGTGGCCATGATCGAGGCGGCCGACGCCATGGTGAAGGCCGCCAAGGTGAGTCTTGTGGGCTATGAGAAGGTGGGCTCGGGCCTGGTCACCGCCATCGTCCGCGGTGATGTCGCCGCCGTGAAGGCGGCCACCGACGCAGGGGCCGCCGCGGCCCGCAGGGTCGGCGAGCTGGTCAGCGTGCACGTCATCCCGCGCCCGCATCAGAGCCTCGAGGATCGGCTTCCGATCGGCAAGACCACGCGCTGAGGGCCCCCTTCTCCATGTATCTCGCACGCATCCTGGGGACGGTGGTGGCCACGCGCAAGGACGATCGCCTGGAAGGGTGCAAGCTGCTCATCGTCCAGCCGCTCGATCCGCGCGGCGGCGACACGGGTTCGCCGCTGGTCGCCGTGGACACCGTGAGCGCCGGCTTCACCGAGACGGTGCTGGTGGTCACCGGCTCGTCGGCACGCATGACGGGCCGCACCAAGGACTCTCCCGTGGACGCGGCCATCGTGGGGATCGTGGACTCCGTCTCGGTGGATCGGGCGTGAACCTGGCGCGGGTCGTGGGGCGCGTGGTGGCCACGCGCAAGGACGACGCGCTGATCGGCCAGCGCCTGCTGCTGCTGGAGCCGCTCGACGCGAAGGGGAGTCCTCTGGGCGGCGGGCTCATCGTCGCACTCGATGCCGTGGGATCGGGGGCTGCCGAGCACGTCCTGTACGTGAAGGGGCGAGAGGCGGCGTACGCCTTCCTACCGGCGACGGTCCCCGCAGACGCGGCAGTGGTGGGGATCGTGGACGCCGCCACGCTGGAGGCGGGACGCTGATGCTGCTGGCGCGCGTGGTGGGCAACGTCGTGGCCACCGCGAAGCACGAGGGTCTGGCGGCCTCCCGGCTGCTCCTGGTGCGGCCCGAAGGGCTCGACGGAGCTCCATCCGGCCCCGAGATGACGGCCGTGGACACGGTCGGGGCCGGGCCCGGCGAGCTGGTGCTGGTGGTGATCGAGGGGCGCTCGGCGGGAGAGGCCGCCGGACGGCCTCTTTCGCCCGTGGACGCCGCTCTCGTGGGGATCGTGGACACCCTCGATCTTCTCTGATCCACCCTCCCGCCGTTGCTTGCCTGGGTCATCGGGCGGCACCATGTTATGGGGACTGTCGCGCGGCCCGCCGGCCGTCCGGATTGGTGCAGCCGGGTGGAGTGGCCGCAGGAGAGCCTCATGGACGACTCCCGCATCAAGTCGCTGCTGGACGAAGCGTCGGAACGGTACAACGACGGCGCGTACGGGGAAGCGATCACTCTGTGGGAGCAGGTGCAGCAGCTCGATCCCGCCAACCAGAGAGCGCGCGAAGGGATCCGCATGGCCCGCCTGCTCGTCTCGGGTGAGTCGTCTTCGGCGACCTCCGATCCACGCGTGGCCGCGGCGGTGGCCCGTGTGCATGAGCTGCTGGAGATGGGACAGAGCGCCGAGGCGCTGGAAGGCGTGGCGCTCATCCGGCAGATCACGCCCCATCTCCCCGAGCTGGACGCCCTGGAGCAACAGGCCCGAGGGCACGCCCCGGATGCCGCGGCCGCCCTCAACGAGACCGTCGCCATGCCGGTTTTCAACGTCGAGTCGCTGCTGGAGCAGGCGCGCTCCGCGCTGGCCGAGGGCCGCGAGGATGATGCCGCCCACGCCGCCTCGCAGGTGCTGGAGATCGAGCCGGGCAACATGGAGGCCTGCGGCATCCTGTCACTGACATCCAAGGACGGGAGCGTGGGCCAGCCGCCCGTCGACCTGTCCTTCGAAGAGCCCAGGCCGCCGGTTCAGAATGCTCCGCCGCGCCGCGCGAACGAGGCGAGGGCCGAGGCCGGCTCGCGCCTCGCCGCGATCCTGGCCGAAGGACAGGTGGCCTTCGACCAGGGGCGCATGCAGGACGCCATCGCCACCTGGTCGCGCGTCTTCGCGATGGATCCGTCCAACGCCGAGGCGGGGAAGCGGATCGACAACGCCAAGGCCGTCATCGACGAGCAGGCGCGCGAAACGGACGACCTCTTCTATCGGGCCGTGGACGCTCAGGATGCCGGCCGTCTGGAAGAGGCCTTGGGCCTGTTCCAGCAGGTGGTCCAGATCAATCCGACTCACCTCGACGCGCGCAACAGCGTCGAGGAGCTGACGGCGCGCATCGAAGGCGGCGGCACGACCATCGCCATCGACCAGACGGCCGCGCGCGAGATCGAGGAAGAGAAGAAGGCGAACTCGGTGCACGAGATGCACCTGCCGTCCAACGAATCGGTGCCGCTGGCCATCCCGCGTGAGCTGCGACGCCCCGAGCGGCACGCCGGGTCGGCGCCGCGGGTTGCGATGAACGCGCCCGCGCCGCCGCGGCGCGGTCTGGCGCTGTTCGGGAGCCTGGTCGTGTTCGCCGTGGTGGGCGTGGGGGCCTGGCTCTGGCTCGGCGAGTCGGGAGGCTCCATGCCCGAAGCCCGCGCCACCCTGAAGGCGCCCGTGCGTCCGCCCGCTCCGCCGCCTCCCCCGGTGGACGAGCCCAACGATGCGGCGCCCCTGCAGGTGGTGGCCGGATCCTCGCCCGCCCCCGTCGCGGAGGCCGTTCCTGTGGTCACGCCGGCCCCGCCCGCCGGCGACATGACGCAGCTCCTCGCGCAGGCGCGTCAGGCGGCACGCGATGGGCGCTGGGCGGAGGCCGTGCTCGCATACCGCGAAGCGGCCCGGCTCAATCCCGCTGACTTCGGGGCCCAGGACGAGCTGGATCGAGCCATGTCGCATCTCGAGAAGGAGGCCAAGTTCGAGCAGGAGATGGGTCAGGCGGTGGCCTCGTTCAACGAGAGCGACTTCGGCCCGTGCCTGCACAAGCTCTACCGCCTCCAGCAGGACTATCCGAACGTGAGATACATCGAAGACTACATCCGCAACTCCTGGTACAACTGGGGCGTCCTGCTGCTGCAGTCGGGCGACGTGGACGAGGCGGCCGAGAAGTTCGGCGAAGTGCTCGCACTGGATCCGGGAGACGTGTCCTCCAAGCGGGCGCGCGACGTGGCCCGCCGCTACCACGGCCGTCCCCGGGACAGCGTCCTCGAGTCGTTTGCCACCAGCCTGCAGCCGCGCACCATCGACGCCCGTTAGGCGGGGCATTCCCGGGTGGCTTATAATCCGGGCTTGCGTGACGTGAATGCGACCCCGTCAGTCCCCGGCCGACGATCCCTCTCCCTCCGCAGGCGAGGCTGGCTTCCGATCTCCACGGTCGCCGCGCTGATCGCCGTGAACGTAGCCGGCATCTGGGGGATCGTGGTGGCGCGGCGCGGCGCCCTCGAGCAGGCCGAGAAGCTCTATCACATGGAGACGGCCGAGAAGGCGCGCACCCTCGAAAGCACCCTGGCCTCCACCCGCGCGGACCTGGCCTTCCTGGCCGCCTCCCCGGCCCTGGTGAGCCTGGAGCGCGACCTGCATTCGGAGGACCCCCGGGAGGCGCGGTGGCGGCGGCTTGCCGTGGAGGGCGCGCTGCTGCTGTTCCTGCGCGGGCATCCGGACACGCACAGCCTGGTGGTGCGCGGCGCGGCCGGGACGCCGCTGGTGGCCGCGGGCCGCCGGGGGGGCGTGCCCGTGCTGTGGCTGCCTTCGAGCCTGCCGACCGCCGAGGGAGACCTCGACCCGTTGATGCCGGTCCGGGGCCGCGTCGACATCGCCGGCATCGGGACGCCGGGTGCTCCCCGGCTCGACGTGGCCCTGGACGCCGCCGCCCTGCTGCGAGCCGTGCGCGGGCGCGAAAATGCGCTGGAGACCTGCTCGCTCTCGGACCACCAGGGACGCCGCCTCGATCCCGCCGGCGAGGGGCGCGCCGCGCGCGAGAAGCGGGCGATGGCCCTGTCGTCCGCCGCCGTGCGCACCGAAGGATGGAGCGCGGAGGCCCCCTGGACCCTCGCCTGCGCGCGCCCCGCCGCCGCGGCGCTCGGCTTCATGGAGCCGGTGGCCGTGCGGCACCGCACCACCATCGTGCTCATCCTGGCTATCATGGCGCTCGCGGTGGTGCTGGGCTCATTCGCCATTCAGCAGGAGCGTCGCGGGCAGATGCTGGAGGCGCGGGCCCGCGAAGAGGCCCGCGTGCGCGAGCTGGAACGGCAACTCTTTCATGCGGAGCGGCTGGGGACGGTGGGACGCCTGGCGGCGGGGATGGCGCACGAGATCAACAATCCCCTGGAGGGAATCTCCAACTATCTGCGTCTGGCACGGGAAGACATGGCCCGGGGCGACGCGGCCGCGGCCGGCCGGCGCCTCGACGGCGTGCAGGAAGGTCTCGACCGCGCCGCCGGGATCGTCCGGCAGGTGCTGGCCCACGCCGACCCCGCCTCCTCGCCTCGCGAGCGCGTGGATCTCAACGCGGTCATCTCCCAGTCCATGACCTTCGTGCGGTCGAGGCCCGATTTCTCCAGGATCGAGTTCGTTCTCGACCTGGCCCCGTCGCTTCCCGCGGTGAGAGGGGACGCCGTCACGCTGGGCCAGCTCTTCCTCAACCTCATCCTCAACGCCTGCGAAGCGCAGCCCGGTGGAGGTCAGGTGCGCGTGACCACGCGGTCCCTTCACGACGAGGTGGTGGCCGAGGTGGCCGATGCCGGCCCGGGGGTTCCCACCGAGTTCCGTGAGCGGGTGTTCGAGCCGTTCTTCACCACGAAGGAATCGACCGGGCTCGGGTTGTCCATCTGCCACGCCATCGCGCGGCGTCACGGGGCGGCGCTCTCGGTGGGAGACCGCCCCGGCGGCGGAGCGCTCTTCCGCCTCGAGCTGAAGACCGCCGGCGAGACCTCCACCGCCGCCGTGCTGGAGACGCGACGTGCCTGACGCTCCACGCCCTCGCGGCAAGGTCCTGGTGGTGGAGGACGAAGCCTACGTCCGCAACTCGCTGGGGGAGCTGCTTGCGGCGCGCGGGTACGACGTCCGGCTGGAAGCGTCGGTCGACCCGGCCCTGAAATACCTGGAGAAGGCGCCGGTGGACGTGGTCATCACCGATCTGAAGATGCCCGGCGGCGGAGGCCTCGAGCTGGTGCGCGCCGTGCGCCAGCGTTTCGCCCCCATCCCCGTGATCGTGCTGACCGGATACGGCACGGTGGCCTCGGCCGTGGAGTGCATGAAGGCGGGAGCCAGCGACTACATCCTCAAGCCGGTCGATCCCGACGTGCTGGAGGTGGCCCTGGACAAGGCGATGATGACAGGCGCCCTGCGCCGCGAGGTCGAGTACCTGCGCGGCACGGTCTCTCCCGACGTGGCGGGGCGCCCGATCGGTGAGAGCGAGGCCTGGAAGCGCGTGATGGGGACGGTGCAGGCCGCGGCCCGCACCGACGCGTCGGTGCTCCTGCTGGGGGAGTCGGGGACCGGCAAGGAGGTGCTGGCCCGGCTCATCCACGCGCTCAGCCCGCGCAGCGCCGGCCCGTACGTGCGCGTCAACTGCGCCGCCATCCCGCTGGAGATGTGGGAGAGCGAGTTCTTCGGGCATCGCCGCGGCGCGTTCACGGGGGCCGCCGCGGATCGGGAGGGGCGTTTCCGTCTGGCCCACCGCGGCACCCTCTTCATGGACGAGATCGGATCGATGGCCGCCGCCGCGCAGGCCAAGATCCTGCGCGTGCTGCAGGACGGCGAGTTCGATCGTCTGGGCGACGAGCAGCCCACGCGCGTGGACGTGCGCATCGTGGCCGCCACCAACAGCGACCTGGATGCCGACGTGACGGCGGGACGGTTCCGCCAGGATCTCTTCTACCGCCTCAACGTTCTGCGCGTCGACGTGCCGCCCCTGAGGGATCGTGTGGAAGACGTTCCGCTGCTGGCTCGCCACTTCGTCCTGGAGGTGAGCGCGCGGCTGGGCCGCACGCCTCCCGGCATCAACCCCAGGGTGATGGAGGAGCTGATGGCGTACTCCTGGCCGGGCAACGTGCGGGAGCTGCGCAACACGCTGGAGCGCGCCCTGATCCTGAGCCACGGCGACATTCTGGACGAGGTGGACCTGCCCGCCTCCACGCGCGTCCTTCCCGACGGCGGCGAGTCCGGATCGATCCCTGCCGGGGAGCTGAGCCTGCGCACGGCTCTCGCCTCGCGCGAGAGGGAGGTGCTGGTGGAGGCGCTGCGGCGGTCGCGCGGCGTGAGGCGCGAGGCGGCGCGCCTGCTGGGGATCGATCAGCGAAACCTGGGCTACTACCTGAAGAAACACGGAGTCGATCCGGACGCGCTCTGATTGGCGACCTCGGTCCCGCGCGCCTATAGTCCGGCATCCGTTCGTAGCACGCAGTGGTCCCGTTCCGGCGGGAAAGCGCCGCCGGCCCCTTCGAATCAGGAACCTCTTGCGAGATGGCCTGTCCCCTGCGGCCCCCCTTGCCGTCGAGGGAGT
The DNA here is from genome assembly GCA_050747525.1 of Candidatus Polarisedimenticolia bacterium. GTDB lineage: Bacteria > Acidobacteriota > Polarisedimenticolia > JACPZX01 > DASXTC01 > JBOGOC01. The sequence continues at coordinate 24,182 of JBOGOC010000101.1, read as the reverse complement.
GAACTGCTGGCGCCGCTCTCTGGCGCGGCGCGCCGCCATGCTGGTGGACGGCGAGGAATGCTTCGAGGCGATCGCCGAGGCGATCGCGCGCGCCCGTCACACCATCTTCATCGCGGGGTGGGACATCCACAGCCGTGCCCGGCTGCTCTCGGGACGCTCGCTGAGCCATCTGCCCTCCGAGGTCGGCCCGTTCCTCAGCGCCGTGGTGAGGCGCCGGCGCGGTCTGCGCGCCTTCATCCTGTCGTGGGACTTCGCCATGATCTACGCGCTGGAGCGCCAGCCGCTGCCCCTGCTGCACATGGGATGGCGCACGCACCGGCGCGTATCGTTCCGGCTGGACGGCCTGCATCCCCTGGGGGCCTGCCACCATCAGAAGCTCATCATCGTCGACGACGCGGTGGCCTTCTGCGGGGGGCTCGACCTCACCGTGAACCGGTGGGACACCTCCGAGCATCTGGCCGATCATCCCCGGCGTGTCCTTCCGTCGGGACAGCCGTACGGACCCTTCCACGACGTCGAGATGCTGGTCGACGGCCCGGCGGCGGCCTCGCTGGGCGAGCTGTTCCGGTGGCGCTGGCGCCGCGCGACGGGACGGCGGCTGCCGTCCGCCGCGACCGGCGTTGACGATCCCTGGCCCGACTCCGTCCGGCCGCAGCTGCTCGACACGCACGTGGCCATCGCGCGCACCCATCCCGCGTACGAGATCGAGCGGGAGGTGAGGGAGGTGGAGCGCCTGTATTTGGATTCCATCGCCGCCGCGCGGCGCTCGCTCTACGTCGAGAACCAGTACGTGACGTCGGTCCGTGCCCAGGAAGCGCTGGCCCGGCGCCTCGCCGAGCCCGACGGCCCCGAGGTGGTGATCGTCTCGCCGCACTCCCTGTCGGGCTGGCTGGAGGAGAGCACCATGGGGATGCTGCGCGCGCGGCTGGTCAGGCGGCTTCGCGCGGCCGACCGGCACGGCCGTCTGCGGCTCCTGCATCCGGTGGTTCCGGGCTGCGCGGTCCCCGGGGTGAACGTGCATTCCAAGGTGATGGTCGTGGACGACCGGGCCCTGAGGATCGGCTCGGCGAACCTCAGCAACCGATCCATGGGGCTCGACACCGAGTGCGATCTCATGGTGGAGGCCGAAGGGAGCGACTCGAGCGCGGCCGCGATCACCGAGGCGCGCAACCGCCTGCTGGCGGAGCACCTGGGGCGAACTCCAGCGGAGCTGGCCTGGGAGATCGGGCGCACCGGATCGCTCATCCAGGGGATCGAGGCCTGCGGCGGCGGGGGCAGGGACCTGCGTCCTCTTCCTGATGCCGGCGAGCCGGTGTGGCTGGAGGAGGTCCTCCCCGAGGATCTCGTCGATCCGGAGCGCCCCATCGAGCCCGAAGCCCTGGTGGAGCGGCTGATCCCCGAGGCACCGGCGCGCCGCGGCGCGATGGCGGCGCTGGTCGGAAGCGGCGTGTTGCTGCTTCTGGCGCTCGCGCTGTTCGGAGCGGCCAGCAAATGGACATTCCTGGGATCGCTCCTGGATCCGCGTCCATGGATGGGCACCGCCGTGGCCGGCGCGTCGGCTCCCACCGTCCTGCTGGCCGTGGTGGGCGGGTATCTCCTGGCCGGTCTTCTCGTTCTGCCGGTGACCCTGATCATCGTGGAGACCGCCGTCCTGTTCGGGCCGTGGTGGGGGTTCCTGCTGGCGTGGATCGGCGCGATGGCCAGCGCGGTGGCCTTCTACTGGCTGGGCCGGCTGGCCGGCCGCCACCGTGTGCGCCGCCTGCCCGGCTACTGGCTCGATCGGCTCGGACGATGGGTGGCGCGGCGCGGGATCCTGGCCATCGTGGTGGCGCGCGTGGTGCCGCTGGCTCCCTTCAGTGTCGTGAACGTCGTGGCGGGGGCGTCGCGGGTGCCGTTTCGCGACTACGTGATCGGGACCATGGTGGGCATGACGCCCGGCATCGCCCTGATGACCGCCCTGGGAGACCAGGTGGGCCGCACGCTGCGCGAGCGCAGCCTCGCCAACGTGGCTCTTCTCGTGCTGGTGGCGGCCACCACCGCGCTGGCGGGATGGGCGATTCAGCGCCGCATCATGAAGGCGCAGCCTGCCGCGGTTCCGTCGTCCGCGGCCCGCGCGCGGCCCGTCCCGGCCCGGAGGGGATGACGTCCTTGCGTCCCCTCGGAGTGGTCACCTGGAACATCCACGGATGCATCGGCCCCGATGGACACCGGGATCCCTCCCGCGTGGCGCGCGTGCTGCGCGCGCTGAACGCCGACGTGGTGGCGCTTCAGGAAGTGGAGAAGAACGGGCAGGATGGCGCGGGACACCAGTCCGGCTTCCTCGCCGCGGCGCTGGGGATGACGCTCGTGGAGGGCCCCACCCGCCTGCTGACCGACGGCCACTACGGCAACGCGCTCCTCACGCGGCTGCCGATCCGCGAGGAGCGCCGGCTGGACCTGACGGTGCCGGGGCGCGAGCCGCGCGGCGCCCTGGACGTGGACCTGGTCTGGGGAGGCCGCTTGGCACGCGTGATCACCACCCACCTGGGGCTCAACGCCTGGGAGCGCCATGAGCAGGTGAGCCGCCTGCTCGAGGCGCTGGACCGCAACGGGCGCGCCGCCGTCACGCTGGTCCTGGGAGACTTCAACACCTGGTTCCCGGGAAGCCGCGCGGCGCGCCGGCTGGATGAGAGGATGGGCCGGGGCGTGGCGCCGCCTGCCTGGCCGGCGTGGCGCCCGCTGTTCCATCCCGACAGGATCTGGGCCGATCCGCGCCCCGCGCTGACCGAGGCTCACGCTCACGCCGGCGACCTCGCGCGCCGCAGCTCGGATCACCTGCCCCTGCGCGCCGACGTCCTTCCGGGGATGATCCACGCTCTTTGACAAGGCCGGACGGCTGTACAATGATGGTGTTGAGTGTTTGTAAAGTCATTCACTGCAATATGTTACAAGCATGGACCGCAGGGAATGACGGCCCCAGCCCCGCCACGGAGGTGCCATGTTACGGTGGGCCATTCTGTTTCTCGTCATTGCCCTGCTGGCCGCGCTGTTCGGCTTCGGCACGGTGGCCGGGGCCGCAGCAGGAGTCGCGAAGATTCTGTTCTTCCTCTTCCTGGTTCTGTTCGTCATCAGCCTCGTGGCAGGACTGATGGCGCGCCCGCGCGCCCTCTGACGCGCTCCTGAAGAGTGTCGCCCGGCGTGACCTCCCGTCACGCCGGGCTCTTTTTTTCTAGTGCTTGAAGTGCCTGCGGCCGGTGAACACCATGGCCATGCCGTGCTCGTCGGCCGCCTGGATCACTTCGGCGTCCTTCACCGAGCCCCCCGGCTGTATCACCGCGGTGGCGCCCGCGCGGGCGGCTTCGTCCACACCGTCGCGGAACGGGAAGAAGGCGTCGGACGCCACCACCGATCCTGACAAGGTGGTGGTCGCCTTGGCCACCGCGATCTTCACGGCATCCACGCGGCTCATCTGCCCCGCGCCTACGCCCCGCGTGACTCCGTCCTTGGCGAACACGATCGCGTTGGACTTCACGTGACGCACCACGGTCCAGGCGAACCGGAGAGAGGCCGTCTCCGCGTCATCGGGAGCGCGTCTGGTGACCACCTTCAGCGTGTCGGCCTGGCCCCCCGTGTCGCGCTGCTGCGCCAGCAGGCCCCCCGCCACGCGCTTGTAGTCCAGCCCTCCGCGAGGGCCCGACAGGCCACCGGCGTCCAGCAGGCGCAGGTTCTTGCGCGAGGAGAGGATCGCCGCCGCCTCGGAGCTCACTCCTGGCGCCACGATCGCCTCCAGGAACACCGTGGAGATCTCGCGGGCCGTCTCCTCGTCGAGAGGCCGGTTGAAGGCGGTGATGCCGCCGAAGGCCGAGACCGGATCGGCGGCCAGCGCGCGCCGCCACGCGTCGGCCGGCGATCGGGACACCGCCGCGCCGGCCGGGTTGGTGTGCTTGATGATGGCGCAGGCGGGGGCCTCGAAGTCGCACACCAGGGACCACGCGGCGTCCAGATCGAGGATGTTGTTGAACGAGAGCTCCTTCCCCTGCAGCACGCGGGCCCGCACCACGCCCACGCCTGGCTCCAGGGGATCGAGATACAGGGCGGCGGCCTGATGAGGGTTCTCGCCGTAGCGCAGGTCCATCGCTTTGCCGAACCCCAATCCCAGCGTGGCCGGGAAGCCAGGGGCCTCTCCCAGCCCGCTCAGATGCGCCGCGATGAGAGCGTCGTACCCCGCGGTGTGCGCGAAGGCCTTGGCCGCGAGGGCGCGGCGGGCCGCTGGAGGAACGCCTCCCTGGCGCAGATCGGCGAGCACCGCCGGGTAGTCCGCCGGGTCGACCACCACCGTCACGCTCTCGAAGTTCTTGGACGCCGAGCGCACCATGGCCGGGCCGCCGATGTCGATCATCTCGATGATGCGGGCCTCGTCGCCGGGGTGCGCGCGCAGCGTCTGCTCGAACGGGTACAGGTTCACCACCAGCAGATCGATCGGCTCGATGCCGTGCTCGCGCATCTGCCTCTGATGGTCTTCGCTCGAGCGCACGGCCAGCAGGCCGCCGTGGATCGCCGGGTGCAGCGTCTTGACCCGTCCCCCCAGCATCTCCGGGGAGCCGGTGACCTCGGCCACGTCGCGCACCGCCAGCCCCGCGGCGGCCAGCTCCCGCGCCGTGCCTCCGGTGGAGAGGATCTCGATGCCCATGCCGGCCAGGCCCCGCGCGAAGTCGATCAGTCCCGTCTTGTCGTAGACGCTCAGCAGGGCGCGCCGCGCGGACTTCATCGAGGCGCCTTGTCGGCGATGGCCGGCGTGTCCGGCGTGACGTAGGGGGTGCCGGCCATGTCGCCGTGCGCGTGCTTCCACACATGGCGCCACAGGCGGGCGGTGTCCGTGACGGTGCGGGACCAGCTCAGCGAGCCGACGCCGAAGGGAAGGGAGCGCTCGTCGAATCGCCTGGCGAGGGGGACCTTCGACTTCGGTCCATCGGTGGCATAGGCGGCCCGGATCGGCGCATACGACGCGCGGGCGCGGCTCGCGGTGGCCTCCGCGAACGCGCGCAGCCCTTCGCGCGCGGTGCGCGAGGGATCGAGCGACTGGTCCTCCCAGCCGTAGAAGACCAGCGGGTACTTCTTGAGGTTCTGCTCCACATAGACGGAGTACTGCGCGGCGTAGCGCGACTCGTCCGGGTCGTCGGCGGCCACCTGAAGGGGATTGTTGAGGTCCCCGGCGTAGTGGGCGATGCGTCCCAGCAGGCGGGCCACCTCCGCGAACGGCTTGTGCTGATCGATCGCGGCCACTGCTTTGGGGACGAGATCCTCCAGGCGCGAGCCGGAGCTGGGAGGCGTCTGCTGAGGATTCTGGGCGTGCACCGAAGACGGCTCCTCGGCCGCGGCCTCGCGCGTGCCCGCCACCAGCTCGTCCAGGTGAGGCGTGAGGACCGACCTCATGCTCTCGGGCATCAGCCGCAAGGCCTCGCGGACCACCCGCTCGTCGGTCCCCTTCGTCCACGCGAGCACAGAGTCGGCGGCCGGAGGGCCGGCGCCCAGCAGGAGGACCACGGCGATCGGCAGCGCCCGGCCACGGGACGGTTGCATGCCGCGGTTATTCGGGCAGACGATCGAGCGGCAGGGCGATGTTGCCCGATTCCTCGAGGAAGTGGCGCAGCTTGACCACCATGAGGTTTCTGTTCTCCACCACCTGGGGATTGAACTTCACCTCGGCCAGCTCGGGCCTCAGGGCCACCGCCTTGAGGTAGTACTCGATGGCGTGCTCGTAGTCGCCGGCGTCGTCGTACAGGGTGCCGAGATTGTACCAGCCCAGCGCGTAGCGCTCGTCCACCTTGAGCGCCTTGCGGAAGGCCTGCTCGGCCGAGGAGCGGTTTCCCAACTTGCGGTAGGTCGTTCCCATGTTGTTCCACGGGATCGGGGAATCCTCGTCCAGGCGGGCTGCCTGGCGGTACTCCCGCAGCGCGTTCTTCATCAGGTTCTTGTGCACGTAGGCGTTTCCGAGATTGTTGTGCAGGGCGGCGTTGTCGGGATCGGCGGCGAGCCGCACGGTGTAGGCCTTGATCGGATCGGCCGCGGCCTCCTTCTTCCACAGTTCCGCCACGTCCACCGAGACCCCGGTTCCGTCCGGCACGTCCGCCGGACGCTTGTGAGAGCACCCCGCGGCGCCTGCGAACGCCACGCCCGCCGCCATGGCCGCCAGAACGGCCGGCCTCCCCCAACCTCGTGCCTTTCCGATCACGTCTTGCTCCTCCCATCGGCGGGGACGGCCTTGAGCGTCACCCCCCCGTCCTTCACCACGATCGAGAACATCACGCTCCCGCAGCCGGCCTTCTTCTGCATGGCTTCGGTCCGGGCAGCTATCTGTTTGACGAACTGTTTGTAGGACACCCGGGCCTCGCCACCCCCCGCCCGGGACGCTTCAAGATACCTATCATAGAACAGCTTCAGCGACCCGTCCGCGTCCTGCGGGCCGCTGACGCGCTGACGGTACACCACCCCGGCGGCGTCACGGGGAGGTGGCGGAGCCGGGGCCTGGGCCGGCGCGGGCGCCTGGGCGGCCGTGGAGCCGGAGGCCGGCTCCACCTCAGCATTGCGCCGCACGGGCTGGACGAAGCCGGGGATGCCGCGCCTGAGCCGCCCCTCCTCCTTGGCCCGTATCATCTTGTTCCACAGCTCCACCATGGTCTGGTACTTGGAGGCCAGGGCGTTGAAGCGGTAGCGGTCGGAGAAGCGCTGCATGGCCGTGTTGCCCAGGGTCTTGATGAGGATTTCGAGGTCCTTGCGATGCTCGAGAGGCTGGCGGGGAATGACCCCCGAGAAAAACATGTCGTACTGGACCTTGAGCTGGCGGATCCCGACCTCGATGCGTCCCAGGGTCTCTTCGATCTGGTTGATTTCCGCCATGAGGCCGCCCGCCGGGAAGGCCGCGACCTGCTGCGCGGCGAAGGCAGCCTATAATATAGCCCCGTCTATCCGAGGCGCCACGCCGTGACAGATTCACCCATTCGGAACTATCGCCAAATCCCGTCCGTGGACGCGCTTTTGCGCCGGGACGACGTGGCTCCGCTCGTGGCAGCCCACGGCCGCACGGTGGTCACGGAGGCCATCCGCGAGGTGGTGGAGGCCATGCGCCGGGACCGCCCGGGCGATGGCCCCGGCCCGGACGATGGCCCCGGCCCGGCCGACGTGGCCCGGCGGGTGCGCGAGGCGGTCTCCCGGCGCACCCAGGCCACCCTCCGCGTCGTCATCAACGCCACCGGCGTCGTCGTGCACACGAATCTGGGGCGGGCTCCGCTGTCGCGCGCCGCGCGCGAGGCGATGGACCGGGCGGCGGCGCGCTACTCCACCCTCGAATACGACCTGGCGGAAGGGGAGCGAGGATCGCGCTCGGCCCGCCTCGAGCGGCAGCTCTCGGCGCTCTTCCCCGGGCATGCGTCGCTGGCCGTCAACAACAACGCATCGGCCGTGTACCTCGCGCTCCGCGCCCTGGCGGCCGGGCGCGAGGTGATCCTGTCGCGCGGAGAGATGGTGGAGATCGGTGGCTCGTTCCGCGTTCCGGACATGATGGCCGAGAGCGGCGCGCGCCTGCGCGAGGTGGGGACCACCAACCGCACCCGGCTGTCGGACTACGAAAAGGCCCTGGGGCCCGACACGGCCCTGCTGCTGAAGGTGCATCCGAGCAACTACCGCATAGTCGGTTTCACCATGGAGGCCACCACGGGCGATCTTGCCGGCCTGGCCCGGAGCCGCGGAATTCCCCTGATCGTGGACCAGGGGAGCGGCTACCTGAAGCCAATCGCCGGGGCGCGGCTGGGCGATGAGCCGACCGTGGAGCAGTTCCTGTCGCAGGGCGCGGATCTCGTCACCTTCAGTGGCGACAAGCTGCTGGGGGGGCCGCAAGCGGGCATCGCGGTGGGGCGGCCCGATCTGATCGAGCGGATGCGGCGCAGCCCTCTGTACCGCGTGCTGCGCCTGGATAAGACCACCCTCGCCGCGCTGGAGTCGACCCTGCAGGCGTACCTGATGGGGGTGGAGCGCGACGACGTGCCGGTGCTGCGCATGATCCTGGCGTCCAGGGAGGACCTGACGCGCCGCGCAGAGGCGATCGCCGCACGCCTGGCGGAGCTGCTGGATCCGCAGGGCCTGGCCGACGTGGTGGAGGGGGCTTCACGCACGGGGGGCGGGTCGGCCCCGGAGTTGGACCTTCCCACCTCGCTGGTGCGCCTGCGTCCCGGGGCGGCCGGGCCCGCGGTGGCCGCCTGGGAGGCGTGGCTCCGTCACGCGCCGGTCCCCGTCGTCGCGCGCGTGCGCGAGGACGCTCTCTGGCTCGACCCGCGCACGGTCGACCCGTCCGAGGAGGACGATCTGGTGCAGGGTGTGGCGTGGGCGATGGAGCGCGCGATCAGAGACCCGAACGGATGTGCATGATGTCGCCGTCGGCGACGAGGTATTCCTTCCCCTCGAGCCGCAGCACGCCGCGCTCCTTGGCGGCCGCCAGCGTGCGGCACGCCACCAGGTCCTCGTAGCGGACCACCTCGGCCCGGATGAACCCCTTCTCCAGATCGCTGTGGATGGTCCCGGCGGCGCGCGAGGCGGTGGAGCCGCGGCGCACCGGCCACGCGCGGCACTCGTCCTCTCCCACGGTGTAGAAGGAGATGAGGCCCAGAAGGTCGTAGGAGATGCGCAGGATGCGATCCAGCGCCGGCTCGTCGATCCCCAGATCGGCGCGGAAGGCGTCGGCTTCGCCGCCTTCCAGCGAGGCCATCTCCTCCTCGATGCGGGCCGAGGCCGCCGCCACCTTCACCCCCGGCCGCGCGGCCGCCTCCGCCAGCTTGAAGCGCTCCGTGGCGTGCATCACGTGCTTCGCGTCGTCTTCGCCCAGGTTCACCACGATGAGAAGCGGCTTGGCCGAGTAGAACGCGAACCCGCGCAGCAGCTTCCCGTCCTCGGCGGGAAACTCCACGCCGCGCAGCGGCCGGCCGGCTTCCAGAGCCTCCACGGCCTTCTCCAGCACGGCCAGCTCGCGCTTCTCCTCGGGACGGTTGGTCTTGGGGATGGACGTCTTCAGCCGCTCGATGCGTTTCGACGCCGAGTCGAGGTCGGCCAGGATCAGCTCCATCTCCATGGTCTCCAAATCGCGCGAGGGATCGAGCGCTCCTTCCTCGTGCGCGATGGCCTCGTCTTCGAAGGCGCGCACCACGTGCGCCAGCGCGTCCATGGGCTTGAGCGCGGCGAGCGAGAGCGAGCCGCGCGCGTCTCCCTTGTGCAGCCCCACGATGTCGATGTACTCGAAGGTGGCCTGGACGGTCTTGCGCGGCTTGAAGAGGCCGCTCAGCGCGGACAGCCGTGCGTCGGGGACGCGCGCGATTCCCAGGTTGGGGTCCCCGCGCCCCGTGGCGGCCGTCTCCGCGTGCCCCCCGGTGAGCAGGTTGAACAAGGTGGTCTTCCCCACACGGGGGAGGCCGAACAATCCGATCTTCATGAGGCGCGCATGCTAACACAGCGTGCACGCAGGGCCGGGCGGAGCGAGGCGGATGCTATAGTGCGCGGATGATCGCCACGATGTTCCTGGTGCTGGCCCAGGCGGCCGCGCCTTCCGGCTCACCGGATCCGAACGCCGCCGCTCCCGCGAAGCCCCTCTCGTTCCGCGTCTTCCAGAACATGGACAAGCCGATCACGGGGCGCTGGATGCTGCAGCTCCCATCGGGCCCGTCACGGAAGATCGAGCTGAAGGAGCTGGTGACGGGACAGCCGTCCGCCCTTGTGGGGACCGACCTCGAGACGCGCGAAGAGGTGCTGAGGCTGGATCGCAAGGCCGAAGGGATCGGCTACGCGGGTGAGATGAAGAAGGTGTTCGGCGCGTGCGGGCTGGAGATGGTGCCGGTGCGCGAGTTCGTGGGGCTGGGAGACACCATCCACCTGCGCTTCGAGACCTCGCCACCGTCGGTGGCCTGCCCGCCCATCGATTCGGGGCAGTCGGGGAAGCTGGAGGCCTTCTCTCCGAGCGGGGGGACGGTGCGCCTTCAGGATTTGTCCGACATCTCCAGCAACACGACACGCGACGAGTACAGCATCGGCGGCGATCGCTCCACGACGCAGACCACCAGCTACCGGCTCGACGCCGTGTCGCTCGACGCCGGAACGGAGCTGCGCCTGCGCCAGCGAATGAAGGCGCCCCTGGACGGCACGCTCTGGTTCGAGGTGGAGCCGGTCATGGCTCCGGAGGCGGGCGTGAACCCGCCGCGCGGGTTCGTTCGAGGATCCAGCCTGCGCTTTCTCGGATCCCTGTCGCTGCAGCGCCTGCCGGAGTGAGGCGGGACGGCTAGTCGGCGGCGGCCCGTGCCGCTTCGTCGTCGTCGGCGCGGCTGCCGAGATCGACCAGCTCCAGGCTCATCTGAATCTTGGTTGCCAGGTGAGCGTCCTGGTTGACGTCCTTGAAGACCACCTTCACGTTCTTCACCTGGCCTGCATCCAGCTTCCCCGTGTGATCCCCGGTGCCGGCGCCCACCAGACGCCCTTCGCGATCGAACAGCGCCACGACCAGAGCGAAGTCCATCTTGTCCTGTCCCTCGTTGGCCACCTCCACCTCGAGATACGGGCCGCCCGCGGTGAAGGGGTTCACCTTCATGGCGCGCGTGGGGCGCACGAACTGATAGCTGCGGACGGCGATCGTCCCGTTCTTGAGCGAGACGCGGGCCACCTGGTGCTTGACCAGCGGGCCCTTCGCCGAGCGGAGCACGGCGTGAGCGGGGGATGAGAGAGTGACGAGAGCAAGAGCGGTGACGATCAAGGCGGTGGTCCGGCGAACGGGCATGGGAGTCCTCCAGAGCGGGGAGCCCTCCCAATATGGTGTGCTGCGACAAGGTGCGCCCGTGGCGTTAGACGGCTTTGGCGTCCCTGTCGTCCCAGGCGGCCTGAGACTTAGAGTCCCAGCCCCTCGACGCGCAGCTTGTTCTTGGCGGAGCGGCCGAGCTTGGAGGCGCCCGAGCGGGCCACCACGATCCGCAGCAGCTCGGCCCCGGCCTCCTTTTCTTCGGGGGTCCCTTCGGCCAGGGCGAAGCCGATCTGATACAGGTCGTCGTTCTCGAGATGGCCGCGCTCCTTCTTCAGGCGATCCACGAGCGGGAAGGCCGGATCGCGCACCAGCTGCCGGAACAGGTCGAGGCCGTGGGCCCCGCTCGAGGCGGCCCGGCTGCCGCGCGAGCGCGCGGCCTGGATGCCGGCCAGCGCGAGCGCGTAGCGCGCCTCGCTGTCGAAGTGATCGCCGCGCGAGAGCGGGATGAGGCAGGCTTCGGCCTCGGCATACTTGCGCGCCTTCTTGAAGCGGGCCGATTCCTCCATCAGCCACTCGTACACGATCTTGGGATCGTGGCGCCGCACCACGTTGAGCAGGGGCTCCCAGATGCGGTTGTCGGTGACGAGGGCCTCCACGGCACGGTCGAACACCTGGCGCACCACCGGCCGCCTCAGACGCGCCACGTGGTGCTTGAGGATGTGGGCGATGGCCCAGGCCCGATGGATCTCCTCGCACTCCATCAGCTCGTCCACGAGGGGAGCGGCGGCCTCCGGGAGGCGTCCCAGCGACTCGGCGGCCGCGTCGCGCAGCGAGGGGTCGCTGTCCAGCAGCAGGGAGATCAGGCGCCGGGACACCTTGGCGCCACCCATCCCGGGCTCGGCCAGCTTGCGCGCGGCGAAGCGGCGCGCGGCCGGGTCGGCGTGGTCCAGCATCTTGAGCATCGGCTCCATCGCCGCCGCCGGGAGGCGCACCGTGCTGAGCGCTTCCAGCGCCGCGGAGCGCAGCGCGGGGGAGGGGCCGTCCTGGAGGATGGGCAGGATCCCCGCCAGCACGCCGGCCGGCATCGTCCCTCCTTTGAGGACCGCGGCGATCGCCAGCAGGGCGTCGCGGCGCACCACCTCGGGGTACTTGGGGCCGGTCAGCTTGAGCATCCCCTGGGCGGCTCCCGGGGCCCCGATGGCCGCCATGACCAGCAGGGCGGCCGACAGCGACCCGGACGGGGCCTTGTCGGGGGCTGTCTTCAGCAGCTTCTCCACCATCGAGCGCAGCCGAGCCTGCTCGGAGCGCCCCATCGCGTGCGAGAGGGTCACCAGCGATTGCCCCGCCTCGCGCGCGGCCTCGGGATGTCCGGAAGGGACCAGGGACGTGAGCGCGGCCACCGATTCGGCGGTCTTCACCCGGGCCAGGACCGCCAGCAGGGCCCTGCGGGCTGCCGGCGGGGCGTCCAGTGTCTGCCGCGCGATCGGCTTGATGGCTGCCGGGCCGACTTTCACCAGGGCCTGAATCGCCCGGTCGCGCACCTCCTCGTCGGCCCCGTCCAGAGCGGAGAGCAGCTCGGGGACGGAAGCCGGCGACGCGATGCGTCCCAGCGTCTCCATAAGGGCCAGCTTGAGCGGGCGGGGCGCCCCTTGAAGGGCCGCGGCGATGGCCTTCACCACCCCCGCGTCCTTCGGGGCCAGCTCCGACAGGACGAGGGCGGCCGCCATGGCCGACTCGGGCCGCGAGCCCTTCAACATGCCGCAAATCGTTGACAGTATTGAGTTCATCGGCTCGGGGTCACAGAGGCGCGCGGGGAGAGGTTGCCGGGAGGTTGGTCGCGCCTTCCCATGTGAGGCGGAAGATAGCAGAGGCGAAATGCCCCGTAAAGACACGAAAGCAGGTCGATCCTGACGCTATACTGCCTGATTGCCCATGAATTCCTCGGCCATCCGCGTCTTCGGGGCGCGGCAGAACAACCTCAAGGGGTTCGACCTGGAGATCCCCACCGGCGAGCTGGTGGTGATCACCGGTGTGTCGGGGTCCGGCAAGTCCTCCCTGGCCTTCGACACCCTGTACGCCGAAGGGCAGCGCCGCTACATCGAGTCGTTCTCCACGTACGCACGCCAGTTCCTCGAGCGCATGGACCGCCCCGCCGTGGACCGCATCGAGGGGATCCCGCCCGCCATCGCCATCGATCAGACCGACCCGGTGCGCTCCAGCCGGTCCACGGTCGGGACGATGACCGAGATCAACGACCACATGAAGCTGCTGTACACCCGCGCGGGGGTGCTGCACTGCCGCGGGTGCAGCGAAGTGGTGCAGTCCGAAGCCCCCGACCATGTGGCCGCGCGGCTCGCCTCGTGGCCCGCGGGATCCACGATGGTGGTGACGTTCCGCCACGCGGTGCCGCGCGGATGGAGCTGGAAGAAGCTGCGCCCCGAGCTGGCCCGCGCCGGGTTCACCCGGGTGCTGCGCGACGGACGCGCGGTGGCGCTGGAGGACGCCGACGAGGGGACCGCGGCCGGCGGCAGCGTGGACATCGTGGTGGATCGCCTGCGCTGGGAGCCGTCTCAGCGCGCGCGCCTCGTGGACTCTCTCGAGCAGGCGATGGCCTACGGGGGTGGCCGCGTGGCCGTGCACGGCCACGCGTCGGGCGAGGTGCTGCGCTTCTCAGCCGGCCGGCACTGCGCGCGCTGCGATCTCGCCTACCGCGACCCGGTCCCGTCGCTCTTCTCCTTCAACAACCCGCTGGGCGCCTGCCCGCAATGCCAGGGGTTCGGGCGGTCGATCGAGATCGACCTGCGTAAGGTGATCCCCGATCCGCGCCTCACGCTCGCCGAAGGGGCCATCAAGCCCTGGACCACAGAGTCGTACGCGCAGGAGGCACGCGACCTGGCCCGGCTCTGCCGCGCGCGGCGCATCCCCATGGACATCCCCTTCGCGCGCCTGAGCGAGGAGCAGCGACGGCTCATCCTGGAGGGGGACGGGCCGTGGTACGGGGTGCGCGGGTTCTTCGAGTGGCTGGAGCGCCGCACCTACAAGATGCACATCCGCGTGCTGCTGTCGCGCTACCGCGGCTACGTGCTGTGCGTAGCGTGCGGGGGGACGCGCCTGAAGCCCGAGGCCCTCCAGTACCGGATCGGCGGCAGGACCATCGCCGAGGTGTACGCCCTGCCGGTGGCGGAGGCGGCCGCGCTGTTCGAGGCGCTGGAGCTGCCCGGAGCGATGGCCCGGGCCTGCGAGACCCTGCTGCGCGAGGTCCGCGGCAGGCTGCGGTACCTGGTGGACGTGGGCCTGGGATACCTCACGCTGGATCGCGCCTCGCGCACGCTGTCGGGCGGGGAGGTCCAGCGCGTGAACCTCACCACGGCGCTGGGGTCCTCGCTCGTGAACACGCTGTACGTGCTGGACGAGCCCTCCATCGGGCTCCATCCGCGCGACAACCGCCGCCTCATCTCAATCTTGCAGGGGCTGCGCGGGCTGGGGAACACCGTGGTGGTGGTCGAGCACGAGCCGGACGTGATGCGGGCCGCCGACCGTCTCATCGAGCTGGGCCCGGCCGCGGGCGAGGCCGGCGGGGAGATCCTCTTCAACGGCACGTACGCGCAGGCGCTGGCCAGCCGCACGAGCCTCACGGGCCGCTACCTCTCGGGAAGAGAAGGGATTCCCACGCCCGCGATCCGCAGGCCCGTGGATCCCCCAAAGGGACTGCGCGTGCGGGGAGCCACCTGCCACAACGTGCGGGGCCTCGATCTGGACATCCCGCTGCACGCGCTGGTGTGCATCTCGGGGGTGTCGGGCTCGGGCAAGAGCACCTTGGTGGAGAACATCCTCCACCAGTCCATCCAGATGATGGCCGGTGGGGGCCCAACTCCGGAGGACCAGGACACGATCCCGGCCCCACCCGGTCCCGAGGAACACGAGCGGCCCGTGGTGCGCTCCATCGGTGGGCTGGAGCAGATCGGCGGCTGCATCCTGATGGACCAGTCTCCCATCGGCCGCACGCCGCGCGCCAACCCGGTCACCTACCTGAAGGCGTTCGATCCCATCCGGGCACTCTATGCGGCCACGCCGGGAGCGAGCGCGCGAGGCTTCGGCCCGGGGGCCTTCTCCTTCAACACCACCGGGGGGCGCTGCGAGGCGTGCAAGGGAGAAGGCTTCCAGAGGATCGAGATGCAGTTCCTGAGCGACGTGTTCATCACCTGCCCGGAATGCCGCGGGCGCCGGTACCGCAAGGAGGTGCTGGAGGTGAGGTTCAGGGGCCGGGGCATCGACGGCATCCTGGACCTGACCGCCAACGAGGCGATGGAGCTGCTGGGGGATCTGCCGGCCGTCGCCCAGAGGCTGCAGCCGATGGTGGACGTGGGGCTGGGGTACCTGCGTCTCGGGCAGCCCGTCAACACTCTCTCGGGCGGCGAGGCGCAGCGCCTGAGGCTGGCGAAGCACCTGGCCGCGGGAGGGCGGGGCGGGCTGCTGTTCCTTTTCGACGAGCCCACCACAGGACTGCACGCGCGCGATGTGGGGATCCTTCTGTCGGCGTTGGATCGGCTCATCCGGTCCGGCAACTCGGTGGTGGTCATCGAGCACAACCTGGACGTGCTGCGGTGCGCCGACTGGATCGTGGACATGGGGCCCGAAGCGGGGGACCAGGGTGGCCGGATCGTGGCCCAGGGGACCCCCGAGCAGGTGGCGGAGGCGGGGCGCCGCGGCGAGTCGGTGACCGGCGCCTTCCTGGTGGAGGCCCTCCTGGCGCGGCCCGTACCGCCGCAGCCGGCAACGGCGGTCGCCGAAGCGGCCCCGGAGATGGCGGCGTCGATCCGCATCGTCGGCGCTCGGGAGCACAACCTCAAGGGGATCGACGTGGAGATCCCGCGCGACAAGCTGGTGGTGGTGACCGGGCTGTCGGGCTCGGGCAAGTCGACGCTGGCCTTCGACGTGCTGTTCGCCGAGGGACAGAGGCGCTACATCGACACGCTGTCGGCCTACGCGCGCCAGTACGTCCGCCAGCTGCACAGGCCCGACGTGGATCTGGTGCAAGGGATTCCGCCCACCATCAGCATCGAGCAGCGCCTGTCGCGCGGAGGCCGCAAGTCGACGGTGGCCACCGTGACCGAGATCCATCACTACCTCCGGCTGCTGTACGCGCGCGCGGGGATCCGCCATTGCCATCAGTGCGGCGCGGCGGTAGCCGCCTGGAGCGTCGGCGAGATGGTGGAGGACATGATCCGCCACGCGGCGGGGCGCCTGGCCCGCGTGTTCGCTCCGGTGCTGGTGAACCGCAAGGGGTCCCACCGGGACGTGCTGGAGCGGCTGCGCGCCGGCGGGTTCCGCATGGCGCGCATCGACGGGCGCTTCGAGGACCTGAGCAAGGTCACGACACTGGATCGCTACCGCGAGCACAGCATCGACGTGCTGGTGGGGCTCGTGGAGGTGACCGCGCGCAGGCGCCGCGCCATCGAGGCCCTCGTGGATCGTGCGCTGGAGGTGGGGCAGGGGGCGCTGTACATGGCGCCTCACGGGGCGGGCGCGCGCGATCAGAAGTTCTACGCGCGCGAGCGCACCTGCCTGCGGTGCCGGATCTCGTTCCCCGATCTGGATCCCCAGCAGTTCTCGTTCAACAGTCGCCACGGCGCCTGTTCCGCCTGCGCCGGCTACGGCACCAGCGACCCGCACGGGCCGGGCGAAGGCGATGAGCAGAACGGGCATCCCGCGGAATCCGACGAGTGGGAGGGGCGCGACAGCGAGGCGCCGGCGTGCCCGGCGTGCCAGGGGACGCGCCTTCGTCCCGAGAGCAGGTCGGTGAAGGTGGCCTCGACCGGCATCGGCGACGTGACGGCGCTGCCGGTCGGCCAGGCGCTGGCCTGGGTCAGATCGCTGAAGCTGTCGGGGCGCTCGGCGCTCATCGGCGCCGACATCCTGCGCGAGATCCGGCCGCGGCTGGAGTTCCTCGAGTCGGTGGGGCTGGGCTACTTGACCCTGGACCGCTCCGTGCCGACGCTCTCGGGCGGCGAAGGCCAGCGCATCCGCCTGGCGGCGCAGCTGGGCTCCAACCTCACGGGGGTCTGCTACATCCTGGACGAGCCCACCATCGGCCTGCATCCGGCCGACAACGATCGGCTGCTGCGCACGCTGATCGATCTGCGGGACCGTGGCAACACCATCGTCGTGGTGGAGCATGACGAGGAGACTATCCGCGCGGCCGACTGGCTGGTGGACCTGGGCCCCGGCGCGGGGCGCGATGGAGGCCGGGTGGTGGCGGCGGGCCCCGTCGGCCGCATCGTGGCCACGCCCGATTCGCTGACCGGCCGGTGCCTGTCGTCGTCGCGCGAAGGCCCGCGGCGGACTCCGAGGCCGGCCGGCGGCTGGCTGCGCGTCGTCGGCGCGAGACAGCACAACCTGAAGAACATCGACGTGGACTTCCCGCTGGCCAGCCTGACCTGCGTGACCGGGGTCTCGGGCTCGGGCAAGAGCACGCTGGTGCGCGACGTGCTCTACCAAGCGGTGCGCCGGCGGCTGAACGGCGACGCGCGCGCCGCCGGGGACCACCGCGAGCTGCGCGGTCTGGAGGCCATCGGCAGGGTGGTGGAGGTGGATCAGAGCCCCATCGGCAAGACCCCTCGCTCCACACCCGCCTCGTACGTGGGGTGCTTCGACGCGATCCGGAGGCTCTTCTCCGAGCTTCCCGAGTCACGCGCCCGCGGCTACACGGCCAGCCGCTTCTCCTTCAACGTGGCGGGAGGGCGGTGCGAGGGATGCGCTGGTCAGGGGCGCGTGAAGGTGGAGATGTCGTTCCTGCCCGACGTGTGGGTCTCCTGCGACGTCTGCGGCGGACACCGCTACAACCCCGAGACGCTGGAAGCGCGATTCAAAGGGAGGAGCATGGCCGACGTGCTGGAGCTGACCGTCGCGGAGGCGCGGACCGTCTTCGAGAACGTCCCCCAGGTCCATCGCTTCATGGAAATCATGAACGATCTGGGCCTCGGCTACCTCACCCTGGGGCAGGCGTCCCCCACGCTCTCGGGAGGAGAGGCGCAGCGCGTGAAGCTGGCCGAGGAGCTGGGGAAGCCGTCCCGGGTGGCCACTCTCTATGTGCTGGATGAGCCGACGACGGGTCTGCACATGGCCGACGTGGACCGGCTGATGGCGGCGCTTCACCGGCTCGTCGATCAAGGGCAAACCGTCGTGATGATCGAGCACAACCTGTCGGTCATCGCGGCCTGCGACCACGTGATCGATCTGGGACCCGGCGGAGGCGCCGACGGCGGCCGGGTGGTGGCCGCGGGATCGCCCGCTCAGATCGCGGCGACCTCCAGGTCACGCACCGGGGCCTGCCTCGCGGCCTTCTTCGAGAAGCACGCCTCAGCCTCCGGCGGAGACATAACCGGGGACCACCCAGAGGAAGAGCACGGCCAGGTTCGCCGCGGCCATGAGGACGAGAAGCGCCACGGCTCCGCGCGGCGCCAGAGGCGCACTCCATCGCTGCCATAGCTCGCCGAGCCCCGTTCCCAGCAGCAGCATGACCGCGCCGATGACGGGGAACAGGAACCGGCCCTGCGCCTGCGTGAAGGTCAGGTTGTAGATCACCACCTGCGCCAGCTGGATCGCCGCGGCCGCACCCAGCAGAGCATGAACCTTGGTGAGGGCCCCTCGCCGCGCGGCCAGCAGAAGCCCGGTCAACCCCGCGGCGGTCAGTCCGGCGAACGCCAGATCGACCCATCGGGGCATGGGGAAGGACATCCAGCCGAACGTCCCCCAGAACGAGCTGAACAGCACGCGCGGGAACTCCAGCACGAAGTATGAGGAGAAGAGCGACTTGGGATCGAGCAGCTGCGGGAGGGTGGCCGCCTGCGCTGCGGTGCCGAACGGATCGCCCCAGTGGATCTGGTTCCACCACAGCAGGGGGGCCGGCAGGATCAGGGCGGGCGCCAGGAACCCGACCATGGTGGTGCGGAGGTTGGTCCCTGCGGCACGGCCCACGGCCAGGGCGGCCAGCACGCCGCAGGCCAGCAGGGTGGCCGTCGTGAACTTGGCCAGCAGTCCCAGCCCCGCGGCCGCCCCGGCCATCCACCACAGGCCGGCGGTGCGCGGGGATCGCAGCGCGGCCAGCAGCAGGCACAGGCATCCGGCCCCCGCCAGGTTGGCCAGGTTGTCGTTGTTGAGGCTGGCCGAGATGAAAGTGAACTGCGGAGTGAAGGCGACCAGCCCGCACACCAGCCCGGCCGCGGACGGGGTCATTCCGGCCAGCCGCCCCATGAGGAAGACCAGGAGCGCCGTGGCCGCGGCCAGCGCGACCGACATCAGCCGCAGACGATGGAGCGTGCCCGCGGTGCCGGTGAGCGGGGGGCGCTCGCCTGCGTGATGCGCGTACTTGGCCATCCCGTCCCCGCCGTACCAGACGAACCGAGGGTTCCTCCCGGCGTCCACGTCGATCGGGCCCCAGCCGGCCGCTGTGCTCAGCCCGGCCGCCAGCGCATAGTAGAGAGGTGGCTGGTGCGCCTCGCCGGCGGCCTGCGCTCCGGGCTGGGGGAGGCGCCGCTGCTCGCGGAGGAAGTTGACGTAGCGGGCGTGGCCTATCTCGTCGGGGGATTCGAACGCAGGGACGGCCAGCGACCAGGCGGCCGCGCACACCACGAAGAGCGCCACCGCGGTGGCCGGCAGGAGCAGGGCCGTTCCCCCGAGGGCGTCAGCCCGGAGGGGCTCAGGACGGTGCGGGTCCATCCTGGGTGGGCGGGGGATCCTTCAGCAGCGCGGCAAGGCGCGTCCCCCCGGGATGTCGTGACGCACGTGCCTGGGCGGCCTGACTCAGGGTCTGGCGGTCGACCCCCCGTTCTCGCATGTGCCGCAGCAGGCGCCGCCAGACCTCCCGCTCCCGGAAATGCTCGAAGGCCGCCATCACCATGAAGAACAGCACGGCGGTGGCCAGGCCCGACACGACCACCGTGCGGAACCCCGCTCCCCACCTCTCGCCCACCGGCCAGAGGCCTGCGTAGACCAGGACGGCCATCGCCGCCATGACCACCAGCGAGACCCCGCATCCGGCGCGCCCGACCCTGGCCCTCTCGAACGGGCGAAGTCGGGCGGCGCATTCCTCCAGCAGAGGGCCGGTGTCCGTCATAAGAGGGCCATCATCCACACGATCCCGCGAGTAAGCAAGGGCATGCTAAGATCGGCGCCGTGCCGGGCGTCATCATCGAAGCGGGAATCTCCTTTCTTCTGATCTTCACCCCGTTCGCCTTCGGCGGTGTGGAAGGCTGGGCGCTCGGGGTGCTCCAGATCGTGGCCGGCATCGTCACCGCGACCTGGGCGCTCGACCGGTTCCGGCAGCGCGGCTCCACTCCGATGCGCCGCGCGCGCGCCGGCCTCGGGATCTGGGTGCCGATCGGCGTGTTCGTCGTGCTGGTGGTGGTGCAGCTCATCCCGCTGCCGCCCGCCTGGATCGCGCGTATCTCACCGGCCACGCACGCGCTGTACGCCGGCACCCTTCCCGGATATGCGGAAGGCAAGGACTTCCGGGGCGAGGATCTGGTCCCCTGGCTCATCGCCGACCAGGCGGACGCGCTTCCTCCCGTCCCTGAGGACGCGAAGCCCCTGCCGCCGGCCATGGAGGCGGGAGAGCCGCCGTTTCCGATCCCGCCGGGGGTCCGGCGTCCTTTGAGCATCTATCCTCATGAGACGCGCCTCAACCTCACCCTCTTCCTGTGCTACGTCGGTGTGTTCGCGGCGGTCCTCGCCCACTACAACACGCGCGAGCGTATCGCGCGTCTCATGGTGGTGGGGACCTTCAGCGCCCTGGCGGTCTCGGTCTTCGGGATCGTCCAGAAGCTCACCTGGACCGGAAAGCTCTACTGGGTGCGCGAGACGAGCCACCTGAACATCTTCGGACCGTTCGTGGAACGCAACACCTACGCCGCCTTCGCGGCCGTGTGGGTGGCCGTGGCGGCGGGGATGGCCCTGGCGTCTCTGCGCCGTCTGAGGGAGGGACGCTCCGAGGAGCTTCCGCGCCTCCTGCTGTGGGGGGCGGCCGCCGTGGGGATCAGCGTGGGAATCTTCTTCTCCCTGTCGCGCGGGGGGATCCTCTCGACCGGGTTCGCCATGCTGATCCTGGCGGGGTTGCTTCTCTACTACGGCCGGTCCGTTGGCGAAGTGGGGCTGCTCGCAGCGGTTCTGGCCGTCAGCGCGGTCTTCCTGATGTGGCTCGGCCCGGAGGCGCTGATCGAGCGAGTGGGAACGCTGGCCGAAGGACACGGGGTCCCGTCGCTGCAGCACCGTATCGAAGAGTGGAAGCGGAGCATTCCGATGATCGAGCAGAACGCCCTCATCGGGACCGGCCTCGGCACCTTCCAGTTCGCCTTCATGCGCCACGCCCCGCCGGGCGAGTTATGGTCGACCCATCTGGACAACGAGTACCTCGAGCTGGTGTGCGACATGGGGATCCCCGGCGCGATTCTGCTGATATGGGGAGCCGGGGCCTGGCTGCTTCGCGTGGCCAGGCCTGCAGCGCTGAAGGGGCAGCCCGAGCGGCACCTCTACATCGGGGCGGCCGCGGGGATGGCCGGGCTCTTCCTTCATTCGGTCACCAACGCGAACCTTCAGATCCCCGCCAACGGCGTGCTCGTTCCGATCCTGGCGGCCGCCCTGCTCAACCTGGTGGCGCTGGCGTCACGCGGTTCCCGCAGGAGCGTGGAGCCGTCATGAGGCGCCTGGTCCCGGCCGTCATCATCGTCCTTCTGTTGATCAACACCTGGTTCGGCATCGTCAAGATCGCCACCTTCCATCATGCCCATCTCACCGACACGGCCCTGCTGGACGCCGACGTGGAGACCGCGCTCCCCGCGGCCCGCGCCTCCATCTGGTGGTCGCCGCGCAACGCGCAGGGTTACCTGCT
This sequence comes from Candidatus Polarisedimenticolia bacterium, assembly GCA_050747525.1. Classification (GTDB taxonomy): domain Bacteria; phylum Acidobacteriota; class Polarisedimenticolia; order JACPZX01; family DASXTC01; genus JBOGOC01. The sequence continues at coordinate 2,550 of JBOGOC010000101.1, read as the reverse complement.
GGTGGCTCAGGTGGTCCGCCTGGCGCAGGCCAACGGTCTCCCCCTGAGAACGCTGGAGGGGCGCTCCACAATGGGTGTCTTCGGATTCGGAATGTCCGGGGTGACCGCTGCCATCGCGCTCAATCCCGCCGATGAGCTCGGCTGGTTCAACATCGCCATGCTGCACCGATCGTTCAAGAGCGCCAACGAGAGGCTGGAACGGCTGCGCAGAGCGGGAGAGGCTCCGGCCGTCACCCAGGAAGAGAAGCCCGCGGGGCTGGACCCACTGGATCGGGTGGTTGCGGCCGCGGCGCTCAAGGCGCTCGAGATGGCGCCCGGGTACTACTACTACCACGAGTTCCTGGCCGAGCTCTACTGGAAGTGCGGCATGAAACAGGACGCGGCCAGAGAGATCCGCGCCAGCTTCGGGCTGCTCCCGGCCCTGTACGGCCACCCTCAGGTGGAGAGCAAGGAGTTCATCGAGGAGATGGCAGAGCCGATCCTGGAAGGGATCGATGATTCCTCGCGCAGCCCCCACGTCGAGCCCGCCCAGTCCCTGCGGGCCCGGGCGGAGATCCTGACACGGCTCTCGCGCTATGAGGAGGCGATCCGCGCCTACCAGGATCTGCGTGCCCAGGATGGCCGCGAGCTGGAGCAGGAGTGCGATGTGGCCCTGGGCGAGATCCTCCAGCGCCAGGGACTCTGGCGCGAGAGCCTCGAGCCGCTGAAGAAGGCCGCCGACGCCGGCCATGATACGGCGTGGGGGGCCCTGTCCCTGTCCTACTCGGGAGAGGCACTGTCCAGGCTAGGTGAGCACGAAGCGGCGCGGGCGAGCTTCCAGAAACACCTGACCCTGCAACCCGATTCCGCGGGGGTCTACGAGTCGTTGGGGCGCGAGCTGGTGATCCTGGGGCGCCCCGAGGAGGCGGAGAAGGTCCTGATTGCCGCGGTGCGCCGGTTCCCTTCGGAGCCTCGCATGTACGAGAACGTTGTGAAGCACCTGCGATCCCAGGGCCGGCCCCGCGAGGCCATGGCCTACGCGCAGGCGCTTCGGAAGGTGGACGGGATCTCGTCGCGCCTGGAAAAACTGATGCGGGAGCTCGAGGAAGAGGCGAGGCAGCAGGCCCCTTGAAAAGCAAACACCCTTCTTCGCGGCTCGCGCGAAGAAGGGTGTTTGCCTATTTCCCTGTGTTGGTTACGGCTCCGTCGGGCAAGGGTTGTTCTTGATCGCCTTGCAGACTGCCTTGCAGTCATCCGACTCGGTATCGCACAGCGCAGTGCAAGTCGAGACGCACGCGGCGCGGGCGACCAGATCCACCGGGTGCAGCGACGTGCAGACCGGAGTGCAGTTGGCCGTACACGCCTGGCGCAGGTCGTTGCACACCCCGATGCAGCGCGAGAAATCCCGGCCGGCATCGGACGCGAGCGTGATCGCGGCCGGCGCCATCACGGCGGCCAGAGCCAGGACGCCCAGAATCCTCAACCCCCCTCTTGCGTACTTCGGCATACAGCCCCTCCTGGCACACAGAATCGAGAAAGAAACCCGAGTTGACTGCAATGTACCGCGACTTTCCCGCCTGTCAAGGCCCAATCGCGGCCTCGACCAGTCATTTCTAAATACCGGTCAATGGGGGGCGCCGTTCATGGTCGAAACAACATGAACAGCCATGGATATTAAGCCCATGAGCCGGCCCCAACAACAGTCCTTGACGGGCACGGGAAACACGGTATATGACAGCAAGTCCTGACAGAGGGCGGTTCACCGAGATACTACCAACAGAACGACCATGTGGCCTCGGAGGATGGGGCGCGGGGGGTCCGTCTTCTGGGCCGCCCGGGCTCTCCCGGATGGGCGGCATTCGTCAAATTCAGGCCAGTCAAAGACATCCGCTTCGCCGCCCTCGCCTACTCACCGTCGCGATGGCCGGGCTCATGCTCCTTCTAGGACTGGCCGGGCTGCGCGTCTCGGCCGTGGGGACGACGCGCTACGTGGATGACGCCACCTGCCCGGCCACCGGCTCGGGGACGCAGGCCAGTCCTTACTGCAGGATCCAGGACGCGATCTGCGTGGCGGTGAGCGGCGACACGGTGAGCGTGGCGCCGGGGATCTACCACGAAGCGGTCCGGATGCGCCCCGGGGTGAGCCTGATCTCGCAGAACGGCGCCGGGGCAACGACGATCGACGCGGCCAACCAGCCCTGCACGGAGAACGACTTCTGCACGAAGCGCGCCGGGAACCAGTGCACGGTGGTGACGCTGGCGTCGGGGCACACGCCGTCCACGGTGCTGGACGGGTTCACGATCACGGGCGGGGCGGGACTGCTGCAGAGTACCGGCGGGGAGAACAAGATCGCGGGCGGGGGGATCTACGTGTTCAGCTCGCCCACCATCATGAACAACATCATCACCAACAACGTGCTGTCGGGGCCGGCGCCCCATAACAAGGACATGAGAGGGGCGGGAGTGTACGTGGCGGTAGGGGCCGCCCTCATCACCAACAACACCATCACGGGGAACCGCGCGATCCCGCCGGCCGGGACGTCGAGCGCGCCGTCGTTCGGGTACGGGGGC
>JBOGOC010000100.1:0-5898 GCA_050747525.1 Candidatus Polarisedimenticolia bacterium | reverse complement strand
GGCGAGGAGGGCGAGGTGCTCGAGGCGGGCGGCGAGCGCCGCGGCGGGCTCCACCCCGGGCGACGGCGGCAGCAGGCGGAGGGTCAGGCCGGCGGGGAACTCGGTCCCCGACGCGAGGTCGCCGGCGAGACGCGCCACGCCGGCCTCGACGCAGGGCACCCCCTTGAGGTAGGGCTCCCGCTTGAGCGGGAAGATGACGTGGCCGTCCTCGGTGTGGCCGCCGCAGGTCGAGCTGTAGAGGGCGTCCACCAGCTCCCCCTCGTAGAGCAGCACCTGGCCGGCGGTCTCGGCGATGGCGCGGTCGGAGAACGGGTGCTCGACCTCCATCCCCTTGTACACCTGGCAGCGCGGCGTGGCGCAGATGTCGTACCCCTCGCGCGCGAACTCGCCGAGGGTGCGCAGGGCGTAGGTGCGGGCGGCCACCGCCTGCGCCTTGAGCGCCTCCAGCTCGGGGTACAGCGTGGGCCCCAGCTCCCGCGGGACGACCCCCTTCAAGTAGTCCTCGGCGTTGAGGACGTTGATGGCCTGAAGGGTCCGGCCCGGCGTGAGCACCACTTCGATCAGACCGCGGTACGCGATGTCGGAGACCTTCAGGGGCCGTCCCTCGGCCGCCGGAAGGACCACCAGGGCGCGCGCCGAGGTGACCAGGTCGTTGTAGAACTCGTCCACCAGCCTCATGCGCGACTGCTTGCCGCCGGGGCCGGGCTCCTGCACCACCCAGATCTCCTCGTGGCCCATCGAGCGCAGCTTCTCTTCCACCTGCGCGATCTCGTCGCGAGAGCCGCGCTGGCCCATACGCACCCGCCAGGCGTTGCGATCCGGATAGCGCGACACCATCCCCGCCTCGCCGGTCTCTTTCTCCAGTTTCTCGCGCAGGACGTCGGCCTCCTCGCGCGACGCCAGCGACGCCACCTGCACGCGGTACACCGTCTGCGCTTCGGCATCGGAGCCACGCTCCAGCACCACGCGCAGCGGCCCCTTGTGGATGTGCTTCCAGACGTCGCGCCCCGTCTCGCGGTCCACCACGTAGAGCCCGCCGGCCGAGTCGAGCGTCACCGTGCGGCCGTCGCCCGTCAGGCCGATGCGCATCGTGGGCGCGCTCAGATGGGTCAACACCTTCCCTCCCGAGCGCGGCCGCTCCGCCAGCGGGCCCAGCTTGACCACGGCCTTCGCCGCCGCCGGCGCGGCCAGCCCGCCGGGCTGCCAGGACAGGATCAGGACGAGGACGGCCAGAAGAAAGGTCATGCGCTGCGGACTAGGATGTCTCATGCGCGCTCGTTGCGAAGGAGTCTGCTTCGATCTGTGGAACACCCTGGCCGCCACCGTGCACGAGCCTCATCCCCTGGACGCTCTGGCGGACGCGTTCGGCCTGCTCGGCGACCCCGCATGGCGGCGCATCCTGGAAGAGGCCATCATGACCCGCCCGCTGCCCGGGATCGGCGCGGCGCTCGACGAGCTGCAGCGGGCCACCGGCCGCGCGCCGTCCGGCCGCTGGAGCCGCCGGGACCTCATCCTGATGTGGGGCGCCGCCTGCAACGACAACCGGCTGTACCCCGACGTGCTCGTCTCGCTGAAGCGCATCGCGCGCCTGGGCTGCCGCATCGGCGTGGTCTCCAACACTCAGTCGTTCGACCTGGACTTCCTGCGGCGCGACGGCCTGGCCGCGATCGTGGACGATCTGTGCCTGTCGTGCGACTGCGGGCTGCTCAAGCCCGACCCCGCCATCTTCACCCTGGCCGCCGGCCGCCTGGGGCTGGAGCCGGCCCACATATTGATGATAGGAGACAGGCTCGAGCACGATGTGCACCCGGCGCGGGAGGCGGGGATGTCGGCCGCGCGTCTGGATCGCCGCCCGGGGCCCTGGGATCCGGCCCCCGCCGGCGAAGGCTTCGTGGTTCACGATTTGACCGAGCTGGCCGATCGGCTGGAGCGCGGCGAGCCCTTCATCGTTTCCTCTTGTTGACGGGGCGGGGCGCCGGCGTCCCGCCGGCACGGTGGCGCGAGATCTGAACGCCGATGTAGTCGACGATGCCATCGATGATCGGTGTCTCCTTGCGCACCCTCACGGTGACGTCCTGAGCGGGGAACCGGTCCAGGATCGCCTCGGCGATCTTCCCTCCCAGGCTCTCGATCAGGTGGAACGACCGCCCCTGGCCGATCTCCAGGACCAGGCGGTGGATCTCCCTGTAGTCGATGGTGTCGGACAGATGGTCGCTGGCGATGGCCCGGGAGAGATCGACGGTCATCTCCACGTCGATGGAACATCGCACCCCCACCTCGCGCTCAAGGCGGGTGAGCCCGTGGTAGGCGTGGAACTTGATGCCACCGACGATGATCCGATCCATGGTGCGCGGCGAGTCTATGGCCGGTCCTCCGCGGGTGTCAACGCGGCGCGCCCTCGGCCGGCGGCAGCGAAGCTTTGAAGCCGGTCTTGTTGATGGCGGCCACGATCTGCTCCAGGGTCACCTGCTCCTTGACGAAGGTCACGGTGGCGGTCCCCTTCTCGTAGTCGGCGCTCACCGTCACCACGCCCTTGAGTTTGCGCAGCTCGTCGCGGATGATCCCGCTGCAGGCGCCGCAGGTCATGCCTCGTACAGGAAGCACCACCTTCTCCACGGCCGGCGCCGGTTGCGGGGTTTCCTCGGCGGCCCCTGCGGGCGCCGGCCCGGCGGCAACGGCCACCAGAATGCCCAGAATCGCGATACGAGCGGTCCGCATTCCCTTCATCATCATCTATGTGACCTCCGACCGGTTCAGACTAGATCATCCCGCTTCCGGGAGCGACCCCATTCGGGCGGGACCGGCGACTCGGGGATCGCGTGGCGCACGAGCGGGCGCAGCGCGGGGAGCCGCGTCGCGAAGAGCAGCCCCGCCAGCGCGCAGGCCCCGCCGCCCGCGGCCACGGTGGCCGGCGTGCCGATGGCGTGGGCCAGCGCCCCCGCGATCAGGCTCCCCCACGGTGCCATCCCCACGAACATGATGGTGTACAGGCTCATGACGCGCCCCCGCAGCGCGTCGGGGCACAGCGCCTGCAGGAGCAGGTTGGTGGAGGAGGCCTGCGTGATCATCGAGAAGCCCGTCAGCGTCAGCACCGCCGCCGAGAGGACGAAGCTGCGCGACGATGCGAACAGGATGAGGCTCGCCCCGAAGGCCACGGCGGCGGCCGCCACCACGCGCCCCAGCCCGGCCACCGACTTGCGCCGCGCCAGCACCACGGCCGCCAGGAACGCGCCCGCGCCGGTGGCCCCCATGAGGGTCCCCAGCCCGCGCGGGCCTCCGCCCAGGATCTCGCCGGCGAACACCGGCATCAGCACCGAATAGGGCATCCCGCACAATGCCATGATCCCCAGCAGCACCAGCAGCGCGCGCACGGGACCGAAGCTCCACGCGTAGCCCAGCCCCTCCCTCAGATGGGCGGCCATGGAAGGCCCCCGCGCGGGGACCGGCCGGTCGGTGAAGCGCATGGCCAGCAGGCACACCAGCACGGCCACGTAGGAGATCGCGTTCAGCAGGAAGCAGGGGCCCTCTCCCACTGTGGCCACCAACACCCCGGCCACGGCGGGGCCGATCACGCGGGCCGCGTTGAAGACGGAGGAGTTCAGGGCCAGCGCGTTGGGCAGGTCGTCCATCTGCACCATGGTGGAGATGAACGCCTGGCGCGCGGGCAGATCGAAGGCGTTGATCACTCCCTGCACCGCGGCGAGCGCCAGCACCGCCGGCACCGTGGCGTGCCCGGAGACCACCAGCACCCCCAGCACCAGCGCCTGCACCATGGAGGCGCTCTGCGTGATCACCACCACACGATGCCGGTCGAAGCGGTCGGCCACCAGCCCGCCCACCAGCCCCAGCACGAACACCGGCACCTTGTCGGCGAAGCCCACCAGCCCCAGCAGCACCTCCGAGCCGGTCATGCGGTACACGAGCCATGCCTGGGCCGTGGACTGCATCCAGCTTCCGACCAGCGAGATCACCTGGCCGGTGAAGAAGAGGCGGTAGTTACGGTGGCCGAGCGCGCGGATGCCCACGGGCCAGACGCGGCGGCGAGGAGGCGGAGCTTCAGCCGGTGGCGCGGGTTTTGTTGACATGGGGTGGCAGTCGGCTAGAATACGGCGGTCGCGCGATATTAGCGCACACGAGGGCGCGATGGGCATCATCGGCATCGCCGGCGAAATCTTCTTCGAAGACAAGGTCGTCGCGCACTACAAGGACGGGCGGGTGGTGAAGGGGCACACCCGCGACTTCTCTCCCGCGCGCGATTCGTTCACGCTGCAGCCCTACGTCGGGGAGGCCATGCCGGTCCCCGTCTTCATGGACGATCTGAAGGCCGTGTTCCACGTGCGCACCTTCGAGGGGAATCCGGCGCATCCTCGGCAGCTCGGCACCGTGGGGATGGTGGCCGAGCCGCGCTTCACCCAGGTAATGGACAACGGCCGGCGCGTGGCCCTGCAGTTCCACGACGGAGAGAGGCTGTGGGGGTACGCCGAGATGCTGGAAGAGGACCGCGGCTTTTTCTTCTTCCCCACCGACCCGGGCGACAACAACCTGCGCGTGTATGTGATTCGATCGTCGCTTAAGGAAATGGTGTTCCTTGAAGCCTGAGACGCCCGATCTCTCCGCCATCCAGAAGGCCCTGGCCGAGGACCCGGCGCGCCCGGACGGCTGGCTCTTCTACGACTTCCGAGGCCTCGACCCGATCGCCCTGAGGATCCTGAAGTTCCCCGAAGGACAGATGGCCACGCGCCGCTGGTTCTACTGGCTCCCCACGCACGGAGAGCCGGTTCGCGTGTGCCACCGCATCGAGGCCGACGCGCTGGACCATCTGCCGGGGCGCAAGGTGCTCTTCTCCGGATGGAAGGAGCTGACCTCGCACCTGGAGGGGCTGCTCGAGGGGGCGGGCCGCGTGGCCATGCAGTACTCCCCGCGCAACGCCATCCCCTACGTCTCGCGCGTGGACGCCGGCACCTGGGAGATGGTGACAGCCTGCGGCGTGGAGGTGGTCTCCTCCGCCGACCTGGTGCAGACCTTCGAAGCGGTGATGACCGAGGCGCAGCTGCAGACGCACATGGAGGCAGCCCTCATGCTGCGCAAGGCGGTGGACGCCACCTTCGACGAGGTGCGCCGCCGCGTGACCGCGGGGACCGCCACCACCGAGTACGACATCCAGTGCTTCCTGTACGACCTCTTCACCAAGAGCGGCTTCCTGGCCGACCACCCGCCGATCGTGGCGGTCAACGAGCACGCGGGGCAGCCTCACTACGGGCCCGCGCCGACCGGCTCGTCCCCCATCAAGCGCGGCGATCTGCTGCTCATCGACATCTGGGCCAAGAAGGCCGCGCGCCCCGACGCCATCTACGCGGACATCACCTGGACGGCCTTCGTGGACAGCAAGGTGCCGGCGCGGCATCGCGAGGTGTTCGAGGTGGTGGCCGGATCACGCGACGCGGCGCTGGCCTTCGCCACGAAAGAGATCGCCGCGGGGCGCTACCCGCGCGGCTGGGAAGTGGACGACGTGGCGCGCGAGCACATCCAGGCCCGCGGCTTCGGCGACCAGTTCACCCACCGCACGGGGCACAACCTGGGCTACGAGGTGCACGGCAACGGCGCCCATCTGGACCACCTCGAGACCATCGACGAGCGCCGGCTCATCCCGCGCACCGCTTTCACCATCGAGCCGGGCGTCTACCTGGAGGACTTCGGGATCCGCTCGGAGATCAACGTCTACGTGCGCGAGCGCGAGGCGGTGGTCACCGGGCCTCCCATCCAGACCGAGCTGCGCGCGCTGCTTTCGTGACCATGCGCCGGCTCTCCACCGCTCCCCTGCTGGCCGCGGCCCTGGTCTGCCTGGCGGCGGTGGCGCCCGCTTCCGCGCCGGACCTCTCCACCGAAGACGGTCTGCGC
>JBOGOC010000099.1:0-24347 GCA_050747525.1 Candidatus Polarisedimenticolia bacterium | reverse complement strand
GCCCGAGCCGCCGGACCCTCCGCTGGATCCGCCGTGAGCGGAGAAGGTGGACAGCTGGCGCGTCACACCCGCGCTGCCGCACGACGGACAGGCAACCGCCATCGCGTCGGGAGCTGCCGAAGACAGGATGATCTTCTCGAAGGCCTGCCCGCAGGCGTCGCACGTGTACTCGAAGATCGGCATGGGGTCACTCTACCACGCAGGGGGTTAGGAGGCGGTCGATGGCGTCGCGAAGGGCGCCGCCATCCCATGCCTCCATCGGCCGCGTGACGTCGGCCACGATCGGCTGCTCTCCACGGCGCTGCGCCGCTACCTCGCGCGCCAGCGCCTCCAGGTCCGCCGCGGACGCTTCGTGCGTGTTGATCACCACCCGGGAGGCACGCCGCACCAGCTCCCAGGTATCGGCCTTCCATCGCGCGCGCGGCACGGCCGGACTCATGACCATCAACAGGAAATCGGGCTGCAGAACGGAGAGGATCATGTTCCCCTCGGTGACCAGGGCATCCCCATCGCCGAGACGGCCGGTCTTCAAGTGCTCCCAGGCGTCGGCGTGCGCGCCCGGCCGGGCCAGGCACCACAGCACCGACGCGGCTCCCGCCAGCGCCATGCGCGCCGTGTCGGTGTCCGGCGCCTCCAGCAGGCGCGGGGCGTCCACCACCGTGAAGGGCCCCTTGAGCTCGCGGCAGGCGCAGGCCGACTCGGTGCGCGGGCAGTTGGCGCCGTCGCGGTAAACGGTGGTGAACTTGATGGCGTGCAGCCTTCCCGGGAATCCGGCCAGCACTCCCCTCACCACCGAGGTCTTCCCCGACCCGTTGCCGGGGGCGGCCACCGAGATGATCCTCATACGCGCGCGTCCAAGGTCCTCGGGGGTGTTGATGTTGTCGAACGAGCGCGCCGCGCCCTCGATCGCCATCCAGTCGTCTTCCTCCAGATAGTCCACGTCGACGCGCTCGAAGAAGTCACGCATCATGCGCACCCCCTCGTCGAGCGCCACGCTCACCCGGGAAAGGCAGGAGACGGGATACAGGGCGTGCAACGGCTCGGGCCGCCCGGCGCGCCGCGGCACCAGCAGCCTGTCCGGTCGCGCCCTGGCCACCATGGCGTCCACGAGCGGTCCGGACACCGAAGGCATGTCTCCTCCCAGCATCAGCACGAAGCGGGTGGACGATGCTCCGAGAGCGGCCTCCACCCCGGCCAGGGGGCCCCGCCCGGCGACACGGTCGGACACGACGGTGACGGGGAATCCCGCATAGGGAGACGGGTCGGGAGCCACCACGAGACACGCCGGGAATCGTCCTTCGACCATACGCAGCACCCGGGATAGAGGCGTGTCGCCGGCGTTGCCGAGAGGAAGGAGGGGCTTGATGGCGCCGCCCAGCCGCCGCGCCCCGCCACCCGCCAGAACCGCCGCGGTGACGTGGGGGTGGCGGATCACGACCGGAAGATGGGGACGGGGATCTCCTCCGGCTCGTCCCCACCGTCGGGCTCGGGATCCTCGTCGGCCGACACGAGGATCATCCCATTCTCGACCTTGACCTGAAACCGCCGCACGCGGGCCCAGGTGGGATCGACGCAGGCGCCGCTGGTGACGTCGTACTTCCAGCCGTGCCACGCGCACGTCAGGATGTTGCCTTCCAGCCGTCCGGTGGACAGGGGCGCCTTCATGTGCCGGCAGGCGTCCTCGATGGCGTGCAGCGTCCCGCCCACGTTCCAGATGGCCACACGCCTCGTGCCGATGCGCACGCTGCGGCACCGTCCCGGAGGCAGCTCGTCGACCTTGCCCACGGTGGTGAAGTTCACGCGTGCCTCCTCCGGCCCGTCGGCCGGGCCGGCTCGAGGTCAAGCAGGTGGCCCAGTTTCTCCGCCTTGGTGCGCAGGTAGTCGGCGTTGTGCTCGTCGGGCTGGGTGAGCAGCGGGATGCGCCCGGCCACCCGGATCCCTTCACGCCCCAGTCCTTCCACCTTCTCCATATTGTTGGTGATGAGGCGGATGGAGGCGGGACCGAGGATGGCCAGCAGGCGCGCCGCGTCACGGTAGTTGCGGTGGTCGTCCTGGAAGCCCAGCTCCAGGTTGGCCTCCACCGTGTCGCGTCCCTGCTCCTGGAGCCTGTAGGCGCGGATCTTGTTGTACAGGCCGATCCCCCGCCCCTCCTGGCGCAGGTAGAGAAGGATCCCCATCTCCTCGCGCTGGATCAGCTCCAGCGACGCCTCGAGCTGTGCGCGGCAGTCGCATCGGCGGGAGCCCATGACGTCTCCGGTCAGGCACTCCGAGTGCACGCGAACGGCCACGTCTTCGCGTCCCTTCACGTCTCCCAGCACCAGCGCGACGTGCTCCTCGGGGACGACGTCGGGCGGAAAGGCCACGACCTTGAACGTCCCATGGCGCGTGGGCAGCGACGCCGTGGCCAGACGATCGATCTCAGGATGGCTCATGCCGCGTCGTCCTCCGCGTCCCGTTCCGCCGGGACGCCAGCGTCACGGCGGAACGGATCGTGCGCTCCGGTCAGGCCGGCCGCCGGGGTGCCCCGGGTCATCAGCATGACCTTGTAGATCTCGCCCATGCCTCCGGGAGCCATCAGGGCGTGCAGCGCGAGCCGCTCGCGGGTCGCCTCCGCTCCGGTGGCGTCCGGTCCGGCGGCCAGATCCGCCATCATGTTCGCCAGGCCCAGCGAGATCAGGAACTTCATCTGGGTCACGGGGGGCGCTACGTCGAAGCCGGCTGCGGCTCCGGCCCGCGCCAACGATGTCAGATCGACGTGAGCGGTGATGTCCTGGAGCCCGATCCGCTCGAGCGCGGCCGTGTTTCCGTCGCGCGCGCGATGGCGCGCGTAGACCATCAGGGTGCCGTGAAGGCGATGAGACGCATACAGCTCGCGGGCCTCGTGCCCGTAGTCCACCAGGATGGCGCCTCCTCTCCCCTCCGGGCCGAAGAGCCTCTCCAGAGAGCCCGTCCAGTCCACGGCCTCGAGGTTGATCTCCGCGCGCTGGCCTTCGTCCAGGATCACTCCCAGCCCGGCGAGGTGCCGGGCCAGCCGCGGCGTGGAGGGTGCGAGCAGAACCTCGCGGAACCCCTCGGCGCCCTGGTCGACATGAACCTCGTGAAGCACGCCCCCGCGCATCTGCACCACGTGCACCGGCAGCGCGTCCAGGAACTCGTTGGCCACCACGCACCCGTGAAACGCGCGCCCCGGGCGCTGGTCGATCAGGGTCTGCCAGTCGAGCCAGGTGAAGCCGGCCAGATGCCGTGCCGCGGGTTGGGCTTGCAGCCGCTCGCGCTGCGAGGCGCGCAGCTCGGGGCTGCTCTCCACCAGGACCAGGGTGGTGCGCGCGGCGAGCGCGGGATCTTCCCAGGCCATCGCCGCGATGATGTCGGCCGCCATGCGGCCGCTGCCGGGGCCCATCTCCACAACGGTGAAGGGATGGCCCGGATCGCCGTGTCCGTGAGTGGTCAGCCGGGCGATCTCGATCACCTGCCGCGCGATCAGACGGCCGAAGGCGGGCGAGAGGTCGGGGCTGGTGTAGAAGTCGCCCCGGGCGCCCGTGGTGGCGCCGGGTCGCGCGTAGTAGCCGTGACGCGGGTGGTGAAGGGCCAGACCCATGAAGCGGGCGAACGGCATGGGTCCACGCGTCCGGATCTCCTGCTGGATCTCCGCGACGAGCGCGGCGCTGCCGTCGTCCAAGGCCCCTAGCCTTTCTTCTGCTGCAGCTTCTCCTGGATCAGGAGCAGACCGTACAGCAGGGCCTCGGGCCGCGGAGGGCAGCCCGAGATGTAGACGTCCACCGGAACGATCTGATCCACCCCCTGCACTGTGCTGTACGAGCGGAACATCCCGCCCGTGGAGGCGCAGGCGCCCATCGCGATCACCCACTTGGGCGAGGGCATCTGGTCGTAGATCATGCGCAGGGCGGGAGCCATCTTCTTGGTCACCGTGCCGGCCACGATCATCAGGTCGGCCTGGCGAGGCGAAAAGGAGAGCCGCTCGGCCCCGAAGCGCGCGATGTCGTAGCGCGGGCCCGCCGTGGCCATCAGCTCGATCGCGCAGCAGGCCGTCCCCAGCGGCATCGGCCACAGGGAGTTCTTGCGCGCCCAGGCGATCACATCATGAAGCCGCGAGAGGAAGATCCCTTCGTCGGACCGCTCCAGCGCGTCCTTCACCTTTCGATCCGAAGTCTCGGACAGCTTCGGTCCCATGACGCCGGTGCTGTTGCTCATTTGTGGGCCCATTTCATGATGGGGTCGGTCCTCACGCCACCGATCTCCAGGAGCTTCTCCTTGTCGAAGATCAGATCGGTGCGCGCCGACCCGGCCACCTCATAGTCCTTGGTGAGGAAGATGGCCTGCTCCGGGCAGACCTCCTCGCACAGCCCGCAGTAGATGCACCGCAGCATGTTGATCTCGAACTCTTCGGGGTACTTCTCTATCTTGTTGCCCGGCATCTCCCCCGCCTCGATGCGGATGGCCTTGGGCGGGCAGACGAATTGACAGAGGTAGCAGGCCACGCACTTGGTGCGCCCCTCCTGGTCCTTCACCAGCGCCGGGACGCCGCGGAACCCTTCGGGGAAGGTCCATCGCTGCTCGGGATACTGCAGCGTCACTTTGCGCCGGAACAGGTGCTTGAGGGTGATCCACATCCCCCTCCAGATCCCCGGAAGGTAGAGGCGATCCAGCAGGCTCAGCTTCCGGCTCACCACGATGGCCACGTTTGTCGTTCCTCCGCGAGCCCATTCCGCGTCAGGCGCGGCGGGCGATCGTCATCGTGTCGATCTTGTCCTGGAGCCGCAGGATCCCATGCAGCAGCGCCTCGGGCCGGGGCGGGCATCCGGGAATGTACACGTCCACGGGGACCACCCGATCCACCCCCTGCATCGTGCTGTAGGTGGGGAAGGGGCCGCCGCACGTGGCGCACGCCCCCATGGAGATGACCCACTTGGGATCGGGCATCTGATCGTACAGACGCCTCACGATGGGGCCCATCTTCTCGGTCACCGTGCCGGCCACGATCATGAGGTCGGATTGCCGCGGCGTGGCGCGGTAGACCCCGGCGCCGAACCGGTCGATGTCATAACGCGAGGCCACCGTGGCCATCATCTCGATGGCGCAGCAGGCCAACCCGAAAGACATCGGCCACAACGCCGACTTGCGCGCCCAGTTGAACACGCGGTCCAGAGTCGTGGTGATGAGGTTCGGCCCGAACCGCTGATCCAGCATGCCCAGGCGGGGCGTCTCGTCGTCGATCAGCCCGACTCCCGGTGAGTCCTTCTCCACGATCTTGATGGCGACTCCTCCGTCACGCTTCGCCACCACGCACACGAACCCTGGAGGCTTGCGCTCGGAATATTGGACCGATTCGGTCCGTGATGAATTATACCGGTCAGGATCGAGGTGTCAAGCGACGGCGGCGCCCCCGCGCGCGCGCGGGAGGGGCCCCCATGAGGACCGCCGTCACCTCCCTGCGCAATGAAGAATTCGCGCGAAACGTGCCCGTGAACGCCGTGGTCACCACCCGCGCCTGACGCCGCGCGCCGCGCATGGACATGCAGGCGTGGGTCGCCTCGATGACGCAGGCCGCCCCCGCTGGACGAAGCTGGCGCTGGAGGTGGTCGGCGATCTCCCGGGTGAGGGTCTCCTGGAGCTGCAGGCGGCGCGAGAGGCAGTCCACCAGCCGGGCCAGGCGCGACAGCCCGGTGATCGACCTGTGTGGGGCATAGGCCAGATGCACGCGGCCCGTGAAGGGAAGAAGATGATGACGGCACACGGATGAGAACTCCAGATCGCGCAGCGCCACCAGGTCCTCGGTCGCCGACACCCGCAGCGGGGTGAGCAGCGTCGAAGGGTCCTGCGCGTAGCCGGCCAGCAGGTCCTCGCTCCAGGCACGCGCCGCCAGGGCCGCGGAGCCTCGGGCCGGGGCACGGGCACCCCCCTCGCGCGCGAGTCGCTGCACCCCCTCCATGAACGTCTCCATGCCGCGGCGCATGAGCCGCGCGCCCGCGCCTCCGCCCCGTCTCATCCCAGCACGCGCTCCGCCAGCTCGCGCAGATCGGCCACGCGATCGGGATGGGAGCCGGGGGCGCCACCGCCGGCCCGCCAGCTGGAGTCGTCCCGCTGCAGCAGCACGCCCATCAGGCCCGCCCGGCGGGCCCCTTCGTAGTCCTCTTCGAGGCGGTCCCCCACGTGAGCCGCGGCGCGGGCGCTCACGCCGAGAGCCGACAGGGCGGCCCTGAAGATCTCCGGATGAGGCTTCTCGTAGCCGGCCGCGGCGCTGTGCACGATCGTCTCGAACGGCTCGCTCAGCTCGAGCGTATCGAGCAGGGCGGGGAGCCGGCTGTCCCAGTTGGAGATCACTCCCAGACGAACCCCCGCGCGCCTCAGCGCCTCGAGAGCCTCGCGCACGTCCGGGTAGATGCGCCACGCGTCGGCTTTCGCGAACACCGCCCGCAGGTCCTCCACCTGCGGACGATGCTCCGGGGCGACGTCGCAGACGTCGAACGCATGCGCGCTGAGGCGCTCCCACCAGGCCCGCTCTCCTCCGTCGAAGACCCTGTAGCGATCCGCTCCAGGGGGGACGCCCACCGAGAGGGTCACCCAGGCCTGATCGAAGGCGCGCTGGATGGCCTCGGGCGCCACGCTGGCCCCCAGCCGGGCGCAGGCGCCCGCGTAGACGTGACCCACCGAGGGAGACACCTCCACCAGCGTCCCGCCGACGTCGAAGAAGACCGCCTCAATCGAGCTCAATCTGAATCTCCTCCGAAAGCACGGTGATCTTCATTCCCGGATAGACGCGCGCCTGGCAGGCCCGCACCACCTCGGGCTCGCCCGAGGCGGACAGGCAGGTCACCTCGCAGTTGCCGCACTCGTCGTTCCAGCAGAACCGTCCGTAGGCGATCGCCTCTCCGGCGACGTACTGAAGCGATCGCAGGAGGCAGTTGTTGTCCGGGACCTCGATGGTGTGGCCCAGGACCTCGATCTGGATGAGGCCGTCGAACGGCTCGAACTGGTCCAGGTCGACCTTCACGCACGCCTCCTCAGACGGCCGTGAAGCCGCCGTCCAGAGTCAGGGCGCTCCCGGTCATCCAGCCCGACTCCTCGCTCGCGAGGAACAGGGCCAGCCGCGCCACCTCTTCGGGCTGGCCGGCGCGCGGGATCGGCACCCCGGCCACCGTCGCGTCCAGCCAGGTGGAACCGCCCCCCTCGTCCCGCGTCATGGGTGTGTCCACGTACCCCGGGCAGATGGCGTTCACACGGATGCGATCGGCCGCGTGGTCCAGCGCCATCGCGCGGGTCAGCTGGACCAGGCCTCCCTTGGAGGCGCAGTAGGCCGCCCCGCCCTTCATGCCCACCAGCCCGTGCACCGAGGCCACGTTGATGATGGAGCCGCCGCCGCGCGTCTTGAGCACGGGGATGGCCAGCCGCGAGACCAGGTAGGCTCCCTTGAGGTTGGTGCCGATCACCCGGTCCCACTTCTTCTCGTCCATCTCGACCACCGATCCTTCGACGAACACGCCGGCGTTGTTGACCAGGATGTCCAGGCCGCCGAAATTGTAGACCGCTCCGTTCACCATCATCTCCACGCGATCGGGCTTGGTGACGTCGCCGCGCGTGAAGGTGGCCACCCCTCCCCGGGCGCGGATGTCGCGCACCACCTGCTGGAGAGGATCGGAGCGGCGCCCGGCCACCACGACGCGCGCACCCTCGCCGCCGAACAGAAGCGCGATGGCGCGGCCGATCCCCGTGCCGCCTCCGGTGATGAGCGCGATCTTCCCCTGCAGGCGCCCGGGCGCCTCGCGGGGTGCCGTCTCGCTTTCCGGATCGCCACCGGGCGAAGGCATCTCGCCTAGTGTCCTTCGTCGTCGCTCGAGCCGGTGTCGGGATCGGGCAAGGGCTGGCGTCCGGTGAAGCCGGCCTCCAGATCGTGCCAGAACCTCACTTCTTCCTCGCCCAGGCGCCAGCAGAGGAGCACGTCACGACCGTAGAGACGGGACGGGAAGTCGACCAGGCCCGTGTCGATGTCCTTGACCTGGACGCCGATCCGCTCCACCTCGCGCAGAGACCTGCGCACGGCCAGCAGCGCCTTGAAGTAGTCCGGTGAGACCGGCCCCTCCTCGACGATGTGGTATTCCTCGAGCATGTAGGCGGGCTTGCGCTGGTGGCCGCTCATGAAGCGCCACCTGTCCCGCACACCGGTGAGGAGCCGCGAGAGGCGCGGCAGTGCTGCGTTGGCCTCCTTCACCGTGAAGATCTTATTCTCCATCTCGCGCTCAGGCCTTGAATGAATGGCCGCAGCCGCAGCTCCCCGTCGCATTGGGATTGTTGATCTTGAATCCCGCGCCCTGCAGGGTGGTCACGTAGTCGATCTCGATGCCCGTCAGGTACGGCGCGCTGAAACGATCCACGAGGATGTCGAACCCTTCCTTGGTCAGCACCTCGTCTCCGTCCTGCTCTTCCTCCTCGAACACGAGGCCGTACTGCATGCCGGAGCATCCGCCCCCTTCCACGTAGATGCGCAGCCTGAGGTTGGCCTTCCCTTCGGCCTGCAGGGCCTCCTTGATCTTCTCGGCGGCCGTGGCCGTCACGTTGATCATGTCCGTCGTTCCTCCTTGGTGTGCGTCCTCTTCATTATGATAAGGCATCGACGGCGCCCCGCGCCGCCGGCGCCATGGCCCGCAGCCGCGCCACCGCCTCGATCAGGCTCTTCACCACGATGTCCACGTCGTCTTCGGTGTTGGCCCGGCCCAGACCGAACCGCACGGAGGAGCGCGCCCGCGCATCGGGATCGGTCCCGCCGAGAGCCCTCACCACGTACGACCCCTTCCGGCCCGACGAGGCGCACGCGGAGCCGGCCGACAGGGCGGCCACGCCGCGCATCGCCGTGAGCACCGCCTCGGCCTCCACGCCCTCGATCACCACGTTCAGGTTGTTGGGGAGCCTGAGCTCGGGGTGGCCGTTGAGAGCCACCCCGTCCAGCCCGCGGCGCAGCGTCTCCCAGAGTCGATCGCGCAGGGCCGCCTGCCGGCGCGCCTCCGCTTCCATGTCGCGCGAGCAGGCCCGCGCGGCCGCGCCGAACCCGACGATGCCCGCCACGTTGAGCGTGCCGGACCGCAGTCCGCGCTCCTGCCCGCCGCCCGTCATCAACGGCTCGAGCTTCACTCCGGGACGCAGCCACAGGGCCCCCACGCCCTTGGGACCGTACATCTTGTGCGCGGTGAGCGACATCAGGTCCACCCCGAGAAGGCCCACGTCCACGGGGATGCGCCCCACGGCCTGCACGGCATCGGTGTGAAGGAGCACCCCACGCTCCCGGCAGATCACCGACACCTCGGCGATGGGCTGGATGGTTCCGATCTCGTTGTTGGCCATCATCAGGCTCACCAGCGCCGTGCGCGCGGTGAGGGCGCGCCGGACGTCGCCCGGATCCACGAGGCCGTGCCGATCCACAGGAAGGATCGTCACCTCGGCCCCGCGGCGCTGCAGAGCGTGGCACGTCTCCAGCACCGCCTCGTGCTCGATGGCGCAGGCGATGATGTGCGCGCCGGCGCCTCCCGCCGCCTCCCACGCACCGCGCACCGCCAGGTTGTCGGACTCGGTCGCGCCCGCTGTGAAGAGGATCTCGTCGGGATCGCGCGCCCCCACCAGCGCCGCAACCTCGCCCCGCGCCCGGCGCACCGCGTCCGCGGCGCGCTGTCCCCAGGCGTGCGAGGCGCTGCTGGCGTTGCCGAACTCCTGCTCGAAGAACGGACGCATGGCGTCGCGCGCCTCCGGGAGCACCGGCGTGGTGGCGTGGTGATCCATGTAGATCATCGCGCGCTCCCCCGCACGTGGATGAGGCGATCGGCCTGGCCGGGATGCAGGCGGCGGTGCATGTCGTCCAGGGTGATCTTTTCCAGCACCTTCAGGATGTCGTGCTGCACCGTGCTCATGATTTCCTTGACCGTGCAGACCGGCTCCTGCCCGCATGCGTATTCAAGGCACTGGCAGTCCACGAGCGACAGCGGCCCGTCCACCGCGGTGATGACGTCGGCCAGGGTGATCTCGCGCGCGTCGCGCGCGAGCTGGTACCCGCCCTGCATCCCGCGGAAAGAACGGACCAGGCCTCGCCGCGAGAGCTTCTGCAGAACCTTGGCCAGGAACTCCCGCGGTATCCGGTAGTGGGCCGCTATGTCGCGGCGGTAGGCGAGCTGACCCGAGGGCTGCGAGGCGATGTACACCATCGCCAGCATCCCGTAGTCGGCTTCCCGGCTCAGGCGCAGCATGAAATTCGTCGTTTCCCCAAAAGCGGACCGTTTCTATCCGGTTTGAATTATACGGGCACGCTGCGACCTGTCAAGGTGAGGGCGCCCGGGACCGCGGCTGTTGACAACGCGCGCGCCGGCCTCCTAGCATGGTCGTCATGTCCACGGAAGGCGTGGTTCCCAGGCGCTACACGGCGGTGGTCCTCGGGGATGGGCAGGTCCTCCCCATCGAGGAGCGTGTGGGCCGCCGGCTGATCCGGGCGATCGAGCCTCTGTCGCGCGAGGGACGCTCCCTGCTGGTTTCGGGGCAGGTGATGCTCTGGCACGACGACGGGGCGCGCCACGGGCTGGCCCCGATCGCGGAGGTGCTCGAAAGCCAGGCGTCGCGCGCGCTCGCCCTGCGGGGAGCGCATCCCGGCGTGCCGGCCGCTCATCACGACGGCACGCTTCGCCGCATCGGCCGCATGAAGAAGGCGTTCTCCAACCCGCCTTGAGCTCCATGCCTCTCGTGTCACCCGTCGTTCTGCGCGGGCTGCTCTTCGCCGGCTGCATCGAAGCGCTCTTCTATCGCCTCGCTCCCCTGCCGGACGCCGTTCGAGCGGGTTGGGAGCAGCGCCTGCTCATCTCGCTTCATCGCGGCGGCGCCCTGATGTTCTTCGCCGCGTATCTGCTGGTCGTCGTCTCGCTGGTGAGCCTCTCCTCGCGGACCTGGCGTCAGGGCCGATGGCCCGGATGGCTCAACACCTTTCTGTCCCTCGGCTTCCTCGGCCTCGCCGCGCTCGGCGTGGCCGCGGTCGGCGGGGCGCGAAGCGAGGCCTTCGTGCTGATCTTCACGGCCCTGTCGCTGGTGATCGTGCTCGCCATCTGCATGCATGGATTCACCACGGGCTGGTCCGCGTCGGCACGTGCGTTCACCGTGGCCTACGGCGCCGCGGCCCTCTGCTCCTCCGCGCATCTGGCCTGGCAGACGGCCGGCACATCCACAGCCTGGCTCCGAAGCCCTCTGTTCGAGCAGGCTCTCCCGGCCGGGCAGACGCTGCTGGCCGCGGCCGCGGTCTGCGCCTTTCTGGCCTTTCATGACGCGGGCGCGCCCGGCGCGTGGTCGGGGGCCGGCCCGGCGGCGCTGGCGGCCGCGGCGGTGGCCGCTTCCACACTCTTCGGGTCTGGACACCTGGCGCTGGACGGCGACGCTCACCCCGCGCGCGTGACCCTGATGGCGGGAACGGTCTTCCTCGCGGGGCTCACCGGGGCCTCGTGCCTGCGCGATCCCCTGCGGCGCCAGACGGGGATGGGGCTCCTGCTGCTTGTCCTCGCCGGCTTCCCGCTGCGCATCGCCCATCAGCAGATGCTGATGGTTGTGGGTGCGGCCCTGTTGATGGCCCCGGCCCTTGTGCCTCGCCCCGTCTTCCTCCCTCTTCTCATTCAGCCGGAGGCCAGCCCAACCCCCGACACTCCACCGTCATGACCATGTTGAAACAGGCCTCTATCCAGCGCCAGGCACAATCTGCGCGCCACCATGCATAGGACGTCGCGCGCGCTGGTGGTGTATGCGCGCGTTCCCGAGATTGGTCGCGTCAAGACGCGCCTGCAGCCCCGCTTCACCAGGGAGCAGTCGCTGCGTCTTCACGTGGCCATGCTGGACGACACCCTCGAGAGGATGCGCGCCGCCTGCGCGGGGGATGCCACGCTCTGGGTGTCGTGGAGCGGAGCGCCTCCGGCGGACCCGGAGCCGGGCGCGCCTGCCCGCGGACTTCCCTGGGAGACTCAGGCCGGCGCCACGCTGGGCGAACGGATGCTCGCGACGATCACCGCGCGGTGCGCGGGGGGCTTCACGCACGTCGTGCTGATCGGCTCGGACACGCCTCACCTTCCTCCCTCCCGCGTTCGCGAAGCCTTCGACGCGCTGGACACCCACGACGTGGTGCTGGGCCCTTCGGAAGACGGCGGTTACTACCTGCTGGGTGTCCGTCGCCCCCACATCTCGATGTTCGACGGCATGCCGTGGGGAGAGCCGGCGGTCCTGTCCGAAACGCGGGTCAGGCTCCGGCAGGCGGCGCTCTCCTGCCACGAGCTGGAGCGCCTCTACGACATCGACACACCGGAGGACGCGCTGCGTCTGTGGAAGGGGCCGGACCCGGAGCCCGTGCCGCACCGCACGCGCGGCGTCCTCCGGGAGCTCTTCGGGGATCAGTCCGCCGGCTGAGCCGTGGCCTCCGGACGCAGCTCTCCGAGCGCGGCCCGTATCCAGATCAGGAACACGATGGACGCGATCGCGGTGGCGCCGATCAGCCCTCCCAGCATCCCCACGAACGACGGAAGGCCGAGCCCGCGCGCGACCCACGTGCCGGCCATGGCCATGGGGATGGTCAGCACGACGTAGCGCAGCAGCGCCACGGCCAGCCCGGGCCGGCCCCGCTGCATCCCTTCGAAGGCAGGCCGCACCAGGATGAAGGGAATCATGGCCAGCACCGCCACCGGGCAGGCGCGCAGCGCCGCCACGGTGAATCGCTCGGTGACCTCCGACTCGCCCAGGGCGCGGGCGATGGCGGGAGCTCCCAGCCACAGGGCCGGCGCCACCAGGACCATCACGTAGACGACGGACGCCAGGCAGGCCTCCCGAAGGCCACGGCGCACGCCGTCGGTGTCGTTCTCGCCGAGCCGCCGCGCCACGTACGGCAGCACCGCGACTCCGGTGGCCATCACCGGCATGACCGCCAGCAGGAGCACGCGGAAATAGATGGAATAGGCGGCGATGGCCGCCGTGGGATTCTCGAGGGTCGCCAGCAGCACGTTCACCAGAGTCGACTCGGTGGCCATGAGGCCATAGGTCGCGGCCGAGGGGACCGCCAGCGAAAGGATGGCCCGGATGGCGGGGACCCGCGCCGGCTTCGCCGTCGCCGGAGGCGAGGGGTGCGCCTTCGCCAGACGCGCCGCCTCCAGCGCCGCCGCGCGGCGCAGCGCGTAGGCGAGCCCTCCCAGACGCCCCACCACGGTGGAGAAGGCGATGCCGAAGACGCCCCAGTGAAAGACGAACGTGAAGATGGTGTTGAGCACCACGTTGATGACGTTGGACCAGATCCCCGCCCACATCGTGGAGCGGGTATCGTGGTGCGCCTTGACGATCGAATCGGGCAGGATCGACCAGAAGGACGAGAGGGCCGACCCCGCCACCAGCACCGAGGTGTAGATGCCGAACTGCTTCGCGACATCGGGCTGAAGGCCGAGGTGCGGCGCCGCCAGCAGCACGCCGCCTCCCAGCAGGAGAAAGGCCGGCACCAGCAGCAGGACGATCCCGCGGGCCGACGCGAGCAGATCCTCCACGCGGCGCTGATCACCGGCCCCCATCGCCCGCGACAGGGTCGAGGTGAGGCCCGTGGACACCCCCACCCAGCAGGCGATCATGAGGAACTCCAGCGGCAGCGAGAGCCCCACCGCCGCCACGGCGGAGTCTCCCAGCGTGGCCGCGTACGCCGTGTCCACGAGCGAGAAGAGCGACCTCATCCAGAACGACACGACGAGAGGCGCGGCGAGGGAGAGGATCTCCGAGGAGCGCAGGCGGCGGATCATCCACGCAGGGTAGCAATTGATCCCGTCGGAGGGATGTCGGACAATGCCGTCATGCTTCGTCTCTACCGGTTCCCGCTGTCCACCAACGTCGAGCGGGTCGCCCTCGCGCTCGCCTTCAAGAAGCTTCCGGTCGAGTCGGTGGTCATCGACCCGGCCGACCGCAGCGTCGTGAAGCGCGTGAGCGGTCAGGAGCTGGTCCCCGTCATCGAGGACGACGGCAAGGTGGTGTTCGACTCGATGGAGATCGTGCGCTATCTCGAGGGGCGCTACCCGGAGCCGGCCCTCTACCCCGCCGATCCCGCGCGCCGCGCCGAGATGCTCATCTTCATCGACTGGTTCAACCGTGTCTGGAAGCGGCCCCCCAACGAGATGGAGGCCGAGATGGGCAAGCCCTCCCCCGATCCGGCGCGCATCGAACGGCTGGGGCGCGCCATGACGCAGGCGCTGGACCTGTTCGAGGGGATGCTTCAGGGCCGCAGCCATCTCATGGGGGACGAGTTCTCCGCGGCCGACTGCGCGGCATTTCCCTTCCTCAAGTACGGACTCATCCATCCCGAGAACGACCCCTATCTGTTTCACCAGATCCTGGTCGACCATCAGCCCATCGGCGAGCGCCACCCGCGCCTGGCCGCCTACATCCGTCGCATGGACGAGCGCCCCCGCGTCTGAGAGGAAACGATGATCATCCGGCAGTTCGTCCTCGAGAGCCTCGGCCACGCCTCCTACCTGGTGGGCTCCGAACGGACGGGTGAAGCCCTGGTGCTGGACGTGCGCCGCGACGTGGAGACCTATTTCGACACGGCACGCTCTCTGGGGATGCGCATCGCCTACGCGGCCGACACGCACCAGCACAACGACTACCTGACCGGGATCTGCGAGCTGCCGGTGCGGGGGCCGGTGCAGCTGCTGGCGGGAGCGCGCGCGCAGCTGGGCTACCCGGCAAAGCCGATGGCGGACCGCGAGCGCCTGGAGATGGGAGAGGTCGTCTTCGAGGCCCTGCACACGCCGGGCCACACTCCGGAGCACACCAGCTTCCTGGTGTACGACCGCTCGCGCGGCGACGAGCCGGTCATTCTGCTGTCGGGAGGATCGCTGCTGGTGGGCGACGTGGCGCGGCCGGATCTCCTGGGCGGCCCGGGCGACATCCAGCAGGCGGCCTCGGCCCTGCTGCGCACGCTGCGCGAGACCATCCTGAAGCTCCCCGATCACGTGATGGTGCTTCCCACGCACGTCGCCGGATCGCTGTGCGGGGGCAACATCGGATCCATGCTCTGCACCACCATCGGGTACGAGCGGCGCATGAACCGCCTGCTGTCGGCCATCGAGACCTCTCCCGCCACCGCGGCCATCGATCTCTCGGACCTGCCGACCGTCCCTCCGTACTGGCGTCGCATGCGGTCCCGGAACCAGAAGGGCCCGGGGCTGCTGGGGATCCTGCGTGAGCCGCCGGCGCTCCAGCCCGCCGAGGTGGACGCCAGGGCGCGCGAGGGCGCCGTCCTCCTGGACTGCCGCAGCCCGGAGGCCTTCGGGGGCGGGCACATCCCGGGCGCTCTCAACGTGGGAGCCGGAAGCTCGTTCCCCACGTGGGCGGGGACGGTGCTCCCGGCCGACGCCCGCGTGGTGCTGGTGCTGGATCGCGCCGACGATCTCTGGGAGATCTGCTGGCAGCTCCTGCGCATCGGCTACGACCTGCCGCTGGGCTGGCTGGCGGGAGGGATGGCCCACTGGCGCAGCGAAGCACGGCCACTGCGCACCCTCCGGCAGTGGACCGTGCAGGAGCTGGCCGACCGGATCCGCTCGGAGCGCGGGCTGCGCGTGATCGACGTCCGCCAGCCCGGCGAGTGGCACAAGGGTCACATCGAAGGGGCGCTGCACATCCCGGGGGGCGAGCTCCCCGCGCGACTCGGGGACGTGCCGAAGGGAGTCCCTCTGGCTCTGGTCTGCGGGAGCGGATTCCGCTCCTCGGTGGGGGCCAGCCTTCTGCTGCACGGCGGCTGGACCCAGGTGACCAACGTGGCGGGAGGGATGAACGCCTGGACGAAGGCGGGCCTCCCGCTCACGGTTCCTTGAGGTAGCGCTTCAGGTTCGCTCGGAGCTTTGCCGCCATCGCCTGCGGCTCGGCCCCCCGCAGCTCGGCCAGACGCGCGGCCACGCGCGCGGCCCAGGCGGGACGCGCGGCCTCACCGGCGTACACCACCGGCGCATCGGTTTCCACGAGCAGGAGGTCCTCCTGGACGGCGCGCGCCACCTCGGCCTGCCGCGGATCGATCAGGATCGACGGGCCGACAGAGATGTACAGGCCGTCCTCTGCACAGGCGCGGGCCAGCTTCGACGAATGCGTGAACCAGTGCAGGACCGCGGGCAGCCCTGTCCCCCGCGTGAACGAGCGGGCAGCCTCCATCAGCTCGCGATCGGCGCGGCGCGTGTGGAGGTTCACCGGCCTGCCGGCCGACGCGGCCAGCGCGAGCATCCGCTCCAGCACCTCGAGCTGGCGGCGCCTCTGGATCGTGTCGGTGGCGTCCTTGTAGTCGAGGCCGATCTCGCCGATCACGTCGGCCCGGGGCGCCCGCTGCTCCGCGAGACGAAGCTCCGAGGCCACCTCTTCCTCCGAGAGGCCGGGCACGCGGGACGGATGCAGGCCTATCCCCACGCGCACGAGTTCGGGATTCCGTGAACGAAGCTCCAGCAGGAGCGCGGCGTCGGCGGCGCTCATGGAGACGGCGACGACCGTCTCCACGCCGGCCTGCCGTGCGTCCTCGAGCGCGCGCTCAGCGTCGGGAAGATCGGCGAGATGACAGTGCGCGTCGCCCAGGCCATTCACGGGCATGAGGCGAGGGTACTATACTGCGGCGCCCTCATACGGAGGTCCCGATGGCCCTGCCCACCGACTCACCAACCTTCGAAGCCGAGTACGCTCTGGAATCCCCGGTGTCCTGTCCGCAATGCCGCCAGGAGGTCCAGGCGGTGCAGGTGGTGCGCCTTCTGCGCAGCCGCGTGAACTTCACTTCCACGCTCCCGCGCAAGGGGTACATCATCCTCTGCTCCGCCTGCCGCGCCATCCTTTCGGCGAACCTGGGCGGGATCTAGGCCTATCGCGTCGGCCGTGGCCGCCGCCGAGGACTCCTTCGAAAGACGCCTCAGCACCCTGGGGCTCGTCGCGGGGCCGCTCGCGTGCGCGGCGCTGTGGATCCTGAACCCGGGAGATCATCCGCCCGAAGCGCGCCGCCTGCTGGGCATCCTGGCGCTGGCGGTCTGCTACTGGATGACGGAGGCGATCCCTCTGCCCGCCACGGCGCTGCTCGCGTCGGCGCTGGCCATCGTCTCGGGTGTGGCGCCCGCGAGAGCCGTGCTGGCACCGTACGCCGACCCGGTCATCTTCCTGTTCATCGGCTCGTTCCTTCTGGCCGAGGCTTTCTCCTTGCACGGACTGGACCGCATGGTGGCCACCGCGCTGCTGCACCACCCGCGCTTCACCCGCAGCACGACCGGGCTGCTGTCGGCGGTCGGGCTGACCTCGGCGGCCATCTCCACGGTCCTGTCCAACACGGCCACGGCAGCCTTGATGACTCCCGTGGCCCGCGCGGCGGCCGTGCAGCGCTCGGGCGGAGACGCCGCTGCCGCGCGCCACCGCCCGTGGGTGTCGGGGATCCTGCTGATCGTGGCCTACGGCGCGTCGGTGGGCGGCATGGCCACCATCATCGGCACGCCGCCCAACCTCCTGGTGGCCGGCTTCATCGAGCGTCTGGCCGGCGTGAAAGTCTCTTTCACCGCCTGGCTCCTGTTCGGCATCCCGATCTCGATGGCCCTTCTGGCCGCCTCGATGCTGATGACGCGATCCATCCTGGGCGGCGAGGCGCTGGCCGGGCGGGCCGAAGCCGATCCGGGTGCGGCCGGCGGAGCAGGGCCGGCCTCGAAGGCCGGGAAGCGATGGACCATCGCGGCCTGCGTCCTTGCACTGCTTCTCTGGACCCTGCCCGCGGTGGCCGGCCTGAGCCTCGGACCGGACAGCCCGGTGGCGCGCCGGCTGGCTGAGCGCCTTCCCGAAGCAGGGGTCGCGCTGCTGTGCGCATCCCTGCTCTTCGTGGCTCCCGTGAGCTGGAAGCGACGCGAGTTCGCGCTGACCTGGCAGCAGGGTCGTCAGGTCAACTGGGGGATCATCCTGCTGTTCGGAGGAGGGCTCTCCCTGGGAACGCTGGCCGAGCAGACGGGCCTGGCCCGGTGGGCCGGAGAATGGATCCGTGAGACGGGGCTCGCCTCCACCCCCGCGGGATTGCTGGCGCTCTGCGTCGGGGTCACCATCCTGGTGAGCGAGTTCGCTTCCAACACCGCGGCGGCGACCCTGCTCGTCCCGGTCGCCATCGCGGCGGCTCAGAGCCTCGGCTTCGATCCGGTCCGGCCGGCGCTGGGTGTGGGGCTGGCGGCCACCTGCGGCTTCATCTTCCCCGTCTCCACGCCCCCCAACGCCATCGTGTTCGGCACCGGGATGGTCCCTCTGCGGCGGATGATCCGGGTGGGGGTCGTCCTGGACGTGATCTCCTTCCTGGTCGTGTGGCTCGGACTGCTGGCGCTCACGCCCCTCCTCCCCCACTGACGCCGGCGTGTTGCGCGCCACGCCGGGCTCCCGGTATCATGCGCTGTCCGGTCCGCTGGGGGCGGGCCGCATCATCCATCGCCATGCTCATGGGGAAGGCCAACCGATGACCCGATGCTCGCCCTGGGCCCGCCTGTCAGGCGCCCGCCTGTCGCGCGTCCGCCTGCTTTCATCTTTTCTCGTCTGCCTCACGGCGGCTTCGGCGTTTCCGGCACATGCCGAGCGGCCGCGCGTGTACGCCATCACCAAGGCACGCGTGATCGTCGCGCCGGACAAGATCGTGCCCGACGGCACCGTGGTCCTGCGGGACGGCCTGATCGAGGCGGCCGGGCGCGGCGTGGACGTTCCTCCGGACGCCTACGTGCTTGAGGCGGCGGGGCGCACGGTGACCGCCGGGTTCATCGACGCGTGCAGCGACATCGGCCAGAAGAGGGTCGAGACCCCCCCCGCCCAGCAGGGCGGCCCCGGGCGCCAGCAGGCTCCCGAGCAGCCGGCCGGCACCGCCCACCCGATCGTGCGCGTCCGCGCGGAGCGGCGCGTGGCCGACGGGCTCGTGGCGGACGGCTCCGGCTTCGAGAAGCATCGCGCCATGGGATTCACCACCGCGCTCTCTCTCCCCGCCGACGGGATCTTCCGCGGGCAGCCCGCTGTCCTGAACCTGGGCGCGGGCGCTCCCTCGGCCAACCTGGTGACGGCCAGCGCGGGGCAGGTGGTGGCATTCGAGTCGGGCAATTTCGGGCAGCCTTACCCCACATCACTGATGGGCTCGATCTCCGTGATCCGCCAGACGCTGCTCGATGCCCGGCGTCAGGACGTCTGGCAGGCGCGCTACGCCTCTGATCCGGCCGGCATCCAGCGCCCGGCGTCGGTGGCGTCACTCGACGCGCTGGCAGGACCGGCCTCCGGACGCGGGCGGGTCTTCTTCGACGTGCCCGACAGCGCCAACGTCCTGCGGGCTCTGTCCATCACGCGCGAATTCGCCCTGGACGGCGTCGTCATCGCCTCGGGGCTCGAGAACGCGCAGCACGGAGCGATCACGGCTCTCGCCGCGGCCGGCCGTCCCGTGATCCTGCCGCTGGCCTATCCCGAGAAGCCGAAGGTGAGCGATCCGGACGAGGCGCTTCTGGTGACGACGCGCGATCTGGAACGATGGGACATGGCCCCCGCCAACCCCGCGGCGCTGGAACAGGCGGGCGTGGCCTTCGCCCTGGGCACCTGCCGGGCACCGTCGGCCGGCGAGTTCCCCGCCCGCCTCCGCAAGGCGATGGAACGGGGCCTGACGGCGCAGACCGCGCTGGCGGCGCTCACCACCAACGCCGCGCGCACCCTGGGACTGGAGCGCACCCTGGGCACCCTGGAGCCCGGCAAGATCGCCAACCTGGTGGTCTGGGACGGAGCCCCCGAATCCGGCGACGGAGTCTTCAACGAAAAGGCGAAGCCCGTCCACGTGTTCGTGGACGGCATCAAGCACGACATCGAGCAGAAAGCCTCCAAAGGCGACCCCAACGCCAGGATCGACCCGCGCGGCACGTGGTCGATCACCTTGACCATCGGAGGCAGAGCCATCAGCCGCACCTGGACCATCACGGGACACGAGGGGGACTACGCGGGGACCGCCGAGACGCAGCGCGGCACCGTGGCGTTCACGTCGGTGAAAGTGGTGGGCAACGAGATGACCGTGGTCCTTCCAGGCGAGGGGAGCCGGCCGAGCCAGGAGATCTCGGTGATCGTCACCGGGGAAGAGATGGAGGGGAGCGGTGAGTTCCCCGGCGGAGGACCGTACACCGTGAAGGGGACCCGCACCGCGGGACCGGAAGGAGGCAGCCTGTGATCGTCACCTGGACTCTGCTGCTCGCGGCGCTCGCGGCGGGCGCTCCTCCCCCGCGTGAAGTGCTGGTGAAGGGGGCGGTGATCTGGACCGTTTCGGACGCCGGGGTCCTGAACCCGGGCGACATGCTGGTGCGCGACGGGCACATCGTGGCCGTGTCGGGGCAGATCGATCCTCCGCGCGGGGCCCTGGTCATCGACGGAGCCGGCAAGCACGTCACGCCGGGCCTCATCGACGCGCACAGCCACACCGGCGTGGACGGCAGCGTGAACGAGGGGTCGAACAACATCACAGCGGAAGTACGCATCATGGACGTGCTGGACCCGGACGACATCTCCATCTACCGCGAACTGGCGGGAGGGCTGACCGCCGCGAATGTGCTGCACGGCTCGGCCAACTCGATCGGGGGCCAGAACCAGGTCATCAAGCTCAAGTGGGGCGCCAGCGCGGCGGATCTGATGTTTCCCGGAGCGCCCGCGGGGATCAAGTTCGCGCTCGGAGAGAACCCCAAGCGGTCCAACTTCCAGGCCCCCGGAGCCGCCCCACGCTACCCGGTGACCCGCATGGGCGTTGAGCAGTCGATCCGCGAGCGCTTCCTCGCCGCTGCCCGGTACGATCGGGACTGGAAGGAGTACGAGAAGCTCAAGAACAAGCAGCAGGCCCGGCGCGTCCCCCCGCGGCGCGATCTGCAGCTCGAGGCGCTGGCGGAGATACTGCGCGGCGAGCGGCTGGTTCACAGCCACTGCTACAGGCAGGACGAGATCCTCATGCTGATCCGCCTGGCGGACGAGCTGGGATTCAAGGTGTCCACCTTCCAGCACGTGCTGGAAGGGTACAAGGTGGCCGACGAGATCGCCCGTCACGGTGCGGGGGCCTCCACCTTCAGTGACTGGTGGGGGTACAAGCTGGAGGCCTTCGACGCCATCCCCTACAACGGGGCGCTGATGGCGCGCCGCGGGGTGAGCGTCTCCTTCAACAGCGACTCCGACGAGCTGGCGCGCCGTATGAACCTGGAGGCCGCCAAGGCGATGCGGTACGGAGGCATGGACATGGCCGAGGCGATGGCGCTGGTGACCATCAACCCGGCCCGCCAGCTTCGCATCGACGCCAGGGTGGGCTCGCTCGAGCCGGGTAAGGACGCCGACTTCGTGATCTGGAACGGCCACCCGCTCAGCGTCTACACGCTCGCCGAGCAGACCTGGGTGGACGGCGTGAAGCAGTTCGATCGCGCCGAGGACGTCGCGCGGCGCGCGGCCGACCAGGCGCGTCGCGCGGAGCTGATCGAGAAGGTGAAGAACGACGGCAAGCCGAAGAAGCCCGAGGCCGCCGGCCAGACGGCGTCGGCGGAAAAGAAACCGTCATCGAGCCTGCCCCCCGGACGGCCCATCCCCGCCGCGCGGCCCGCGCCATGGCGCGAGCCTTC
Organism: Candidatus Polarisedimenticolia bacterium; assembly: GCA_050747525.1. Classification (GTDB taxonomy): domain Bacteria; phylum Acidobacteriota; class Polarisedimenticolia; order JACPZX01; family DASXTC01; genus JBOGOC01. The sequence continues at coordinate 2,712 of JBOGOC010000099.1, read as the reverse complement.
CGGGGAGTCCGCAGCCTTCGCCATCGTGGGGGCCACCGTGCACACTGTGTCCGGCCCCGACATCGAAGGCGGGACGGTGGTGGTGCGCGGCGGCCGCATCGAGGCGGTCGGACGCGAGGTGGCGGTCCCCGCCGACGCCCTCGTGGTGCAGGGCGCCGGTCTTCATCTCTATCCCGGGATGATCGACGCCAGCACGGTGGTGGGGCTCACCGAGATCGGCTCGGTTTCCGGCAGCGTGGACATCTCCGAAACGGGGAAGATCAACCCCAACGTGCGCGTGGAGGCGTCCGTCAACCCGGACTCGGAGGTCATCCGGGTCACGCGGTCCGCGGGCATCACCCACGTGCTGACCGTGCCGCGCGGAGGGACCATCGCGGGGACCAGCGCCCTGCTGCGTCTGGCAGGCTGGACGTGGGAGGACCTCACCGCCGCATCGCGCCTGGCCATGCACGTGAACTACCCAGCCTATCCGCGCCCGAGGCAGGGCGGCTTCGGTGGACCGCCGCAGAGCATCGAAGAGCAGGACAAGCAGCGCCAGGAGGACCTGCGCGAGATGAAGGAGACGTTCGAAGCGGCGCGCGCCTACCAGCGCGCCCTCGACGCGGCGAAGGAAGGCGGCTCCCAGCCGCCCGGCCCCGACCCGGCGCTGGAGGCGATGCAGCCGCTTCTGCGGGGCGAGATCCCCGTGGTCGTGAGCGCCAGCGAGGTGCGCCAGATCAAGGACGCCGTGCGCTGGGCCCGCGAGGAAGGGGTGCGCATGATCCTGGAATCGTCCGCGGACGCGTGGCGTGTGGCCGACCTGCTGCGTGAGAACAACATCCCGGTCATCCTGGGGCCGGTGCTGTCCAACTCCTTCCGCAGGGACGAGCCGTACGACACGGCCTACACGATGCCGCTCAAGCTGCACGAAGCAGGCGTGAAGTTCTGCCTGGTCAACAGCGGGGGCGGCTTCGGCGCGCCACACACGCGCAACCTCCCCCACCACGCGGGGATGGCGGCCGCCTTCGGACTGCCGCGGGACGTGGCGCTCAAGGCGGTCACGCTCTACCCGGCGCAGATCCTGGGGGCCGGGGATCGCCTCGGGTCCATCGAAGCGGGCAAGAGCGCCAGCCTCATGCTCACCGACGGCGACCCGCTGGAGATCAAGACGCGCGTCCTGAAGCTGTTCATCGACGGGCAGGACGTTGATCTGGGGAACAGGCAGCAGCAGCTCTACGACAAGTACCGCGCGCGGCCGCTCCCGGTGACGCATCGCGCGGCCGCGCCGTAGTCGCCCGGCGGTCGGGCGGCGAGAGTGGCCGCCGGGGCGGGAGGAGTCACGGCCGCCGCCCGTCGGGGAGTGGTCTCCGGGAACGTTCGCCGTCGTGGCGTTGGCCACGACGGCTCACTCCCGCTTCCGCCTTCGCCCTCGCTCGCTGGCCGCGCAAAAGCGCGCACGGCCAACGCTCGCTCGACCCGGCTCAGGCTGATCTTCCCCCCTTTTTCTGGACAGCGAGATTCGGACGATAATGGTCCGGGAGGTCCACGGGATGGCACGAGACAGGCGGAAGTTCAGTGAGGAGTTCAAGCTAGAGACGGTCCAGCTGGTGAAGAACTCTGGCAAGAGTATCCGTGAGGTGGCCAAGGAGCTGGACCTGACGGAGTCATCTCTTCGCTACTGGGTGCAGCAACACGAGATAGACGGGGGTGAGAAGGAAGGTCTGACGACCTCGGAGAGAGAAGAGCTGGTCAGGCTACGCCGAGAGAACATGCAGCTGAAGGTGGAGCGCGACATCCTAAAAAAAGCGACGGCCTTCTTCGCCAAGGAAAACAGTTGAGGTTCAGGTTCATCGCCGCGGAGAAGGCGAACTTCCCTATAGCGATGCTGTGCCGCGTGTTGGGTGTTGCGCGCAGCGGGTATTACGCCTGGCTCGATCGCCCGGAACCGAGCCGGGTTCGGCGCGATCGGGATCTGCTCGAGAAAATCCGACAGGTTTTCCAGAAGAGCCGTCGAACCTATGGGAGTCCACGCGTTCATGAGGAATTCCAGTCCCTGAAGGTGGTATGCGGCCGTCGCCGGGTGGAGCGTTTGATGCGAGAAAACGCGATCACGCCGCCACGCCGTAAGAGATTCAAGGCCACGACGTTCTCGAATCACCGTTTCGACATAGCCGAGAATCTGCTGGCAAGGGACTTTACCAGCGAGGGGCCAAACCGGCGTTGGGCGACGGACATCACGTACATCTGGACGGGTGAAGGGTGGCTGTACCTGGCTGTGGTGCTGGATCTGTTCTCGCGCCGCGTGGTGGGCTGGTCGATGGATAGCGATCTGGACCACAGCCTCGTCGTAAGGGCACTCAGGACGGCTCTGCAAAGCAGGTCTCCCCAAGGAGGCCTGCTACATCATTCCGATCGCGGCAGTCAGTACGCCTGTGCCGAGTATCAGCACCTGCTGAAGCGGCACGGAATCGTCAGCAGCATGAGCCGTAAAGGGGACTGCTGGGACAACGCCGTCGTCGAGAGCTTCTTCAGAACCCTGAAGGTGGAGCTCATTTACCGCCAGGAGTTCTCAACGCGTCAGCAAGCCAGAGCTTCGATCTTCGACTTTATCGAGGTCTTCTACAATCGGCAGCGCCGGCACTCGTACCTCGGCTATCGAACCCCGGAGGAGTTTGAGAAAGCCGAGTTGGGGGCCGCATAACATACCTGTCCACGAAACTGAGGGAAGTTCGG
>JBOGOC010000098.1:0-20846 GCA_050747525.1 Candidatus Polarisedimenticolia bacterium | reverse complement strand
GCTCGACGGCGTGGCGTTGGCGAACGCGCCGCGGAGACCACTCCCCGACGGGCGGCGGCCGTCACTCACGACGACGAGCGTCCGGACTAGGGCGGCGGCCCCACCTGCATGGCGAGCCGGCGCCAGGCGCGCATCTTCTCGTCTTCCTCTTGGGCGCGACCCACGGTGATCCCGCGGCGGTACATCTTCTTGAGGAAGTTCAGAGGCTCGAAGAAGCCACGAAGAGCTTCCCAGGCCACACGCGCGCCGTGGCCCGCGTGCTCGAAGTAGGTCTCCATGAACCGGGCGCGCAGCGCTTCGTCCTTGCGACAGAAGTGCCAGGAGGCGTTCACGACCTCCTCGGGGAACGGTTCGTAGGACAGGCGATGCAGATCCACGGGCACCACCTCGCCCGTGGAGGTCACGATGACGTTGCGCCGGTTGATGTCGTTGTGGACCAGGTTGAACGTGTCGATCGATCCGATGGCTCCCCGCCACGACGCGAAGCGGCGCTGCATGTCGCGCGCCTCACCTTCCTCCAGCCATCCGCCCGCGGCCAGCGCGTGCCCCATGCGCCGCACGCCGGCCAGGGTGTAGGCCGCGAAGGGCCAGATTCTCCCGCCGCCGGGGCGGCCCCAGCGCAGCCGCGTCACGCCATGCCATCGCGCCAGCAGCCCCGCCACGCGCAGCGTGGCGACCGATGCGTCCGCTTCGGACAGGTCGGCGTGCGGGGCGCCCTCGATCCAGGTCTCCACCGTGACGATGGGGGCGCCCGCCTCGCCTCGCAGCAGCCGCGCGGGGCGCGCCGAAAGGTCGTGGGCCACGAGGCGCGGGGCGGCAAGCCCCAGCCCGTCGAGGTGCCGCAGCGCTTCCGCGTTCTTGAAGCCCTGGCGCCGCCGTTCCCAGGCGCGCAGCAGGAGGGGAGGCATCCCCTCGATGCGCACCAGCAGCAGACGCGAGCGGGTCGTCCCGGGGCTGGCCGGCTCGAGCGTGAACGCCCGTCCGGGGATCCCCATGATGGGAAGCAGCCCCCGCGCGACGTAGTCGGTGAGGGCGTCGGCGTGGAGCATCACGCCCTGCACGCGATGGGTGGTATATAATCAGCCGCTCTGCGCATTGCCCCTGTCATCCTGCGCCCGGGGACCGACCAAGCCCTTGAAGATCCTGCACACGGAGTTTCACCGAGGATGGGGAGGCCAGGCCTCGCGTGTGCTGATGGTGTCCGAAGAGCTGGCGCGTCGAGGCCACGAGATTACCATCGCCGCCCCACGCGGGCAACTCACACAGCGGGCCAGGGAGGCCTCACGCTCGCTCCCCACGTTGCGCGTGGATGACGGCTTCGCCTTCCGTCCCCCGGCCCACGTCGTGTCGTTCGCGCGGGATGCGGCGCGGCTCGGTCGCCTGGTGCGCGATCTGGGGGTGGATCTCGTGGATGTGCACGGGTCGCAGGACGCGTGGGTCACCGCCCTGGTGAGGGCGGTGAGCGGCCATCCGCGCCGCCTGGTGCTGACGCGCCACAACACCAAGCGTGTGCGGGACAACCCGGCGAACCGCTGGCTCTACCGCCGCGTCGATCACCTCATCGTCGTGGACGAGAGCGTGCTCCGGCTCTACGAGCCCTTCTTCGGGCGCGGCGACCTCCGCCGGGACGCCGTGGCGGTCATTCCGTCGGCCTACCGGTCCGAGGTCTTCCATCCCGGCGTGAGCGGCGCGGCGGTGCGCTCCGAGATCGGCGCGGGCCCCGGGGACGTCGTGCTCGGCGTGGCCGGGCGGCTGGTGGAGGACAAGGGGCACATCCATCTGATGACGGCGGCCTCCCTGCTGCGCGGGAAGGCGCCGCGCCTCCTGCTGGCGTTCGCGGGGATGGGCCCTCTCGAGCCGGAGCTGCGCGAGGCGGCCCGGCGCCTGGGCCTCGAGAACGACGTGCGCTTCCTGGGATTCCGCTCCGACATCGCTCCGGTGGAGGCGGCCTTCGACATCGCCATCCTCCCGTCGGTCGGATGCGACGCGTCCTCGGCCTCTCTCAAGGAAGCGATGGCGCTGGGGGTCCCCGTGATCGCCTCCGACATCGGCGGGGCGCGGGCCATCGTGGACGACGGCCTCACCGGCCGGGTCGTCCCGCCCGGCGATGCCGCCGCGCTCGCGGCGGCCATCGGGGCGGTCCTCGGCGATCCCGCGGCGACGCGCGACATGGCGCTGCGCGCGCGTGACGAGGTGGTGCGCCGCTTCTCCATCCGCAGGCTCGCCGACGAGACGCTGGAGGCCTACACGCGCGCGCTGCAGGGGCGCGGAGCCGCCGACGGCAGCCGGGCGCGGGTGAGGAAGGAGACCATCGCGTGAAGCTCTACCGCCGCATGCTCACCTACCTGTGGCCCTACAAGTGGCGCGTGACGCAGGTGCTCGTCCTGTCGGTGCTCACCGCGGGGCTCTCCATCGGCTCCCTGGGCGCGATGAAGCCGCTGTTCGACACGCTGTTCGCCAGCGAAGAGGCGGACCTGAAGGTGTCGATGCGGGTGCTGGACAGCCACGGGCACGACGTCGAAGGGCTGCGCATGCGGCCGCAGATGCCGGAAGGATGGCGCGGCCGGATGGGGCGCGACTGGAGCATCCTCGAGGACGAGTCGATGGTGCTGGAAGGGTTCCGCAAGGAAGGGGAGTTCAGCATCCCCATCATCCTGAAGAACCGGCGCGACCTGATGCTCGACGGCATCCGTGTGGAGGCGGACGCCGTGGGGAAGGACTGGAAGGCGACCATCCGGATGCCCGAAGGGATCGATACGCTGCGCCTCGCCCCCGGAGAGGAAGTCATGGCCGAGCTGGTGGTGAAGCCGGACCGCGGGCATCACCTCTTCGCCAGCCGCTTCTGGAAGAAAGGCTGGCGCAAGGACCTGGCCGCGTGGCTGGAGGATCGGGTCTTCGCCAACAAGTACAAGGCCCTCTTCATCCTGTCCGCCCTCATCCTGATCACGACCCTGCTGAAGAGCGTCTGCTTCTACAGCAAGTCGTTCTGGTCCAACTGGCTGTCCAAGCGCAGCATGACCGACCTGCGCCAGGAGCTCTTCAACCGCCTGATCTCCCAGTCGGTGAACTACTTCGATCGGCGCAAGTCGGGCGTCATCATCAGCCGCTTCACGAACTCCCTCACGCAGATGCAGAAGGGGATGACGGCCATCCTCTCGGAGATCGTGACCGAGCCGCTCATGGTGGTGGGGGCCCTCACCCTGGCCTTCGCCATCAACTTCCAGCTGGCCATGATCGGGATGCTCATCTTCCCGCTGAACTGGCTGGTCATCATGGTGACCGGCCGGCTCATCCGCCGATCCACCGACCGCTCCCTGCGCCAGCGGGCCAACATGGTCCAGATGCTGCAGCGCAGCATCGACGGCATCCGCATCGTCAAGGCGTTCGTCATGGAGGACCACGCCCGCGAGGGGTTTGCCAGCGCCAACGACCAGGCCTTCCAGTACGACATGCGCGGAGCGCGCGCCAAGTCGATGCTGCAGCCGGTGGTGGAGATCTTCTCCGCCGGCTTCGTGATCGTCTTTCTGCTGATGGGCGGGGTGTCGGTGCTGCGCGGCGAGATGACCCCCGGCGACTTCATCACCTTCTACGCCGCGATGGTGGCCTGCTACAGCCCCATCAAGAAGGTCAACAACGCCATCACCGAGATCCAGGAGAGCGTGAGCGGGGCCAAGGACGTGTTCGAGGAGATCGACCGGGTGCCCGACCTTCAGGATGCCCCCGGCGCCGTGGACCTGCCCCCGATGCAGGAGGCGCTCGAGCTGCGCAATGTCTCCTTCCACTACGAGAAGCCGGCCCCAGTCCTGCGCGAGGTGAGCGTGCGCATCGAGAAAGGCTCCTTCGTGGCCCTGGTGGGGCCGTCGGGCGCCGGGAAGTCGACCCTGGTGAACCTCATCCCGCGCTTCTACGACGTGAGGGAGGGGGCCATCCTCATCGACGGCAAGGACATTCGCGAGGTCACGCTGCGCTCGCTGCGCCAGCAGATCGGGTTCGTCACGCAGGATCCGATCCTGTTCCACGACACCATCGCCGGCAACATCGGGTTCGGCGAGAAGGACGCCGGGATGGACCGCATCGAGGAGGCGGCCCGCACCGCCCACGCCCACGAGTTCATCAACGACCTGCCGCTGAAATACGAGACGATCGTGGGAGACCGCGGCGTCATGCTGTCCGGCGGCCAGCGCCAGCGCATCGCGCTGGCCCGGGCCATCCTGCGGAATCCCGCCATCCTGCTGCTGGACGAGGCCACCTCGTCGCTCGACACGGAGAGCGAGCGGCTGATCCAGGACGCCATGGACCGCTTCGTCCGGGGCCGCACCACCCTGGTCATCGCGCACCGGCTCTCGACCATCCTGCACGCCGACCGCATCCTGGTGATGGACCAGGGACGGGTGGTGGAGAGCGGCACCCATGCCGAGCTGCTGGCGCGCGGGGGCCTCTACCGGCGGCTCTACGAGATCCAGTTCCGCGACGAAGGCGAGGCCTCGGGCTTCCCCGCGGGCCGCCGCCAGCCGGCGTGAGCGCGGCCATGGCGGGCGCCCGCTTCGTCCTGCACGGACTTCCGGTCTCGGTGGAGACGGACGACCCTTCCCTGGCGGCCTTCGTGCGGGCACACTTCGAGACCCATCAGGGAGCCGACGCGGCCGCCGAGCTGGCGGTCCGCGCGTCGTGGCGCTGGAACGAGCCGGCCGCCGTGCCGGCGCTTCCCATGGGGACGGTCGGATCCAAGGCCGGGCGCGGGCTGACGCTGGCCGTGCATCCCGGCGAGGAGCGTGTCGCGCACGCCCTGTGGACGCGCGTGCCGGGCTTTCCGGAGCTGTCCCTTTCCTACTCGCTGGCGGGCGAGGCCGCCCCCCGGCTGACCGTGGACGCGGTGTGCTCCTACGTGCCACGCGGGCTCGGCCGCAGGCTGGAGTACCTGCGCCCCGTGCGCGTGGAGCGAAAGCGGGATCGCCTCTTCTTCAAGCTCATGTATTTCGCGGTCTACTATCCGCTCGCGTGGAGCCTGCGGCGTGGGCGGGGATGGGGGATGGTGCATGCCTCGGCGCTGGCGCTTCCGTCGGGCGGTGCGGTTCTGCTGGCCGGCATGGGGGGAGTGGGCAAGTCCACCCTGGGCCTGTCCCTGCTCTCGCGTCCCGGCACCCGGCTCCTCTCGGACAACCTTCTCTTTCATGACGACCACCGCGTCTACAGCTGCCCCGAGCCGGTGCGGCTCGACGACATGGCGGTGGCGGGCATCGCGGCCTCGGGGATCGAGATGGAGCGCAGCGATCTTCCGGCCACGGCGCATCCCAAGCCCACCTATGCGGTGGCCCCCGGCCTGCGGGCGGAGGCGGCGCCTCCCGCGGCGCTGTTCTTCCTGCGGGCGGGCGGGGTCCCCGGCGTGGAGCCCATCGAGGCCGGCACGGCGGCGGAGCTGCTGGCCGCGGGGAACGATCTGGCGCGGGAGATTGAGGACTACCGTCCCTGCGCCGCTCTGCTGGACACGCTGGCGGCCACGCGCGGGCGCCCGGCCGCTTCACCCCCGGCGTCTCTGAGCCGCCTTCTGGAAAGGACGCGCTGCGCGGTCTTCACGCGCGGAGAGTCCGAGAGCGTGGCTCAGACGGCGGCCCGCCTGGCCGAGGCCATGGAACGCGCGACATGAGGCTGCCGGAGTCGCCCCCGGCGCGTCCCGCGGTCCCCCGGCTGGTTCAGGCCCCCGATGGCTCGGGGCCCGGCGTCCATGTGTATGCCGGTCCCGGAGCCGGCCCCGACCCGGAGGCGCTTGCGCGCCTGCTGGCCATCTCGCGCCTCCCCTGGGTGGCCGCGCCGGTGGTGGCCCTTCCCGACCTGCACTGGAAGCCGCGGCTCGAGACGCCGTCCAGCAGCGCCGTGGCGACCTCGAGCGATCTGGTCCCCTCGTTCTCCAGCCCCTCTCAGAACTGCGGCATGAGCCTGATGCGGCTCCCGCTGGCGGAGTCCGACCTGAGCGAGCGCTTCGTGGAGGCGCTGATGGCGGCGCTGCGCGATCGCATCCCGCGGCGCCGGCGCGAGCCGGTGATCGATATCCAAGAGGTGAAGGAGTTCTGCCGGAAGGGGGCCCCCACGGCGGCGGGCCGGTTCGGCCTGGATCCCGCGCAGTGCGCCACCATGGAGGCGGGAGGAAACGCCCTTGCGGGGGAGGAGCCGACCCTCGATGAGCTGGACCGGGCTGCCGATCGGGCGGCGCTCGAGGCGGGACGCTGGTCGTTCGCCTTCATCGGCGGCGGGAACCACTTCCTGGAGCTGCAGGTGGTCACCGAGGCGCTCGATGCGTCCGCCTGCCGCCTCATGCGTCTGGAGCCGGGCGCGGTGGTGGCCATGTTTCACACCGGCTCGGAGAGGCTCGGCCACGATCTGGGACGCCTCTACACGTGGCGACTCAAGACGGACCCGAAGAGACGGCGCGGCCTCTTCTGGCGCAAGGTGAGGCTGCACCTGACGCGCGACGTGCGAAGCCTCGCCGACCTGCGGCGCCGGTGGGCGTATCACTTCGCCCGGCGGGATCACGTTGCCATTCCCGCCGCCTCCGTGGAAGGGGAAAGGATGCTGCTCACTCTGAAGATGGCCGCCAACTACGGCTACGCCAACCGGGCCGCGGTCGCCGGCATGATCCAGGACGCGCTGCGCCGCGCCACCGGCCAGCCCGGCGTGGAGGTGGAGATCCTGGCGGACCTGTCGCACAACACAATCCAGAAGGAGAGGCTGGGAGGGCGGGACCTCTGGGTGCATCGCCACAACGCCGCGCGCGTGGTGGGCCCGGGCGGGCTTCCGGACCGGCATCCCTGGAAGGCGATCGGGCAGCCTGTGATGGTCCCCGGCACCAACCGCACCTCCTCGTTCGTCATCGTGGGGCGCGACGGATCCGAGGCGTCGCTGCACTCGGTGGATCACGGAGCCGGGCGCACCGTCGAGCGGTTCGCCGAAGCGGGGAGACTCACCGCCCGCCCTGGCGTGACCCTCAAGTACACGTACGGAGCGCCGGGGCCCGAACGGCTGGCGCACATGTCCGACGAGGCGATCGACGAGGTGGTGGCCGTGGCGGAGGCGGGCGGGCTCGCCGCACCCGTCGCACGGCTGCGCCCCGTGGCGGTCCTGAAGGCGTGACGTGAAGGTCGCCTACGTCGCCAACCGCTTCCCGCGCTGGGGTGGCGGCTGGGTCCTCAACGAGGTGCGCGGCCTGACCGAGGCCGGCGTGAGCCTGGCGCTGTTCTCCTTCAAGCCTCCGCTTCCTGGCGTGGAGGCCCAGCCCGGCCTGAAGACGTGGATCGAGCGCACCACCTACGTGCCGCCGGGCTCGTCACCCGCCTGCTGGAGCGCCGCCCTGGCCTGCCTGCTGCGCTCGCCGCGGGGATTCGTCCGTGGCCTGCGCACCGCCCTGCGTCTGGGAGGGCGCATGGCGCGCGGGGGCCACATCCTGGAGGTCTTCTTCCTGGCCGACCGGATCCGGCGAGCCGGTGCGTCGCACGTCCACGCGCAGCACGCCGACTACCTGGCCGATGCCGCGCTGGCCGCCGCCGCATGCCTGGACCTGCCCTTCTCGTTCACGGGGCACGCCAACGATCTGTACACCAACCCGGGGAGGCTCCTGGAGAAGATCCGCGCGGCGCGTTTCGTGGCCACGTGCACCGGATTCAACGAGACCCATCTTCGTTCCCTGTGCGAGAAGGCGCGCGATCCCGATGTCGATCCGGCCAAGGTGCGCCGCGTCTACCACGGCGTGGACCTGGAGCGCTTCGTCCCGGCGCGGCGCGAGCGCGAGCCGGACCCCGCCCGGCTGATCACCATCACCCGGCTCAAAGAAAAGAAGGGATTTCCGTGGCTGATGGAGGCCCTGGCCCTGCTGGCGAAGGAGGGACGACGCTTCACCCTGGATGTCTACGGCGACGGGGATCAGCGCGCCTCCATCGAAAAGGCGGCCCGCGATCTGGGTCTTTCGGGCCGGGTGGTCCTGCACGGAGCCATCGAGCACGACCGGATCCCCGACGTGCTGGCCTCGGCCGGGATCTTCGTGCTGCCATGCATCGTGCTGGCCAATCAGGATCGGGACGGCATCCCCAACACCATCCTGGAAGCGCTCGCGGCGGGGGTGCCCGTGGTGAGCACCGCGATCTCGGGGATCCCGGAGGCAGTGCGCGATGAAGCCACCGGGCTGCTCGTCCCGGAGCGCGATGCCGCGGCGCTGGCGTCGGCCCTCGGACGCATGATGGACGAGCCGGCGCTGCGCGCCGGGTGCGCGCGGGACGGCCGCGCGCTGGTAGAGGATCTCTTCAGCATCGAGGCCAGCGGGCGCGCCCTGGCCGGACTGTTCAGTCCTCGCGTTTCGCCCTGAAGAAGGGGGCGAGCCACGCCGCCAGCAGGCTCCAGAGGAAGATCACCAGCCCCGCGATGGCCCCGTTCATCAGGAACATGCCGTGCGCCGTGGCGACGTTGAACCCGGTGACCACGGCCGGGGGAACGGTCTTGGTGTAGATGCCGAAGAACCACTGCCCCAGCAGCAGGCCGAGGATCTCGCTGGCCACGAAGAGGACGATGAGCCCGATGCGGGCCCGGGAGGCCCGTTCGGGCCTCCCGGAAGTCTGTTGAGCGTTCAAGGGATCAGGTCCCGATGACTAGAACCGGATCCCGATGCCGGCGCGGGCGATGAGCGGATTGACCCCCAGCTCGCCATCGAGGTCATCCCCGGTGAGATCGAGATTCAGGTAGCGCAGGCCCGTGACGATGCACACCCGGTCACCCAGCCCGATGTCCAGGCCGATCTGGGCGCCCCAGGCGAACTCGGTGTCGGTGCCGGTCTCGACGCTGATGCCGCCACCCGTCGTCTCGATGTCTCCCCAGTTGACCCACGAGGCGGTCGGGGCGATGTACAGATCGATGACGTCGCTGTCGATCAGATGGATGTTGAGCGAAGCGCTGATCGGCTGGAAGTCCACCTCGGCGATGGTGTCCCCGCCGAAATCGATGTCCTGGGTAGCGTTGATGTAATCCACCTCGATCCCCAGCCGATCGGTGAACTGAAACTCGAAGCCTATGCTCCAGCCGAAGGCGTCGGCGGCCTCGAGCGTGTCGTCGATGCCGCTGATGTCGAAATCCTCGTCGTCCATGGGGGCGACCCAGGCCGCGGCCCCGAAAATCTTGAATCGGGTATCCGAAGCGGCGAAGGCCGAATGAGCGGTGCCGCATACAGCCAGAACAAGCGCCAGAGCCAGAATGCGCTTCACGTGATGTCCTCCATGAGGGATGAGTGGAGTCCAACGTTCAAACGGCGTTCATGCTACCGTAAAGTCCCCCGGGGGGTCAAAGAAACCAATATGGGCGAATAGGCCTTATCCTACGGCTACGACGGGCCTTGTGGAGATACGAATGCTCAGAATCTCACAGGCGCCGATCCTGAGTCTGGCAATGGTCTTTGCGGTCTCATGCTCTCCGGACCGCCCTTCGTCGACCTCCTCCCCGGACGTCTCCGGCGTGGGCACCGATGCTCCTCCAAGGGTCGCGGCGGCAGCCCACGGCCAGGCGCCTGAAGGGATGGTCTGGGTCCCGGGTGGTGAGTTCACCATGGGGAGCGACGATCCCACCATGCAGGACGGAAGGCCGCTGGTGAGGGTCGCGGTGGACGGCTTCTGGATGGACCAGACCGAGGTCACCAACCAGGAGTTCGAGCGGTTCACGAAGGCGACGGGCTACATGACCATCGCGGAGCGCACGCCGACCCGTGAGGAGTACCCCACGGCCCCACCGGAAAATCTGGTGGCCGGCTCGGTGGTGTTCACGCCCCCCGACCATCTGGTCCCGCTCGACACTCATTTCCGATGGTGGGGCTACATCCCGGGAGCGAGCTGGCGCCACCCGGAGGGGCCCGGGACCGATCTGACGGGGCGAGGGCGTCACCCGGTCGTTCACGTGGCCTGGGACGATGCCGTCGCCTACGCGGCATGGGCGGGCAAGCGTCTGCCCACCGAAGCGGAGTGGGAGTTCGCGGCCCGCGGGGGGCTGGACCGCAAGCGGTTCGCCTGGGGGGACGAGTTCCTCCCGGCGGGGCACCATCAGGCCAACACCTTCCAGGGAGCCTTCCCCTACCGCAACACGGGGGACGACGGCTACGTGGCCACGTCTCCCGTGGCGACCTTCCCCGCCAACGGATTCGGCCTCTACGACATGGCCGGCAACGTCTGGGAGTGGTGCTCGGACTGGTACCGTGATGACTGGTTCGCGCAGCTGGCGGGCGCAGGGATGCCGGCGCTCAATCCGCGCGGCCCTGCCGACAGCCGCGACCCCTCGGAGCCCGGAACGCCCAAGCGCGTCATGAAGGGGGGCTCGTACCTCTGCAACGATCAGTACTGCGCCCGGTACATGCCGGGCGGACGCGGCAAGGGTGATCCTTCCACCGGCACCGATCACCTGGGCTTCCGCTGCGTGCGGTCGCCATCCTGAGGTACAATCCGGCCCTCCGGCCGGCATGACCACCTTCGTCTGGAGAGTTCATGATCCGCGCCGCCTTCACAGCCCTGCTCGCCGCCGGCCTCACCGCAGCCACCGTCCCCGAAACCCTGGAGGCGAGGCTCGAAAGAGCGAGCAAAGCCCTGCAGTCGGGCGATGCCAGGGGGGCCGTCGAGCACTTCATCGCGGCCTCGCGCGAGGCGCCCCACACGCCGGCCCTTCATCTGGCCGCCGCGGAGGCGCTGGCGCGGTCGGGGAGGTCCGGTGAGGCGGTCCCCTTTCTGCAGCGCGCGGCCCGGCTGGGTGGCGTGGGCAGCCTGAAGCGCCTGGAGGATGCGTTCGCGGCGTCGCTCACCGTGGCCGGAGTCACGGCCGCGATCGACGCTCTCAAAGCGAACGCGTCACCGTTGACGGGGGGCCGTGTGGCCTGGACGCTCGAGGAGAAGGACCTGATCCCCGAGAACGTGGCCTGGGATCCGGAGCACGACGTCTTCTACGTCGGCAGCTTGTACAAGCGCAAGATCGTGAAGGTCGGTCGCGACGGAGCGGTCAGCGACTTCGTGCCGCAGGCGGGATCGGGGATATGGGCCGTGCTCGGCATGAAGGTGGAGCCGCGCCGGCGCGAGCTGTGGGCCAACGCCTGCAACCCGATGGAGCCGACCCCTCCCATGGTCCCCGACGATCCGGAGACCCGCGGCCGGACCGGGGTCTTCCGTTTCGATCTGCGGTCGGGGCGGCTGGTGGGGAAGCACGTGACGGGAAGCCGCGAGGCGCCGGTCTGCTTCAACGACCTGGTGATCACGCCCGACGGGGGAGCGTGGCTCTCGGCGGGGCCCGACGGCATCTGGCGCGTGACTCCGGGGACCGAGTCCCCCGTGCGCGTGGTGGAGTACCAGGGATTCGTCAACGGGATCGCGGCCTCCGATGACGGCGCGCTCATTTTCCTGGCGGATCACCTGCGCGGCGTGCAGGTGATGCAGGCGGCCACGCGCGAAGTGCGCGCGCTGCGGCTCCCCGAGGACGTCACCCTGTCGGGCATCGACGGACTGTACGTGCGCGGCCGGACGCTGGTGGCGGTTCAGAATGGACTGGGTTCGTCGCCGAATCAAGTCGCGCAGGCCGAGCTGGATCCGTCGCTGTCGCAGGTCACCTGCCACGCCGTGCTCGACCGGAACCGCCCCGAGTTCGACATCCCGACCACGGGGGTGCTGGTGAAGGACGAGCTCTTCTACGTGGCATCCAGCCAGCTTCGGGCTTTCGACGGCGGGGTCATCTGGCCGCCGGAGCGGCTGACGAAGAGCACGATCCTGCGCACGCCGCTGGCCGGTCCGGGATGCCGCACGGCGAAGGGCTGATCAGGGCGAAGGAGCCCGTCCCGTCTCCACGGCCGTGCCGCCCTGGAGAGCGTCGATCAGGCGGGCGTGGATGCCGCCGAATCCCCCGTTGCTCATGACCAGCAGGACGTCGCCGCGGCGGGCCTTGTCGGCCACGCGCGCCACGATGGCGTCCACGGAAGGAAGGGCCGCCGCCCGCAGGCCGCGCGCGCGCAGGTCCGCGATCAGCCGCTCCACGCTGAAGCGCTGCCCCTCGGGCGCGCGCTCCGGGTGATCCACCGGCGCCAGCACGATTTCGTCGGCGCCGTCGAACGCGCCGGCGTACTCCTGCTGGAAGACGTCGCGCCGCGTCGTGTTGGTGCGCGGTTCGAAGATGGCCCACACGCGCTGGCCCGGGTAGCGGGCCCGCACCCCCCCGATGGTCTCGCGCACCGCGGTGGGGTGATGAGCGAAATCGTCGATCACGGTCACCCCCGCGGCCACGCCTCGCACCTCCTGGCGCCGCCGCACGCCCTGGAACGAGGCCAGGCCCGGGCGCATCTGGTCGGGGGTCAGCCCCAGGACGCGGCCCACCGCCACGGCCGAGAGCGCGTTCCGCAGATTGTGGTGCCCCGTCTGCGGGAGCGAGAAGGTCCCCAGGTCGTTTCCGTGGGCGCTGGCTCGAAACACCATCCCTTCGGGGCCCGCGCTCAGCATCTCCCCTTTCACCACCGAGCCCTCGCCCAGCCCGTAGGGGATCAGCTCGCCGCGGCATCCCCGCGCCACTTCCATGGCCAGCGGATCGTCGGCGCACACCACCAGCGACCCGCCGTCCTTGGCGGGCGGGATCAGGGCCACCAGGCCGCGGAAGGCCTCCTTGACCGACTCGAGCGTGGGGAACATCTCGGCATGGTCGTACTCCACGCTGGTGAGCACGGCGGTGCGCGGCCTGTAATGCAGGAACTTGGACCCTTTGTCGAAGAACGAGGTCTCGTACTCGTCGCCTTCGATCACGAAGGGCGAGCCCTCGCGTGGGGCACCCAGGTGAAAGGAGGTGCCCAGATCCTTGAGCACGCCCCCCACCAGGAAGGACGGATCGCGCCCTGCGTCCATCAGCATGCAGGCGATCATGGCGGTGGTGGTCGTCTTGCCGTGGGTGCCGGTCACCACGATCGGATGGCGGCCTTCGAGGAGGAACCGCCCGATGGCCTGAGGCATGCTGAGGTAGGGGAGGCCGCTCTCCAGCAGCGCCTTGACCTCGGGGTTGCCGCGGTTCACCACGTTGCCGACGATGACCAGGTCGGGCCGCTCGCCCTCCAGGATGTGCCCGGCCTCGTAGCCTTCCAGAATGGGGATGCCGAGCGACCGGAGCAGCGTGGACACCGGAGGATAGACGTTCTCGTCGGAGCCCCGAACGCGGTGCCCCATGCCGGCCAGCAGTCCGGCCAGCGACCCCATGCCGGTGCCGCACACGCCGATCAGGTGGATGAGCATCGGGGGGAATCTATTACCAGCGCCGCCCGCCGGCCAGCCCCTCCCGATCATTCCATCGTGGCGCGGAGATTGTTCCTCGCTCGTGATGGGGGTGTCCTCAGTCCTTTTGGGCGGCGTCGGGTGTTGAAACGGACCAGGTTCTTGTTGAATTCGGGCCCATTCCCTGGGTAGGCACAATCTGCGCGCCACTATGGACGTTGCGCGGCCCCCCCGCTAGTCTGAACCCCTCGAACGAGAGGAGGCTGGCGCGTGAGGGGGATCTGCGGCTGGGTGGCGGCCGGAGCCGGCGGGGCCGGGGGGATCGATCCCTCCAGGGTGTCCGGCGTCATGCGGGGGGCCCTCGCCCACCGCGGTCACATCGGCTGGCTCGGCGCCCCATCGGATGCCGCCCCCGCCGCTGTGGCCGACTCGTCGTTCAACGGTCCCGACGATCTCCTGCGAGCATGGTCGGCCTCCCGCGGAGACGCGGCGGCCTTCGCCGCGGCGCTGAACGGATCGTTCGCCGCGGCCGTCCTGGACCTGGGGAGCCGCCGGCTGATCCTGGCGCGCGATCGTCTCGGTGAGAAGCCTCTCTACTACATGGCCTCCTCCGCCGGGGTGGCCTTCGCTTCCGAGATCAAGGCGCTGCGCGCGGCGGGGTTCGTCTTCAAGGACGACGTGGATGCCACCGCGCTGGACGCCTTCCTGGCGTTCACCTACATCCCGGCTCCATGGACCTTCTTCTCCCACGTCAGAAAGGTGCCGGCCGGGCACACGGTGCACGTCGACCTGGACCGTCTCGCCGCCGGAGCCGCGGAGGCCACGGAGGTGACGCCGTACTGGCGGCTTCCCGATCGGGCCGGCCTGGAAGCCAACCCGGCCGAGATGCTGGAGCGGCTCTCGCAGGCGCTGGAGCGCAGACTTCCTCACGATGGGGACCTCTCGGTCTTCCTGAGCGGCGGCCTCGACTCCAGCCTGGTGACGATGCTGGCGGCGCGCGCGGGCGGAAGCCGTCGGGCGCTGCACACGTGGTCGGTCTCCTTCTCCGAGCCCCGCCTGGACGAGTCGATCCACGCCCGCCGCGTGGCCGGGCTGGCTCGAGCGCATCATCACGAGATCCCGATGCCGGAGGTCGATCCAGCCCTGGTGAGCCAAGTCCTTCATCATCTCGACGAGCCGATGGCCGATGCGGCCACCCTCCCAAACTGGGTCCTGGCGCGGGAGGCGGCGGGCACCTCGGCCGTCGCGCTGACGGGAGACGGTGCCGACGCCCTGCTCGCGGGGGATCACTGGTTCCGGCGCCTCCAGGCGCTCGACGCCCTGGAGCACTGGCCACGGCCGCTCCGGTCGGCCCTGATGGCGGCCGCCGGGCTAGGCGGGGAAGAGCGCCGCCGGCGGGCGTCGGCCCGCCGGGCGCTTCTCGAGCTGTCCGGCCCGGCCCGGTACCTGGCCATGCGCGAGAAGTGGACCGCACGGGAAAGGGCTGCCCTCTACACGCCCGACTTCGCCCGGCGGGTGAAGCAGGCCGCCGTGGCCGACACCTATCTGAAGGCACCTCTCGACTGGGAGGGAGGGTCCGTGGACGCGGCCATCCGGATGGACGCGCGGCATGGCCTTCCCGAGGGGCTCCTCATGAAGGGGGACAAGATGGGGATGGCGCACGGGGTGGAGACCCGCAGTCCCTTCGTCGACCCCGAGTTCGCGGCCTGGTGCGCCCGGCTCGGCCTGCGCCGGCTCCTGAAGGGGAACACGGGCAAGTGGCTTCTCAAGCAGGCCGCCCTGGAGCTGCTGCCGCGCGACCTGGTGCACCGGCGGAAGCGGGGGCTGCAGGTGCCCATCGGGCGGTGGCTCAAGGGCCCGCTGCGCGATCTCACCGAGGCCGCTTTCCACGCCGGACGTCTCGAGGAGCAGGGGATCTTCGACCCGGCCGCCATGGCGCTCATCAAGAGGAGGTTCGAGGCGGGTCCGGCCGCCCCCGCACTCGACGGGAAGATCTGGCAGCTGGTGGCGATGCAGACCTGGTGGGCCGGGGGCCTCAAGGATTGAGGCCTCCCGTGTAATGTCCGATCAAGGAGGGGTCATCGATGATGAAAGCGTGGATTTTTCTGGTGTGCGTGCTGGCGGCCGTGGGGGCCGGCCTCGAAGCCCGAGGCAAGGAGCAGGCGGAAAAGGGATTCGATCGGCTCAAGGCGCTGGCTGGAGACTGGGAGGCCAAAGGCCCGGACGGCGCGCCGCTCAAGGTCACCTTCACGGTCACGTCGAACGGCACGGCCGTCATGGAGCACCTCAGCTACAACGACATGGTCACCATGTACCACCGGGACGGCGACCAGCTCATGCTCACCCACTACTGCGGCGGGAACAACCAGCCGCGCATGAAGGCGCCGGGCCTCGCGGCGGATGGGAAGACCATGGCCTTCGCGTTTCACGACGTGACCAACCTGGCTTCCAAGGACGCGGCCTTCATGAAGAGCGTGACCATCACCTTCGTGAGCCCGGACAAGATCACGGAGCAGTGGACTCACGCAGGTGGCGGGACGGAGCAGCCGATGACCGTGGAGCTCACGCGCGTCAAGTGATGCGCGTCCCCAGGCGTGATGCGAAGGAGGCGATGGCGCGCCCCCGGGCGTCCCAGGTGAACTCGGCGGCGCGTGCGCGTCCCGCCTCGGACAGGCGGGCGCGCAGCGCGTCGTCCTGCAGGACGCGCCTGAGGGCGGAGGCGAGCGCGCCCGGGTCGTCGGCCGGCACCAGGAGCGCCTCGCGTCCGTCGGCGACGTAGCTCTCGAGAGCCGGCAGGTGGCTGGCCACCACGGGGAGGCCCGCGGCCAGCATCTCGAACAGCTTCAGGGGCGAGGTGAAGTCGCGGGCTTCCACGTACGCCTGACCGGGCAGTGGGATGGCACCCACGCGCGCCCGCGCGTACAGATCCCAGACCCCCGCGGGAGAGACGGGCGGGAGCAGCCGCAGCCTCCCGCCGGCCCCCTCCTTCCCGGCGATGCCGCGCAGGCGCTCGGTGTCGGCCGGAGTCCCCGGGCCCACGATGGTGAGGGTATGGGGAGCCAGCATCCCCAGGGCGCGCACCAGCGTGTCCACCCCTTTCCAGGGCTTGAGCGATCCGCAATAGAGGATGTCGATGTCGCGGTGCGGCGACGCGGGCCACGGTGGGATCCGCGTGGCGTTGCCCAGGAGGATCGACGGCGTGCCCGGGCGGATGAGTGTGGCCAGCGCGTCCAGCGTGGCCCGCTGCGTGCAGATCAGTCCGTCCGCCGCCGCGAGGATCTCCCGCTCCAGACGCGCGCGGGCCAGGGCCTTCCGGCTGAGGCGGCGCAGCCCGGCGGCGTCCGGCTTCGACGCGGCCTGGTCGCGCTTCTCTTCCACCAGCCGCGCCGACACGTTGTGCGCTTCGTAGATGGAGGGCACGCCCCACCGCCGGGCGCGCGCCATCAGGCCCGGCACGTAGGGGCGCACCTCGCGCACGAACAGGCAGGCGGTCGTGCCGCGCACCTGCGGCCACAGATCGCGGATGCGCCAGGCCAGGAACGGCCACGACCAGCGCCTCCCGATGGCGGTCAGCTCCAGTCGTCCCGGGCCGTCGCCCGGCGGCTCTGCGCCGTAGAAGCCAAGCACCTCGGAGAGCGGGGCCGATGCGGTCTCCACGTGCAGCGTGACGTTCCAGCCGGCCCGCGCGATCCCCGCGCACGTCTGCACCACCTGCACGGCGTCGGCCCGCGGATCCGGCACAGGGACCCGATAGAAATACAGGAGCTTCATGGGCGGGACGTTACCACAGGCCCCGTCCGGCGCGGCCTCCGGCCGCCCCGGGCGCATTGTTGACGCCCCTCGAGCCGCATCTTTATAATGAGCGCCACTCCCATTTCCGCGGAGCCGCGCACGCCGTGAAGTCCATCAAGATCAACAAGTACTACTTGCCCGAACCGGACGAGGGACTTCTCTCGATCCTGCACAAGAGGGTCACCCGCCGGCCCGTGCCTGGCTTCCCGCGAACGCTGCAGATCCAGACGGTGACGGGCTGCCAGGCCGACTGCATCTTCTGTCCCTTCGGCTCGACCTTCGACTTCCAGCCCAAGGGCCGCATGGATCCGGATCTGTTCAAGCGGATCATCGCGGAGGCGAAGGAGCACGGGGTGCGCCGCATCAGCCCGTACCTGATGAACGAGCCCTTCATCGACAAGGACCTCTTCAAGAAGGTTCGCTACATCCACGAGCAGATCCCCGACAGCAAGGTCGTGGTGACCACCAACGGAGGGCTCCTCACCAAGGAGCGGATCTCCGAGATGCTCGACATCGGGCCGGCGCTGCATGCCCTTTACGTCTCGTTCCAGGGGATCGAGAAGGACGGCTACGAGAAGACCATGCGCGGCTCCATGCACTTCGAGCACACCATGGAGAACATCAACCAACTGCTGGAGCAGCAGCGGAAGAGGATGACCGAGTGGCCCAAGGTGTGGATCACCATGGTCGCCACCGACGTGATCGACGCGAAGAAGGCGGTGGCCTACTGGAAGAAGCGCGGCGTGCGCTCCAAGTACACGGCGCTGGAGAACCGCGGCGGCAACATCGCCGACGCGGAGTCGTTCTCCACCAGCGGGCACATGAAGTACTTCTCGACCTGCACGCGCCTGTTCAAGCAGGGCTACATCAACTTCAACGGCGACATGGTGCTGTGCTGCACGGACTATTCCCGCAAGCAGATCCTGGGCAACATCACCCACTCCAGCATCAAGGCCGTGTGGAACGGGGAGAAGGCGGTGGACATCCGCCGCCGCTTCCTGGGCGATCGCATCGACACCATCGATCTGTGCAACGAGTGCAAGGTCGACGAAGAGGTCGAGATCGAGGGGTGACTTCCCTCACACGCGCCACTCTCGCCGCGGCCACCATCGGCTACATCAAGAAGGGTGCATGGAACAAGGCCGACGTCCTGCGCGTGTCCGTTCCCGACGGGCTCTACGCCGTGAAGGACTACGCGGCCAAGGGGGCGGTGGTGCGCTGGGCCGGGGCGCTGCAGCTGCGCCGGGAGGCCCGCGCCTACGCGCGGCTGGCCGGCGTCGAAGGGATCCCGCGGTTCCACGGCGCGCTGGATCGGCACGCCATCGTCCTGGAGTGCGTCGAGGGGATCCGGCTTCCCAAGTTCCATCACCGCCACGGGGGGGTGCCGCGCGTGGCCGAGCGCCTCAAGGCCCTGCTGGTCACGGTTCACGGGCGCGGCGTGATCCACGGCGACCTGCGCAGCCGTGACAACTTTCTCGTGACGCCCGACGGAAAGCTGTATCTGATCGACTTTTCGTCGGCGGGGGTGTTCGATCCGGACAGCTGGCGGGGCCGGTGGGTGTTCCCGGCGCTGCGGCGCGCCGAGGAGCGGGCCCTCCTCAAGTGGAAGGTGGCGCTGGTGCCCGAAGAAGTGACCAGCGACGAGCTGGCCTCCCATCGGCGCTTCAAGAGGCTGCGCAGGCTGTGGCCCTTCAACCGCAAGAAGGACCTGCCCCGGACGCGCGGAAGGAACCCCTGGCTGTGACGCCGCCCGCGCCCGAGCCCCTCAGTGTCATCGTCCCCACCTTCAACGAGCAGGAGAATCTCGAAGACTGTCTGCGCTCGGTCACCTGGGCCGACGAGATCCTGGTCGTGGACTCGTTCTCCACGGACAGGACCCTCGAGATCGCGCGCCGCTACACCGACCGCATCATCCAGCGCGAGTACGGCAATTCGGCGTCGCAGAAGAACTGGGCCATCCCGCAGGCCCGTCATCGTTGGGTGATGGTGGTGGATTCCGACGAGCGCGTGACCCCCGAGCTGCGCGACGAGATCCAGGCCCTGCTGCGCCGCGGGCCCGACTGCCGCGGCTACGTCATCCGCCGCGTGAACCACTTCCTGGGCCGGAGGATCCGTTACGGAGGCTGGGCGCGGGATCGCGTGCTGAGGGTGTGGGACAGGACGGCGGGGCGGTATCAGGAGAAGGAAGTGCATGCCGAGGTGGACGTGGACGGGCCCGTCCGCGAGCTGAAGCACCCGCTGCTCCACATCACGTTCCAGTCATGGGATTCGTACTTGCGCAAGATCGATCGCTACACGTCGTGGGGCGCGGAGGACCTGCGCAAGCGGGGGCGCCGGGCCACGGCGCTCGACCTGGTGTTTCGTCCCATGTCGCGCTTCGTCAAGCGCTACATCCTGCAGCTGGGCTTCATGGACGGCGTCCCCGGCCTGATGATCACGGGCATCGACACCTGGGCTGTGTTCGTCAAGTACGCCCGGCTCTGGGAGCGGTGCCACGGGAACCGCGTGGATCAGACCGGCGACGCCCTCCCGCCGGACGCCTGACCGGTGGACCGGTTCCTGCTTCGCGTTGCCGAGCCCCACCGTCCTGTTCTGGCTCTCGTCGTCCTCGCCGCGCTGGTCTACCTGCCCTGCGTGTGGGCGCGCGATCCCTGGAGCCCCGACGAGCCTCGCTACGCCGAGGTGGCCCGGCAGATGGCCGTGCGCGGGGACTACCTGCTCCCCAGCCTCAACGGGACGGTGTATGGCGAGAAGCCCCCGTTGTTCTTCTGGCTGGGGATGGCGGCCGGGTGGCTTCCCGGGATCCCGGCCGCGGCCGGAGTTCGCCTCGTCTCCGTGCTGGCCGCGCTGGGCACGCTGCTGCTCGTGTTCCACCTGGGACGACGGCTGGGCGACGCGCGCGGGGGGTGGCTTGCGGCGCTCGTCATGGCCACCTCGGCCATGTTCGCGCTGCACGCGACCACGGGCGTGATCGACGCCACCCTCACGCTGCTGGTGACCGCCGCGATCGCCGTGGGACTGAAGGCGCGCGAGGCCGGCGCGCCCACGTTGTGGGGCGCGTTCTACGTGCTGGCCGGGCTGGGGCTCATCACCAAAGGGCCGGTGGCCCTCGTGGTGGCGGGAGGGACGATGCTGCTGGTCGCTCTGGCCGAGGATGGCCCGCGGCGCGCCTGGGCGGGGCATCCCGCCTGGGGGCTCCCGGTGGCGGCGGCGGTGGTGGCCCTGTGGCTGATTCCCGCCGTCGCGCGCGGCGGCGAAGCCTACGCCAACGTCATCCTGTTCAAGCAGAACCTGGGCCGGGCCTACGATTCCTGGCACCACAAGGAGCCGGCCACCTTCTTCCTGAAGGTCTTTCCGGCGTCGTTCGTCCCCTGGGTGGCGGCCCTGCCGCTGGCGCTGGTCTCGGCATGGCGCGCCCGCCGCGAGGACCCGTCCGCGCGGGTGCCCCTGATCTGGTTCTGCTGGACCTTCCTCTTCTTCAGCCTGGTGTCCGGAAAGAAGACGAGGTACCTGCTCCCTCTGTTCCCGGCCGCCGCGCTTCTGGTGGGGCGCGATCTGGCCCGCCACGCGGAGCGGGTGGGACGCCGCATCGCCGTGGGGCTGGTCCTGTGCCTGGCCGCGGCGGGATCTCTCGCGCTCCTGTGGATGGGCGGGGGCGGGATCGGCCGCGTCGTGGCCGGCCTCGAAGGGCTGGCCGCCGATCAGCGTGAGGCGCTGGCCGCGCTGGGACGATGGCCGGGTGCGTCGTGGCTGATCCTACCGGGGGCCGCGGCCGGCGTGGTCGCCGTGTGGGGCCTCGCCCGCCTGGGG
>JBOGOC010000097.1:0-149387 GCA_050747525.1 Candidatus Polarisedimenticolia bacterium | reverse complement strand
CTTGTCATCCGCGCGCCGGGCGGCGAGGGCGTCCGGCGCGGCCCCCACCACCGCCACGGCTCCGGCCCCGGCCAGCGCGACAGCCATCCAAATTCGTCCATTCATCACGGAAAACCTCCTCGAATCTACAGGGGAGAGGACGGAGCGATACCACGGAAACCCCGCTATCATACGCCATTCCCCCGGGAGTGGTTTCAAAATGACGATCGACGGCGTCCTGGACCTGCACACCTTCCACCCCTCGGATGTAAAGACCCTGATCCCCGACTACATCGAGGAGTGCCTGGCCCGGGGCATCTTTGATCTACGCATCATTCACGGGAAAGGGACCGGC
This sequence comes from Candidatus Polarisedimenticolia bacterium, assembly GCA_050747525.1. Lineage (GTDB taxonomy): Bacteria > Acidobacteriota > Polarisedimenticolia > JACPZX01 > DASXTC01 > JBOGOC01. Next base: position 149,053 of record JBOGOC010000097.1, on the reverse strand, counting down.
GCCCTGCGCCGCAGCGTGAAGGCCATCCTGGAGCGCCATCCCGCCGTGGAGTGGGTGCGGACGGCCGACGAGACGGCGGGGGGGTGGGGGGCGACGCTGGTCCGCCTGCGCCGCCCCCAGGGCTCCGGGGTCACTTCCTGAACACGTCCTCGATGGGCACGATGGTGGCCTGCCCGGCCGTCACCGACAGCGGGAACGCCTGGATCACCTTGTCCTCCTCCATCACGTCCCCGGGCTTGGGCGCGTTGTAGGTGATGGGGGACGGCACGTTGCTCACGATGGCGTCGCGCAGGGCGGCCGCTTCCTTGGTCACGATCACGATCTTCACATTCTGCCAGCTCAGGTACGTCCGGATGGCGCGGTTGACGTCGTCGCGCGTGAGCGCGTCGAGCTGGCCGCGCACCCAGGGAACGAATTCACCCGTGCCGAACTTCGCGCTGTCGAGCGCATAGCCCAGCTGCGTGGACTGGGTCCGGGCCATGACCGCAGCGTACTTGCGCAGGAAATCGCGCGTGGCGGCGAAATCCTCCTCCGTGAGGCCGTTCTCGATCAGCTTCTTCAGCTCGTACATGGCGGCGCGCAGAGCGAAGTGCCCGTTGGCCGGCTCGACGGGCCGGATCCAGACCTGGAAGATCTGCCGGGTGCGGACCAGGTTGGGGTCCGGGTGGAACTGGAACATCCCGCGCGGGAAGTGCTCCATGTACGCGTAGTCGCCGTAGTTGAGCCCGCGCACCTCCCGCAGCCGCTGGTACAGGTGCGAGTTGCTGCTGCGGTGCTGCCCGAGCCACGACGTGGCCACCCACAGAGCCGTCCAGTCCTTGTGGGATCGCACCACCGGGATGGGGAAGCCGAAGGAGATGGCCGTGGCCCGCGTGTCCTTCTGGATGAGGGTCACCTGCTGGCCGGTCACCGGCGCCGCCTGCGGGATGGCGGGAGCCTTGGCCCCCGTGGCGGGGAGGCGCCCGAAATCCTGATGCAGCGTGGCCGTGAACGCCTCGGGATAGCCTCCGGCGATCCCCACGGTGAGCCGGTCACGGGTGTAGCGCTCCTTGTAGAACTTCCTGACGTCGTCCAACGTCAGCTTTTCCAGGGACTCGAGCGTCCCGGTGCTCTCGTGGCCATAGGGATGGGCCGTCCCGAACACCGAAAGGTAGAGGGCCTCCTTGCCTAGTTCCTCATCGTTGTTGCCGCGCAGGTTCACCTTGAGATAGTTGATGGCGTCGTCCTTCACGCGGCGGAAGTCCTCCTCGCGCCAGCCGGGGTCCAGGATCATGGAGGAGAAGATCCCGTACCAGGCCTGCAGGTTGTCCACATGCGTGGTGCCGGTGAAGACGGTCATCTCTTTGTCCACCTGGGCGCTCACGTCGGCCGCCATCGGATAGAGGGCCTGCACGATGTCCTGGTACGACATCTCGCGGCTTCCGCCCCGGCTCAGCATGGCCGCCGTGAGGGCCGCCACGCCTTCCTTCCCCTCCGGGTCGCTGGCCGCGCCGGTGTCGAACAGCACGCGGAAGGAAACCAGCGGCGTCTTGGCGGGCCTGGCCAGGACCTTGACCTCGCTCGGGGCGGCCGCCCCCTTCCGGACGGGGGGCCAGCTTCGCGGGAGCGGCCGGCGCAGCCTCGTCACCCGAGATCATCGAGGCGGGCGCGGCGGCCGCCGCGGTGGCGGCGGCCGGGGCCGCGACTCCCGGCGGCGTCAGCGTGGCGATGGTCCGGCGCGCCTCGGTGAAGTAGGTGCGGGCCATCTTCTGGATGTCCGCGGGGGTGAGCCGGTCGTACATCGCGTACAGCTCGTTGATCGTCTCGGGGGTGGGCTCGAGCTGGACGAAGCTCGACACGGCGGCGGCCACTGCGGCCGTGTTGTCCATCCCCCGCGCGAACCCGTATTTCATGCTCGACTTCACCGAGCGCAGGCGGGCCTCGCTCACCGGGTGCTCGCGCAGGGCCTCCACCGTCGCCAGGATCCGGTCGCGCACCTCCAGCAGGTGGGCCGGGTCCTTCACACGGGCCCCGACGAACAGCAGGCCCGGATCGCGCGCGTTCTGGAAGAACGAGAAGATGGTGTCGGCCTTCTGCTCCTCGATGACCAGCTGCCGGTAGAGGGGCGAGCTCTCCGAGAAGGCGACCTCCGCGGCCAGGTCGAGCGCCGCCATGTCGGGCTTCTTCGTGGAGTAGGCCGGGCCGCGGTATCCCACCACCACCCAGGGGAGGGTGGGCGTGGGCCAGTCCACGTGCGAGGTGTGGGGTCCCGTGGGCGCCGGCTCCTCCGGGATGTTCTGGGTGAAACCGCCGCGCTTCCATCCACCCCAGTACTGGCGCACCAGCGGCAGGACCTGCGCGCGCGTGACGTCTCCCGCCACGACCAGGACCACGTTCTCGGGGCGGTAGAAGCGATCGAAGAAGGTGCGACTGTAGTCGTACTGGTTCGGCATGTCCTCGATGTCTTTGAGGAAGCCCATGGTGGTGTGCTTGTAGGTGTGGGCGGTGAACGACGCATCCCGCATCGTCTCGAACAGCTTCTGGATCGGGTTGGCGCTGTTCTTGTTGTACTCGCCCAGCACCGCCTTGGCCTCCGTGCGGAACGCGTCGACCGGATAGGTCAGGTTCTGGAAGCGGTCGGCCTCCACCTCCATCGCCTTCTCCAGATCCTCCTTGCCGATGAGCATGTGGTAGGCGGTGAAGTCATCGGTGGTGAAGGCATTGTGGTCGGCCCCCATCCCCTTCATCACGTCGTTGTACTTCTCGGGCGGGTATTTCTCCGTGCCCCGGAACATCATGTGCTCGAAGAAATGAGCGAACCCCGACTTGCCGGCTTCCACCTCGTTGCGTGAGCCGGCGCGAACCACGGCGTAGAAGGAGACCAGATCCGGATAGGGCAGCGGCACCGTGATGAGGCGCAGCCCGTTGTCCAGGTCGTCCATCGTGTAGGGGAACGGGAAAATCTTCGGCTCCTTTCCGCCGGCGGGCGGGGCGGCGGCAGACGGCAAGGTGGCGGCCATCAGAACGACGGCCAGCAAAAGAATAGACCATCTCATGGGATTCGACCCTCCGGTGAAGGCGTCATCGGGCGGCGGCGCGCCGCGCCGTGCGGGAGGCGCCTTTGAGCGCCAGGATCCTCTCGCGGCACTTGGCGCAGCGGCGGCAGGCACGGCCGCCGCGCGGCCGCGAGCAGGAGAACGTGAGATCGAGCGGCAGATCCTCTCCCAGCCGGATGACCTGCTCCTTGTCCATCCTCATGAAGGGCGCTTCCAGGCGGATGGGGAAATCGAGCCCCTGCGACACAGCCCGCCGCATCGCCGAGAAGAAGGCGCGGGAGGAATCCGGAAACGGATTCCCCTGCAGCGGCCCCAGCGCCACGCGCGGCACCCCCAGCAGTGCCGCGTGCACGGCGGCGGCCGAGATCAGCATGATGTTGCGCCCCGGCAGGTAGACGCTGTCGTCGGTGGCGTTCCACGAGGGGACCCCCTGCCCGGTGGTGCTCCAGTGGCTGCCGTAGAGTCCCCCGAGCCCGGAGGACACCACCTTCAGCGGGGCGACACGGCGGGCCAGAGGCTCGGGGAGAGCCTGCAGGAACCTGCGCAAGGCTGCCAGCTCGGCGTTCTCCCACACCATCCCCGCCTTGACGAACAGCGGGTACACCGTCCGCCTCCGGCGGGCCATGTGCGCGACCAGGACGCAGGAGTCGAGCCCGCCGCTGGCCAGAACGACCACGCCGTCGGGCCGGCGCACCTTGTGACGCCACGATTCGTGGCCGGGGTGGGGGTGAGCGAAGCGGTCCGACACGAGGTATTCAAGATAACATGATGCCCATGCGCACGGCTGCGCTGGCGACGGCCCTGGCCCTGGCGGTGCTCGCTCCTCTGTGGTGGTTCCCCTTCGTGGCCACACAGGACGGGCCGAGCCATCTGTACAACACCTCCATCCTGCTCGGCTGGAGCGAGCCCGGCTCGATCTTCCCCCAGGTCTTCGAGCGCGATCTCACGCCGGGGCCCAACTGGATGGGCACCGCCGCCTTGTACGTCCTGATGAGCGTGGCCGAGCCGGTTACAGCCGAGCGGATTCTCCTCACGCTATACGTCCTGGGCATGACCGCCGCGTGGTGGGGATGGGCCTCGTCGTTCGAGCGCCCGGCGGGCCCGGTGGCCGCGTTGGGGCCGCTGCTGGCGATGAGCTTCTTCCTCTTCAAGGGGTTCTACAGCTTCTGCCTGAGCCTCCCGCTCTTCCTGGCGGCCATCACGCTCGCGTGGCGGTGGCGGGGCCACCCCCTCACCGCGGCGCGCGCGGCGCTGCTGAACGTCCTGCTGGCCGCGACGTGGCTGGCGCACCTGGTGTCGTTCGGCGCGGCCTGGATCGCGTCGGCCTCCATCCTGGCGCTGGGATGCGCGCCGCGGGATCGGCGCCCCGCCTGGCGCCGCGCTCTCTGGCTGGCCCCCGCCCTGCTCCTGGCGGTCTCGGGGCTGGCCACGGCGTCGGACCCTTCGTCCGGGCGGCGGTGGGACTGGGGCCGGATCGTCCTTTACATCCTGCGGGGGGAATGGCTCGTGTACGCCGGCCCCGGACAGATGGTGCTGGGTGGCGCGCTGATGCTGCTCCTGGCTGGCCTGGGAGTCCTGCGCGTGCGGTCCATGCGGATGGAGAGGGATCCCGGCGGGGCGGCGCTCGCCCTGGTCGCGCCGGCCGCGGCGATCTGGGCGCTCTGCTTCGTGCTTCCGCGGTCGGCAGGCGGCGGCGACTTCCTCACCGATCGGCTGGCCATCTTCCCCGTGCTGCTTCTCGCGCCGCTCGCCGCTCCCCCACCCGGCCGTCTGTCCCGCGGCCTGGTGGCCGCGGCCGTCGCCGTCCTGACCCTCGCTCAGGCGGGGATCACGTGGACCGACCAGCGCCGCGGCAATGACGAGCTGGCCGAATACCTCGCGCTGGACGACGCGCTGCGCGAAGGAAGCGTGCTGCTTCCTCTCACCTGGGAGGCTCCGGGCCCCGGGCGCGTCTCGGTCCTGCGCCACGCAGGCTGCCACTACGCAATGCGCGCGAAGGCGGTGAACCTGGCCGACTACGAGGCCCGCACGGGACACTTCCAGATCCGCTTCAAGGAACCCGCGGCGCGCGATGCCCGCGTCCCCCTGCTCCCCGAGCTGGCCCTCATCGAGCGCGACCCCTCGTCTCTGGACGTGCGCCCCCTGGCCGGATGGGTCGACTATCTCATCACCTGGGACCTCAGGGGCGCGGCGCCGGAGCGGCTCGACTCCTACCAGCAGGCCTGGGAAGTGGCACAGGAAAGGGGACGGCTCATCCTCTTCCGGCGCAGGCCCTCTTGAGGTTGCCGCCTGCCGTTGTCCGAACGGCCGTGCCGGACTAGAATCGAGCCAATCCGTCTCCGTCAACCGCCGGAGAGGCCCGCATGGAAAGCGTCCTCGTCACCGGAGCGAGCCGCGGCATCGGCTTCGAGATGGTGCGCCAGTACGGCCTGGACGGCAACTGGCGCGTCTTCGCCTGCTGCCGCCGCCCGCAGCGCTCCGAGGCTCTGACACGGTTCGCGTCCACGTTCAAGGAGCGCGTGAGCGTCCATCCCCTCGACATCACCGATCAGGCCAACATCGAGAGTCTGGCCAGGGAGCTGGATCACGAAGCCATCGATCTGCTCATCAACAACGCGGGGCTCTACGGGCCTCACGGGCAGGTGCTGGGCCAGATCGACGTGAAGTCGTGGCTGGAGGTGCTCAAGGTGAACACCATCGCTCCGCTGAAGATGAGCGAGGCCTTCGCCGGGCACGTGGGGCGCAGCAGCCGCAAGGTGATCGCCACCATCAGCAGCCGCATGGGAAGCGTGGCCGATAACACCTCGGGCAACGCCTATGCCTACCGCAGCAGCAAGGCTGGGGTCAACATGGTCATGAAGAGCCTGTCCATCGACCTGCGCGAGCGCGGCATCACCTGTGTGACGCTCAACCCCGGCTGGGTGCGCACCGATATGGGGACCAGGCACGCGCCGCTGAGCGTCGAGGAGAGCGTGCACAACATGCGGACGGTCCTGGCCTCCGTGCGGCTCAACGACAGCGGGCGCTGGTTCAATCACGACGGCACCGACATCCCCTGGTGAGCTTGCGTCCATCCCCTTGAGCCGCATGGAGCGGCCTCGGGCGACTGCCCGGGGCCGCTTCCCTGATCACTTCTTGCGGGTGTAGGTCGCCTGCAGCACGTTGATCCAGTTCGTGCCGCCGTCGATGGAGTAGTCCTCGTCCAGCTTGAAGGTGTCGGCGGCTATCTCGTGCACCGTCACCCTTCCGTGGATAGTCATGCCGAACATCAGCGCCGGCGTGCCGGTGGTCACGTCGGTCGCCACCAGCTTCTTGCTCTCGTCGAAATCCCCGTCCAGGATGTCCAGGTAGGTCTGCTGCTCGTTGATGTCGGTGATGCGGTACTTCTTGCGGTAGCGATCGAAGGTGAAGCTCCTGAGAACTTCGCTCCCCTCTCCCGACAGGTAGCGCTCCTGAAGGAGAGCGCCGCCCAGCAGCGCTTCGATCCGGCTGGCACGCTCGCCGTCCTGCCAGGGGGCGCCGTCTCCCTGGCGCCGCTTGAAGGTCACCTTCCATTCCCCCGCCAGCGGCTGCAGCGGCCCCATCCCCGCGGGGGGCGGCAGCTTGAACCTGGCCTCCTCCACGGGGACGTTCATCTCGATGGACTCGATCTCCAGCGCCCTTTCGCGCGTGTACCACTGGCTGTCGATGCGGAAGGGAAGGGTGATCCCGTTCACTTTCCGGAAGTCCTCGTAGAAGGTCTGCTGCGGCACGGGGCGTCCGAAGTCCGAGCCCGGAGACTCGCGGGCGATCTCCAGGCAGGTCTTCGGGTCGAGATACCAGGTCTCTGACAGACCGTCGGCCCGCTTCACCTCGATCGCCAGCGCGTCGCGCCCTTCGATGGCCTTCGGCCCCAGCAGCTTCACCTCGTGCTTCTTCTCCTTGTAGTCGAAGAAGGGCGTGGGGAAGTCGGTCTCGCGCAGGATCACGGGCAGGTCGGCGCCCCGCACTTTCTGCGCGCCTTCCTGCATCATGCGATTGTCCCACCAGGCTGTGGTGCCGTCGTAGCCGATCTCCAGCTTCTGCTCGTCCTGCACGCCGTCGAGGTGATACTTCCCGTCGCGCGTCTTGACCAGCGTGAAGGGAGCCTTCTTGCTCCACGAGGTCATCGTGCCGGACATCTTGAGCGTCTGGACCTCTCGCCACTTGGCGGCACCGCCATGCGAGTCGATGTGCCGCGCAATCAGGTCGTCCAGCGAGGGGGCCGCGGCCGCCAGCACGACCGACAGGTACGCGCCCAGAAGAGTCGTCATGGCTTCACCCCTTCACGATGTAGGCGACGAGCTCGGCATGGTTGCGCACGTAGAGGCGCCCTTCGGCCAGTGACGGCGGCGTCCACGCGCGCCCGCCTTCCGGCTTGAGCGCCTGGATGCTCCCCTTCTCCGCGTACTGCGAGGGGTTGGCCTCCACCAGAACGAGACGGCCATCATCCGACAGCACCATCAGCAGCCCGTCGGCGGCGATGAGGGAGCCCTTGCCGAGCCCTCTCTTCACCCATGCCACCGAGCCGTCCTTCACCGAGATGCACTTCAGCGTCGTGTTGTCGAACCCGTACAGATGGTCTTTCTGGAGGACCGCCGCGTTGAAGTGCGTGCGGAACATGGGATTCTTCCAGACTTCGGTGACCGCGGCCTCTCCCTTGCCGTTCTTGACCTGCAGCATCACGCTTCCCGCGCCCTCGACCCCGGACAGGAAGAGGCGATCGGGCGGGACGAAAACCGGCGTCGCGTGGGTCTCCGCCTCGGGCCAGGGGTAGGACCAGAGCATCTTGCCGGCCCCGTCCACCGACCTCACGGTCGTCCCGACCACGCTCACGTACTGGCGCCGCCCTTCCAGGTCCACGGCCAGCGGGGACATGTAGCCCGGCTCGGACGGGCCGTCGCCGAACGTCCACAGCACCTGGCCGCTCTTCGCGTCGATGCCGGCGTAGGACTTGCCCTGGGGGCCGCCCCCCTCCAGGATGACCTTCCCGCCATCCACCACGGCCGACACCGTGAAGCCCCAGGTAGGCACCTTGGCGCCGAACGCCTCGGTCAGCTGCACCTTCCACCGCTGCGAGCCGTCGGCCGTGGACAGGGCCATCAGGGTGCCGCGCGATCCCAGCACGTAGACGGAATCACCATCCACCGTGGGCGTGGCGCGCGGGCCGTTGCCGAACTGGGTGTCGTAGCGCTTGTCCACCGCGGTGCGCCAGATCTCCTTTCCGTCGGCGGGATTCAGGGCGACCGCATATTCCATGGCCGCGTCGCCATCCCCTTCCGCGAACATCGTGTAGAGCCGCCCCTTGACCACGGAGACCCCCGAGTAGCCGGGGCCAACCGGGCGCCGCCAGGCCTCGCGCGGGCCCGACTCGGGCCAGGCATGAAGCAGGCCCGTCTCCGCGGATACTCCGTCGCGACGGATGCCGCGGAACTGCGGCCAGTCGGACGCGTGCGCGGCGGACAGCCAGGCCGCGGCGCCGAGCGCCAGCGTGGCGGCGAAGCCAGTGAGTCGTTTCATCGTTCCTCCCCTCGATATTCCAGATGCCGGGTTCCAGTGAGCTTTTGAGCGCCGAAGCATACCAGAGCGGTGGCGCGTGGCTGGGGTTCTCTACGTCCCGTTACAAGGGCGGTTTCCGCCCTGTTGGGACCGGAGGCTTGCGAAGTTCCGGGCGGGCTGCCATATTGAAGCACCAGCATGCAATATCTGGCCCGTGAATATCCCCGGCACACGGCGAAGTCCCGGCCACATCCTTCTTCATGAGCGCATACCCATGAGTTACCCACGGCCCATCCCGGTTCTGTCGATGCTTCTGCTGGCCGCCGCGGCCGTTTCATCCGCCTGCGCGGCCAGGCAGGAGCCGGACATGAGCCGCATGACGGCCATCGCCGCGTTCAACGGAGAGCGCCAGCCCCTGATCCTGATCCATGGGTTCATGGGCTCGAAGCTGCGCGACCCGCAGACCCACAAGGTCGCCTGGGGGACGATGACGAACGTGCTGATGGGAGGAGACAGCGACGACCTGGCCCTCTCGCTCGACGACGGGTCCGACTCCGATGTCCCCGGAGAGGCGCTCGAGCCTTACCAGATCTACGAGAGCCTGTGGGGAGTCGACTACTACCGCGAGGCCATCCGCTCCCTCAGGGAGGCGGGCGGCTACCAGATCGGCGACATCGAACATCCCCGCCCCGGCGACAACGCCTTCGTCTTCATCTATGACTGGCGGCGCGACAACGTGGAGTCGGCGCGGCGGCTGGCCGCGGCCATCGAGCATCTCAAGGAGGCGCGCGGCGACCCGGCCGAGCGGTTCGACCTCGTCGCGCACAGCCAGGGAGGCCTCATCGCGCGCTACTACGTCAAGTACGGCGACCGCGACGTGGTGAGTGACGGCCCCCCGTTCGTGCCCACCATGGCAGGAGCGCCCAACGTCAACAAGGTGATCCTGATCGGCACCCCCAACCAGGGATGCCTCCAATCGCTGCGCATCCTGCATCATGGGGTCAAGAAGGGCTTCCGCCCGATGAGGCCCGAGGTGGTCTTCACCATGCCCGCCGTGTTCCAGATGCTTCCGCCTCAGGGCACGATGGTCTTCGAGGACGACGAAGGGGCTCCGCTTCCCCTCGACCTGTACGACGCAGAGAACTGGGAGCGGAACCAGTGGTCGGTCTTCTCCGCCGAGACGCAGAAGAGGATCGCCCGCAAAATGGATGGCGACAGGGCGACCCTCGACCGGCACAACGAGAGGCTGCGAGGCTTCCTGCAGGAGCGGCTGCTCAACGCCCGGACGTTCCACGAGGCGCTCGACGCCCCGGAGCCCGCCGGGACTCACGTCGAGTACCACGCCTTCGGCGGCGACTGCCTCTCCACCCTCAAGACGGCCACCGTGAGCCACAAGAACGGCGCGCCGCTGCTGCTGTTCGACGACAAGAACCTCTACGGGCCGGGAGACGGCACCGTCCTGATGGCGAGCCTGCTGGGACTCTCCCAGGACGAGGACGAAGTCCCCGTTGCCTTCAGCTCGGCCTCCTTCGTGTGCGGACAGCACGGCGTGCTCCCCAACAACCCGACGCTGAAGAACAACCTTCTCTACCTGCTGCTCTTCAATCAGGGGGCAGGGGCCCGGACTCGGGCGGCGTCGGTCCCGTAGCCTCCAGAGCCACCAGCCCGGCCCGCGCGCGCGTGTCGGACGGATCGGCGCGCAGGCTCGAACGGTAGAGCGCTTCCGCCTCTGCCCGCTCCCCCCTGGCGCGCAGCGCATCGGCCAGATCGTTGCGCGCGTACGGCAGATCGTGCCTCAACGCGATCGCATGGCGCAACGTGGCGATGGCCGCATCCAGATCGCCGGCGGCCATCTGCATCGAGCCCAGGTGCGCGCGCGCGACACCGTCTTCCGGCTGCAGCTCCACCGCGCGGCCGAATGCCTCAAGCGCCGCGTGCAGGTCGCCGGCCAGCACCAGGCCCGTCCCCAGCGCGCTCCACGCCGGCGCCGATGCCGCGTCCATCGACACGGCCGTTCGAAGCTGGTCCACCGCCTCGTCGATCCGGTCCAGGCCAACCAGACAGAGGCCCAGGCCCACGCGCGACGGGACGTGGCCCGGCTCGATCGACAGAGCCGACCTGAACACCGGCTCGGCCAGATCGGGCCGTCGCGACTCGTGCAGGAGGCGTCCCAGGTTGTAGGCGGCCATGTGATGGGACGGGTTCACCTGCAGGCAGCGCCGGTACGCGTCGGCCGCCTTCTCGTCGAGCCCCTGGCGCTCCAGCACGATGGCCATGTTGAAGAGCCGGTCCGCGGTGGGGGCCTCGGCCTGGTTGCGCGCCGCGCGCGCCGCCGCCACGACCCTGCCGAACAGCGCCTCATCGGCGCGCGCCGGGTCGCCGGCCAGGCCCGCTTCCTCCATGACGCGCCACACCTCGAAGGCGATCCGCTGGTGCCCCTCGGCGGTGGGGTGCACGTAGTCCTCGATCAGGTTGAAGCCCACGAGTCCGTGAGGCGAGGAGCGCTCGAAGTGCCGTTCGATGTCGGCCAGCGGGAGCGACCTCTCGCTTGCCAGACGCCGGATCGTGTCGTTGAAGTTCGAGAGAGCCCGCGCGGGCTGGGCGTCGTCGTCCGCGGCGCGCCGGTAGGCCGTGCGCGCCTCGTCCCATCGCGCCAGCCCCTCCAGGGCTCGCCCCTCCAGGTAACGGAAGCCCGCGTGTCCGGGCGCCAGCATCGTCGCGCGCTGGATCGCCGCGAGAGCGCCGGCAGCGTCGGACTTGTCGAGCGCCGTGCGGGCGGCCGCCTCCAGCGCCAGCGCCTCCTCGCGCCCCTCTGCGGATGTCGAGGGGTCGAAGAGCGACTGGTTCGGAGGCCAGTCCCGCAGGTTGGCTGCCACGGTGCACAGCACGGCCTGCGTGCCACGTCTGCGCGCCAGGTCGAGCACCGCGGAGAGATTCTCCCGGAATCTGGCCACGGCAAGGCGCTTGTCGTCGTCCCTGCGGTGCGAAGCATCCTCTCGCGCCACGTCGAGCCCCAGGAGCGCGCCGGCCGGGATGGCCGGGGGTTCGCGCCGCATCAGCCCCTGGAGGCCGAATGTCAGAGCGGAATAGAGTCGCGTGCCGTGCAGCCGGGCGCGCAGCGGCTCGAGCGCCCGTGGGGCGTCCGCGATCTGGCGGTAGAACCGCTCCTCCACGAACTCGTTGTGCGCTTCGTACAGCACCAGAACGTCCACCTCGTGCTCCAGCACCTCGTGGGCGAGCACCCGCAGGCGGTGCGAGCCGTACGACATGGCCGCCGCGTTGACCACCTCCACACGCCTGTCGGGATGCGCCAGCTCGAGCGTGCGCCCCAGCAACGCGGCAAACGCCGTCCCGGCGTCGTGTGGAAAGCCGTAGGCGCTGGAGCCTCCCAGCACGAACACGCGCAGCCCCCCGGAGGGCCTGCGCGCCAGGAACCGCTGGTCGCGGAACGAATGCCGCATGGCGTGCTCCGCGGTGCGGAAGACGCCATGCGATCGGTCCTCCTCGAACACCCGCACCCTGTTCGAGAAACCCCGGAACGGGTCGCGCGACTCCCTCAAGGTGGGGGCGCCCGCCAGCCACAGGACGGTCTCGCCCACCGCGGCGAACACGATGACCGCGACGAAGGAAAGCGCCAGGTTGCTCAGCCACGTGGTCGTGGTGCTGCGGCCCATGGGCCGCATGGTACATCCATCCATGTGTCATCCTGACAGGCATGCCGCACCGCCTCTGTCCCTGGTGGGCCGGGTATCTTCTCCTGATTCCGCTGCGGCGGCTCCGCCAGAATCCCGCTAAGCTGCTCGGGCCTCACGTGCGCGAGGGGATGACGGTGCTGGAGCCCGGCCCGGGGATGGGGTTCTTCACGCTGGAGCTGGCCCGCCTCGTGGGGCCTTCGGGACGCGTGGTGGCTGTGGACGTGCAGGACAGGATGCTCGCCGCGCTGCGGCGCCGCGCCGCGCGGGCGGGGCTGGCGGATCGGATCGACGCCCGGCACGGATCTCACGGGCATCTGGGGGTGGAGGACATGGCGGGACGCGTGGACTTCGTGCCGGCCATCTTCATGGTGCACGAGGCGCCCGATGCGGCGGACTTCTTCTCACAGGCCTACCGGGCGCTCCGCCCGGGAGGACGGATGCTGGTGGCCGAGCCCAGGATGCACGTGCGCGCGAAGGACTTCGACATCCTGGTGCAGACGGCCGCCGGGGTGGGCTTCCTGCGCGAGGGGATCGTCGTGTTTCCGGGAGCGCGCGCGTTTCTGATGAGCAAGCCCTCATGAGGGCCGCGGCGCCGGCCATCCTGCTGGCCATGACCTGCCTGGGGGCTGCCTGCCAGGGGACGGGCGGAAAGCCGCCGGACGATCCGGCCGCCCTGCGCACACTCGACGAGTCCACGGCGTCCGCGCTGCGCCGGGACTTCGATGGCGCGTCGGACCGGGGGCGCTACGTCGTGGCGCTCTCCCCCACGTGACAGACCTGCCTGCGGGGGGCCTCCGCAGTCGGCACCACCCTTGCGGCGCATCCCGGCGCGCGCGTGCGCGTGTTCGTGATCTGGCTGCCGGTCATCGCGTCGGACACCGGCCCCCCCGGCGACGAGGCGCGCGCCCGGGTGCGAGACCCCCGCGTGACGGAGTACTGGGACCCTCAACGGTGGGCTTCGCCGCGCATGATGGAGCGCGCCGTCCTGATCTATCGATCCCAGGGACGCGAGCCCGACTGGGCCCCCGGCGCCATCGCCTGGGACGTCATCGCGGGCTTCTCACCGGGCGCGGTCTGGGAAGAGCCGTTCCCCTCCCCCGTCTGGTGGGCTAACCCCGTCGAGGACGGCGCCGAGGAGCTGGAGCGCCAGGTGGCCGCGCTGCCGGTCGAGAAGTGACGCCCGCATCACCAGGGGTCAGAACCATTTCTTGATCTTCTTCTTGATCCTCTTGGCGGCGTTCGAGACTTTCTCCCCCGCCCGCTGCGCCGACTTGGCCACGTACCCGGCCGCCCCCCGGACGACGTTGACCAGGCTCTTGGACCAGACATCCACGGCTCCGCAGCCGCCCTGGAGCGGCGAGATGGTGTAGAGGGCATAGTTCTGTGCATTCCGGGTGGCCATGATGGGATGCGACTGCGCGAAGCGGAGACACTCGCCGGGGCCGTATCTCTCATGCTGCGAAACATTGGTGCCGTACCAGTGAGTCATCTCGTGGATCAGTCCTGCCCCCCGCTGTCCATCTGCGTCCTGGTCGCCGATCTGGGCGAAGGCGTTGCTCTCGTACAGGCTGCCGAAGAACGGCTGGCACAGGTGGATGGTCGATCCCGGTGCGAAGTCCGTGTGGGCGTTCGCTTCCTGGCCGTCTATCATCTTGGTGCAAGGGGTCTCGCAGTTCAGCGGGACATTCTGGGTGTCCAACCAGAGCCTCACCTCGTCGAAGACCCTTCGGACGGTCCGGAACCGCGTCTTGGAGTAGTTGCCGAACCAGAGCCGGTACCCGTCATCGCACCACCGTTCCCGCGGCTTGAGCGAGCCCAGACGACGCGCGGCCTCCCGTGCCAGGCTCTGCGCCTTGTTCGTCGCGGCCCACGCCGTGGCCTGCTGCCCCGGTGAGCAGGTTGCAACTCCGTTCGGGTCCTTGGCCCACGTCGGCTCGAGGGCGGCCTCACCTGTGGGGTCGATCAGGGTCCACGGAGTGTTCCCTGCGTAGGTGTAGGGATTCCCCTCGTTCTGGTCGTCCCCCCAGGGACCCGTCGGATCGCGCGTGACGAACCGGCCGGTCATCGGATCGAACTGCCGCTTGCGATAGTCGTAGAGTCCCGTCACCGGGTCGTACCGGCGGCCGGCGAAGAGGAAGGGGTTGCCGATGGCCGAGCCGGGGATCGGGGTCCCGGCGGCGTTCATGAAGACCGGTTGTCCGAAGTCGCCATAGTCGTAGCGCTCCACCACCGTCCCCGTGGCGTCGGTGACGGCCCTGGTCCCGTCGAGGTCGTCCCCGTGGTAGAAATACGACGCCCCGGAACGCTCCATGTTCAGGACCTCGTCGATGTTGTTCCCGTAGACGTACGTCGCCTGCGTGGCGCCCGCGCTGTTCTGCTCCTCGATCTCCTGCCATTCGTCGAAGAAGAACCGCGTGTCGGCCGTGCCGGCTCCGGTGACCGTACGCCGGATGCGCCTGCCAAACGGGTCATAGAAAAGGTGCAGCGTCGTGCCCGTCCCGGCGTCCTGGTAGCCGACCAGCCGGCCCGCGTAGTCAAACGTCAGGGACCGAACGCCTCCCGGTCCCGCCGGGGTCATGGTCTTCAGGTCGCCGTTGTCGTCGTACGTGCGCGCATCGAAGGGGGTGCTCGTGTACTGGTTGACCTGGGCGTCGGCGGGAGAGGGCGTCGCCGGGCTGCGAGTGTAGGTCCCGCCCCCCGGTCCGCCCACGGTCAGCCGATTACCGGCTCCATCCAGCGTGTACGGAGAATCCCGCAGCAGAATGCCGTTGGGATCGAAGTCCTGCGCCTGGGCCAGCCTGTAGGCGGAGTCGTAGTCGTACCGGGTGGCGCGGCGGGGCGAGCCGACGCGCAGGTCTTTCTGCTCCGTGCGGCTCCCGGTGCGGTTCCACTCGAAGCTGCGATCGTCGATGACAAGGGGGGGAGCGGTCCGCTGATGGGTCATGCGCACGGGGTACTTGACGCCGAAGTCTCCTCCCGGGTTGGGCACTCCGACCTTGCCGTCGTAGGCGTAGGTGGTGATCGTTCCGTTGCGCAGCGTGCGGCGCTGAACGCGCGTCGGACCGATGTAGGCGTAGATGGCCACCAAGCCCGCGGCGTCGCTGATGTCGACCTTGCGATCGTTGCCGTCGTAGGTGGTCGAGAGGGAGCGGCCTCCCGGATAGACGGCTCCCGTCTGGTTCCCCTTACCGTCGCGGGTGAAGGTGGTGGTCACGCCGTTGAGCGTCTCGGCCGTAACGTTCCAGAGCGAGTCGTAGCTGCGCAGCACGATCGCATTGTTGTTCTCCGCGCGCACGACATGCGAGTCTCCGTCGTACTGGTAGGTCTCGAAGGTGGTGTCCGCCGACACCCCGGGCCCCGGAACGATCGTCCGGCTCGTCATCCCGCCGAGATCGTCGTACACCGAGGTGAGCGACGTGCCGTTGGCCTGGGTCACCTGGACCTCGTGATCGTGCACGTCGTAGACCGTCGTCGAGAACGTTCCATCGGCCATGGTCATCCGGGTGACACGGCCCAGCGGATCGTACTGGTAGGAGGTCGCGCGGCCGTTGGCGTCGATCTGCGAGGCGATCCGACCACTGTCGTCCCACGTCTGACCGAGCCCGATGCTGCCCACGGGAGTGCCGCCGCCGGTGCCGTCGTTCGTCAGGACCATGGTGGTCGATGTCTGCCGGTTCGCACCGTCGTACTCATGGGTCACGATGTTTCCCGGAAGCTCGGGCGCCGCCCGGGCGCCGTCGCTGGTACGTGCCTCGTTCCCCCGTGAGTCATAGGCATAGTCGAAGACGTTTCCCGAGGAGTCCACCATCTGGATCACGCGATCGAGGCCGTCGAGTATGTAGGTGGTGGAGAACCGATCCTCGGGGCCTCCCAGATCGCACGTATCCGTCTCCTCCCGGGTCACCACATTGAGGTTCTCGTCGTAGAGGAAAGCGATGATGTTGCCCTCCGCATCGGTCGTCTCGGCCAGCTCGCCCGTGGTGTCGTAGATACGAAGGATCGCGTGGCCGTTGTCGTCCTCGATGCGCGCCACGGCGGACATCCCCGTGTAGTCGGTGATCGTGGAGGACATCCCGTCCCCCACCGGCGCCTGCGTCTGCCGGTTGAAGAACGCTTCGTCCTCCCGGATCGGCCGATCGAGGAAGTCGTAGGTCGTGAAGGCTTCCCTCAGGCGGACGTTCGCCGTGCTCCCCGGCAGATCCACCAGCTCACCCTCAACCCGTTGCGAGACCACGTTGCCGTTGGCATCGTAGCGAAGCCTCGAGACGTTGCCCATGGGGTCGACCGAGGTGATCGCCCGATCGAATCCGTCGCAGACCACCGATGAGACGTGAGGACTCGCCTCCAGCCCTTCGGAGACCCGGGACGGGTTCCCATTGAGGTCGTAGTCGCGCTGGCTTGTGGACTGTTCCGTGGCCCCCTGAGCCTGGATCTCACGGAAGACGAAGTCCCGCTCGTCGTAGAGCGTGGTGAGCGTGTCGGCCGGGATCCGTCCCGCCGTCGCCTCGCCTCTGCGGATCAGGCTCTGGTGATCGTTCACGTCGTAGCCGAACTCCGTCCTGATGCTCCGCGTCTCGTCCACTTCCTGGACCACTGCCGTCATCCGGTTCAGCGCGTCACGCTCGTACGTGGTGGTGAAATCCTGGTTCGGCTGCAGCACACCGTCCTCGTCCACGTTGCGCACGTCGCGCCGCACGAGGTTGTTCGCGGCATCATAGAAGCTGTCGGTCACGTACCGCACCCCGGACTCCGGTGCGACCTCGCGCGAGGTTTCCCGCACCACCTGATCCAGGGCATTGACGTCGAACGCGGTGTCGTTCCCCTTCGCGTCGACGAGGGCGATGAGCGCGCCGGAGGGGTTCCAGCTGTAGCCCGTCAGCAGCGCCCGTCCCAGCGCGTCGAGGGTGGACGACTCGAGGTAGCCTCGCTGGGAACCCGACGTGTAGTAGGCGAACTCGTCCCGCCGCCGCCATCCGCTGCCGTTGTCCGGCAGGATGTGCGCCGTCACCTGCCCGAAGGCGTTGACCTCCCAGTTCTCGAGGATGGTCGGAATGCGATGCTGCGTCTGGATCCGGTTGCCCGAGGCGTCCAGCGAATGGATGGTGGGATGGCCCCGGCCATCCACGTACTGCACGACCATGTTGAAATTCGGGTCGTATTGCCAGCTGTCGACGATCGAGGACTGGTCTCCACCCGCCGTTCCCGGCTGGCGTGTCCGGACGCGGAGGTTCCCCCGGGATCGCCTCAGCGGGGTGGGATTCACGTCCACCTCGTAGTTCATCAAGGTCACATTGCCGCGGGGATAATCGATCCTCTTCAGCATGGAGTCCGGGTTGAAGGCGAAGTGGGTCTGGTAGACGCCGGGATCACCCGGCCGAAGCTTCGCGACGGGTCGGTTGAGAGACTCCGTGACGGTCGACGTGAGATCGGGGGCGCGGCCGGTGTACTCCTTGAGCAGCACCAGCTCGTTGCGCGCGTTGAATAAGGCTTCCCGCACGTTGCCGGCGCGATCCTTGACGATGGTCTTCACGGTCGCCATGTCGTTGCCCGGACCGGGGACCTGGCCGACGTAATAGAACGTCACCCGCCCGTTGGGAAACAGCATCCCGTTGACGATGTCCGTGGGGAACCCGGAGGTCTGGTACTGGTTCTGCACGATGACCAGGCCCCGCGGATCCGTGATCGTCAGCAGGTTGTGGTTCAGCGCCGGGTCGACGAACCCCTTGCTGTACGTGCAGGTGGTCGTCTTGCCTGCGGGGAAGTCGTTTCCGTTGGGGGTGCCCGTGACCGCGGGGGTGGTCCATGACTTGAGATCCCCGGCATCGCCTCCCGCGTCACCGGCCTGGTAGAACGCGAATTGCACCACGCGGCCCCGGAAATCGTTCACCGACTGGATGAAGGTCCCGGTGCTGGTCACCTGGATGATGCGATCCAGGGTGTCCACGATCGTGGCCAGCCGCCCCGATCCGTCATATCCGAAGGTCATCGCGTTCTGGTTGCGGTCCCGGATCTCCAGAATCTTCCCCGCGGTGAGCGTCCCATCGATGGCTTTCATGGTCCACACGGTCCGGTCGAGCAGAGTGAGCGTGTACTTCAGATCCGGTTGCAGGCACAGCTCCGCGAAGAATCCGTTACTGGCCCAACAGTTCCCGCCCACCGGGCTGTACGTGTCACGCCGCCCATGGCCGTCATAGAGCCACCTTTGGGTCGGATTGAGCAGATTGACCTCGACCCGGATGTTGTACGAGTGGTCCCAGTTGTTTCCCATGGCGGTGAGCCGTCCTTCGCGGGAGCGGTGCGTCATGCCCCAGACGAAGTCGAACCCGCGTCCCGGGATCCTCAGAACGACCTCCGAGAAACGGTACTCACCGGAGTGGAGGTACACGCTCCCGGCGTTCACGTTCACGGGCAGACGCGCGAGGTTCAGCGAGGACTGCCCAGCGTCATTGGGAGCCTCAAGCCCCGAGTTCACCGATTGCTGCGGCGGCAGCTGGTCGGGATTGTCGAAGGCTTCCACCTCGGACGCGTAAACCATCGCCCAGAACAGTCTGTCCGCTCCCGACATACGGAAGACCGTCGTGAACTGGCCCCCCGTCCCCGACGAGGGCTCTGCGCGCGTGAACATGTCGTGATGGGTGTCCACCTTCCAGGAGACGTGGCGCTCGTAGCCCACAGGAACCGTGGACGCCCTGAAGGTGATCGGAAAGTCGTACCAGATCATCTCTCCGTAGGGGCCCGACCGGTCCACCCGCGCGACGTCGAACGTCTCGAACACCGCCGCCTGGGTCCGGTCGTTGCCGACCTGGACGGGATGGATGCCGACTCTTCGGAAGGTGGGAGCCCAGGTCAGACCGATGCCGGGATCGGCGGAGCCGTCCAGCGTCCGCCATTCCACCAGGTGCGTGTATTGGGGATGGCTGATGCTCGCCCGGCACACCCGCGCGCTGCGGCGGGTTCCGATCTCGGTGCCCCCGACGGCGGGATTGACCATCCGGATCCGGATGCCGGACGCCCGCTCCGGCCCCACACGGACGACCAGCGTTCGCTCGAGCCGGGGAACCTGGGTCGCGGCGTCGAAAACCGCCGTCACCCTGATCACGTAGCGTCCGGGCTTTGGAAACCGCCGGCTGGCCGTCGAGCCGTGCTCCTGGCTGCGCGCCCCCTTGGCTCCCTCCCAGAGGAATTGGGCGGGGCGATCGCTGACCGCGCGCAGCTCGAGCGTGACGTCGCGCGGCACATCGAGGATCGCCGGCGATCTCCGCGCGTTCGTCACGAACGGCGCGACCGCATCCACGAACATCTCGAGCGCCGGGGGGTTCAGTCCGGAAGGCGCGTCTCGGCGCAGCAGGATTTCCTCGGCGCAAATCGGCGCCGTCATGACAAGGCAGCAGCCGAAGACGAGGATCAATTTCATGATTGGTGAGACTGCTCTTGTTGTCCGGGCGGTGTCAAGAAAAAAACCTGCACAATGTGGCGGGCGCGGCATTCAGTCAGGAAAAGGCGAAAGCACGCGGGTTTTCCCGAGGCCGCAGATCGGCGGAACCCTCTCTGGACTCAATCTTCATGCAGCACGCGACGTGCTCATGCCCCCAAGACACGTCTCTAACCCCTGCGGGCAACTTGGGCGCGGCAAGAGCTTCTCGGCCCCTTCGCGCATCATGGCCTCATCCACGATGGCGTACCGCCGAAGGGCTTCCCCTTCAGAAGGACAACCGGGCCGCCAGCGTGCCGGAGACCCCGGGGGCCAGCGGCGAGCGGCCGTCCGCGGTCAGCAGATACTCCTCATCGAGCAGGTTGCGCACGAGAAGCTGCAGCTCGAAGTTCGAGGTGAATCTATATCCCCCCGACGCGTCGATGACCGTGCGGGAGTCGAGCGCGACCTCGTTGGGGCCCGGCTCATCCAGATCTCCCACCCAGGCCACGCGCATCTGCACCCAGCCGCGCCCGCCAAGCCCCTTTCGCCCCTGAACCACCAGGTTCTCGGGTGAGATGTCGTCCAGAGGCGTCCCGTCGTCGAGCGCTTCGCCCTCGGACATGCCGCCGGCGACCAGCAAGGTCATCTGCTTCGGCAAATCGACGAGCAGCTCGAGCTCGACGCCGCGGATGCGGGCCTCGCCCCGGTTGCGAAAGAAGAAGAAGTCGGGCTGCGCGGGGTCCTCGAACCGCTCGATCAGGTCTTCGATGTCGTAGTGATAGAGGTAGAGAGCCGGCTTCCAGCGGTTCTTCACGTAGCGCAGGGCGAGATCGTACTGATTGCTCGTCTCCGGATCGAGGTCCGGGTTGCCGGTGATGAACCCGGCTCCGGTGACGCCGCGGAAGAACCTGTCCGAGAGGCGCGCGTCACGGAACCCGTGGGAGTACTGCGCCGTGGCCGAGAAGCCCGACAGCGACCCGAGCGTCACAGCCACGAAGCCCGACGGCTCGCTGTTGTCCACCGAGACGTCACCGAAGAAGCCGTCCTCGTTCGTCGACCGCACGTGGTCGTAGCGCAGCCCGCCGGCGAGCGAAACGACTTTGGCGACGGGGCCCTCTGCCGAAACGTAGACTCCGGTGTCGATCCGGCGCGCATCCTCGATGGTGGTGAAGGAGGTTTCCTGCGTCTGGGAGCCCGACAGGTCGAAATCGATGGTCACGTCCTCCGCCTCGAGGTCCACGCGGCCGTTCAGATCGACGCCGAAGTGAAGCTGTACCTGACCCCAGTGCCGCTCCGCACCGGCCCGCAGGCCGAAGTCGTGGGCCGCGACGTCCGAGCGCGCGATCTGGCGCGGGGTCGTGGCGGTGCCGAACTCGTCCTGGTCGGTGACGACCTGGTAGTCTCCGACGAACAACGACAGTTCGGTCGCGTCGAATCCAGGAACGGAGCCGCTCTCGTAGGCGGCGGTGAACCTCAGCGAATCCTCGGTGGGATAGTAGAAGCGCACGACATCGGAGTTGATGCGAGGCCGCTCGATGTCCCTTCCGTAGTCACCCTGGACCGCGAAGGTCAGAAGGCCATCACCCGCCGCCTGGGCATAGCTGGCCAGAAAGCCATGGTCGGTGCTGCCCGAGTTGAGGACCACCCCTTCGGGGCTGTCGTAGTCTCCGAAGTCCCGGTAGTGCGCCGAAAACAGGACGCCGGCCTTCGCGCCGAGGCCCGATTCGATCTCGACGCCGGCGCGCTCCTGCGGCACTCCGGCGCCGAGCGTTCCCTCCACCGCGATGGCCAGGTCGCCCCCCGGCCGCGGCCGGCGGGTCCGGGCCATGACCACCCCTCCCAGCGCGTCCGAGCCATAGGCCACCGAGCCGGGGCCGCGCGCCACCTCGACCCCTTCGAGCACGAACGGATCCACGAACGTCGCGCTGGGGCCGATGCGGCGCTCCGCCGTGACGCGCGCGCCGTCGATGAGAACCAGGGACCGCGCCTGGGCCAGTCCGCGTATCGCCGGCACCGAGGCGTGCCCTTCCGACACATTGGTGACACCCGGCACGTTCTCGAGTGCCTGCGTCAGGTTGCGGGACTGGCGGGAGCGAATGTCCTCCAGCGAGACGGTGGTCGTGCCGCTGGCAGGCGCGGTCAGAATTCCCGGAGCCGCCCCCGCGGTCACCAGCACCGATTCCGTCGCGGCCGTCTCGATCCTGATGGTGAGAGGGCCTTCTTCGGGCAGCGCGTCGATGCGCAGCGTCTTCCCGTACCCGCCGCCTGGCAGGAGCGGAAGGATCTCGAAGGGCGGCCGCGGGTCGGGGATCAGCACGAAACGTCCCTCGGCGTCGCTTCTGGCCGTCTGGGTTCCCCCGATGACCGACAGCGTGACGTTGGCCAGCGGCGCGCCGCTCTGCGCGTCGACCACACGTCCCTCGAGCGCCATGGCCGCCCCGGAGGCCAGGGCCAGCGCCGTGACCACACCCGCGAACGTGACGAAGCGCGTGGTCCTGCCGTGCTGATGCATGGGCGCATCACAGCATGGGGTCGGATCCTACTACCAGCGCTCGTAGATGGCGGAGTCGCCTGGTCAGACCAGGGCCTGCACGAGAGCCTCGACCACGAGATGCACGCTGCGCGAGAAGGGGGGCAGAGTGCCGAGGAGGATCGACACCCCCACGGCCAGACCCAGGACCGTCCATCGTGACCGGCGCGCATCGGGAACCGGCGACACGTCTTCCAGCACCTTCCGCACGCGCCGCTCGAGCGACCCGCCGGCATCGATGGAGGTCGCCAGGGGAAGGCCGGGTCCGACGTGCCACCGGGCGAGCTTGACCAGGGCTCCCGCAATCTCGACGCCGTTCGCCCCGTGAGTGGACACCGCGGCGGCATCGGCCTCCTCCTCGGCCCTGGCGCGCCAGACGCGTTCGAGCTGTCCGGCGATGGGCGTCATCCCCACCACGTCCGGCATGCCGCGCAGGATCAATCGCTTCCAGTTGTCGCCGGTCGCGGCGTGCGCCGTCTCGTGGGCCGCCACACCGGTCAGCTCGCCGGAAGTGCAGGTCTCGACGACCCTCCGCGCGACCAGCAGGACCGGGTGCCGGAATCCGACGACGCAGACACCCGCGGAGTCCGGCTCGACGAGCCATGCCGGACCCGACCATCCTGGAACCACGGTGGATCTGGCCGAGAGCAGCCATCGACGCAACGAGAGGCGCGTACGCCGGATGGCCACGACACCACGGACGGCCGCGGCCGCGAGTATGGCAAGGCCTGCGGCGGCGCCGATGGCGAGCGGCAGGCTGACGGCCTCCACCTGGTCCCTTGATTCGTGGAGGATGAACGACGGCAGCACGGTCAGCCAGGCCAGCGCGGCCGAGAACGCCGCGGGGAGGCATCGGTAGAACAGAAGGCTCGAGGCGGACCGGCGCATCCATGCCGCGCGGCGGCTGCGCCAGTGCAGCATCATGAGAACCGAGGCCACGGCGTTGGCGGCCGCGAAGATGAGCAGCGTGCTGCACACGGCGAGCAGGGCCATCCTCATTCGGTCCCTCCACGGCGTGAATGACGGCGCGCCGCAGCCCTGTATCGCCTCACGAGCCGCTCGAGCTCGTCCAGCATCCGGGCATCACGCCCTCCGATGGCCTCGACGAAACCCACGAGAACCGGCTCCGGCGCGGACGCCCGGACACCGTCGCGGAGAAGATCCTCGATGGCGTCGCGCGCCAGCACCGCTTCCAGCTCCTCGCGCCGGTACCGGGGAGAATACAAGTAGGCACGGCCGTCCTTGCGCCGCTCGAGACAACCCTTCTTGTGGAGGCGATCGAGCGTGGTCATGAGAGTCGTGTAGGCGATGCCCGGGAAGCCGCCCAGAATGTCGCGGACGCCCGCCTCACCCGTGCGCTGCCAGAGGGTCTCGAGCACGCGGACCTCGAGAGGCCCCAGGCACGCTTCCAGCAGACCCGGGGCCCGATGCCCGGCCCGCGGCCGGACCTGACGGGCAAGAAGTCGCCGGATGAAGCTCGACCTGGCCGACATGATGGGCCGAGATTACCCCAAAACCCGCGAGTGCGTGCCCATGAAAACCGCCTCACCCTCCGCTCGCCCCCAGATGGACTGCCCTTCGGGCCTTATACTGGCCGCGGCCGGGGTGGCGGAACTGGCAGACGCAGGGGACTTAAAATCCCCTGCCGCGCAAGCGGCATGCGGGTTCGATCCCCGCCCCCGGCACCATCAGGGCCACCGCGGGAGCCGCGGGACCATCCCGTCGTGCGCGAGCTTGTGTTCCTGTCGAGATGGAAGTGGATGAATCGACAGGAGAACTGTGATCGGCGGCGACCTGGCCTCATGCTTCGTCCCTCCCAGTTGCGAACGGCCGGCCGTTCAGGTTGACAACCAGTTCCCTGACAAACTCGCTTGCTGGTGCCGACGCGAGTTCCGCAGCGGTTCCTTCCTGAATGATCTGACCCTGCTCCATGACCGCGATGCGGTTTGCGAGAAAGATCGCCTCATGCGGATCGTGGGTGACGTAGATGGCGGTCGCGCCGCGCCGCTCGATCAGATCCCGGAACAGTCGCAGGAGCTCCCGCTTGAGGCTCACGTCGAGGTTGCTCAGTGGCTCGTCCAGGAGCACTGCCTCCGGGTCGAGCACGAGGGCGCGCGCGATCGCCACCCGCTGCCTCTCTCCACCGGAAAGGTCCCCAGGGTAGGATTCTTCCTTGTCCTTGATCCCCACCAGTCTCACGATCTCGGCGATCCGGGCCATCCTCTCCGCGGGCGGCACGCGGGCGGCGGCCAGTCCGAACTCCAGGTTGCCCCGGACCGTGAGGTGCGGCCACAGGGCCAGATCCTGGAAGACCACCGCCAGTCGACGCTCTTCCGGGAGCCGGAGGACGCGCCCTTCGCGGCTGACGACCTCGCCGCGCAGCCGCACACATCCTCGATCAGGGGCGATAAGACCCAGCGCGAGGCGCAGCACGCTCGTCTTGCCGCAGCCCGATCGCCCGAGCAAGGCGAGGGTGTCGCCCCGATGGACGGTCAGCGAGAATCCGTCCAGCACCGTACGGCCTGCAAGGCGAAGCGACACACCGTCGAAGGCTATCGACTCGTTCATGTCGTTCTCTGCCGAAAGATCAGGACGGATCCGAGCGCGAACACCGCGGCGACGAGCCCCGCCTGCACGACGGCCAGCGCGGCCACGACAGGTTCGGGCCCATTCGCTTCGAGGGTGAAGATGCGCACAGGAAGCGGCTCGCCGCCCGGCGGGTAGAAGAGGATCGACGTCTCCAGGTCACGCAGGCAGAAGACGAGCGCCAGGAGCCATGCGAGGCCGACACCCCGGGCGTGGAGCGGGAGCACAATCCCCGTAAGACGTCTCCAGTATCCCGCACCGCCGACGGCCGCGGCCTCCTCGAATGACGGGGAAGCCTGAGCGACGGACGCTGCCACGGTGCGCAGCCCGATGACGGCGTAGCGAGCCAGCAGGCCCAGGACCAGGATACCGGCGCTGCCGTAGAGCAGCTGGGTTGCGGGGCGGTTCCAGGCTGCGACGAGTCCCACCCCGATGACCGGGGCGGGCGCCACGAATCCCAGGACGACCACGGTGTCGAGGGGTCCGGAGCCCGGCAGGCGCCGGGCGAGCGCGTGTCCGAGAACGAGCCCGAGGCCGGTGATGAGGGTGGCTGCCGCGATACCCGCCCGAAGGCTGTTCCAGGGCGCCCCTCCGATCCAGGCCGGCAGGCTGGCGAGACCTCCGGTGCCCGCACGAACCGCCAGAGCCGCGACGGGGGCGGCGGACACCAGCGCGACGAGCCAGCAGAGGATGATCGCGGGCCGCCGCCACCGGCGCCCGAGCAGCATGGGGCTTCGCGACAGGCTACGAAGCCCCAGGACGGCGAAGGACCGACGGCCGACGAAGCGCTGCTCGAGCCAGAGCAGCGCCAAGGCTACGGGGAGCAGAGGGAGGGCGAGCGCGAACGCCTCTCCCGGCGCGTAATCGAGACCGCCGAGACGGGCAAAAACCGCAGCCGGAAATACCTCCACCCGGAGGAAGGACGGCACGGCCAGCTCGGAGACAGTCATGGCAAAAACAACGATGCCCGCCATGGCCACTGCCGGGGCAGCCGCTGGAAGGAGAATGCGCGCCGCAACCCTCCCGGGTCCCGCCACGCAGCGCGCCGCGTCCTCCAGGCTCGCGTCCACGCCGAGGACACCGAGCCCCACCAGCGAGGTGACGACGGGCGAGAAGGCCAGGCCGAGCACGGCGATCAGCCCGCACTCGCTGAAGAGCAGCCGCGACGAGGCCGCCGTGCCGAGGAACCCGTTCGTTCCAAACAGGTAGAACCATCCCAGAGCCGGAAGGAATGGTGGCAGGAACAACGGGAACGAATGGATGACCCATGCGAGACGGCGCGCGGGGACATCGGTCCGGGCCAGCAGCACTCCGAGCGGCACACCAATGACCAGCGCGAGGGACGTCACGGCGACCGAAAAAACGACGGAACGGAGCAGGAGCCGCCACGGTGCTGCCGAGACAAGGACACGCGCGGCCGCTCCCCCCGCGTCCCACGTCTCCGCCAGCAGGCATGCGAATGGGACGAGGACCGCCAGGCACACCACCGCCGACGCAGCCGTCAGGGCAATCGATTGCTGGGATCGTCTGAAAGGCGACTTCAGTAACCCGACCAGCTTCGCAGCCATTCCTGGATTGACTCCATCGTCTCTGCAACCCGGGCGTAGTCAACCTGGGCGGCATCGATCTCTTCGACGCGCCTCACGCCGGACGGCACCGGAACGCCTGGGCGCAGCGGCATGTGCGCGGCACGGAGGGCCATCACTTCCTCCGTCTCCGCGGCAAGGAGATGGTCGATCAGCTTCCTCCCGGCCTCGCGGTTCGGCCCGCCACGCAGCAGGACGGCGACGGTCGGCATCACCAGGGTCCCCTGTCCTCCTTGGTCCGGGTAGACGACTTCCACCGGCGCCCCCGCCTTGAGGGCCTCGTTCGCGTCGTCCGTGTCGGTCAGGCCGAAGGCCACCTCTCCGGCGACCACCAGCCTCCGGACCTCTCCGTTCGAGCCCGCGATGCGGACGGCATTGCGCTTCAGGTCTTCGAGGAAATTCCGCGCCGGCTCCTCTCCCCACAATGTGAAGAGCGCGGCGACGTGCATCGTCGTGGTTCCGAACAAGGGGTTGGCGATGGCGGCCCTGCCGCGCCAGCAGGGATCGGCGAGATCGCGGATCGATCCCGGCATGTCCTCCACGCGGACCAAGTCACGATTGACAAGAAGTACGCGAGCGCGGGCGGCGAAGCCGCTCCAGCTTCCGTCGTCTGCCCTGAACGACACAGGCAACCCGGTCGCCGCAGGAGACTGGTAGGGTTCAACCAGGCCCTTGCGAATCAGGATGAATGGTCGCACCGGGTCGCCGGACCAGAAGACGTCGGCCTGGGGGTGGGCGGCCTCGGCGAGCAGGCGGTTCAGAACGCCGGTGCTCTTGGTCTCTTCCGTGTCATAAACCGCCCGCACCCGGATTCCGCTGCGTTCCTCGAATGCGCGGAACACCGGCTCGGAGAACACCTGGTCCACGGACGTATAGGCCACTACTTCGGCGATGTCGGATCGGCATCCGATACCGCCGGCCATGCAGCCGATCGCGGCGAGCCCGGTGGCGAGCGTTATCGTTCGGGCCCATGAACCCATCATCGTCGCTCCCTTCATTGAGGCAGAACTACCGTGAACCCTGCGCGTAGCTCATGGCCCCTGAACTTCCCACCGCGCTCGAGCCTGACGGCGGCGTCGAATGTCAGTCGACCGCCGGCTCTTGCAATCAGGCCGATGAGGACCGACCGGACACTGCCGTCGCCACTTTCGCCCTGTAGAGACACTTCTCCGACCGGACGGACCCACCACGAATCCGGACCTTCCACAATGGCCCCGGTGAAGAGACCGGGCTTCCCGGCTCGCGACCGTTCGGCCTCAGCGTTCAGGTGGAGCATGGCGCGGCCCAGCCGCCACGAAACGATCAGTGCCGCGCTGGCGCCCATCCCCGATTCTCCATGAACCGTAGGCAGGAGGAAACCGCCTTCGACGGCGAGGCTCGCGCCAGCGGCATCCTGGAGTGCGCCGCTTCGAAGGACTCCCTTGAGGAGCGCCGCAGTATCCTCGAACCGGAAGCGGTGCTCGTCCTCGCCGGTATCCCGCGGGAAAACTCCCGTGCCCTCGACGACGACCTCCCATTCCGGCGCGATCCCCCAGTTGACGACCACAGCCGGGCCGACCAGGTACTCCTCGCCCTCGTCGTCGAGAAAGCCGAGCGGACCCACTTCGATCTCGATCTCGCGTGGATCGACCACGGCGGCGTCCGTGCCGTCGAACGGACGGTACGCCAGCGCGACGCCCGACAACTCAGCCGGAATGACCAGCACGACGATCCAGGGCCTCAGGATCCATACTGTCGAAGGGCGGGACGACGCTCTCACGTGAGGAAGGACCGGGCGAGGCCGAGCAGCCCGCCCGTGATGACGGTCAGGATGATGGCGTTCTCCCCGGCGCCCGTCATCCGCGAGAGGGTTCGGGGAGAAGGTCGTCATCCCTTGTCGGCATCGATGAACGACCTCAGTTCGGCGTTGTGAGACTCAGGTCGTCGAAGTAGGTGACGGAGTCGGCCTTCGTCCATACGCCGACCTTGCCCGCGTCCGGGAATGTCTTGTCGTCGGCGGAGAGCACCCGCTTTCCGTCCCAGAACACTTCGATGTGCTCGCCCTTCGCTTCCATACCGAGCTCGTGCCAGGCGTCAGCGGAGACGGAGCCGGCAAAGCTCGCGATCTGCTTCCGTTGGCCATCCTTCACATAGTACAGCCTGATGTTCCCCTCCAGAGCGTTCGACCGCGTGATGTAGTAGTTGTTCGCGTCGCGGTATCGAAACACGAGACCGCAGGCCTGGTCGACATTTCCGGACACCGGCTTGCACTTGACGGTGAGACGAAGGTCGCGCACGGCCGGTTCGTCGGCCACCGCCACCGGGAAGCGGGCGCTGGTTGCATCCGCGTCGAGTTGCGCCAAGACCTGTCCGCCGCTGGGCGCGCCCTGCATGGCCAGGACGACCCACCGACCGACTGGGCCTCCACCGGTCCTGTCGAACGTGAACCCGACAGGCGGCGCCTCAGGTTTGTCAGAATCGAAGTTCCAGGTCTTGCTGGGCGGGGAGGTTTTTTCCTGGGCGCCGGCAGCAGGGACGACGAGGAGCAGGGCGAGGGCTGGCAGGATGGCGGTCATCGGTTACGCTCCTTTCTTCCTCCGATAGCATTCACATCAGTGCTCGTGGCGATGCTGAATGTCCGGCCGATGCGGGTGTGAATGGGTTGCCGGATCGTGGATGTGCTCGTGGATATGACCCTTCGACGGCGTGACACCCTCGTGGGTGTGGCCGTGGTGACCATCGTCGTGGCGGTGCCAGTGAACGTGCCGGACGGCCTCGTGCGCATGCTCGTGATCGTGACGTTCGCCGTGCAGGAGCCATAGGGCAGCGAGCATCATGGCTCCGGCCGCGATCTGTGCCGGGAGAACGGGCTCGGAGAACACAGTCCAGGCCAGCATGACACCCCAGAAGGGGGCCGTCGAGAAGATGAGCTGAACCCTCGCCGAGCCGAGCTGTTGCGCCCCGCCGATGTAAAGGACCAGCGACAGGCCGTAGCACAAAGCCCCGAGAACGAGGGCTGCAGCAACGATATGCCCGCGCGGTCGCCCCAGGCCTGTGAGGCTGCCCAGGAAGAGGTTGATCGTGCCGGCGGCCAGGCCCTTGACCAGGGTCGTCTGGGCCGGTGTCAGCCCGTCGATGAGCGCGGTCAGGTTATTGTCCAGACCCCAGCAGCAACACGCGAGGGCAACCAGGAGCGCAGCCTGCCCGGCGTCGAATCCCGCCGGCCAGACGAGCAGCACGCTTGCCGCGAGGATCAACAGGACGCTGAGCCACACGCGCCGATGGATGTGTTCGTTGAAGAAGAACCATGCCAGCAGAACGGTGATCAGCGTCTCCAGCGTGAGCCACAGGGCGACGGAGGCCGCGGCGGCGAGCGTGAGACCCCAGAGGAGCAGCACGGGCGCCAGCACTCCGCCGAACAGCAGGATGCCGGTCAGGCGCAGGGCATTGCGCGAGAGGTGCCGCCGGTCAGGCAGCCCGTCTCGCACAACGGTGGGCCAGACGGCCGCAGCGGCGCCGAAATAGAGCAATCCGGCGAGCGGGAACGGACCCAGCGACTCGAGAAGCGCCTTCGCCAGTGGAGTGGCTGAGCCGAACAGGGCAGCCGCGACCAGCACCAGGAGGGTGGGGCGGAGGCCTGCGTGGCTCATGTCCTCGTTTGTTCCTCAGGGTGAATCGTCACGACAGTAGGCATAGAGGGCGTCGTACAGCGGGAACTGGAGCCGCAGCTCAGCGGAGAGCACATGGTCCGCGTCGATAAACCGGGTGATGAGCCACGGACAGGCCACGCGGTCCGTCTTTGCACCCTCGCGCGTGACCCACTTCATGACTAACCTCCCCGCCGCGAAGCCTGTCAGGCGCGGAGCACTGCGGCGGCTTTCTGCGCGCGCTCCAGTCTCCGGTTCACCTCATCCCATTGGATGTTCTCGAAAAACGCGTCGACGTATTTTGCCGCCGCGGCTCCGTAATCCATCTGGTAGGCGTGCTCGTACATATCCATGACGAGCAACGGACATCCCGAGGCGAGAGCCTGGCTATGATTGCCGGACCAGTAGGTGCGCAGGTCTCCGGTGTGGAGATTGAAGTCGAGTATGGTCCAGCCGCTGCCTCCGGAAAGACTCATTCCGGTGGCCCGGAACATTTCTTCCCAGCGCGCGAAGGATCCGTTCGCGCTGGCCAGATCCTTCAGGATCGATCCCACGGCCCGGCCGTCGCCGCCTAGATTGCCGAAGTACAGCTCGTGCAGGATCATCGAATTGGTGAAAGTCAGTTCCCGTTCCTTGAGACCGCCGACGATGAATCCGGGCGTGTCCGCGGTGACCCTCGACAGCTCTTCTTCGACCTTGTTGAGGTTCTTCACCGCACCGGCGTAGTTGTTGTCGTGGTGCGAAACGATCAGTCTCTCTGACAGCCCGCGAAGGTTCTTGGCCACGAATGGAAGTGGCTTCACCGCGTGCTGCCCGGGGATCACGCCGGTCGACGCCGGCGACGCGGAACCTGGAGGGGGGCTTGTCGGTTGTTGTGCCATGGCAACTCCTTCTAACGACACCGCGACGCCCATGGCCCCCATCGTGATCACGCCAAATGCATCACGTCGTTTCATGGACTCCCTCTTCTGGAGAACGCGGCCTCGCACCGGGGGGTGTCACGTCAAACTCGATGGCAACGAAGTTATCATGAGTGGAGCTGTTTCAGATCTCAGGCTGCGGAGGCCGAACACCTGGCTTCAACGCCCGCGACTCCCCCCAACGGCAGAAGAGCACCGGCACCACGACGAGGTTGAGAAATGTCGAGCTGAGAAGTCCCCCGAGGATCACCTCGGCCATCGGGCTCTGGATCTCATTGCCAGGTTTGTCTCCGGCAAGCACGAGGGGGATCAGCGCAAGCCCCGCCGTCAGCGCGGTCATCAGCACCGGCGCGAGCCGCTCTCGTGATCCGCGGACAACCGCTTCTCTGAGAGCCAGACCTTCGTCGCGCATCAAGTGCCCGTAGTGACTGGCGAGCAGCACACCGTTGCGCGTGGCGATCCCGAAGAGGGTGATGAAGCCCACGAGCGAGGCGACGCTCAGACCCTGGCCGCCCAGAGCCACGGCCGCCAACCCGCCGATGAGCGCAAGAGGCAAGTTCACCAGGACAATCATCGTGTGGCGGTGACTGCGGAACGCCAGGAAGAGCAGGCCGTACATGGCCAGCAGGAGCCCACCCGACAGGAAGCCGAGGTTCTGCACGCTGCGCGCCGCTTCCTCGAACTGCCCTCCGAACACTATCCGGTAGCCTTCGGGCAGAGCGAGCTTCGCAGCCAGCGCCGCGCGCGCCCGCTCCACGACACCCGTGAGGTCGCTGCCGGTGACGTTGGCCGTCAACATGGCGACGCGCTGCACGCTCTCGCGCCGGATGAGGCCCGGACCCAGGTCGAACCGGACGCGCGCCACATCGCCGAGGCGAATCAGACCACCATCCGGTGTCGTCACGGGGAGGGCCGCCATCTGATCCCGCCGGGATCGCAGCCTCTCGGGGTAGCGCACGACGATCCGGGAGGTGAGGCCTCCCTCCACCATCTCGCCGGCTAGCGTTCCCTGGAAGAGTGCCTCGACGGACTGTGCCAGGTCGGCGGGGGTCAGGCCCTGACGCGCCATGGCCTGACGATCGAAGTCGATGAGGATCTGCGGGACCGACGCCTGTTCCTGGTTGGACAGGTCTACGAGTCCCGGAACCTCACGAAGCACTCGCTCTGCACTTGAGGACAGGCCGCGCAGCTGGGCAAGCTCGGGGCCGAATATTTTTATCGCGAGGTTTGTCTTGCTGCCGGAGATCATGTGGTCGATCCGATGGCTGATCGGCTGGCCGAAACTCACGTTCACGCCCGGAATAGTCGCGACCGTCTTGCGCATCTCGGCCAGCAGCTCGGCCTTCGGCCGCCCGGGCCGGAGCACGACCTCCATCTCGGAGGCGTTTACGCCCTGGACGTGTTCGTCCTTCTCGGCGCGCCCCGTCCGCCGGCTCGTGGAGACCACCTCGGGAAACGCGAGAAGCGTTTTCTCCACGTCCCGGCCAAGCGCATCCCCATCGGCCAGGGGCGTGCCGAGCGGGCTCACGAGAGCGATCGTCAGACTGCCTTCGTTGAAGGGCGGCAGGAACGAATGGCCGAGGAAAGGCACGGTCGCGAGTGCGGCCAGAAGGAAGACCGCCGCGCCCCCGATGACAAGAGCGGTCCGATCGAGACACACAACCAGCGTGCGGTCGTAGGCGCTCTTGCATTGCCGCAGGAGCCAGGGCTCCTGCGACTCGAGCAGGGAGCTGCGCTGCAGGAGCAACAGACAGAGGACGGGGGTGACTGTGAGGGCGACGATGATCGAGCCGGCGAGCGAGGCAAGGTAGGCGGTCCCGAGAGGGCGCAGCAGGCGCCCTTCGAGACCGGGCAGGGAGAGAAGCGGGACGAACACGAGCGCTATGACAAGCGTGGCGAACAGAATCGCGCCGCGAACTTCCGAGGAGGCGCGGAACACGACTTCGGGCCCTGGCCGCCGTTCGGCCTCCGGCTTCCGCCGATTCTCCCGCAGGCGCCGCAGCACGTTCTCCACGTCAATGATCGCGTCGTCTACGAGGGCGCCGATGGCGATCGTGAAGCCGCCCAGCGTCATGGTGTTCAAGGTGCCCCCGAACAGCGATATCACGATGACGCCCGCCACGAGCGAGATCGGAATGGCGACCGCCGAGATGAGCGTCGTCCGGAGGTTGCCGAGAAACAGGAACAGCACGATCAGCACCAGCACGGCGCCGTCGCGCAGCGCGACCGAGACGTTGTGGATCGCGATCTCGATGAAGTCGGCCTGCCTGAAGTTCTCCTTTTCGATGACGACGCCCGGCGGAAGGGTCCCCTGCAGATCGACGAGGACACGGTCCATCCGGCTTGTGAGCTCCAGCGTGTTGGCGCCCGGCTGCTTCTGGATGCTGAGAATGACGGCCGGATGCGCGCGGTAGGAGGCGGTTCCTCGGGCCGGCTCGGGTGCCTCGCGGACGGCGGCGACCTGTCCCAGACGCAGAGGAATGCCGTTGCGCTCGCGCAGCACTGTGGCGGCGAGGTCATCCGCGGAATGGGCGCGGCCGAGGCCTCGGACGAGATACTCTTCCCCGCCGTCGACGTGGAAGCCTGCCGCCGGAGCGGCACTCGATTTCTGCAGGGCGTCAACGACCTCCTGGACGGACAGGCTCGCCTGGGCGCTGGCCGCCGGGTCGAGCTCGACGAGATACTCGCGGACTTCTCCGCCGATCGGGACCACCTGGGAAATCCCCGGCAGCGCCAGGAGGCTGCGGCGAACCACCGTCTCGGACAGCCGTCGCAGCTCCATCGGCGGCACACGATCCGACGTCAGCGCGATGAAGGTGATCTCGCCCATGATCGAGCTGATCGGCCCGAGAGTCGGGCGCTCGACACCCGCCGGCAAGACCACCACCTGGAGGCGCTCGGCCACCACCTGGCGCGCGCGATAGATCTCCTCGCCCCACTCGAACTCGACCCACACCACGGCGATGCCGGGCCCCGACACCGACCGGATGCGGCGCACGCCGGAAGCCCCGTTCAGGGCCGACTCGACCGGGAAGGTCACCAGCAGCTCGACTTCCTCGGGGGCCAGGCCCTTGGCCTCGGTGATGACCGTGACGGTCGGCGCCGAGAGATCCGGGAAGACCTCCACGGGCAGCCGCAACGCGATCAGCGTCCCGGCCACCATGAACGCCGCGGCGGTCACGAGGACCGCCCAGCGATGGCGCAACGAGCCCTGGATGATTGCGTTCAGCATGGCCGGCTCAGTGGACGTGCCCCTCGGGGGCACCCGAGGAGAGAAGAGAGCTGCGCCGTATGGCGCCGCCACCCACGGTGACGAGCCGTTCACCCACCCCGAGACCATCGACGAGAGCCCGTTCGCCCTGCCGTACGAGGACGCGCACCTCCCTGCGGGCGAAGCTCTCCCCTTCGATCTGCACGTAGGCGACGCTCACGCCCGAATCGTCGATCAAGGCGGAGACCGGGATGACGATCCCCTCCCTCTCCCCCTCGAGGAGCAGTTCCGCCTCGACTCCGCTTCCAATCGCCAGGTCCGAAGCGCTGCGGTTGACTTCGAGGATGAGGCTGATGGAGGCCGTCTGCGGATCCACCTCCGGCGACTGTGAGACGATGCGCACCTCCTCCGCTCCGACGTTCATGACTTCGGTCGACCCGGGACGGCGAAGCAACAACCCTGACGGGCTGCCTTGGACGCGCGCCGCATCCACCGGACGCAGGGAGAGGACGATCCAGAGCGGTCGCAGCTTCACCACTCGCGCCAGGGGGGTGCCCGCGGTCACGGTCTGGCCGGGCGATACGGATACCTCGGCTACGCGGCCCGACCACGGGGCCGTGACCGCGATGGCGGTGCCGGCTGAAGAGCCGCCCGGATCACCTGCCGCACCCATCCCCTGTCGAGCCGACTGCAGGCGGGCTTCGAGGCCCGCGAGGGTGGCCTGGGCGCGCTCGAGCTCTGCCGCGCTCGTCGCCTCGACTCGGAGCAGTTCGGTGAGCCGTTCCACCCGGCGCTTCGCGGCTTCGACGTCGGCTGCCAGCGACGTCGCCTCAGCTCGCAACTCCGGAAGACTGCGTTCCCCTACCCTGGGCAGGAGCCGGAACAGGACTTTCCGCTTCTCCACATCGAGGCCGGCATACGGCCACGGCTCCGGAGCCACGGTTGCATCGAAGGTTGCCGTCAGAGTCACCTCCCCTCCCGCCGGTGGGGTCACGCGCCCCGGGCCGGCGACGCTCTCATTGAGCGTGCCCTCCGAGACCTGAGCCGTCGCGAAGGCCGTTCGCCATTGCTGTTCCTTGAGGAATGAAATGGCATCGGGAGCGGCTTCCTGGGCCGCGAGCGTCCCACCGGGCGACTCTGCGCTGCCGACACTCACGCGACCCGCGGCGATCTCCTCTCGACCCGCGGGACCATCCACCTGAAAACTCAGATCAAAGGTCCCTTCCAACGGCGGGCGGACCTCGGCGGGGTAGATCCCGTCTCGCTTCGGGTGATCCTGCCGGAACACCAGGTCAGAGCCCGAACCTCCGAGAACCACGCTCACCGAGCCTGCCGTCAGCGGGGTGAAGCCCTGCAGGACGGTGACGTGCGCGTTGCAGGTGGCGGACGTTCCGGCGATCAGCGGGCCGCACTCGGCAAACACCTCGTAGCGTTCTCCCCATGCTGTGACTGCCCAGCTATCGACGGGCTCCGAAGCAAGCTTGTCTGGGGACTTCTCCTGAACGCACCCGAGGGCGCCCAGCAGGACGAACGTCGTGACGAGCAGCCGTGCGCGCATCATCGGCCTTGACCCTCCGTCAGCGGTCGTCCCAGCACGGCCTCCAGCTCGCGGTGCGCTTCCAGGGCCTGCCCTCGTGCATCGATGGCCCGCAGACGCGCGGCAAACGCCGAGCGCAGGGTGTCAAGCAGATCGGTCAGACCAGATTCCCCCGCGCGGAATGCCGCTGTTGCGGCCTCGATGACCTGGTCGGCGCCATCGGCGACCTCGCGGGCGTCGCGAGCCGCGGCGAGGAGCGTCCGGTAGGCATCGAGACCACCTTCGACCTCCGCCGCGACCCGCGCCTGCGCGAAGCTCAGGCGGTCCGCCGCGATGTCCTTCAGTCGTTCCGCTTCAAGTCGGGATCCCTGGTCACGGTCGAAAAGCGGGACGGGCCAACCGGCCGCGAGGATCGGCCCTCCGTCGCTGGCGTTGCGGTCATCGATCGTTTGCCAGCCGAGCACGATCGTGGGGAAGGCGACAAATCGGCCGAGCCTGCGAGCTTCGTACTCGGCCTGAACTTTTTCCTGCTCGAGGGCGCTCACCAGCGACGCGCCGCCAGGGTCGAGCGCCGCCGGAGGGACGGGAAGCGCCGCCGGCGCGGGCCATGTCTCCGCCGGAAGGTCCTGTCGCAGGGCCCTCGCTGTCGCGGCGGCCCGGACATATTCGGCGTCGGCGCTGCCGAGCGCCATGCGGACCTCACCCTCCGCGAGGGTCAAACGGCGCGCCGCAAGGCCCGACTCCTCGCCAACTCGCGCACGATGGCGCGCCTGCTCGGCCAGGCCGGTCACGACATTGAGCTGCTGCTGAAGAATCTCCCGGCTCTCGAGCCCGAGGCTCCACCTCGCGAATGCCTGCCGGAACTCCCTCCGGAGCGCGGCGCGATCCACCTCGAAGCGCTGGCGCGCTGCGGCCACGCCCGCTTCGGCGACCCGCTTCCCGAGGCCGTAGCGCCCGTCGAAGGGCGGCGTCCAGGCAAGCGCCCAGTTCGTCACCCGGGGATTGTCCTCGGGGTCCTCGCGCCAGAAGTCGAAGCGCGGGTTCGCGAGCGTGCCCGCTCGCACGCGAGCCCCCTCGGCCCG
Source organism: Candidatus Polarisedimenticolia bacterium (assembly GCA_050747525.1). Classification (GTDB taxonomy): domain Bacteria; phylum Acidobacteriota; class Polarisedimenticolia; order JACPZX01; family DASXTC01; genus JBOGOC01. The sequence continues at coordinate 112,314 of JBOGOC010000097.1, read as the reverse complement.
GGCGATGCCGTCCGTGAGTGAACGGACGCCGACGTGCCCCTCGTCGAGCGCCGAGAGGAACTTCTCCTCGGTGACTTCCTGGGCAAGAGCGGCCGATGCGACCAAGAACAGCACAACGACCGCGATAAGTGGTCGATCCATGACGATCCTCCGTGATCCATCGTCGGACAGGCCGCGTCAACAGACGGCTCCGCGACCCCGCGCACAGCTGTCACGTCAGCGGGATGATCAGATCCGGAGAATCAGTGAGGCCTTGGGTATGTGAGGTGGGCCGTGCGCGACGTCCGCGGGCGCGGCGAACGATCCTGTGGTGGGGTTCGAGGACCCGGTCGCGGGTGAAAGCAGTCCCACCGGGGTCAGAATGAGACAGTGCTTTGCGGTGAGTGTCGCTGGCTTCGCGATCACGACCGTGTGCTCATGCAGCGGAGTGCCCGATCCATGGCGATGTCCGTGCACGACCAGCTTGACGCCCTCGGCGTCATGGACGATCGGTTTCGCATGATGGTGCCCTTCGCTGGCAAGATGCGCCACAACAACAACGCCCGTCGCCCAGGGAAGAAGGACCGCGGCAAGAGCCACCATCGCCGAAGCCGATCGAGGCAGGAACTTCATGCGCGGAATATAGTGGATCGATGAAGGCGAAGTCCACGATGCTGTCCGTCACGGTTGGTTTCCATCAGCACCGAAGGTGGGAACCGGAAGATCGCCCACTTGTACGCAACTTGTCGGGTCCCATCGGGCTGACCGACCACTAATCGGTCTTCGACCCGATCAGGAACGTGCGGAAAGTCGCAAGGGTAATGGAATGGGGTCCGTTCAGGACGATGGGGATCGCTCAGGCCAGGGCCGTCCGATGTCTTAAAATCTCCGGAGCCGGAAGGCTCTTGCGGGTTCGAATCCCGCCCCCGGCACCATGTTTTCAGAGAGTTCCGTGCAGGTGGGATGGTTGAGGTCCTTCAACATGCCCGACGAATCCGCCGTCGTCACGCCGGACCAGCTATCTCGCAGTTCAGCGCCATCGTCCTACGGGCTGCATGCCTTCAGCGCTCATTCCGGACGCGCGTCTGAACCGCCCGGAATGTCTCGGCGAGGTCGGGGTACCAGAGGCGGCTTGTGCTCACCACCTCTTCGTCGCCCACGAGGACGGTGAACTCTCCCAACCCTCCCCGGATGGTCTCCACTTGTGCGGCGCATTCGTTTCTGAGCCGGGCAGCCAGACTGGCCGCCATCGATTGTTTGATGGGTCAGACGAAGCAATAGCGAATGGTCACTTTTTCCAATGCCAGCCCCTCCTCTAGGCTTGTTCGAGCTCTCGCAGGCAGTCGGCCAACTCCCGCCGAATCGATCCGAACATCCCGCGAAGGTAACCCTGGCCGCTGCGATAAGCCCAGACCACGAAGGCGATGCCGGCGACGAGTGCGATCATCGGGATCCAGTGCACGCCGTAGCGCCAGGCGAGAATCCCTTCGCCCACCGCGACCGCGAGGGTCACGCAGAGCATGTACGTGGTCATGTAGAGGCTCGAGGTAGAGTCGACAGCCGCGAGCATTGATTCCAGCGATCCCTTCAACGTGCCACCCAGGGGAAGGCTGCTGAGCCGGTATTCCTTGTACGCGAGCGCTGCGAGGATCGGCCCGAGCGCCGCGAGCAGGCCGACGACTCCGAGAAGCGCCCGCATGGTCTGGCCCTGGCTGAAAAGCAGCAGCAGGGCTGGGATCAGCACAAGGGCAAGATAGTTGTAGCTCTCCACCCGCACTCGGTCCATCGTCCTTTGCTTGATGTCGGCCGCTCGGGTTTGAATCATCGCCATGAGCTCCTCCTTACCGAGGGGATCCAAGTCGGGAGGGCAGGTTGACTCCCGCCAAATCCTTTTCAGTGCGTCCAGGTCGGTCATCGCAGCTCCTTCGCGAAGCTCTGGAGCTTGGCCTTCAGCCGGTTCAGCTTCACGCCGATGTTGCTCTCCGAGATCCCGAGAATGCTCGACAGCTCCTTGTAGCTCAGATCCTCCAGGTAGAGCAGCGCCAGCGCGCGGTCCACCGGATTCAGCTTCTGGATCATCCCGTACAACAGGCGGACCCTCTCGGATTCGGAGCCCCATGGGCCAGGCGGTGTCCCAAGTTGGGCCGCCGCTTCGAGTGGCACCTCCTTGGGCCGCTTCACCCTTCGTCGCAGGGCGCTGATGGCCGTGTTGAGCGCCACGCGGTAGACCCACGTGCCGTGCGAGGATTCACCCCGAAACGTCGGATAGCTTCTCCACAGCTGGTAGATCGTCTCCTGAAGCAGGTCTTCACGCTCCTCGGGACTGTCCGCGTACATCCGGGATACACGCCGGAGGACGGGCTGGTAGCGGTTCAGGACCTCCAGGAACTCTTGTTCCTCGCCCGCTGGCTTCATGTCCGCTTCGTCCATCTCGTTAGTCGCTGTCGGGGCCGGCCCCTTACAGAGGGGCGCGACATCAACCGGAGCCTGGGAGTTCATGCCACGGGACGCGCTCGAGATCATAGAGATGACGCATGACGACCAGGTCGGTCCGAGACCAGCCATGGCCGGCTCAGGTGTCCATCTGGGTGTCCATAACCCTCGTAAAATGCGGTCGCTCCCCGTAACCCTCGTAAACGGGAGAGGGCAACGAGTTAGTAACTTACTGATTTCATTGCCCTTCCCGTTTCGCCTTAAAATCTCCCGCCGCAAGGCCATCTGGGTTCGAGTCCCAGCCCCGGCACCATGTGATCAATGAGTTGCGCGATGGTGGGATCGTCGAGGTTGGAGGGCCAAGTGTCCATCTGCCTTGGTCCTTCAGACTTGCGAAAGGAGGACCGTGCGGGCCCCGATGCCCTTGGAGAGCGGCGGTGTCACCTGCCGGCGGGCGCGGAAGGGAGCACCTCCGGATGGGGTGGGATCGATGGCCTGCGCGTGGTGAAACGCCACCGATGGACTGCTCTTCCTCACCCTGCTGCGCCAGCAGGCAGCCCAGCAGGTGGTGCGACGAGGCATCGAGAGAATTGTCCTGCAGCGCGGGCCTCAGCTCGAGGATTGCCTCGTCCTTGTCGCCCTTCGTGATGGCTCCTCGTGCGGCCTGGTAATGCTTTCCCGCCGGCTCCAGGCCCGGCGGGCCCACACGGGCAAAGGCATTCATCGCGGCAGCCAGAACAGCGATGGCCGAGACGAGCACGAACCTCACGGGGATCCTCCTCTGGTGCTTGAAGTCCCGCATCAGGGCCTCGCTGAGTGCGAGGAAGTCCAGGGCGCGACGGTGGTCGCCCGGCCTTGGTTGACACCGCCCGCCCAGCCGTGCAATTGGGGTTGCCGTCCACTAAGCTCCGTTGAGGGAAAACGGGTGAAACGACCGGCCATTGTGTCGACTACCCCCCGGGCGTCGGGTGCTCGTGGAGTTGAGACCGTCGCCACCGGCAGTGGCCAGCAAGCCGGAAGATTCCGTCGTCACTCAGAGCCGACGCAGCCGGGAGGCAAGGCATGAAGACCCAGGCGAAGGAGCGGCTCCGAGCCGTTGGGACGAATCGTGACTCCAAGGCGCCCAGCGTGGCGCCGCTTCGCCCTCGGGCCGAGCGCCGGGCTGAGGGCAGGGCGCTGCGCGACTCTGTGCCCCGCGAGGAGCATAGCGGATGGAAGCCGCCCAAGGACCGGCGTGATCCGGTCGAGATTGTCCTCGCGGCGAACGAGGGCAGGCTGCAGGAGCTTCTGCCGATTCGCCACGGTCGGATGTCTCGGTCGCCCTTCGCCTTTTATCGCGGGTCCGCCGCGATCATGGCCGCCGACCTGGCTCACACCCCAAGCTCCGGCCTCAGGGTGCAGGCCTGCGGTGACGCCCACCTCTCGAACTTCGGCGTCTTTGCCACGCCCGAGCGCGGCGTGATCTTCGACGTCAATGACCTGGACGAAACGCTTCCTGCTCCATGGGAATGGGACCTCAAGCGCTTGACCGCCAGCGTGGTCCTGGCCGGGCGCCACATCCAGCTCAAGCAGACCGAGTCGGCGCGCGCCGCCCGCGCCGCGGTGCGCTCGTACCGGGAACACATTGCGGAGTATTCCTTCATGAAGGCGCTGGACATCTGGTACGACAGAATCGACATCCAGCGCCTGGTCGATTCGGTGCCGGACGAAAAGGAGCGCGCGCGTATGGAGACAACACTGGAGAAGGCGCGCGCGCGCACTGCCGCCGAGCACGATTTCCCAAAGCTGGCCGAGTACGATGGCTCCACTCCGCGCATCAAGGACAACCCGCCGCTCATCTTCCACCACCCCCTGCTCAAGAAATACGAGGGCAGCAAGGAAATCAAGGCAGCGTGGGCGTTCTACCGCGAATCTCTGCCCGAGCAGATCCGCGTGCTCTTCGACCGCTTTCATCTTTGCGACATGGCGCTGAAGGTCGTCGGCGTGGGCAGCGTCGGTACCGCGTGCCTGGTCGCGCTCTACATGGCCGCCGATGACGACCCGCTGTTCCTGCAGATCAAGCAGGCGAACGCGTCCGTGCTTGAGCCTCATGCCGGGAGGAGTCTTCACGGCAACCACGGCCAGCGCGTCGTCGTCGGCCAGCGTCTGATGCAAGCGGCGAGCGACATCTTCCTGGGGTGGACGCAGGGACACCTCGGGCGCCACTTCTACGTGCGCCAGCTCCGCGACATGAAGATCTCGGCTGACGTTGAGAGCATGGACGCCCAACTATTGCGACAATATGCGGACGCGTGCGCGTGGGCGCTGGCCCAAGCCCATGCGCGCTCGGGCGACGCCGCCATGATCTCGGGCTACATGGGTTCCGGCCGCACCTTTGACGAGGCGATCTGCGACTTTGCGGGCGACTATGCCGATCAGGCCGAGCGCGATCACAAGGCGTTCGTGAAAGCGATCAGAGAGAAGCGCGTCAAAGCGGTCATCGAATCCTGACTGGCACTTCACCAGATCTGGCCAATCTCGCGCTCCAGGGCCTGCGTGCGCTCACGCTGATCCTCTAACACGGCCCGGAGGCAGGGTGTCATGCAGAAAACCGGTGGGAGCGGAGCCTCCCTCGGGTGGTTGGGCCAATGGCAACCGCCCTATATTTGGGCCGGTTCCGGCGACTAATGAAAAAGCCGTCCGACGGCTGCGTCTCTCTTTCTGTTCTGACGCGAGGTTAAGGATAAGAAATCCCCGGCGGGGGCTCCCCCGGAAGATCGGGAGGGGCTCCGGCAGCTTGTAACCAACTTGTCGGGTTCCATCGCGCTGACCGACAACGAATCGAACTTCATGCAGACTGGAGACGTTCAGAAGTACGCGCCGATAGAGGGATGGGCTACGATCAGGTCTGATGGAGATCTATGCGTCCGGGGCAGGCTGACATCTTAAAATCCCCTGGGCCTTTGGCTCATCTGGGTTCGAGTCCCAGCCCCGGCACCATTTGGCGTTCTTCCGCTGGCTCGCGGCCTATAACGCCCTCCGGCAAAAACGTCGCACTCAATTTCGGTGATATTCACCACACCAGATCAGCGCCCATGATTTCGATGGCTGCTTGGTGGCGCCGGTTCAACCGTCTAGGGACAAACGGAAGACGGTGCCCGAGGGAGGCACGCGCTCGTCAGGCCGATCCCCTGATCGCCGCTCGATCCGACGACGCTCGCGACGTAGAAGAAGCCTGCGCCCGCGGAAGGCGTCTCCGCATCGACGAGCGACGTGTCGGACAGATCGGGATCGTGATCGTCGAAGCAGGCGCCGTAGCCCCCGTCCGGTAGCCCGTCCGCGTTCGGGTCCACGAGGTCAGCGAGCGCTCCGCGATACACGTTGTAGGCGACGGCGCCGGGGACCGCTTGCCACACGATCGTCTCCGGCGTCTCGAACCCGATCCACGGCCGGTCGGCTCTCTTGCCGAGCAGGACCGACACGGTGTCGGCGTTGTAGTTCGCGACGGCGACGTCAAGGCGGCCGTCCAGGTCGAAGTCCGCGACCGAGATCGCCACCGGGAAGTCTCCGACCGCAAACTCCGTGGGCGGTCCCACGGAACCGTCGCCGTGGCTCCCCAGCAGCGAGACGGTATCGCCATTCCGATCCACGGTCAGGATGTCCGGCACGCCGCGGCCGAAGAGATCGACCACCGCGATCCCCGAAGGACCGTCCCCAGACGGGTAGCGGGTCTCGGCGCCGAACGCGCCGTTCCCAACTCCAAGAAGGACCGACACGCCGTCCGATGCCAGATCCGCCGCGACGAGGTCGATGCGCCCGTCGCCGTCGAGGTCGCCAGCCGCGACGTCGCCGTCCCCGGCAGCCACATAAGCCGTCATCGTGCTGAACGACCCGTCGCCCACGCCGAGGAGAACGGTTACCCGTCCTGACGACCGCACCGCGAGGTCCGGGTGTCCATCCCCGTTGAAGTCGCTCGTGACGATCAAGCCGAACAAGGGTGTCGCATACAGTCCACGGAAACGGACAGTCCCGTCGCCGTTGCCCAGGTAGATCACCGCGTATCCGCCGGTCGGCGGGTCGGGAGGCGCGGAATTGAAGTCGAGGATTGCGATATCGACGTGGCCGTCGCCGTTGAAGTCCCCGGTCACCATGTCCAGGGCTACGCTCCTCTCGAGACTCTGGGTCAAGGTGAACGTGCCGTTGCCATTGCCGAGGAAGGTCTGACAATTCACATCGTTCACGCGGGCCCCGATGACCGCGAGGTCGAGCCGGGAGTCACCGTTGAAGTCCGTGAGGACGACGGCTCGGGGGGCGTCGAGGACGGGAGTCCAAGGCCCCACAGTAAACGAACCCGCGCCGTCGCCTAGAAGGACGGTCACGTTGTCCGAATCCGCGTTCGCGACCACCAGGTCGGGGAAGCCGTCGCCGTTGACGTCCCCGGCGGCCAGATCACTGGGATGATCGCCGACGGCAACGGTCGAGGGGGGATCGAAGGGGGGACATGCGGCCGAGGCGAGCCGGGCCGCCACGGTGAACACCACCGAGACGAGCAGCACGCGGTGGAAACGCCCCATGCCTACTCCAAGCTGTCCCGTATCGTACCGCGCGGCGGGCGAGGAGACAACGGGTAAATGCGGATGCCCCAGGCGGCGGCCTGCCTACGAATTGGAGTCCACGCCTCAGGCTTCGGAGTTGACACGCGCCCCCCAAGCTGAGTGCATGGAACGGCCGCCTCCCGCGCCGTAGTCCTCAACTGGACTACGGAGCTCAGAAGCTGATGTCGGCCTCGACCTTGCTGGCCTACCGCGTCACCGTGCACCAGAAGGGCAGGAACTTCTTCGCGTCCTTCACGCCTTGCTCCGTGACCGCGGTCCCCGTCACGTTGAGCTTGGTCAGCTTCGGGAGCTGCTTCAGGTGGACGAGGCCGGCATCCGTCACCTTCGTCCCTGCAAGGTTGAGGCCGCCGAGGCCGGGCATTCGACCCAGGTGTCCGAGACCGGCGTCGGTCACATTGTTGTTCGACAGGTTCACGCCCTCCAGGCGCCTCATGCCGGCGAGGTGCACGAGGCCGACGCCGGTGATTCTGGTGTCGGCGAGGTTGAGGGTGTTGAGGCCGGTGAGGTTCTTGAGATGCGCGAGGCCGGCGTCGGTGATGGCGGTGCCCTTGAGGCCGAGGTATTCGAGCGCGGTGAGGCCCTGCAGGTGCACGAGACCGGCGTCCGTCACCTTCGTGCCGATGATGTTCAGTTGGCGCAGAGAAGGCAAGGTCTTCATGACCTCGAGCGCCGCGTCACCGATGGGCGCTCCCATGAAGCCGAGAGTACGGAGCTTGGGCAGCCCCTCGAGAGCGCGAACATCGGCATCGGTCAAGGAGGGGTTTCCGAGGCTCAACGATTCGAGGTCGGAGAGCTGGCCGAGCAGCGGGATGACGGTCTCGAGCCTGGTCGCCTTGTCGAGGCTCACGCCGACGACCCGCTTTCCCTTAAGCTCGACGCCGCCACCTGCGGCCTCGATGGCTGACGCGACGCCGGCCCCCTCGACGGCCGCCTGCGCGTCCAAGGGTGCCGGGCGGGCCGGCGATGCGGCGGGGGGCGCTGCCGATCCCGAGCGTGTCTCCGCCTTCGCCGGCACACTCTCCGTCGGCTCAAGCCGGAAATCCAGGTAGTCGGTTCGGACCGGGCGTACGAAGCGCTCGTTTCCGGGGAACGGCTCGTCCTTGAGGTAGTAGCTCAGGCGCACCCGGCGCTCCTCCGGATAGTAGAAGGCGTGCCAGAAGGTGCGCTCCGGAGGGCTGGATGGGTCGGCCGCCTGCGACATCTGCGCATCCACGTTCTGGTGGAAACCGCGGATGACCTTGTCGTCGAGGTTCCCGGCCGCGAGCTTCTCGCTCAGGTACGCGTAGCGCTTGCAGACGCCTCTCGCCTTTTCCGCCGAAGGGGGCTTGCCGTCCTCGAGCTGCTTGTGGAGCGTGAAGTTCGTCATGACCAGAGGCTGCCCCGGGCTCTCCATGACGTACTCCTTGTTGTGAAACTCGGAGTATTCCCAGACAAAGGCCTTGCCGCTGCGGTCCGCGATCAGGTAGTGGACGGGGACGTACTGGTAGTACTGCTTGGTCGCCATCAGCGTCTGCTTCGCCTCCTCCACCGTGGCGCACGTGTCGAGGAGCAGGCGGAGCGTCTGCACCTCGTGGAGGCCCACGGCCGGGCCCCGTGTCGGCTCCGTGGCGTTGCTGGAAACGAGCGTGTCGTCCAAGGCCAGAGTGACGGTAAGACCTTCGGAGTTGATGCCGTCGAGCACGCCGCTCAGGAGGTCATAGGCGACCATCGCGATGGAGGCGTACCCACGATCGGGGTGAAGCTCGAGCAGGTAGGGGCGGGCGGTCGGATGCAGCATCCCCTCCTCGAGGAACCCGAAGTTGAGGGCGCCGGTCGTGAAGTCGTAGTCGCGGCTCACCACGCTCTTGCCGTTCGCAGTCGACGACGGCGGCAGGTGCGCGACGGAGCAGCCGGCTCGCAGGTCGGTGAACATGAGCGTCGTGAAGTCCCAGCCGTCCTCCTCGATCGATCTGCCGTACGCCGCCGCGACGCCGCGCATGCGGTCGAGGAGGATGGGGTAATTGCGCTCGAGGTAACGGCGCTGAGCGCGCATCTGCAGGGGATCCATGGCGGGATTGGGCCGGACGCCGTAGCGCTCCTTGGCGATCTCGGCCAGCGCGCGTCCGATCTGCTCGTTGGTCCCTCGCAGGACGATGTGGCGGACCTCCAGGGAGTCGTTGGGGCCGCCGGCAATGACACGGTCCTGCTGGACGACTGTGTCATCGCCGGCGGCGGAGAGACAACCGGTGGCGAAGAGTAAGAGGACGAGGCCGGATGACGGGATCACGCGAGCACGGTGGTGGAGCATCGAACACCTCCCATGGGGCTTGCGCTTCTGACCGGTGGTCAGTATTATAACCGTCGGTCATGAGTGGTCAAGCGAAACTTTCCACCCCCCGCGAGCGCTACCGGGAGGTGCTCCGGCGGGAGATCCTCGATGCCGCCCGGGAGGCCTTCGTCCGGGACGGCTACGAAGGGGTCTCGATGCGCAAGCTCGCCGAGAGGATCGGCTGCTCGCACAGCAACCTCTACCGGCACTTCAAGGACAAGGAGGCGCTCTTCGACTGTCTGGTGGAGGAGAGCTTCGATCGGCTCGCCGACAGCATGCGGAGTCTGATCGAATCGGACAGGGGCCGCGATCCGGTCGAGCTGGTGCGGAAGATTGGGCGCGCCTATGTGGAGTTCGGCGTGGCCAACCCGAGCGTCTACGAGTTCGCGTTCCTCCTGCGCCGCCCGAGGCAGAGCGCCGACAAGCCCCACGTCGCCTCCGAGCGTCTGCGATCCCTCGTACGGCGGTGCCTGGAGGACAAGCGGTTCCGCCGCGTGGAGGGCCATGCCGCAAGCCAGGCGCTCTGGGCGGCCGTCCACGGCATCACCTCACTCCTCATCCTTCGCCCTGCCTTCCCCTGGGCCGACCGCGACAGGCTGATCGGCTTGGTCGTCGACGCGGCCGTGGACGGTCTGCTGGCCTGAGCTGCGGAGCCCGTCGATCTGTGCGTCCGGGAGTTCACGTTTCGTCTTAGAATCCTATGGGCCATGGGCCCCTCCGGGTTCGCGCCCGGCCCCGGCACCATCCTGCAGCGGAGCCTCGTCATGAAGATGAAGCGCTACGACAGCTTCGACGCGTACCTCGCCGGCCAGCGGCCGAAGAACCGGACCATCATCCGTGCTCTGCGCAGGTTCGTGAAGCGCCTGGCGCCCGCGCTGGATGAGTCGGTGAAGTGGGGCAACGGGTGCTGGGTGAAGGGCAAGGAACCCGTCGCCTACGTCTACTCGGCACCTACGTACGTGCAGCTCGGCTTCTTCCGGGGCTCCATGCTCAAGGACCCGAAGAAGCTCCTCGAGGGACAGGGAAGGTTCGTGCGGCACATCAAAGTGAGGGCGACGTCGGACATCGACGAACGGGCCTACGGGGCGCTCCTGAAGCAGGCGGCGCGCAGGCGCAGCGGGTAATGATCCGATCGTTTCTCGCCCGGATGCTAGTCGGCGGCAGGCTGCGGACGAGGTCGAAGAGCCCCTCGCGGCCAGGTGCGATGTGGGCACTGTGCTGGATGTAGCCGGGCGACCAGAACCGCTCTGCCGCTGTGTAGTCACGCCTGTTGAATAGCGCGTCGAAGGCTTCAAGCACCAGTGCTTTGTTCCTCTCCTGCCTCGTTTGTCCCATTGTCGCCTTTCCACCCATGGTGTGACATGAGAAGGCAGCTCGCCCGCCTCCACCCAGAGGAGCGAGTCTCCGATCTGCAGGAGCGTGGGACCGCCCTCGTTGCTCTCGAGTATCGCGGCATCGAACGTCTTCTGCAGGAATCCTGGCAGATCCATCGGACCATTGCCGTCACCTCGTGGCCTCGTTGCTTCTCTCCGTCCTGATTTCATAATGCTGCGATCTCGCATCGAAGCGAGCCAGGACCGCTCTCGCCTCCCTGGGAATAACGGCTGCCGCGTAATCCTCTCCGGCAAACTCACGGACCGCATCCAGCGAATCGAAGAGCATGATCGTGACGAACTCGACTTCCTCGCCGAGCTCCCGCCGCAGCAGTTGAATACCCTTGAACCCTGGAATGTGTCGATTCTGAATACCGACGAAGATCTCCTCGTTGAGCAGCGACTCATACTTGTCCGCGTTGCCAGGGGTCGTCCAGCCATGCCAGATACGGGCAATCATCTCTGCTTCCTCGGGGCAATGGTCTCGTTGTGCATCAACGCCAGGTCAATCCAGTCCTTCAGGACGCTCCGCGAAATTCCCGCACCGCTCCGGCCGCTGCCACGAAAGCAATCGCAGCGGAAATCAGGGCGGTCGCCTGGAAGGCGTCAACGAAGGCGCTCCGCGAGACGGCGACCAAAGCAGCGCCGAGCTCGCCCGGCAACGCCCCCGCCGCTTCCAGAGCGCCTCCCAACGAGTCGCCCGCAGCATCAAGCACACTCCGTGGCAGCTCGCCGTCCAGCGCGCCTGCTACCGTTCGGCGATAGATGAAGGTCGCCACGCTGCCAAGCAGCGCAATGCCGAGGGCTCCTCCCAGCTCGGTGCTCATCTCGGAAATCCCGGCCGCGGCTCCAGCACGCTCAGGCGGAGCGGTGCTCAAGATGAGATCGGATGCGAGCGTGAACACCGGAGCCAGGCCCAGTGAGAACGCGGCGTACGCCGCGACGACCACGGAAAGATCGTGCGCCGTACCCGTTTGTGTCAGCAGGGACAGGCCAAGCGCGGCGATCACGAATCCCGCCGCGATCACATGAGCGGGTTTCAGGTGGCGCACGATCCGTGACGTGAGCATCGCACCCACGATGAAGGCCATGCCGGAGGGAGCCGTCCACAGACCCGCTGCGAGTGGCGAGAGTCCGATCACCAGCTGCAGGTAGAGTGCGATCAGAAGGAAGGTGCCGAACGCGATGAAGAAGCCCAGAATGTTGATCCCAAGTGCCACGCTGAACGTCGCTCGCCGGAACAGGCCGAGGTCGATGAAGGGGTCGGCGAGGTGTCGCTGCCGGCGCACGAAGGCGGCGCCGATGGCCAGACCCAGCACGATCGTCGCCACGGCGATCCAATCCGCCCCATGCCCGGCGATGCGTTTGACCCCGTAGATGACCGTAAGAACCGTGGCGATGCACAGAGCTGCGCTCAGGACGTCCGGCTTGCTTGCCCGAGGATCACGGAATTCGGGAAGCAGCCTTGGACCCACGGAGAGAAGCAGCAGCATGACGGGAATGTTGATCAGGAACACGGAGCCCCACCAGTAGAACTGGAGCAGCGCCCCGCCGATCAGGGGTCCGATGGCGCCCCCCGCCGAGAAGCTGCTGATCCAGACTCCGATCGCGAACGTCCGTTCCTTCGGGTCAAGGAACATGTTGCGAAGCAGAGACAAGGTCGAAGGAGCGAGCGTGGCCGCGGCCATGCCAAGGAGGGCCCGAGCCCCTACGAGAGCCGCGACACTCGGGGCGTACGCGGCCAGGACGGACGCGCAACCGAATGCGGCGGCGCCGACCATCAGCAGACGACGGCGCCCAATTCGATCACCGAGCACCCCCATGGGTATCAGGGCGCCGGCCAGGACGAACCCGTAGATGTCTACGATCCACAGCAACTCGGTGTTGGTGGGGCGCAGGGCCGCGCTCAGCTTCGGCACCGCGAGATTCAGCACCGTAAGGTCCATGGAGTAAAGAATGCAGGGGAGGGCAAGCACCGCGAGTCCAACCCACTCACGGCTGGTCGCCTTGGCAGCTCCAGGACCCGGACTATCCATGATGGCGCCGCTCCTTCAGGACGGTTCACCGTTCAGTCGAACGGGCCGTACTGAAATCGACATTCCCATCCGTCCCTTCGCGCTCGCACCTTCCCCGGCATCAACTATACGACTATCGCGATCGATCTGGCGAAGTCCTGGGGCGGCCCTCTTCTAGCGCGCCGCCCGGTATAGATGCGCGGACGTGAGAGCCAGCCAGGTCCACCCGACGAGGACGCTGAACCAGATGCCCGCTACGGGTCCCGAGGCGGGAATCATGGCTGGAGCGAAGAACCCGCCCAAGACCGAAGCCCCGGAGAAGAAGGACAGGCACGCCATCCAGGGGTTCCCTCGCCGCAACATCGCCACCGCAACCACGAGGCAGCTCACCGCAAGGGCCAGAAAGCCGAGGGCCCCTGCCATGAAGTGGATCAACCCCGAGGTGCTCATCTGAGCTCTCCGAATCCGGGTCCGAGCGGGCACACATCTTCAAGGGCCTCTGGTTCGCCGACTCGTACCACGCGACCACGAGCCGGCAACTGACTCACCGCGCCCTGCGTCAAGCCAAGGGGAGTATTACGCGAACCACGATAGATTCATCAAAGTTCATTCGTTGGCGCTGATCAGTCCATGCAGACTGGTTTCACATCAAGGCTCACGCAGGTGGCCCCACACGCAGAGTCCGCAGCCACAGGACCCCAAGCTCGCCGAAGACTCGCTCCACAACAGTTGACGGTCGCCGGTGCGAACATGTGGGGGGTCTGCCTGCCTCTCCGCTGGCGTGATAGGATGTAATGGAATGGAGGTTTCATGAACCGCGCCGAAGGTGACGTTGATCGGAAGGTGTTCTCGAGGTTCTTCGACGACGGAAATACGGAACGCGTATTCGTCGATGTAGGTGCGGCTCGGCCGGATTACCTGTCGGTCAGCGCGCTGTTTCGCAAGAAGGGCTGGCGGGTGATCGCGATCGAGCCCAATCCCGAATTCGCCGCCATGCACCGGGAGCTGGGCCACGAGATTTTCGAATGCGCATGCGGGACGGAGGACCGCGACAGCGTCGAATTCGTCGTGGTCAACTCGCACTCAGAGCCCTACAGAGGTGGCGCTGTCTCCTACGAGAGCTTCTCCTCTCTCGGGATCAAAGAGGGCTACGCCAAGCTCCTCCCAGCCAGCTGCGGCAAGACCTTCATCAAGGTCAGGGTGCGGCGGCTCGATAGCATCCTGCAAGATGCAGGTGTGGACCGCATTGGCGTCCTGTCGGTCGATGTTGAGGGGTGGGAGCTCGATGTGCTCGAAGGTCTCGACGTCGCCCGCTATCGGCCTGACGTAATAATTCTCGAAAACTTCCTACGACTGGATCGCTACAAAGTGCGGCTTCGGGCGGTTGGCTATGGGCTGTGGAGATCGCTATTCCCCAACCAGGTTTTTGTAAGGCAGGAACTGCTCAGGCAGATCCCGGTTTCTGAACGCATCGCGGGGAACATGTCATCCCTATTGGCTTCTTCTCTTTCATTGCTGGCGCGGGGGGCGCGGGCGGGCTACCGCGCCCTGAGGACCATTGCCCGACGCAGCTACGGCTGAGCGAAGTCAGCTGTCAAGCTGCGTCGGCGGCGTGAAGTTTTCCATCCAGCGCGCCGCCGGGGGCAGCGTCAGCGGGGTGAACACGCCCTTGCGGTTGACAATTCTCGCGTGCAGGTGCGGCTGCCAGTTCGCCAGCTCCCCGGACGTCTGTATCGACACCACCATCCCGGGCACCGCGCGCCGATCCGCGAGACCCGACAGTTTTCAGGTGAGGCCAGCTCTCACACCCCCACCCGCTTCGTTGCCCGAAACCGATGGCCCACCCTTGAAACAGGTGTCCATCAGGGTGTCCATAACCCTCGTAAAATACGGTCGCTCCCCGTAACCCTCGGAAACGGGAAAGGGCAACGAGTTAGTAACTTACTGATTCCATTGCCCTCCCCGTTTCGTCTTAAAATCCCCTGCCGCGCAAGCGGCATGTGGGTTCGATTCCCACCCCCGGCACCATGGATTCAATCACTTGCGCGACGGTGGGATGGTTGAGGTAGGAGGGGATTGAGGCCCGAGTGTCCATCTCGATCCTCACTCCCCCGTCTTCCTTGATGCGCTGCGTTCGTTCGACGAGTTGAGCTTCCGATCGAGCGCCGTTACCGCGCGCCGTAGATGATCCGGCTGAAGGTGGGCATAGCGTGCCGAGAATTCAGATCATCCGCCCGCGAGCGGCAGCCGGAACGCCGCCATCTCCTGGCCGTTGCGAACCAGCAGGACGTCGCCGACAAGCGCCGGGTGGTTCCAGGTCCTGCCCTCGATCGCCGGGAACCGCGCGAGCTCCTTGAACCCGTCGGCAGTGGCCGCGACGAGAACCAGATCCCCTCCCTCGGACACCACCAGCAGCAGGTCCTGGTCGGTCAGCAGCACGAGCTGGCCCTGACCGTAGTGTCCGCCCTTCCACTTGCGCTCGCCGTTCTCGACGCCGATGCACGCGAGGATGTTGCCGTCGAAGCCGTAGACGTGGCCTTTGTGAACGACGAAGTCGCTGAAATGCGGTTTCAACCCCCTGGAGCTCCAGAGTTCCTCGACGGCCCAGCCGCCGGGGCCGCGCGCCACCGAGAGGCGGAGCATGCCGCTCGGCATCAACTCGATCGCGCCGATCAGCAGATCGCCGTCCGCGGTCAAGGCCGGCTGCAAGTAGCTGTCGCCCGGCCACGTATACTCCCAGATAAGCGAGCCGTCGGCAGGCGCGACGCTCGTGGCCCCTGCGCCGCTTAGGAGCAGGACCTGTGCGACCCCGTCGATCGTCAACAGGTGAGGTGAGCTGAAACTGTCGCCGTGCTTCGGGCCGGACCAGCGAAGATCGCCGGTGGCGGTGTTGTAGGCGAGGAGCTGGCCGGCAACGGCGACGATGACGACGTCGTCGACCAGCAATGGCGAGCTCGTGAAGCCGAACTCCGGTACTTTCCTGTTGGAGTCAGACGCGGCGTTGCGCGACCACACCACGGTGCCGTCGGCGGCGTCGAGCGCGTTCACGATTCCCGTCGCACCGAGCGTATAGACGCGGCCGCCGCCGCATGCCGGCGTCCCGCGCGGACCGGCGCCGACGTGTGAGTCCCAGAACCGGACCGGATCGCGATGCCTCCACACCGGCTCGCCGGTCGTCACGCGGTAGCTGGCAACGATTTCGTCGTCGCCGCGCTGCTCCTGCGTGTAGAGGAGGTCGCCGCGGACCGCGAACGACGAGACGCCTGGTCCGATCGGCCGGCGCCACAGCTCGACCGGCGGCGACGCGGACCAGTCGGTCGCGATCTGCAGGCCGCGGACGCTGCCGTCGCGATCGGGCCCGCGAAAGCCGGGCCACGCAGCTTCCGTCTCCGCTGCCGCCGGCGCCGAGGGGAGCACCGTCGGCTCGTCGCCGGCTCGCGCCAGGAGCCGCTCCTCGGTCGTCTCGGCCCAGCGCCAGGCGAAATCCGGAGCGCCCTCGCCGCTGAGGCCGTCGTTCCGGAAAAGCGCAAACCCGCCGCACGCGAGCAAGATGGTCGCGACCATCGTCGCGCGCCGAAGTCGGTCAGGGAGGTCACGGATGACCACCGCCCATGCGACGAAGCCGAGGCTCAAGACCGCAGGGGCATAAATGAAGAACTGGATCCCCATGTTTCCGGATCGGACCGATTCGTGGAGGATGTACGGTGTTGCGGCCAACGCGGCGACTATCAGGAAGAACGCGCCCACGCGCTCGGACCAGTGGGCTCTGCTGAAGAACACCCACCAGACGACGATGGCCAGCGCGCCGATCGGTCCGCTCAGCGGGGCGAACCCCCCCACGTCGGGCGCGATAACGGGAAGACCGAACCGGATCAGCAACTGCAGCACGACAATGACCACGCCCGGCCACAGCCGCAGCGGTTTCCGCATGGCTGATTCGCGATCCCGCCCGCCAGTCATCTCAGGCTATCCCGATACCCCATCTGCGGCCTCCGGGCAAGCCGATTGGCGGTGAGCGGTCGATTGAGCCCCGTCAACGGCACGCAGCCGCCGGTGAGCGGACGCGGTCGGTCTGAACCTGGTTCCGGTCCAGCGTCCGGGAAGTGGCCATTATGTCTTGGCTCACGGCCCTCACCCCTTGCGCTCATTCTCGTCCCGGTGCCGGGGGATTTCAAGCTGTCGCCACCCCAGCGAGCGCGAGGCTGCCGCAACCGGCGTCCGACGACGGAGGACAGGGATCGGCCGGCAGGAGGCCTGCGAGCACAGGCGGTTGATCGGCGGTGCACGTGACGGGAGACCGAGACACTCCAGGCTGGGAATAGTGAACCTCGCGGGCAGCACGGTGGCTGACAACACACCGGACAACTGCGGCCCCACGGGTAGCGTGTCGGGGTGCGTCAACTGATCTGGCCATTGCCTGGTGGCGATCATGGAGGCCGGCGTCCACGAGCCGATCCAGCCTTTGGAGGGCCTTCCTCGGAGCGGTCATCTCGCTGAAGGAGGTCATGGTGAACTTTGCACCCCCTGCCCGTAGCGCGAAGCCGCGTCATTTTTTCCCCCAGCGCAGCACTTCGAGCCGAACGCGGGTGCGGCCCTCCTCGACAAAGCCAAGGGCCCGAGCGGCGCCGTACGACAGATCGATCACGACGCCGTCCGCCCGCGCACGCTGGGAGGGTCCCCGGTCGAGGATGCGCACCTGGACCGAGCGAGCGTTGCGGAGATTGGTGACGCGGACGATGGTTTCGAACGGGTAGCTTGGATGAGCCGCCACGAGCTCATGCATGTCGAATCGAGCACCGCTGGCGGTGAGCTTGCCGTGGAAACGCTGCCCGTAGTAGGAGGCAAGCCCCTCGCGCACCTCGAGAGCGGCTTTCGGCGAGGGTTTCACCTTGGGTCCCTTCGCACAGCCGGCCGTCAGGAGCGCCAGCGCACAGAGCAGGATCAAGCTCGAGAGGGTCTTCACGGCCGCCAAGGCTACCAGGTGTTGAGCTTCGATTGCTACGGCAACCTGATCGATTGGGAGACGGGACTGCTTGCCGACGGCTCCCGCGTCCCGTTGCCACGGCCTGAATTCCCTCCCCTGGCACCACGCAAACCATGGGTGGCTCTCGCATGCGACCCGTGGGGACGGCGCTTCACATCTCCGTGGGGTCTCGAGGATCGGGCTTCACGTACCGCACCCTGATGGTGATCGTCACCGAGGACGAGCTCGAGTAGGGATCCTCCGCGGTGAACTTCACGGTGTGCGTTCCCAGCTGCGAGGGCGTCGGGGTCCAGGTGAATCGCTGGCTGGCCGGATAGAAGACCGCCCCGCTCGGAAGGCCGCTGGCGGAGTAGGCCACCGGATCTCCCTCCGGATCCGTCGCGAAGACGTGGAACGAGAGCGTGCCGTTGGGCTGAACCTCCTTGGTGCCGATGGGTTCGATCACCGGTGCCCGGTTGAAGAAGTCCGCGTAGCGTAGATCCCAGGTTCCTCCGCGATCGTCCTGCCAGACGACGAGATCCCCGAAACTGTCCCTCGAGATGGCGGGTGACTGCTGATTGGCCGGATGATCCGTCAGCCGCATGATCGGACAGGTGACGAAGTCGTTGTAACAGGTGAAGATGTCCCAGTCTCCATCGCGGTTGTCCTGCCAGAGCCAGCGGACCCCGCCGTTGATCGTGATCGCCATCTGATCCGCCGGATGGCTGGTGAGCTGCTGCGCGGGGCAGGCGCCGGTCGCGAAGTTGTAGAGGCAGTAGTACAGATCCCAGTTCCCGTTGCGATTGTCCTCCCAGACCACGTAGCTCCCCGAGATGACCGGGTTCCTCTGAATCCCGGGATCCGTGGTGATCCGACGCTCGGGGCAGTTGCCCTGGCTGTACCGGCAGAGGTAGATCTCCCAGTTCCCGTGCCGGTTGTCCTGCCACGCGATGAGGCTTCCGTTGACCGCCGGGTTCTCCTGTGAGCCCTCGATCAACGTGATCGCCCGCTCGCCGCCGCCCGCCGTGTCGTTGACCCAGATGTCGTACTGGAAGTTGAGGAAGTTCCGATAGCCCTGCCAGACGATGAGATCCCCGGAGCGCTCGGGTTTTTCGGCCCGGATGTAGTTGACGACAGGAGCCAGCGGGAAGCTGACCTGCTGCGGCGGGCAGGTCTCAGCGACGGGATCGTACAGACACTGGAAGATGTTCCACACGCCCGTACGGTTGTCCTCCCACAGAACCGACCTGCCGTACAGGAACGGGCTGCGTTGTCCGGCGGGATGGTTCGTCAGCCGGATGTCGCGGCCCGTGGTCGGGTTGTGGAGGTAGAGCTCCATGTCACCGGACCGGTCGTCCTCGAACACCACCAGGTTCCCGTCGGACTGGGACGTCACGGCGGGATTCGTCTGGTTCCCGGCGGCGGTCACCAGCTCGTTGTGGAGCACGGTGACGACGATGGACAGCAGTCTGTAGCCCGTCGCTCCATGGGCATCCCTCGCGCTGAACGTGATGTTGTGCGTGCCGCCCTGCGAGTTGGTCGGTGTCCAGCTGAAGACGTGAGTCACCGGATCGAACGTAGCCCCGAAAGGCAGGGTCGCCGCGGGGTAGGTCACGGGCTCGAAGTCCGGATCGGTCGCCGTGAGATCCACGCTGTACGCCTCGCCGGCGTCGAGGCTGACCGGAATCGGGACCGGCGGAAAGACCGGCGCGTCGTTGCCCAGATTGACGAAGTAGATGTCCAGGTTCCCGCCTCTGTCGTCGGACCAGATGATCATGTCGCCATGGATGGCCGGATTCGTCTGGTTGCCCGGATCAAAGGTGAGCTGTTGCGCGGGGCAGGCCCCGCTCACCGGATCGTACCTGCAGTAGAAGATGTCGAGGTTGTCCTCGACCATCCCTGACCAGACCACGAGCTTACGCCCGGCGTCGACCACCGGATCCATCTGGAGCCCCGGCGACGAGATGGCGATGGTCCGGACTGCGCCATCACGCAGGTAGATGTCCGTGTCGCAGACGGGACCACCGGGGTACGGGAAGCAGCCGGGATCGCTCCTGAAGTCCTCCCAGACGATGAGCGGATCCGAGACGTGCGGGTACCACTGAATCGACGGGTCCGCCGGCGCGAAGAGAGTGCCGCACGCACCGGTCGCGGGATTGTAAGTGCATGCGCGAACGTCCGCGTTGCCGCTGCGATAATCCGTCCACGCGACCACGTTCCCTGACACGGCGGGGAGCTCCTGGGTGGCCGCATGGTTCGTCGACCAGCGCTGGGGGCACTGGCCCGTCGCCGGATCGAACTCGCACAGAATCACGTCCGCGTTCCCGTTCCCGTAGTCCGTCCGGACCACGCGGTTCCCCGAGACCCTGGCATCGATCTGGTTCAAGGCTCCGGTGGCGAGGGGCCATTCGGAGCCCGTCGACAGATCGAAGAGGTAGACGTCTCCGTGAAAGTCACTGCGGTAGTCCTCCCACACGACAAGACTTCCTGCGACGTCCGGGTTTGACTGGCGCCCCGGGGACGTCGTCACGCTCGACGCGGCGCCCGTGACGAGGTCGTGACGCCAGATGTCCGCGAAGGCGAATCCATTGCGATGGTCTTCCCAGACGACGTTGCGGCCCGAAATCGCCGGGCTGAATTGCCAGGCCGGATCCGTGGTGATCGGTGTGATCGTCGCTTCGATTCCGACCTTCGTCACGAACTGAAACAGCAGGCCGTTTGTCGCCCGCGCAACGAGCCTGAGGCTGTACAGCCCGACAGGCAGCGCGCTGAAGTCCCAGGTCCCCAGGAGGCCGTTCCGGACGGCGCTCGTGCCGGTGGCCAGCGAGATCCAGCTCCCGGGGTTGCGCCCGAAGCCGTAAGACAACTCGTAGTCCTGGAGCACGAGGCCCGGATAGACGGCGGCGGGATCCACGGTCCCGATGACAGGGACGGTGCCTTGCGAGGCCTCGACCGACGTCATGGCCGGATAGGAAATGACCGTCACCGAATCGGAGTGGAAGGGGAAGAGGCCGTGCCGGGCCGCCGCGCCGGCGATCTCCGCGAGATGCGGCGTGCCATTCGAGAGATCCTCGTCCGCATCGTCCAGAAGAACCACCTCCCAGACGGCATCGGGAATGCTGTAAGGATCCGCGACGAACATCGGGATCACGAGATCCTCGGCGGCCTGCCGGCCGGCCACAGACCCGAGCCCGGCGATCAGGTTCTCGCGGAGATGCCATGCGAAGCCGGCCCAGGCCTGGCCGACTTCGTGTATCTCCCCGAACCCGTCAGGGGGATACCTGTAGTCGTTGTCGGCCGTCCGGAGGAAAGGACTCTGATCGTCCAGGTTCTCTCCAATCTCGGGCTGGCCGCTCACGTAGCTCGCCAGCATGTCCCCGAAACCCTCTCCGAGAGCCTCTCCCTCTCCCAGGGGGCTCAACGCGTCCACGTAGTGGCCGTACTCGTGGTAGATGATGGTGTCGTAGGCGGTATTGATGCACTCGTTGCCCTCGTGAATGCCTTCTCGATTGAAATTGAGTGAGCCATTGAAGGATGCATAGCATGGTTGGCCCGGCAGGTTCACGTAGACTGGAACGGTGAAGCTGTCCAGCATGGGGAGGGCGCTGCCAAGCCTCGTGCTGACCCAGTCGTGTACGAGAGTCGTGTGGTGGTAGCCATTCACCTGCGCTACCTCATAGCTGTGGTAGCCGGCTGGGTTGAAGTGCAGGTCGAGAGGGACTCCCGGCGTAGCGACTCCCAAGACGGTCAGGTCATCGAGAAAGTACGACCACACATCCGCCCAGCGTCCCGTCAACCGAGCGCTGACGTTGGTCGGTGTCGTGAGGGTCGGGAAGATGAAGCGCCCTTGATCGTCGGTGTAGACGATCTGCCCGCCCGCGTTCACGGCGAGATCCGCGAGGTTGAAGGTGTCGAGGTCCTCGCCGGTGGTGACCGGGTCGAACCAGACGCCGTCTCCACGAAGCGTCCCCTGGACCACCTGGATCGCCGGATCAGCGTAACGGCGATCGTCGCGAACGCCCAGCACCTCGGCCGTGTCCGAGTCGACGACGGCGGTGTAGGGGCTTTCCTCGAAGCGCGCCTCGTAGACCCGATACCATCGGCCTTGACCGGCCCTTCTCTCGACGTGCCGGACGACATACTTCTCCCGCAGGAGGGTCCCCCCGGCGATCCCAAGGGCCGCCCGGGCCGCCTGATTCAGCTCGGCGCCCGGCCGCGGCGACGCAGAGGGAAGCAAGGACGTCAGCGACGGGTACACGCGCACGTCCGTGTCCAGAATGATGCTGCCTCCGGCCCCCCGCTTGACCGAGAACCGCACCCAGGTCCCTTCCACGTCCAGCCCCTCTCCCTGCAGGAGCTGACGGTAGTGGACATAGACCATGTCGCGGATCCCCGCGGAATAGGCGACCTCGACCTCCTGTGCAGGATCCAGTCCCCCGAGGAGCTGCGGATTCGCGACGAGGTGGCTCTGCACGGCGGCGACCACCTCTGCCTGAGTCGCATGCGGCCCACCCAGGGACACCACGCCCTCGGCGGCGCGGAAGGCTCCCGGCGCAGGCGCCCCCTCCCAGCTGGCAAGCCACTGCCCCGAGCCCGGAGGCGCCCCTTGCGGCGGTGCAGGGGACACCGCCTCGACCTCCCCCCCCGGCATCAGGACGAGAAGGATCAGGACCAGCGGAATCGACCGGGTGAAGGCGACAGGGGTCTGGTTCATCACCACTCTCCTCCTGAAGGTGGAGCGGCTCACGACGCCGGCTCCCTGACTGATCGGCGGGAGGAGGGATTTCTAACGCGGAGATCCGGGAGGTCCGATCACGATGAACCCGGACCAGTAGACCGGGTGCTCGAAGGGCCTCCGGCCTTCTTCGTCGACATACCTGCGCAGCCAGAGGCCCGCCTCGCGGAGCGCCTGCGCCCGGGAGGCGCGCGTGGAAGGCTGGCCCATCAGATTCTCGTAGAAGCGCTTCATCAAGTGTGCGGTCGCCTCGTCGTCGACGCGCCACAGGCTCGCCAGGACGCTCCGGGCTCCAGCGGCCAGGAGAACCTGCGTGAATCCCAGGTACTCCCCGCTGTCCGCCGGGCCCCGGCCGACGAGCGAGTGGCAGCCACTGAGGGCCACGACGTCGGCGCGCAGACGCCAGCCGGCCAGGATCTCGGCGGCATCGACGAGCCCGTCGTATCCGCCCTCGTCCTCCGGGGACAGCACCACCGCCGAGCGTTCCAGGTGCCCCCCGCTCACCACATGGGTGGCGAAGTGGAGGATGCCGAACTCCCGGAGCCGGCCGGAACGCGCCAGCTCGTCCAGCCGGGCCTCGGTCGCCGCGGCGCCGCGCAGGACGCTCGCGGACGGGAACAGGGAGGAGATACCCGCGATCTCCTGGCTGGAGAACGGCAGCGGCAGATACGGGCTCTCCGCGCCGAAGGCCGGATCTCCGACGATGAGGGCCGGCAGCCGTCGGAGGTCACTGCGATCCGGATCCGTGCGGCGCATCGCCATGTAGGTCTCTGCCGAGTGGATGTAGGAGACCGCGAAGCGCTCCTTCACCACCGTGCCGTCCGCGAGGATCAGGGCTTCGATCGGAAGCTCGGGGACCAGGTTCGACAGCTCGACGATCAGGACCTTCTTCCCGTGCAGCTCGGGCAGCACCGGATCCATGAGGATCGATCCCACCTCGCGCCGCAATCGGTCCAGCTCCTCGTCCGGCTCCACCCGCTCCGGCCAGCCCGCGGCGATCCTCAGGGCATGGCTGTATCTCCTGAAGCTCTCGTCAGTCGCCCGCGCCTCCTCCGTCGTTCGGGCGCGCATCAAGGGAACCCAGCGGATGCTGTCGCGCCGGATGACGTACGCCCAGATCTCCGCCCGGCTCGGGCCTCTGGATTGCCCGTGATGGTTTCCCAACCGGAAGTCGACCCAGCCGACGAAGGCCTCCTCCGGGGCGAGCGCGGCCTGCAGTGCCGTGAGCGACGGGGCCTCGCGGGGAGGGTGCGCGTCAAGGAAGGCTTGCTCCAGCTCCAGGGTCCGCGCGCGGAGATCGAGCAGGCGCAGGATCGACTTCAACTGCGCCTCCGGTGCTGCGTCGCGAAGATCCTCCTCGGCGGCCAGGGTCGCCCTGCGCAGATCCGTTATCTCCCGCCAGGTGTCGGGGCGAAGCTCCTGCCAGCGGGCGAGCTGAAGGAAGTCCGAGGTCACCGCGCCGCGCGCACGTTGCAGGAGCGTCCACGCCTCTTCGTCCCGCCCCTGCATCAGCTGAGTCAGCGCGTAGGTGGCGTACCCGTGAGGCGGGCTCTTGCGACGCGGGAAGCCTGGGAAGTGCTTGCGTCGCGCTACCTCGAAGATCGCGGTGCTCGCCTCGTACGCCTGCGCGGCGGCCGCCCACGCTCCGTGGATGGCCAGCTCATCCGCGCGAACGGAGAGGAGGACGCCCATGAGCGTGTGATCGTGCAGTCCTGCCTCGCGCAGGAGACGCTCGGCCTCCGCGAGGTGAAGCGCCGCTTCCTCATGTCGTCCCGCCTGGAACGTCGTCCAGCCCAGCCACACAAGGTTGTCGGCGATGGCGATCCTGGGGGTTTCGGGATTCTCGAGGCGGACGGCCAGCGCGTCGGCGTATCCGTCGATGGCACGGTCGAGTTCCACGTGGCGCAGCCAGCTCGCCTGGGCCTGAATCGCTTCGGCCAGGAGGGGGCCGTGAGTGGCCCGGTGCGGCGCGAGCCGTTGGATCGCCTGGTCGTGGAGCTGACGCGCCTGCTCGTACCGGCCGAGGAAGCGGGCCACGAGCCCCTCATGATGCAGGCTCTCCGCGACCTCCGGCGACCGCTCCCCGTGAACCACCCGCCGCCGGGCGAGCGACACTTCGAGGAGCAGCTCCGCGAGGTTCTGGTCTCCTGCCCGATGCGCGATGACCGCGACCTGCTCGAGGGCATCCAGCGACGCGGGCGAGTCCAGACCGAGCGCCTCCGAGAGCCCGCTCACCCTGGCGACGGCCCGCGAGAACGCTTCGAGGTACCGCTCCTGCTTCACGAGCGTTTCAATGACGCTGCGGGTGCCGTCCGAGTTCCCCGCCGCCCGCAGCTCAGCGGAGCTCTCCCGGGCCAGCAGATAGGTCGCGATCCACAGGCTTGTGGATACGACCAGCAAGGAAGCAGCCACGCTCAAACGAAATGCGCCGGCCGCTCCGAGAGAGGTCTGCGTCCCGATCATGGCTGCGCCGATCCCAGCCTGACGATCTCGGCCCGCGCAAGATCGCCGATCACTCCCGGATCGGCGGCAAGCTGCGCCAGCAGGGCATCAGCCTCCTCATTTTCCGCCAACTGGCGCTGGCTGCTGTACAGGAGCCAGCGCGCGCGACGCCGAGAGGGCTCCGGCAGCCGGTCGATCCGGATGCTCATGAGCTCCTCCCGCGCCTGCCTCGGGCGATCCTCGAGGAGAAGCGCGCTCGCGTAGACAAGCCGCATGAAGAGATCCTGACGAGGGATCGGCTCGCTTTCCAGGATCGCGACGACGCGTGCGGCGTCGTGGCGCTCGTACGCCTCCAACGCTCTCGCGTACCTGTCCGGGGCCGGCCCGGAGCGAAGCAGCGTGTTGCCGACCTCGATGGGCAGCCAGTAGGGCGGCGGCCCGTCCTCCCGCCCGGGCAGAAACAGGACGGCCATGAGGATGATCGCCGCGGCCGACAACCCCAGCGTGGCCCACAGCCTCGGGATGCTCCTGATGGTGGACGCTCCGGACGGTTCGAGCGTCTGAGGCTCCATGCTCAACGCTCGATGCCGATCCCGCGTCATCTCCCGGAAGCGATCTTCGCATTCGGAGCAGGCGGCCAGGTGGTCGAAGCAGGTCTTCCCCACGTCACGTGGAAGCAGCCCGTGCGCGAGGTCGAAGAGCCGGTCATCGCCCGGATGGGAATGGCTCGCCTTCATCATTCCTCTCTCTCCGGCTGCTGGTCGAGCCCGAAGGCCTTCCACACAACCGCGAAGGCCCCAGGGGGGATGTCTTTCGGCTCAAATCCCTTTCCCCGCATGCACTGTCCGATGATCCGCCGGCAACGCATCAGCATCATGTCAACGGCCGGCGCGCGCATCCGAACGCCCGGGTGGCGCGCGATCTCCGCGCTCGGCATCTCGAGGAAGACGCGCAGAAGCCACACCGCGCGCGCTCGCCTCTGCAGGGTGCCGGCGCACTCTCGCAGCGCGGCGGCGAACAGACGGCGCTCCAGGCCGTTGTCAGCGGTCTCGGAACGGGCCTGGGCCGATCCGCGCTCCAGACACGGAAGCGGATCCAGATCGCTCAGCCTGCGCAGAGAGCGGATGTGGTCGACGACGCCGTTTCGGGCTATCCGGGACAGGAGCCCCGCGAGCTGAGCAGGACTCCAGCGTCCCGGGTCCCATGCTCCCTTATCGAGGCGGGCGAGCAGATCTATCGCTTTCTCGGAGGCGATGTCATGAACGAGATCCTGCCCCATGGATCCGTAACGGCTTGCGTGAAGGCGGACGAACCGGCTCAAGGAGCCGTAAAGCAGCGGCCACAGCTCCGAGAGCCGCTGATCACGCTCCCGTGAACTCGCCGGGCAGGTCAAAGCGACGGCAAGCAACCGGAGACGTACCGACCAGAGTGCCGGCTGCGCCGCAGGCCGGCGCCCGGACAGGATCTCGGCACTGGTCACCTTGCGCACGGGGCAGACGCTGGCACTACGGACAAGGGTCGCCTTTGGCCACCCGGATGACGAAGCGATCGGCCTCGTCGACGACGGGACCGGGCTCCCACGGCTCGGCTGGAGTCAGCGACCGCACGCGATCGAAGTCCTTCCCGGGCTCGACGCCGGGGCGGAGGTGCCGCGGCGCCGGTGAACAGGACCGCACCGACTGCCAGGAGAGCGATGCGAACCGCTGCCATGGTGCCCCTCAATGGTGGGGTGCCGGCCCATCATATCAGCGCGTTTCCTATTCTGGATCCGGAATCATCCTCCTCCGATGACCCCGGGCTGACGGGGACTTTCACGAGGGATGGACATGACCGTGATTTCCTTGCCTCGCCCCTTTTCATGAGCAAGGATTTCCGCTAGCTTGTCGACCGATGCCTTGGTGAGGAACCCGCAGAGAGGAGGCTCTCCTGAATCGAATCGATCCCCCGGTGACCCTGGTCGTCATGATTTTCTCGACTCTCTTCATGGCAGCCGGCACGACGCCGGCGAGGGGGGCAGCCGCCGGTGCCTCTCGTGCAGCCGTCCGCCCTAGCGCGGCGCGCCCTGGACCGAGCGGGCAACACGGCCCCGGCGTGAGATCGAACCTCGCTCTGGTGATCGACGCGGAGAAGAGCACGACACTCTACTCGAAGCACCCCGACAAGGTTGCTCCGATCGCCTCCATCACCAAGCTGATGACCGCCATGGTGGTGCTGGATGCGGGGTCTCCCCTCGACGATGAGATCGCCATCACGCGCGCGGACGTCGACACGATCAAGTATTCGGGGTCCCGGCTTCCGGTGCGAGCCCGCCTCAAGCGGGAGGATCTGCTCCTGGCGGCATTGATGGCCTCGGACAACCGGGCGGCCTCCGCTCTGGCGCGGGCCTACCCGGGAGGGACCTCCATGTGCGTTGAGGCCATGAACCGCAAGGCGGTGGAGCTGGGAATGCTCTCGACCCGCTTCACGGATCCGACGGGGCTGTCCGACAAGAACGTCTCTACCCCCGCGGACCTCGCCCGGCTGGTGCTGGCCGCCCGCGCCTATCCGAGGATCCGCGAGGCGACCACCTCCCCCTCCCACACGGTGAGGCTTCCGCGCGGGCGGGTGATCCAACTCCACAACTCCAACCGGCTGGTGAGCAACAAGACCTGGGACATCGCGCTGTCGAAAACCGGCTACATCAACGAGGCCGGGCGGTGCCTCGTGATGGAAGCTAAGATTGCCGCGCGAGACGTCGTCATCGTCCTGCTCGACTCCTGGGGGAAGTACACGCGCCTGGGAGACGCCAGCAGGATCCGCGCGTGGATGGAGCAGGCCCTCCCCTCCCCCGTCATTGACCGCGAGCCGCCCACCGCCGAGGGATCGGCGGCGGGCACGTTGCGCCCATGAGGTGGGAGGGAGCCTTCACTGCGCATCCCGGGTGACCAGCGACTACGAACTCGAACCTCTGCCGGGGTGACATAGAAGTGTCGAGACGGGCATCCGAGCCGCAGTGACGCTGCGAACCTCAACCAGTGGTGATAGATATAGTGGATGAAACATTGGATGGTGAGGACCCTCGTCGTCCTCGGGCCGCTCCTGGCCGCCGCGACGCCGGCGGCGGCTCTTGACCCACCTCCCGAGAAGGCCGGTTGGCACGGCTTCGACGTGATGGGGGCGGGGACCCAGAAACTCGAGAGCAACTTCATCAGCGGCAGCAGGCTCCAGCAGTTTGGAAAGGAGGAGATCGGCTCACTGGTCGACGAGCCCGGCTCCGTCACGGATCCCGTCCCGTTCCTCAAGGGCGAGATCGGCTACCGCTTCGCAGGATCGCGGACCTATCTGAGCGCCGGCCACTCCGTCGAGGATGTCATCCGGTACGACTTCACGGCCAGCATCCGCCTGACTCAGGGGCTGGGAAGCGCGGGACTCCTGGGGGTCGAGCTGCTCGCCGGTCTCCCGGTGCGCGTCTGGGAGGATCCTTACGTGACGGGGGAAGAGCGCGAAGTGACCGACCGTGAGTCGCGAGGAGCGCGCCTCACCTGGAGCGGCATCGGCGGCTCGGGGCTCGAGATCGAGCTCACGGCGGGCCGGATTGAAGTCGAGAAAGAGCGCAGCGGCAGGTTTCTCGGCCTCACGGACGCCGAGCAGCGGCTCCTCGAGCGGGACGGACTCATGCAGCAAGTCCGCGTCTCGTATCACATCAGACTCTCCAAGAGGCACGGCCTGGCGCCGCGCGCGACCCTTCAGATCCAGGACCGGGATGGTGAGGCGGTGGCGCACGACCTTGCGGGATTCGAGATAGCCTACGTGTACGCCGGGAAGAGGGTGACGGTCACTGCCACCGCCTACGCCGAGTCGACCCGGTACGACCAGGAGCATCCCATCTACGGCAAGCCGGCCGACTCGGACGGCATTGGCGTTTCCTTCATCGCCCTGTTTCCTTCTCCGGGCAAATGGAGTGCCGGTTTCACCGGCGCCGCCTACGAGAAGACCTCCGACATCGACTTCTTCGACGAGAGCGTCAGGTCGTTCGCGCTGGTCAGTGCGCGGCGCTTTTAGTCGGGTGCATCGAAAGTCGACGCGAAGGAGGGGCAGGAGGTGAAGTGGGGCGACACGGCCACGGTCCCTCATCTCCACCTGCATACCGGCGGTAGGCCTCGAACAACTCCGGTCTCTGGGTCATGGAGCGCCGTCCCCGCCCTTCAGCCCCGCCTTCTTGCGCCCCGAACGAGGCCGACCCTATATTTTGCGGCCGGTCGCTGCTGGATCGGCGAATGTAGAACTAAGGAAGGATGGGGCGATGGAGCTTTTGCATCTTGCGCGCAAGATACGGGGCGCCATCCGGCCGGACCTCTGGCTCGCACCAATCAGCATCGGCGTGGCCTCCCGCGTCGCGCTCTTCACATTGGCCCTGGCGTTCGTGGCCTGGCGACCCGGCGAGCACGGGGCGAGCCGTCCGGTCCCGCAGGCCGGACTGGTATCGAGCTTCATGCAATGGGATGCCGGCTGGTACGAGGAGATCGCCCGGAACGGGTACAGCTGGAAGGGTCCCGGTGAGCAATCGACCTTCGCCTTCTTTCCTGTCTTGCCTATGCTGGCCCGCGTCGTCGGCCGGGGCCTCGGAGGAGACATTGCCGGCGCGCTCTTCCTGATCGCCAACCTGTCCTTCCTGGTCTATCTCGTCTACCTGTACAGAATCTGCGCCCTCGAATTCGATCGTGAGGCCGCAGAAAGGACCGTCCTGCTCGTGGCGCTGTTCCCGCTCTCCTATTTCTACTCGGCCGGCTACACCGAATCGCTCTTCCTGGCCCTCGTGGCGGCAACTCTCTATCACGCACGGACAGGACGGTGGTGGATCGCCGTGAGCCTGGGCGCGATCGCGACGTTGACGCGCCTGGCGGGACTTGCCATCGTGCTGCCTCTCGCGTGGGAATGGCATACCCGGCGGCGGAGTCGTCTCGAAGCGCTGGGGTTACTGCTTCCCCCCGCGGCCCTCGGCCTCTTCATGCTGTTCTGCTGGCGTACCACCGAGGATCCCCTGGCCTTTGCCACGGTCCAGGCAGCCTGGGGGCGCCAGGTGGTCGGGCTGGGCACCGCGCTGAGCTTCTCGTACCAGGCGTTCGGCGTCATTCCATACTGGCATTACTACCGGCCGTTGCTGCTGCTCGACCTTTCATCGATGATCGCGCATCTCGGATTGCTGATCCTGTCGCTGCGGTTCATGGCGCCGAGCTACTGGCTCTACTGCCTGCCCATTTATCTGCTTTCGACGTTCAGTCTCACGCTGGGATCCGGGGCCCTGCCGACGGGGTCGATCGGGCGATACCTCATGACCCTGTTCCCACACTTCATGCTGCTCGGGTACCTGTGCAGGAGCAAGTGGCTTTATTACCTCGTGCTGTTCCTGTTCGCGGCACTCGGCGCGCCACTGGCCCTGAATTTCTTCGCTGGGACCTGGACGGAATAGCTCAGAGCCGAGCCCGGAAGGCGCGGCTGCTCATTGAAGCCGGAACGCTCCGAGTCTCGCTACCAGCTCCTGCGCAGCGGATGCGCCTCGGTGTTGAAGACAACTCCCTCGAAGTCGAGGGTGTCCGGGGCGAAGAGGAGATAGAGGTACTTCAGCGTCTCAGCCAGGAAGAAGCTGTGCTGGTAATCCCCCTTCTCTTTCGTCACCACACTCTCGAGGACTGTGTACCCGGCGTCGACTCGGCAATGCGTCACGAGGTCGTTCAGGATCACTCGCCCCATCTCGAGGTAGCGTGCGTCGCCGGTGAGCCGGTGGAGGTAGTAGGTGGACTCAGCGAACTCGGGGCGCAGCTGGTAGCCCGGCGAGACGACCTCCATCTTCCGGTAGTCGATCACCTCCGGCTCGATGCCGTGTAGAGTCCACATCCTGAACCCGGAGTCCTGGAGTCGGCGCGCGCGGTCGAGGTCGCCTCCCAGGGCGAGGACCGCCGGGAGGAAGGCATGGAGCGCGCCGTAGGTGGCCGAGATGGTGCGGCCTGTGGCCATCTCCGATGCGCCATACCAGAGCCTTCCCTGCGGATCCTCGGCCGCGAGGTGGCTATTGGCGGCGGCGATGCTCCTTCGCCACATCGCGCCGCACTCCGGATCGCCGAACAGCCGCTCGCACTTCAGGAGGTACTCGTAGTACGAGTCGATGCCACCGCCGACGTGGCTCTCCGTGCTGACCCATCCGCCGGTTTCCACGTCGATCCCCTCCCCCACCAGATCGGTCTGTGCGCGGCGCTCGTGGAGGGCGACCAAAGCCCGCTTAGCCTTGTCGAAGAAGACGCTGCGGCCGGTCAGCCGGGAGAGCGTCCCGAACTCGAGAATCAGGGTCCCGATCTCCGCCGGATTGGACCTGGGCTCACGGACTCTTCCGGTCTTCAGGTTCACGTACATGTAGGGCATGCCGGTCGGTGATTCGAAGACGGGGAGCAGCCGATCGCCGAGATCCTCGGCCAGGGCGAGCAGCCGGCGATCCTGGCTCATCTGGTACGCGGAGAGGAGGCCGCCGAGGATACGGATGGTGATCTCGAAGTTCTTCACCTCGATATCGAGGTCGAAGGAGAGATTGCCGGCTAGGAACTCGCGGGTTGTCGCTGCCTCTTCGTCGAGACCCATCAGGATCATGGTGTCGAGCGCATCGACCGGCGTCATGTACAGCGTGTGGCCGTGCCAGTTGCGGCCCGTGCGGCTCACTGGCAGAAGATCATCCTTCCCCCAGGCGTACGTCTTGTAGCCGTTCCACGCGTGGACGAACTCCTCCCGCACCCTGATAGCGAGCGCCGAGGAGTCGAGGGCCGTCGGCCCGGGTCCGGTGGCCGCGGCGTCGCGGCCCCGATCGCCCGGCGCAGAGCCACCGCAACCCACTGGCACGCAGAACAGGATCACGAGGGCAAGCGCTGAAACATGATGGCGGTTGATGATGCTAGTCGCCATGCTCGTCGGCGCTCTCGAAGCAGCTGTGGTCGTACGGCAGGCCGCGCCCCGCCAGCAGTCCCGCAGGGATGGTGCCGTGGTAGGTGTTGTGGTGCGACGCGGGCACCGGCGTCCAGGTCACCGTGCGGCGGCATCCCAGAGGTACGTGGCCGCGTACCCTCTCCACGGCCGCCACGCCTTCGCACGAGATTCCAGCTCGGCCTCGGAAAGCGCTCCCTCTTCGCCCCCGGCCATGCGCCGCAAGATCAGGTCCGACGTTGGAAAGGCGTCGGGATCTGCCAGCGCCCGCAAGGCGACATACTGCGCCGTCCACTGTCCCACGCCAGAGATATGGGTCAGGGCTTCGATGATCTCGTCCGTCGCGGCTGCGAAGTCGATCTTGCGCGCGATAACAGCCTGGGCGAGGCTCTGGATCGAAGCGATGCGCCCATTCGTAAGGCCCAGCCCTCTCAGGTCGCCTTCCGCGATCGCTCGAGGTGATGGGAATAAGGTCGTCAGATCCGGAGCAGCACTCTCGACGCGTGTCCCCAACCGCTGCACCAATCTGGTTGCCAGCGTGCGGGCACCGGTGACGCTGATTTGCTGCCCGAGGATCGCCCGGACCGCGCATTCAAAAGGGTCCCATGCTCCGGGAATACGCAGCCCGGGAGAGCGCGCAACCAACGGGCCAAGGATCTGGTCCGATCGGAACGCTTCTACAATCTGAGCAGGATCCGCGGAAACATCGAACACACGGCGGGCGGCAAACGACAGTTCAAACAGGTCTCGGGGGACAGCTCCCGTCACCTGGAGCTCCAGCGCATTCTCGCCATCCCTGAGACCGACCCTGACGATGGCCTCCCCGTTTCCGGCTCGGACCGTGCGTGAATAGCCGGTGGCATCGACCCTTTCGACTCCAGGGATCGCTCGCGCCCGCAGGAACGCCAGCACCCGCGCAAACTCGTAGGGCGGACGAAACGCCAGTTTCAGGATCACCGTGTCGGCAGGATGATGACCGGCGCCGGTGCGCGTGCGTCGTCGCAACTCACGTGGGGCGCGCTTGTACGTTTTCCGAAACACGGTGTTGAAACGACGAAGGCTTCCAAAGCCGGCAGCCAGCGCGATCTCGCCGATGGGCAGATTCGTTTCGTCGAGGAGGCGCTTGGCGAAGTGCAGCCTTCTGGTTTGCGCGAGCACGATCGGCGTCGCGCCCAGGTGCTGGACAAACAAGCGGTCCAGGTGGCGCGGTCCAACGCCGAGCTTGCCGGCGAGGTCGTCGACCGAGCTGTCATCGAGAATCCCTTCATCGATGAGCCTAAGGCCACGCCTGACGACCGCAGAGGTTCCTCGCCAGGCGGCGGTCCCCGGAGCTGCCTCCGGCCTGCACCGGAGGCACGGTCGATACCCCGCCGCGGCTGCGGCGGCGGCCGAAAAGTAGTAGCGGATGTTCGTTCTCTTAGCGTCCCGGACCGTGCAGATGGGCCGGCAATAGATGCGGGTCGAGGTGACCGCAATGAAGAACTTTCCGTCGAACCTCGGATCCCTGCTGTTGCGGGCGCGATCCAGGGCGCGAGTATCGAAAGAGGGTCCTGTGCTCATGGGCACATCGACCATACGCTCGCTCCGCCGCATCGATCAGCCCTTTTCAGACATCAAATCCCTCAAGTCCGGTTGTGCGTCCGAAACCGGCGAGTACCCACCTCTTGCTGGAGGTACTGCTTCTGTGAATCCGTGGGCGGTTGGACATTCCGTCCCACTTCATCTATCAGGAGGATAACCATGACGTCGCGAAACACCCGCTGGATTGATGCGGCCCTAGTCCTGGCCGCACTGGCGTTGCCGACAGATCTGGCTGCCCAGACCTACGAGGTTACCACCCTGCAGGGGCTTGGCGGTGCCGCCGGAGCCAACGGCATCAATGATCGTGGCTGGGTCACCGGGCAGGCGAATAGGCAAGGTGACGCTGTCTCACGTGCTGCGCTGTGGATGGGTGGCCCGGTACCGATTGACCTGGGTTCCCTTGGCGGGCCGGAGACCAACAGTGCCGTCGCCTGGCCAGTCAAGAGCAACAATGGTGTCATCGTGGGTATCTCCGACACGACGCAGGACAACCCCCTGAGTCCGTTGCAGAACTCCTTCTCCTGCTGGCCGTTCTTCGCGCCTGGAGTGCCGACCGGGAAGGTCTGCAAGGGGTTTCGTTGGGAGAAGGGCGTCATGACGGCTCTGCCGGCGTTTCCCGGTGGGTACAACAGCTACGCCACGGCCGTGAACGCCCGCGGGCAGATTGTCGGTTGGGCGGAGAATGGCATCCATGACCCCACGTGCGATCCGGAGTTTCAAACGTTGCAGTTCCGGGCCGTGATCTGGGGACCCAAGGGGGAGATGCAGGAGCTGCCACCGTTGCCAGGCGACACGACCAGCGCGGCCGTTGCGATCAATGACAAGGGGCAGGTCGTCGGGATTTCCGGTGATTGCGGGATTGCCGTTGGCGGCGTCAGTGCCAAGCACTCGGTGCTGTGGGAGAACGGCGTGCCCCAGCGGATCGATGACCTTGGTGGTCATACCTGGAACACACCGACGGCCATCAACAACGACGGTGTCGTCGTGGGCTTCTCCCTGCCGCTCGATCAGGAAGGCACCGTGAACTATCGAGCCTTCGTCTGGACCAAAGAAGGCGGCATCATCAAGCTGGATGAACTGCCAGGAACGATTCGCAGCCAGGCGCTGGGCATCAACGACAACAACCAGGTCGTAGGACTGGTGAGGATCGCCGGCGTCGGCCTTCGGGCGGTGATCTGGCAGACTCCAACGGCCCCGGTACAGAAGCTCAATGACCTGGCACCAGGCGCACCGGTCCTCACCATCGCGGGAGATATCAACAACGAAGGCCAGATCGCCGGGTACACCGCCGACGGCATCGGTTTCCTCGCAGTCCAACGCTAGACACACACCCTGCTCGAAACGGCGGGCCGGTGACAGCGGCCCGCCCACCTAGGCTCGCCGTGCACGGGGACGAAAGCGACTCCACGTCTCATGACACCACTTGACCATCGCGGCGGCGACGGCGCACAGGGCTCGGAACAGGTTCGTCTGGAACCAGGCAGGCGCGTCCGGATTCCGGGTTAGAATGGCCTGGCACCGACTCATGGGTTTTCTTCATGAATGGATGGACTGAGGCCGTGTGCGTGACCTCCATGGGAGAAGTTCATGATCACAAAGGGCTTTGGAAGGGAGAGTCGACAGTCGTGTTCGATCCGTTCGTCGGCGGCCTTCAGGGCAAGCCCATGACCGAATCGATCACCTGGACCTTCCCCGACCCCTGGCGCATGACCACCAGGTCGGTGATCACCCTGCCGGACGCCAGCCAGATGACCTTCGAATTCGAGGGGAGGAAGCAATGAAGGAGGTGAGTCCTGCCGTGGTCCCCATGCTCTCCTATGAGAATGGTGTCGCCGCGCTCGAATGGCTTGCCCGTGCGTTCGGGTTTCGAGAGACCGCCCGCATGCTCGACGCCGACGGGAGACTCAGCCACGGTGAGATGGCGGTCGGCAACGGCGTGATCATGCTTGCGACGCCAACGCCGGATTACGAGAGCCCGAGGCGGCATCGAGAACGCTGCGAGCCGGCCCGCCGGTGGGCTGCCGTTCCCTGGGTCATCGACGGCGTGCTGGTTCACATCGAGGACGTTGACGCGCACTGCGAACGAGCCAGAAAAGCGGGCGCCTCGATCTTGTCGGAACCGGAGGGCGGCGGCCCGGGACGCCGGTACCGCGTCGAGGACCTGGAAGGCCACCGCTGGATGTTTCTCCAACGGCCGGGCCACTGAGGCGGCGCCAGATTCAGGCAGGAGGCTCTGTGACCACAGGGAGGCCATTGCGGACCGCGTGCCGGCACGATGGGGGTCATGGCGATTCGAGTCCGTAGCCAGTCCTCTACCTCGTGATCCTCTTCCCCTGGTCCGACCGCGACAAGCTGATCGGGCAGGTCATCGACGCGGCAGTGGACGCACTGTTGGTCTCAGCCACAGTTAGTCCGCGAGATTCGTGGGGACCTGCTCATCAGCCAGCTCTCGGCGTGGCACTCCCGGCGTCGGCGGCTCGCTGATCATCGTCATGAGCGCCGCTGAAAGGCAGCCGCACAGGAAGGCCATGCCCCAGAGAGCGCCGCCACCATAGCGGTCGTACACCGTGGCCCCTAGCCACGGGCCGATGGCGAAGGCCACCGAGAAGCTCATCACGAATAACCCCATGTACGCGCCGAGACGGTGCGCCGGCGCGCTCTCCGCGACCCATGCCGACGCGCCGGGCAGCAGGATCATCTCCCCGAAGGTCCAGACGACCACGGTGAGCGCGACCATGGGGAAGCCGGTCACCAGCCCCATCGCGCCGAAACCGGCCCCCGTCAGGAGGGCCCCCAGAGGCAGCGCGCGCCGGTGCGGCCAGGAAGACATGGCCAGGTTCAGCGGCACCTCCAGCAGGATGATCAGCACGGTGTTGACCGTGAACAGCAGGCCGTAGGTGGCCTCGCTCATGCCCAGCTCGCCGACCAGATAGAGCGGCATGGCCGCCTGGTGCTGGAAGAACACGATGAGCGCCGGCAGCAGCGCCGCCAGAAAGAACATGAGGCGGCGATCGGTGAATGCGTGCAGCTCGTCGCGCAGCCGGCTTCCTCGTCGTTCGGCCTGCCGCGCGACGGCGGCCGCGCGCGCCGCCTCCACCGCGGGCAGCCGAACCGACGTCAGCACCAGCCCGGCCGCAATCGATGTGGCCCCGTCCACGTAGAAGATGAGCGGGAAGGACACGCTGGCCAGCAGCCCGCCCGTGGCCGGACCGACGCTCATCCCCAGGTTGATCGCCAACCGGTGCACGGCGAAGGCGGCCTTGTGACGGCCGGCCGGCGCTGCCTCGGTCACAAGCGCCATGGAGGCGGGTCGCGCCCCCTCCGCGGTCATGGCCAAAACCAGGGTCGCAGCCATGATCGCCAGCTTGCCGTGCACCATCGGGATGAGGATCATCAGCGCGCCGGACAGCAGCAACGAAGCGCGCATGACGCGGAGTGAGCCGATCCGGTCACACAGAGCCCCGGCCACCGGGGCCGTCACCAGCGACCCGAGACCATACAGCGTCACCGTGAATCCAGCCTCACCAACACTGAAGCCCTCGCTGCCTGTCAGGTAGAGCACCAGGAAAGGAAGCGCCATGGTGCCGGTGCGGTTGATCAGCACCGCCCCGCAGATCAGCCACAGGTCGCGCGGCAGACCCTCGAGCCCTTTCCATGGGTTCAGAGCCAAAGCGGGTCCTTTCCCGGCGCGCTTCGTGGTTCACGAGCCGAACACCGGAGGGTACTCTCTCTGGTCAAGCGAACGTGTCATCCAGTAGAGTGTTCGCCGGGCCAATTGATGATGACCATCAACCGGCGATCCTCACTCAAGCTCCTGGGCGGCGCAATCGTCGGGGCTGCGCTCGGGACGGGGGGCTCGTTCATTCGCGCCGCCCGACTCGATCATCGCCCGAACATCCTGGTCGTCGTCGTCGACGACCTTCGACGGGACGAGTTCGGAGCCGGTGGCCATCCCTACCTCAAGACGCCGAACATCGACCGCCTCGCGCGCGAAGGAGCTTCGTTCTCGCAGGCGATCCACGCGACGCCGCTCTGCTCCCCCAACAGGGCCTGCATCCTCACCGGCCAGTACACCGCCCGCCACGGCATCTACAACAACGCCGACCGCAGCCTCCTGAGTCGCCTCCTGCCGACCTTCCCTCAGGAGCTGCAGCGATCGGGCTACGCCACGGGGCTCGTCGGCAAGTGGCACATGGGGAACGACCCGTCGCCGAGGCCGGGATTCGACTACTGGGTCAGCTTCCCCGGTCAGGGAAAGACCGTCGATCCCGAGCTGTACCAGGACGGGAAGCTCCAGAAGGTCCCGGGCTACGTGACCGATCTCCTGACCGATCGAGCGCTCCGTTTCATTCGCGGGCAGCGCCGCGCGGCGCGTCCGTACCTCCTTTATCTCGCACACAAGGCGGTGCACCCCGACGCGATTCAAAGAAACGACGGCTCTCTCGACACCTCCTACGGAACCCGCTACATCGCCGCCCAACGGCACCAGGGGCGATACCAGAAAGAGGTCTTCCCACGGTCGAAGATCGCGAAGAGCCCTGCGGCAGGGACGCTCGGCAGCGAGATGGTCCGGCGGTTCCTCGAGCGGAAGGGCTCGGACGCAAGCGTTCGCGAGTTCGGCGACATGCTCGATCCGGGGACCAGCGAACAGAGCATACGGGACAGGGCGGAGATGATCCTGTCAGTCGACGAAGGGTTGGGCCGCATCCTGACCGATCTCGAGGAGTCCGGGGAGCTCGACGAGACCGCCATCGTCTTCACCAGCGACAACGGGTTCTTTTTCGGCGAGCACGGTCTGAGCGTCGAGCGCCGCCTTCCCTACGAGGAGTGTGTGCGCATGCCGCTGCTCATCCGGTACCCGCGGGTCGTGGAGGCGGCCACGAGGTCCGACGCTCTCGTCTCGTCGATCGATCTCGCGCCGACCGTGCTTGATCTGGCCGGGGCGAGGATCGGGGGGACGATCCAGGGGAGCTCGTTCCTCCCCCTGATCGACAGGAGCAGGAACCGGCCCGGTGGCGCCCGACGCGAGCGCGTCCTCATCGAGAACTACAGCGATGACAGACCCTTCCCCTGGGTCCTGGACGCTGACTACCGGGCGATACGGACCGAGCAGCACAAGTTGATCCACTGGGTCCAGCATCCGGAGCTGGACGAGCTGTACGACCTGAAGGCAGATCCGCGGGAGGAGCGGAACCTCTTCCACGAGCCGGGAAGACGCGATCTCGTGGAGCGGCTTCGATCGGAGCTGGGCATGCTCGTCACGCAGTCCGTCTCGCTTTAGCACCTCCTTCGCTCGCCGCCTTCACCTGTGACCCAGCGATCCCCAGACGCGCGAGGGGCTGGGGTGGTATGAGGTAGGACCTCTGCGGGGACTGAACGGAGCGACGATCCTGAGCGCGGCCCGGATTCCCTGTTTGCCGGAACTTAGTCTCCCTTCCGATCACTAATACATCGACCCCGAGGAACCAGGCCACGGGGATGACGGAGGGACTCATGTTCAGACTCTCCCCTGCTGTACTCCGCGGATCGCTATCCCTTTTGCTGCCTGCATTACTTCTTTATCCGAACGCGCCCAGTTCATCGGGGGAGAAAGCGAATCCCGGTCCCGCAAGAGAAACTCCGTCCTATATGAATCGCATCCGCGTGAATGGCTTCGACTTCGACCCTCTTGCCGGCAAGCCTGTCCTTCCGCCGGCGCTGAGACACGACCCGGTCGCCCACGACGCCCTGCATTACCACATCGTCCAGCTGGACAGGCGCGTCACCCACTCAATGAAGCAGGAGCTCACGGCTTCGGGCGCCACGATCCTTCACTACATCAACTACAACGCTTTTCTCGTCGCGGCGGACGCTGATTCGATCCACCGCATCGATGGCATCCCATTCGTTCGATGGAGAGGCCCGTTCGAGCCCGCCTACAAGCTGAGTCCACGCCTTTCAGTGGATTACGACCGCATCGTCAACGAGATGCTCGCTCGGGTGGCGGACGACGGCCCGGCGCCGGAGAGGATTGACACCAGCATTCGCATCCCTGTCGAGATCCTGACCATGGAAAGCTTCAGAGTATCCGAAGTGGCAGCCGCAACCCGCCGGCATGGAGGTCGGACCAGTGGTCGGTCGGTACGCCATGGTGGATCGATTCAGGCCGAGATCCCGCGAACTGCCCTTGAGAAGCTCGCCCGGGAGCCGGGCGTGCTCTGGATCGATCGCAAGGTGCCGAACTATCCCCTGAATGACGTCGCAGCCTGGACGATCCAGAGCAACAGCCCGGGCGTGGTCCCCGTGCACCAGCAAGGCATCTTCGGCACCGGGCAGACTGTCACCATAGCCGACTCAGGGCTCGATTATGAGCACGATGCGTTCGAGGACCCACTCGTCCCGCTTCCCGGCCCGGGACACCGGAAGGTGACGGCGTACTACGTCCCCGATGGGGACGGCGTCCACGGAAATGACTCGGACCAGGGCCTGGATCAACATGGAACCCACGTGGCGGGAACTCTGGCTGGGGATGATCTCCAACCGCACATCTTTGACGGCGATGGCGTGCCCTCGGGCGATGACCAACAAGAGACCCTGGAGCCGCACGATGGACAGGCTTTCGATGCCATGCTCCAGGTGCAGGATCTCAGCGATCCCGACTTTGGCAACGCAATTTTCCC
Source organism: Candidatus Polarisedimenticolia bacterium (assembly GCA_050747525.1). Lineage (GTDB taxonomy): Bacteria > Acidobacteriota > Polarisedimenticolia > JACPZX01 > DASXTC01 > JBOGOC01. The sequence goes on along the minus strand of JBOGOC010000097.1, from coordinate 72,286 downwards.
GCCAGATGACTTTCATGACCTCTTCGCTCCGGCGCGGGACGCCAACAGCTGGATTCACAGCAATAGTTGGGGGTTTGCATGTTGCGGTGGATATGGTACGGACCAGATGAACACGGACGACTTCATCTGGGACAACGCGAACTTCGTAGTCCTGTTCGCGGCAGGCAACATCGCGGGGAGCCCCCTCCCGGAACATCTCAATCCGCACGCAGCGGCAAAGAACGTGATCGCCGTGGGGGCCTCCGGCAATGGCCTCCCTTCGTCGAACAACCTCCCGAGCTTTTTTGGTGGGTTCTCCAGCGGAAGAGGCCCTACCGCCGATGGGCGGCTGAAGCCAGATGTCGTCGCCCCCGGTGTGGACATCTGGTCGGCCAGAGGATGCGATCCGGGTCAATGCGATGATTACAGAAAGACGTCCGGAACGAGCATGGCCACTCCTGCCGTGGCCGGTGCCGCGACTCTCGTGCGGCAGTACTACATGGATGGATGGTACCCATCCGGCGCCAGTGAGGAATCCGACAAGTTCACGCCTTCCGCGGCTCTCATCAAGGCGACTCTGATCAACAGCGGCGACGAGATGACCGGCCCGGGCACGGGTGCCAATGACGAGGGCGGCTTCCCCAACATGAATCAGGGTTGGGGACGCATCCAGCTCGATCGCGTCCTCCACTTCGCTGGATCCGCCCGCGCCCTGCAGGTTCACGACGAAGCTGACGGGGTGGGCACCGACGAGGTGGCCTCCTACGAATTCGCCGTGGGGGATACGGCCCAGCCCTTTGAGGTGACGTTGGTCTGGTCGGACTTCGCCGCCATGCCGAACGTGGGGTCGCTCGTCAACGACCTCGACCTCGTCGTCACGGCCCCCGATGGCACGATCTACCGAGGCAACCAGTTCGTGACAACAGCGCCCAGACAGTCGCGGGCTCTCACGAGCCTCGACGAGTTGGAACCCGACGTGATCAACAACGTCGAAGGGGTGATGGTGGTGTCGGGCGTGCGGCTTGGTGTCTGGAATATACAGGTCCATGGCCAGCTCGTCCCGATGGGAAAGGGGGTTGCCGAGCGCCAGCCTTACGCGCTCGTCGTCACCGGCGGGGCCGCGCCCCGTCACGCAGTTCTGGATATCCAGGGGAACCTGTACCGGTCAGGCACCTCCATCCCGATCACTCTGGCGGACTCCGACATGAATTCCAACCCCGGAAGCTACGATTCGGTCATCGTGTCCGTCTCGAGCGACACGGAGTCGGTGCCGGAGCCGATCGTGCTTCAGGAGACAGCCCCCGACAGCGCGGTCTTCACGGGTGAGGTCACCCTGGACGCCAGCGCGACGCCGCAGCCTGCGGACGGAGAGCTCCAGGTCCAGGACGGCGACACCATCCTCGCGAGCTATTTCGACGCGGACGACGGACTGGGAGGGAGCGGACTCAGGACGGACAGCGCTCTCGTGGATGACGAGCCGCCAGGCATCACGGGGGTCCAGGTGAGCGAGGTGGGAACCACGAGCGCCACGATCATCTGGTCCACCAACGAGCTGGCCGACTCGGACGTGCAGCATGGCCCCACGGCGCCGCCCTCCTCGTCGTCGTCCGAGCCGGACAGGGGGACGAGCCACGCCGTCATCTTGAAGAACCTCTTCCGCGGAACCACCTATTCCTTCTCGGTCTCCTCCACGGACGAGGCCGGCAACACGGCGACCGACGACAACGGCTCGGCTTACTATCAGTTCACGACGCTCGCTCAATCCGGCGACGAGCCCTCCGCGGAGTGGCCGACGTTCCAGAACGACCCGCATCGCCGGGGATCCTCGCCCAGCCGGATGTCGCCCCCGCTGACGCCCGTCTGGTCCTCGAGCCCGATCGCAAATGGCCGGTCACGAGGACCCGTGATGGCAGGCGGGAGACTCTTCAGCACGACGACCGACGGGTACGTGCGCGCCCGTAACGCGTTCACCGGCGGGCTTCTCTGGGAGCGCCAGCTCGGGGACGCGAACCCGGCGGCGGCCACGCCGGCGATGCCGGTGGCAGGCAACGGCGTCGTCTACGTCACATTCAGCAGTTTCGGGACCGCTATGCTCCATGCCCTCGATGCCACGACGGGAGCGACTCTGTGGACCTCATCCGGCACTACCATGTTGCTGCTATCCGGCGACCACGTGATCGCGGTGCAGGGCCCACCCTCGCAGATCGTCGCTCTGAACCCGAGCGATGGGTCCATCGCCTGGCTCTCCCCACCCATCGACGGAGTGGTTGCCGCCGCCTCGAGCGAAGGGCGGCTCCTGGTCGGGACCATTTCGCTGGCCGGGACCACTTCGGCAACGCTCTTCGCGCTTTCCGAGCAGGATGGCCAGATCCTTTGGTCCCAGATCTTGGATGGTTGGATGGTTTCAGCGCCGCTTGCCGTGAGTGGCAAAGTTTACGTGGGAACGGACAGGTCCTCGACATCCACCGGATCGTTCTACGCGCTGGACGCCTCCACGGGCAGCGTGAGCTGGCAGGTCACCGGCTTCGGAAGGATCAGCTCCACGGCAGCCTACGACGGAACCGCTCTCTACTTCAGCTCCACCAATCTCAAAAATCGTCTTCGCAATGGCTACCATGCGCTGAGGGCCAGCGACGGAAAAATCCTTTGGCAGCGAGCGCTCTCATCTCCAGGCTGGCAGGGTTCGCTCGCCCACGCCTTCCATTCCCTCTTCGGCCTGGCGAATGACGGCAACTTCAGGGCGCTCGATGATGCGACGGGCCTGACCATCGAATCGATCGATCTGGGATCCACCTGCGCCGCGAACCCGACCAGCTTCAACTGTTTCTACAGCTCACCCGCAGTGGCCGCCGGCTGGGTCTGGGTACAGGACGGGCAAGGAGCCATCCATGCGTACCAGGCGCAGCTTGCGGACGAGGACGCAGACGGCGAGCCCGATGACCTCGACTGCCTCCCGCTCGACGGCTCCATCTTCCACGGCGCCACTGAAGTCTGCAACGGAATCGACGACAACTGCGACGGCTCGGTCGACAATCTCGGGACGGGAACTTGCGATCCGGACATCCGGGCGGAGCCGACGTCTTACGACTTCGGAGCGTACTCCGTTGGTGAGTCCTCTCCCGCCCAGTCTTTCCTGGTGACGAATCAAGGGCATGCGCCTCTCAACATCGGTGCGGTGTCCATTGCAGGGGTCAGTCCCTGCGACTTCATGCTGGCGGCTGACGGCTGCACGGGGCAGAGCCTCTCCATGGGCGGTAGCTGCACCTTGCAGGTCGTTTTCACGCCGAAGTTGACCGGTGTCCGAAGCGGAGCACTCTCGCTGCTGTCAAACGACCCGGACACGCCACAGCTGGCTATCCCCTTGTCGGGGTCGGCGCAGACCGTGGTCTACGACCTGGTCGAGCTGCCCAACGCAGACGCCGGGCCGAACCAGGGAAGCCCCACGCCCTCGGGCGCCCACTACCTCAACGTGGACGACGATCCCCATGATGGGGACACGACTCATCTCGCGTTTGCATCGGGCGGCTCGAAAGAGGTCTTCACGGTCGCCGACCAGCTCCACGATACCGACGTGATCACGCGCGTGAAGGTGAGATGGGCGGCCAAGAAGGGCTCCGGCGACGATTGGGCGGCCAAGGCCGGTCTCGTGGTCGGCGGGCAGGAGTACTACGGCCCGACGGTCGAGCTCACACAGGACTACTCGGTTCGCGAGGAGGTCTTCACGACCAATCCGGCGACCGGCCAGCCCTGGACCGTCCAGGATGTCCGGGCCGCGAAGCTCGTCTATCAGCAGGTGTCGATCACCATGGAGCTTCCCAGGGCAAGGCTGAGCGAGATCGTCCTGGTGGCCTCCGCTCGACGCACGCCGATAGGAGCGTCGCTCGTCGAGCTGCCGAACGGCGATGCCGGGCCGAACCACGGAAGCCCCACACCCGCCGGCGCCCACTACCTCAACGTGGACGACGATCCCCATGACGGTGACACGACTCATCTCGCGTTTGCATCGGGCGGCTCGAAAGAGGTCTTCTCGATCGCGGATCAGCTCCTCGACACCGATCTGGTCACGGGCGTCAGCGTCCGATGGGCCGCCAAGAAAGGCTCCGGGGAATGGGAGGCCAGGGCAGGTCTGGTCCTGGGAGCACAGGAATACTACGGCCCGACGGTCGATATGACCGGGGGCTATTCGGTCCGTGAGGAGAGCTTCCCGAACAACCCGGCCACCGGCTGCCCCTGGACGGTCCAGGATGTCAGGAGCCTGAAGCTGGTCTACCAGCAGGTGAGCTCCCCCATGGAGCTTCCCAAGGCGAGACTGACGGAGATCGTGCTGGTGGTTTCGCTACAGCGGATGCCCGTCATCGCAACGCTGACCGAGCTGCCGAATTCGGACGCCTCGCCCAATCAAGGCTCCCCGAGTCCATCCGGAGCTCACTACCTCAACGTGGACGAGGATCCTCACGATGGCAACACGACTCACCTCAAGTTCGCGGCGGCCGGTGCCAAGGAAGTCTATACGACCGCTGATCAACTGCACGACAGCGACCGTGTGCAGAATCTGAAGGTGCGCTGGGTCGCCAAGAAGGGATCCGGCTCGGATTGGCAGGCCAAGGCCGGACTGGTGATTGGTGGGCAGGAGCACTACGGCTCGACCGTGGACCTCACGGCCGGCTTCGTGATCCGCGAAGAGACGTTCCCGAACAATCCGGCGACCGGGCAGCCGTGGACGGTGGCGGAAGTCAGAGCTGCGAAGCTCATCTACCAGCAGGTGACGACCACCATGCAGCTTCCGAGGGCTGTTCTGACGGAGCTGGTCCTGATCGTCACCGTCGAGCGTGCCCCATGACCATTCGGCGGGCGTTGACCCGCCGGGGCTCGAAAGGGCGGGAGACGCCATGACGAACTGCGCGGCACGTCGCGTCATGGCGCTCTCCCTGCGCCTGCGCTCTACTCGATGCTGATGGCGACGGCGGTCGTGTAGGTGATCACGACGCGGTCGCCGACCTTGAGGTTCTTCACGAGGTTCTTGTCGTCCACCTTGTGAGTCATGGTCCTGCCATCCTCGGTCTCGATGGTCACAGCCGACGTCTTCGTGTCGATGATCTGGCGAACTACACGAACGCGGTTATTGTCAATCGGAAGATCTACGTGCCGTTGTTCGGCATTCCCGGAGACGAGCAGGCCCTCGAGACCTGGCGTGCCGCCATAAGATCGACTTGCGCTATACCGATGCCTTCCATTGCCGGACCAGGGGAATCTGGGACCGGAAGATGCTGCACATGACCCACAAGCGGGTCGAGGCCGACGTCCGGAGCGCCAGCGGATACGAGGTCCATGCCCGCATCCGGGACTACAGCGGCGCCGGGCTGATCGAGGATCAGCTTCGAGTGGCCTGGCGAGTGGCGGGCAGTCTGGGGTGGAATGAAGCGCCGCTGAAGCCGTCCGCCGCGGAGCACGCCTTCGTGGCGACGATCGAGGGCGTCCGGTCCGGACAGACGATCGAGTATTTTCTGTCGGCCCCCTCTCATTCCAGCAGGCAGGAGTCGCTTCCCAGGACCGCCCCCAGGGGGTTCTACTCCTTCAAGGTTGAGGAGAAGTGATGGAGCGCCGCTGCCGTCCTGTGGTCGATGGCACCTAATCCCCTCCTTTCCTGACGCGCCCTTACGGCCCCGTTCGCGCTAGGATGGTGCCGGGGTGGGGATCGACCCCACACGAACCCTTCGGTTCAGCGGATCTTAAGACATCAGCTGCTGGGCCAAGCGTCAGTCGCTGCCTCGAGGGCATGATGATCTCAGCCGCCAGAGTCCACGCCCTTGCTCCTCTTCTTCTGGCAGCCAGTCTATCGGGCCAGTCGCCTCAGCCGAGTGTTTCAGAAACCTTGGCTATCACGCATGTCACTGTCGTTGACACGACTGGCGGGCCGCTGCAATCGGACATGACCGTGGAGATACGAGACGGCCGCATCACGGGATTGGAAAAGACCAGCAGTACCAAGCGCACCGGCCGCCAGGAACTCGACGGGCACGGCAAATATCTAATCCCCGGTCTGTGGGACATGCATGTGCACTTGTGCCTTGCCAAGGCAAGTGCGCTACCAGTGTTTCTCGCGACCGGGGTGACGGGCGTGCGTGATATGGGAGGACGGCTTGGCGAGATCGACGACTGGCGGATGAAGATCGCCGAGGGGATCCTCGCTGGGCCGCGCATTATGCGTGTGGGGCCCATCCTGAACGGCCAAAGCTTCAATTCCCTGCAGCTCGTTCCAGGTTCACCCGACGGCGCGAGGGCTGCTGCTCGCATGCTCAAACACGTAGGTGTTGATTTCATCAAGATCCACCGCCGCATTCCGAAGGACTCATACCTTGCGTTGCTTGACGAGGCAAAGAAGCTTGAAATGACCGTTGTTGGACACATTCCCATGACGGTCACGCCGGAGGAAGCCTCTGACGCTGGCCAGTACACCTTCGAGCATACTGAAACGCTGTTTGAGGGCACCTTCACCGCAGCGCTCAAGGACGAACAACTGTCACAAGCGGTCCGACGCTTCCTTACAGAACAGGCCGACCGGCTGTTTGCACGATTCGTCAGGAATCACAGTGTTGTGACCCCTACGCTGGTTGCCTACCGTTCCATCATCGAGTCCTCAGACCCGTCATTCTCTTTCGGCGAGTTGGAGCGCTACATCCCGGCGTCGATGCGCCGGCCACCCCAAACGTCTGCCACTTCGCCCACGCCAGAGGAGCTCGCGGAACTGAAGCAGACCTTTGCCGTGCTCCACGATGTCGTAAAGGAAATGAACCGCGTTGGCGTGACTTTAATGGCCGGGACCGACACCTCCATCCGCCGCGTACCGGGCTTCACGCTTCACGACGAGCTTCTCGAGCTGGTGCAATCGGGGCTGACGCCGCTGCAGGCGCTTCAGGCCGCCACGCTGAACCCGGCGGTCATCATGAAGAGACCCGATGATTTCGGGTCCGTCTCAGCCGGCAAGATTGCTGACTTGATTCTGCTCGACGCCAATCCGCTCGACGACATTCGCAACACGCGGCGGATCACAGCGGTGGTGTTCGGCGGACGGCTGCTTCGTAGATCGGATCTCGACGCCCTCTTGAAACTTGCAGAGCAATTGGCCGGGAAGAGCTGACCCTGCGCCGGCCGAGTGGGAGCCGGTGGCCGGGACCGCCTGCACGGGCGCCCTGGGCACGGCCCTGGTCCCGATCCTGACGCGACTCGCGGGGAGCGACTCGACGGCCCGGCGCTACGACGTCGCCGTGATCGGCGCGGGCACCTTCGGCGCCTGGACAGCGTGGCACCTCAGGAAGCAAATCTTGACCCCTCACGACGCAAGCGTGTACTTTCTCCATCCCATGCAGGCAGACCGATCCGGTCATGGACGTGAAGATCGAAACTCGACGCCCTTCCCCGTGAGGTGGTCATGACCACGAGGCGCTACAGATCCTCACTCGAGAGGGCCGCGAGCATCTTCGCGGTCCTTTCTCTTTTCGCCTGGGCTTCCACCTCGATGGCCGCTCCCGAAGCCGTCGTGCTCCGGTGCGGACGCCTCATCGACGGCATCACGGACCAGCCGAAGGCCGACGTCGGGATCCTCGTCCGCGATGGGCGCATCGCGGCTATCGGAGCGGAAGTCCGCGGTAGCTCCACGGCACGGGAGATCGATCTCCGCTCGGCGACGTGTCTTCCCGGGCTCATCGATCTTCACGCGCATCTGACGATCAACCCCAAGACCCTCTCCGGGCTCGACGTGACGCGCTCCAGCGCGGCCCGGGCCCTCGACGCGCTCCGAAACGCCCAGACGATGCTGCGGGCCGGGTTCACCACCCTTCGCTGTCCGGGAGAGGCCGATGCCTTCTACGCCATCGTGGACGTGAAGAAGGCCATCGCGCGGGGCGAGTTCCTGGGGCCGCGGCTCATCGTCGCCCCGCACGCCCTCTCCGCCACCGGAGGCCACGGAGACTTCAACAACCTCGCCGCCGATCTGGACATCGCGACGCCGACACGTGTCGTGGACGGCGCCGACGCCCTGCGAAAGGTGATCCGGGAGCAGCTGAAGTACGGCGCCGACTGGATCAAGCTCATGGTCACCGGTGGCGTCATGTCCGCCGGCGACGACCCGAACGTCACCACCTTCACCGACGAGGAGCTCGCCGCGGCCGTCGAGGAGACGCACCGCCACGGAAAGAAGATCACCGTTCACGCCCACGGCTCTACGGGAATCAAGGTCTCTCTGCGGGCCGGTGTGGACTCCATCGAGCATGGCAGTCTCGTCGACGACGAAGGTATCGCGATGTTCAAGGAGCGCGGAGTTTCTCTGGTGCCCACGCTGTACGTCTTGAGCTACATCATCGAGTCAGGCGAGAAGATGGGTTTCCCAGCCGAGAGCATCGCCAAGGCCCGCGCCATCCAGGCGGAGCGCGACCGGCACCTCAGGAAGGCCTTTGCCGCGGGCGTCCGGGTGGCTTTCGGCTCGGACACGATCTTCCCCCACGGAGATGCGGCTCGGGAATTCGCCGCGCTCGTCGGCCTCGGCCTCGCTCCCATGGACGCCATCCGCGCCGCGACCGGGAACGCGGCCGCGCTTCTGGGGCTGGAAGAGGACATCGGCAGCCTGGAAGTGGGAAAGTCCGCCGACATCGTCGCCGTCCCCGGCAACCCGCTGGAGAACATCCGCACGCTCGAGAGCGTGAGCTTCGTGATGAAGGCCGGGGAGATCGTCAAAGGCCGCTAGCGTCCTGAGGTTCTTCCGGTACAACGCATATTGCCTCCCGTTCAAGACACGGCCTCCCCCTCGCTCCACTCTCCTGTCGATGCAGCCGAGGCAACTCCGCCTCGCTGTTGGACAGGAGACCAACCGTGCATGTGAAACGATCGATTCTCGCCGCGGGAGCCGCCATCGTCCTCTGTGGCGGGGTGATGACGCTGAGCGCCTCCGTGGTGAGCGAGCCGTCCGAGGAAGCCGGCGTGGCGGCGGCCGCGGCCTCGTCCCCCGGCGGGCACGCATTGAGAGCGACGGGCGGCTACCACTTCACGATTCCCGTCGACTTCAACGGCGGGATCTTCGGCACGATGACACCCATCCTCAACCGCGTGACCTTCACTGCCCAGCGCGATCCCGACGGAACCGTGAGTGGCCGGTTCCTGTACGAACAGGAGGCAGACGGCGAGGTCTTCCGTCTGGGAGGCTTCGTGACCTGCTTCAAGGTCTACGACACCGCGGTCCTCGAGCGGATGCCCGAGATCCCGGCCCAGCTGCAGAATCGCGCGAAATGGGGCGGCCAGATCGATATCACGAACGATCCGTCGCTCCTCGGCCGCTACGCCTGGTTCAATTCAATCGACAACGGCGAGGGGGCCAACGGCTACTCCGACATCAGCTCGATTGTCGCCCTCGGCAATGAGGCGGCGAACGAGGCCTTCTGCAACTCCGCGAACGTTCCCAACCCGAGATTCGGTCCTTTCCTCATCGGTGGGGGGAACATCCAGGTCTATTGAGGGTCCACGGGTCCAACGGCGGCCGATCCTCCCGGGATCGGCCCGCCGCGACCACAGCGGGAGCGCTAGCCGTCTCTGGCGGCCCGCCGGTACCTGTGCGGGGTCGTGCCGGTGCGACTGCGGAACGCGCGCGTGAGGTGGGCCTGATCCGTGAAGCCGCACTCGAAAGCGATGTCGGAGATCGGATCCTCGGAACCCGCAAGGCGGGCGGCCGCCCGCTCGAGGCGGAGCCCCCGCACGTAGGTCCCGAGCGACACGCCCGTGTGGCGCCTGAATACGCGCGCGAGGTGGACCGGGTGGACGCCCGCCTCGCGCGCGATCGCGCCTGCGCCGAGCGGCTCCAGGAAGCGGGCGTGCACCATCTCCCGGACGGTCTGGAGCCATCGCGGGGCGCTCCCCCTCGCCGGATCGCGGGTGCAACGGCGGGACGCCGCGGCGATCATCTCCAGGCCGAGCCCTTCGATGGCGAGACTCGAGACGGCGTCAGGACGCTTCAGCTCCGCGGCGATCCGCCATGCGCACGCCAGGATCGCCAAATCGCGGTGATGAGACGGGCGGTCGAGGGCGCCGCCGGATGCCTCGCGCAGGTCGCCGTCCCCCGGATTGATCTGCAGGGCGAGCACGTGCGCTCCTCCCTCCTCCATCCGGTTCGTGTGGCTGACTCCGGCCGGCTCAATCACGACGACACCCGCCGGGCACGCGACCGTTCTGCCATCTCTCCCAAGATCGAACGAGCCTTCCAGCATCACTGCGAGGCCGCTGAGCTGATGGAAGTGCCGGGGGAGACGATGCCGGGCGGGGAACCACATCTCGATGGCGCGGAAGGAGCAGGTCTCCTCGCCCCGGGAGCAGGTGCTCCCCATGGAGATCGGAACGGAATCGGCCGGGCGCATCGTCATCTGACTCTCCCCTGACCCCAAGCCGGCGGGCCCCCTCGCCGGGTTGGACCTATTAGACCCGCCTGCAGGGGGCAGGGTTGCGTCATTCCGATTGACCGGAACCTTCTTCCCGGGTACACAGACGGAACAGCGGAGGCGGTGCCCTCATGAAGACCCTGGCAGCAGCGCTCGCGGCACCACGCCCAACCCGCTGATAACGGCCGCCTACGCCGCCCGCGCGGCGTCGATGATCCTCTCGATCCCCGCATGGATCCGGATGAGGAGCTCCTTCCAGGCCCGACGCGCGGAATCACCGCTTGTCCGTCGGTAATGCCCATCGGCTTGATGTCGCGATGGACCCCCTGGCTCCATTTTCTCGTGCGGCGATCTAGGCCACCGACTCGGCGAGCACCTTGTGAACGAGCTGGACGCAGACCGAGCCCTCGCCCACGGCGGCGGCGACCCGCTTGACGCTGTTGGCCCGGACGTCACCGATGGCAAACACGCCGGGCCGGCTGGTCTCGAAAATCAACGGCGGGCGCGCGAACGGCCAGCGCGCCTCGGCCAGGGCGGCGGCGTCCAGGTCGGGTCCAGTCCTCACGTAACCCTTGTCGTCCAGGCAGACGCAGTCCTGCAGCCAGGCCGTGTTCGGGTCGGCGCCGGTCATCAGAAAGACGTGCCGGACGTCCGCCGTCGTCGGCGTACCACCCGCGTCGCACCACGTGACCCGTTCCAGCCACGAGCTCCCTTCCAGCGTGACGATGCGGCTGTTGGTGCGTAGAGTGATGTTGGGGGTCTCCTCGATCCGCCGAATGAGATAGCGCGACATGCTCTGGGCGAGGCCCGGGCCGCGAACCAGCATAGTGACGTGGCGGCCCACCCCCGAGAGAAAGACGGCGGCCTGCCCGGCCGAGTTGCCCCCGCCGACCACAATGGCGTCCTGGCCACGGCAGAGAATCGCCTCCAGCTGCGTCGCCCCGTAGTAGACGCCAACCCCCTCGTAGCTCGACAGATTGGGGATGTCCGGCTTGCGGTATCGGACGCCGGTGGCGATGACGACCGAGCGGGTCTGCACGATGGTCCCCGCCCCCAGCTCCACGCGGTAGGGGCGGTCGCAGGCCAGCCGCCGCGCGGTGCGGGCGACCGCGAACTCGGCGCCGAACTTCTCGGCCTGGACGAAGGCGTTGCTCGCCAGGGCCTGGCCCGTGACCCCGGTAGGGAAACCCAGGTAGTTCTCGATCCGCGAGCTCGAGCCCGCCTGCCCTCCCGGGGATCGGGCCTCGATCACGAGCACGTCCAGACCTTCGGACGCGGCGTAGACCGCGGTCGACAGACCTGCCGGTCCCGCCCCGACGACCACGAGATCCCGCACGATCGCCTCGTTGAGCACATCCAGCCCGAGACATCCGGCCACTTCCTCGATCGTCGGTTTGCGCAGCACCTGCGTGCCCCGGCAGATGAGGACAGGGACGTCCTCGACCGCCACTCCGAACCGGTCGAGCGTGTCCTGGACCGCCGGGTCCCCCTCCACGTCGAGATACCCGTACGGCTGGCTGTTCCGCGTCAGGAACTCCTGGAGCGCGAGCGTGCCTGCGGAGTGGCGGGAGCCGATCAGGACGACGTTCCGCCCGCCCTGCGCCATCAGGAACAGGCGGCGCAGCATGAAAGCGCGCAGGAAAATCTCGCTCAGCTCGGCATCGGTCTGGACCATCGAACGCAGTCGGGTCGCGGGGAGCTCGAGGACGCGCGCTGGGCCCCGGGCGCGGGCTCGCACCACCACCGGCCTCCCCGACAGGAGATCGACATCCCCAGTGAAGGCCCCGGCCGTGTGCACGGTCACCATATGATCGGTGCCCGACAGGATCTCGATCTCCCCCTTCACGACCACGAACAGGGGCCGGTTGCGATCCCCCGCCTCCCACAGGCTCTCACCGTCGCGCAGATCGCGCTCGTGGGTGAAGGGGGCAATCCGCGCGATCTGCTCGTCGGTCAGCTTGGGGAAGGCATCCGCCTCGGCCTGGGTCTCTTGCGTCATGCAGCGCTCCCCTGCATATGGGATCAGTCCTGTTCCGCCAGCACCTGCGCCTGCGTCTTGCCGTACGGAAAGAAATTCGCCTTGTCACCCCTCTCCCAGGCTGATCGCAGCTCCGCGCTGCTGATGTCCCAATCGGGACGGCACCGCTGCAGCACCGCTCGCAGGTCGAGGCGCAGCTCCTCCACCGTCGGCCGGCCGAAGAACCAGTAGCCGTTGTAGATCCTGTAGACACGCAGGCCGGGCTCGAGCACCAGCGTGTGAGGGATCATCGGATTGTGGCGCGGGTCGGTGTATTCCGCGATGTCAAGATCCTTCTGCACCTTGCGCCCGGCGTCCGAGAGAAACGTCCAGTTGGCGCCGACGCCCGTGCGGAACTCGTTCGTCTCGAGCAGGCTGTCGGTCGATATGGTCACGAGACGGCAGTAACCGACCTGCATCTCGCGGTGGAGCTGCAGGAGCCCCTCGTGCTGCCTCCTTTCTTTTGGACAGAAACCTCCGCGGGAGAGCACCAGCACCAACGGATCACCTCCCTGCAGCTCGGAGAGCGTGCGGTGTTTGCCGCGGTGGTCGGACAGCTCATAGTCGGGAAAGACCGCCCCGGGAACCATGTCGGATCGCATCAGTCCCCCGTTCCGTGCGCACGGCCGAGGGTACGTTCGATGTGGAGCGCGGCATCTTCGGCTGCCTGGCCGGGAGTTCTCCCACGCTCGCGCGCGACGATGTAGGCGGCGTACCACCCCGACCAGTGGTGCTTCGGAGCGGTCGGCTCGTAGTCGCCGTGGCGATTCTCCGCCTCTCGCAGAAGCTCCGTCAGAGTCGCGACGTCCATGATGGGTCCTCCATCGGCGGGCCCGGTCATACGCGTCCGGGAAGCCGTTTCTTGATCTCCTGGAGCAGCCAGCCGTTGCCGTCCGGATCGCGAAACGTGGCGAGCGTCGTGTAGGATTGGCCTTCCGGGTCGTGGCCCTGCACCCGTGCTCCCCCGAATCCGGCGAAATGGAACGCCTCGCTCACGTCGACGCCATGGCCGATCAGCTCGGCGCGCGCCGCCTCGATGTCGGACACCACGAGATACAGGTTCTGGACCGAGCCCGGCACGGCCGTCGTGACTCCCCTGCCGAAGTGAATGGAACATGGCGAGCCGGGAGGCGTCATCTGGACCACCCGGAAGTCATCTTTTCCCGGGAAGTCGGCGTCCAGCCGCCAACCCAGACCCTGGTAGAAGCGCTTGGCGCGATCGACGTCGGACACCGGGATGACGACGACCTCGAGCTTCATCTCGACTTTCCCGGCGCCCGCTCGCGGCGTGGCCTGTTCGCTCCGCGTCTGTGTGCTCATCGTGGCCTCCGTGGATTGGTGGTGGGTGGCATCAGGGTCGCTCCAGGCCTGGCCGCGCCGCCTTCGCGGCGAGATCCTCCAGGCTTGCCCCAAGCACCCGGTTGAAGGCGGGGAACGGGTGGATGATGTCGGCGAGCATCTTCAGCGGAGTGCCCAGCTTGATCGCCAGCACGAGCTCGCCCAGGATCTCGCCCGCGCGGGGAGTGACCAGGGTCGCGCCGACCAGCACCCCGCGCCCGCGGTCACCGACCAGCTTCAGCGCGCCGCCGTGAAAGTCATGGATGGAGCCTCGCGCGCTCTCGGCTGGATCGGCACTGCCGACGATGACGTCGATGCCTCTGGCGCGCGCGGCAGCCTCCGACAGTCCGGACGACGCGATTTCGGGATCCGTGAATGTCACGCGAGGGACCGCCGTGTGATCGGCCCTCGCGTCCATGCCCCGCAGTCGGCGCGCCACCACCTGCCCGTGGTAGTAGGCGAGGTGGGTGAACCCACCGAGCCCCGTGACGTCGCCTGCTCCGAAGATGCCGGGCTGCGCTTCGAGCGTTGCCGGGTCAACCTTCAACCAGCCGCGCTCGGTCTGTGCCAACCCGGTTGCCCGCCACGCCTCCGCGTTGGGACGGCGGCCCGTGGCAACCAGCAGCCGGTCGGCTGAGACCACAGCTCCGGACTTCAAGTGAACGACGACGGCCGTGCCCTGCTTCTGGACCGCGACACAGGGGTCCCCGATCCTCAGCGTGATGCCATCCGCCTCCAGGTGTGGCCGGAGCGCGGCTCCGGCTTCCGGTTCCTCGAGGCCAAGGAACATCGGTCCGGCTTCGATCACGGTCACCTTGGAGCCGAGGCGGGCGAAGGCCTGCCCCAGCTCGACGCCAATGACGCCCCCGCCGAGAATGGCCAGCGAGGCCGGCAGCTCCCTTGGAATCACCGCCTGACGGTTGGTCCAGAACTCGACGGTGTCCAGGCCGGGGATGGGTGGGATCACCGCGGTGCTTCCGTTGGCGATCACCACCGCCCGACGCGCGAGGAGCTGCTCGCCTCCGACCTCGACCGTGCGCAGGTCCGTCAGCTTTCCTTCACCTCGAAAGAGCCTGGCCCCGGTCGCCTCCATCGCGGCGGCAGGCCTGCTGTCGTCCAGGTTGCGCGCCATCCACAACGTGCGTTTGGAGACCTTGGGGAAGTCAACGGTCCATTCCACGCGTGAGGCGGCGAGGCGACGGGCGCGATCAGCCTCTCTCAGCGTTTCGCCTGAGCGAAGCAGGGTCTTTGAAGGCACGCAGCCCCAGTAGGGGCACTCGCCCCCGACCAGCTCTCGCTCGACAACCGCCAGCGTCAGCCCGCTGTCCTGAAGGCCTACCGCGATCGCCTCTCCGGCGACGCCACCACCGAGACACAGGACGTCAAACTCGTGGGACAACGTCCGTACCTCCTTGTGCCTTTCAGACCCGCCTCGGACCTGGAGGCCCTAGTCCTTTCGGTGCTGCTTGATCAACGTATCGAGATCTTCGATGGAGAACTTGTTCAATCCGACGACCCGCGCCGTCGCTCGATAGGCGGAGGGCAACATGTTCCGCACCTCTGCCTTGGAATCTCCCTCGACGAGAATCCAGGCGCGGTGATCGCCGTCCATGCAGCCGAAGTCCGCATGGGTCAGGAAGTGTGAGCCGGTCTGCAGGAGGATCTTCGCCGCCCGGGCGCACGCGACGATCTCCTCTTCATGGGGAACCTCGATAAGGAATCTGGGCATGGCACTCCTCAGCGTGGGTGTCGACAGGGTCAGGTTCGAATGCTACCACGAACCTCCCGCGCCCGGATTCCGATGCCGGAAGCCGCGTCATTCGGGCATTTCGGGATCCTGAGGCTCACGGAACGACGATCGGGACCGAGCTGCATTTCCAGAATGGGGCGACGGAGCCACCGCATCACCACTGCGGCGACTGATTCGACGTCGAATAAAACCCGAACGATCGCGACTCAGGAATCCCACGCTGCGGCGACCTATCGGTACATTCGCGACTCATCGCCTTTTCGTGTCGCACCCGACAGCGAGAACTTGACGCACAACAGAACAAACACGATTGTGAGCGACGCTGATCGCCGGTCCGGCGCAAGCCCTCGCCGGCTCGATCGCAGCTCGATTACAGAGCGTGGAGCGACAACACCATGGCCGGAAGCAACCGGATCGCGGATAGACGTGGCTTCGAATGCAGGTGGAGCTCCGCGCTCCTGTCGCCCACCACCTCCCTTGGAGTCATCTCATGTCACTGAACATCTGCAGCGTCTCGTTGGCCCTCCTGCTGTGCCTGGGCAGTGCCGGTTCGGCGCAGCAGAAGGAACAACAGCAGCCGAAGGAACAGCAGCCGAAGGAAAACGCACAGCAGCAGCAGATGAGAGGCCTCGACGAAGAGGTCCAGGCGATCAAGTCGGACGTCCTCCACATTGCCGAAGAGCTGCGCCGGCTGGAGGAGAAGCTGCTGTACCCGTCGGGGACACAGGTCGCGATCTTCGTCGCGCTGGCCAAGGACGACCAGATGCGCCTCGACGCCGTGCGGCTCCACATCGACGGCCAGCTCGTTGCCCACTACATCTACAGCGCCAAGGAGCTCGAGGCCCTGCGCAAGGGGGGCGTGCAGCGCATCTACGTCGGCAACGTGTCGACCGGTGAGCACCAGCTCCAGGTCTCTGTCGACGGAAAGCTCGAAAGCACCGACTTCAGCCGCACGGAAAACTTTGCCTTCCGCAAAGAGGTGAAGCCGAAGCTGGTGGAGCTGACCCTCGCCGGACCGGCTTCCGGCACTCCGATTGCGCTGGGAGAATGGTAACTGATGAGGGCTCCACACCAGCTGCTCGGACTCGGCCTGGCCCTGGGACTCGCGGTCCGGCCGGCCACGGGCGCTGACTTGAGGGACCTCTATTTCGGCGAGGCGATCTATCACGCCTACCAGGGACAGTATTTCGAGGCCCTGGAGCGCCTCGACACCGAGCTCGCGCAGTACCACGGTCTCGACGAGCCCCAGCTCGACACTCTTCACTTTCACATCAACGACGCGGAATTCTCGGTCGGCGACTTCGAGCTCTACTACCGCATGCACCACCGCGCGGGTCGTGCCATCAAGGCGGTGCTCGAAGGCGCCGTCGATGAATCCGTACGAAACGAGGCCGCTTTCAGGCTCGCCCGCATCCATTTCCAGAAGGACCAGCTCGATGATGCGCTGAACGCGCTGGCGCGGATCCAGGGGACGACGCCCGAGGAGATAAAGGACGACGTCGAGTTCCTGCGGGCCAACATCTACATGGCGACAGGCCGGCCGGCCGATGCCGTCACGGTGCTCGAGCAGCTGCGAAGCGAGGAGACCCTGGCCGGGTTCACCGCCTACAACCTCGGCATCGCGCTCCTGCAGGAGGGTCGGCCGCAGCAGGCGATCGAGCAGCTCGACAAGGCCGGGCAGCTGGCGTCCGGAGATGGCGCCGGCCTCGCGATCCGCGACAAGTCCAACCTGGTGCTGGGCGCCATGCTGTTCGAATCGGCCGACTTCGAGCGGGCCAAGAAGTCACTGGACCGCATCCGCCTCGAAGGACCGTTCTCGAACCAGGCCCTGCTGCGGGCGGGCTGGGCCGAGGCCTCGGCCCAGCATTATGACCGTGCGCTCGTTCCCTGGAACATCCTGGTGGATCGTGAGCCGACCGACGCCGCGGTCCAGGAAGCCATGCTTGCCGTCCCGCATGCGTACGCCAGCCTGAACCTGCACGGCCGTGCCGCCGTCCTGTACGAGCGCGCGGTCCAGCAGCTCACCAGCCAGATCGAGAGGGTCGACGCATCGATCGGCAGCATCAGCGAAGGCCGGTTTCTCGAGGCGCTGACCCGTGAGGAGACCCGCCAGGACAAGGACTGGGTCATCCGCCTGCGCAGCCTGAACGATGCGCCGGAAACCTACTATCTGATGGAGCTGATGGCGTCTCACGACTTCCAGACCGCGCTGCAGAACTACCTCGACCTCGAGGACCTGAGGTCGAAGCTCACGGGCTGGAAGACGGGCCTGGATGCTTTCGAGGACATCATCCGGCTGCGCGCTCAGAACTACGAACCGCTGCTGCCGGAGGTCGACGCCCAGTTCCGGGAGCTCGATTCGCGGATGCGCCTGCGCCTCGAGCAGCGCAAACACCTGGGCACCCGCCTGCAGGCGATGCTGACTGCGCCGAGGCCGGAGCATCTGGCCACCACGGACGAGCAGATCGCCGCCGATCGTATCGCGCTCATCGAAAAGCAGCTCGGCGAGTCTGAGAGCCCCGCATCGCTCGCGCTCCGGCAGCGCGCGGCCCGCCTGCGCGGCGCGCTCACATGGCGGCTGGAAACCGAGTACCACGAGCGGCTGACCGCGGCCCACGTGCACATGAAGGAGCTGAGCACGCATGTCGACGCTCTGACCCGGCAGTACGACGCCTTCGTCAGGACGAGGCAGGCGGCGACGCAAAGCTATAAGGGCTACGACGATCAGATCACACGGCTCCGCCAGCGCGTGGCCGATGCCCTGCAGCAGGCCGAGCTCCTGATGGCCCGGCAGGGACACATGATCGAGACCGTCGCCATCCAGCAGCTCGAGGCCCGCCGCGAGCACCTGGTGGCGCAGCAGACCCAGGCGCGCTACGCCGTCGCCGACAGCTACGACCGGGCCTCGCGCGCCCAGTCCGGTAAGGAGCCTCAATGATGCGCCGCCTCACCATTCCGATGCTGCTCGGTCCGGCTCTCCTCGTCGGCTGCGCCGCCCACCGCGACAAGGCGACGCCGGGGACGCTGGCGGACCTGCGTCGCGTCGAGCCGGATCTGCAGGAGGCCACGATCGAGGAGGGCCTCGAGCAGGCCGTCGAAAGCTACCGGCGCTTCCTCCAGCAGGCACCGGAGACGGCGATGACTCCCGAGGCGATTCGCCGTCTCGCGGACCTGCAGATCGAGAAGCAGTTCGGCATCCGCGATGGCAAGCCACGGGAGCTGGCCGCACCGGAGCCCGCTCTGGCACCCGCGGCTGCGTCGGCCGGCGTGTCCAGTCCGGCCGCGGTGGCCGCCGGTCTGCCGGAATCCGATCAGGACTTCGAGCTGCGTACGACCGCGGAGCAGGTCGCGGTGCCGCCCGTCGAGGACCCCACCGCCGCACTCGAGGCCATCGCCCTCTATGACCGCCTGCTCACGGAGTACCCGAGCTATTCACAGAGCGACAAAGTCCTCTATCAGAAGGCGAGGGCCTACGACGAACTCGGCCGCACCGAAGAGGCCATGGAGACCATGGATCTCCTGATCCGTGCGAATCCGCATTCCGAGCATTTCGACGAGGTGCAGTTCAGGCGGGGTGAGTACTTCTTCACGCGCCGGCGCTTTCGCGATGCGGAGAGCGCCTTTTCCGCGATCATCGACCTGGGCGCCCGCTCCACGTACTACGAGCTGGCCCTCTACAAGCTCGGGTGGACGCTCTACAAGCAGGAGTTCTACGAAGAGGCCCTGCACAAATACATGGCGCTGCTCGATCACAAGGTCTCGATCGGCTACGACTTCGATCAGACCCACGCGGAGGACGACGAGAAGCGCGTCGCCGATACCTACCGGGTCATCAGTCTGAGCTTCACCAACCTCGGAGGGCCCGAGGCCGTCCAGGGGTACTTCGCCGAATTCGGAAACCGCGCCTACGAGGACCGCGTCTACGCCAACCTTGGCGAGCATTACCTGGCCAAGCTGCGTTACGACGACGCGGCGAAGACCTACAAGGCTTTCGTCGCGCTCTATCCGTTCCACCGTGCCGCACCACGCTTCAGCATGCGTGTGGTGGAGACGTTCACCCAGGGTGGGTTCCCCAAGCTCGTGCTCGAGTCCAAGCGTGAGTTCGCCGCCATCTACGGACTGAAGGCCGAGTACTGGCGGCACTTCAAACCCGAAGAGTCGCCGGAGGTCATGGCCTATCTGAAGGCGAACCTGAAGGACCTGGCGACGCACTATCACGCCCAGTATCAGGGCACGCAGGAAGCGGCCGAGAAGCTCGCGCATTACGGCGAGGCCACCCGATGGTACGGCGACTTCCTCGAGTCCTTCCCGGCGGACGCCGAGTCCCCGCCGATGAACCACCAGTTCGCGGACCTCCTCCTGGAGAACAAGGATTTCGGCGAGGCGGCAAAGCAATACGAGCGCACGGCCTACGGATACCCGACGCACCCCCAGTCGGCGGCCGCGGGCTACGCTGCGGTCTATGCCTACCGCGAGCACCTGAAGGTCGTGGGGGCGGAGGTGCGCGACGCCGTCAAGCGGGACACGGTCACCAGCTCGCTCAAGTTCGCCGACACGTTCCCGGATCACGAGCACGCCGCGGCCATCCTGGGAGCGGCCGCCGATGACCTGTACGAGATGAAGAACTACCCCGACGCCGTCACGTCCGCGCAGCGCCTCATCGATTCCTATCCGGGCGCGGAGGAGGCGCTCCGGCGGTCTGCGTGGATTGTCGTTGCACACGGCTCGTTCGAGCTCACCGAGTACTCGCGGGCCGAGCAAGCCTACACCCAGGTGCTGACGCTCACGCCGGAAAGCGACGCCTCGCGCGCGGCCCTGGTCGACAACCTCGCGGCTTCGATCTACAAGCAAGGTGAGCTCGCGCGGGACGCGCA
Organism: Candidatus Polarisedimenticolia bacterium; assembly: GCA_050747525.1. GTDB lineage: Bacteria > Acidobacteriota > Polarisedimenticolia > JACPZX01 > DASXTC01 > JBOGOC01. Next base: position 51,910 of record JBOGOC010000097.1, on the reverse strand, counting down.
GGACCATCGCACGGCCGCCGACCACTTCATCAGGATTCGCTCGGCGGCGCCAACGTCCACCATCCGTGCGGCGGCCGAGTACGACGCCGGGGCCGCGCTGCTGGCGCTGAAGGACTGGACCGGCGCCGCGAAGGTGCTCGAAGACTTCCGCACCGCCTACCCCGAGCACGAGCTGCAGCGCGAGGCCACCCGGCAGATCGCTCACGCCTACCGTGAGAGCGGGCAGCTGTCGCGCTCCGCCGACGAATTCGACCGCTTCGCATCCCAGTCCGAGGATCCGGCGCTACGCAGCGAGGCGCTGCTCGTCGCGGGAGAGCTCTACGAGCAGTCCCAGGCCCCGGCTCGCGCCCTGGACGTGTACACACGCTACATCAACGAGTTCCCCCAGCCGGTCGAGACGGCCCTCGAGACGCGCTCCAAGATCGCAGAGATACACAAAGCGGCGCATGACGAGCCGCTCTACCGGCAGGTGCTGGCGGACATCGTGCGCATTGACGGCGAGGCCGGGCCGGAGCGGACTGCCCGGACCCGGACGCTCGCCGCGCGCTCGGCACTGGTCCTCGCGGAGCAGCTCTACGAGGAGTTCGTGGTGGTGAAGCTGCTGCAGCCATTCGAGGCCAGCCTGCAGGAGAAGAAGCGGCGCATGGATGCCTCGATCGAGGCCATGGGGCGGCTGGTGGAGTACGAGCTGGCCGACGTGACGGCGGCCGCGACGTTCTACATGGCGGAGACCTACTTCGATTTCAGCCGTTCGCTGGCTCAGTCGGAGCGGCCGGCCGACCTGCAGCCCGCCGATCTGGAGGAATACGAGCTGGCCCTCGAGGAGGAAGCGTTCCCGTTCGAGGAAAAGGCCATCGACCTGCACGAGAAGAACCTGGAATCCTACCGCGCCGGCGTCTTCAACACGTGGACCGAGAAGAGCTTCGCCAAACTGGTCGAGCTGATGCCAGGAAGTTACGCCAGGAGCGAAATGAGCGCCGGCTTCCTCGGCACGATCGGCACGTTTGTCTACCGGACACCCGTGTCACAGCAATCCGGCACGGCACCGAAGCCCGAAAATGAGTGAGGAGCTGAGCATGCGAGCCGCCGTCAACCGGGTCCTTCCGTTCCTGGCTCTGCTCTTCTCCGTGACCGTCCATGGGAAGACGCCGGACAAGCCGGTGGAGCGTCGGGCCGAGCGCGTGGAGGTCCAGCAGGATGCGGGGTGGTTCATGATTTCGCAGCTCGTGACTGCCCCCGACGACGTGCGCGCCGACTACGAGAAGGCGGTGCGCATGCTGGAGGAGGCGCGGTACGAGCCGGGCATCGCCTTGCTGCTCAAGGTGACCGAACGGACGCCCTCATTGACGGCGGCGCACATCAATCTCGGCATCGCCTACGCGCGCGTCGGCGACCTGGATCGCGCCGAGGCCAGCCTGCTGCAGGCCGTGGAGGTGAATCCACGGCACCCCGCCGCCTGGAACGAGCTCGGCCTGGTGCAGCGGCGCAAGGGACAGTTCGCGAAGGCGCGCACCAGCTACGAGACGGCCCTGGCGAAGTTCGACGGCTTTCATTACGCGCACAGGAACCTTGCCATCCTGTGCGACCTGTATATGGACGACCAGGGGTGCGCGCTGAAGCATTACGAGGCGTACCAGCGGCTGGCTCCGGATGATGCCGAGGTCGTCAAGTGGATTGCGGACCTTCGCAACCGCGGAAACAAAAAGGAGAACCCATGAGCCGGAACGTGTTGCTCCTGCCGCTGCTCCTGGCGATGGGTGTCGTGCTCGCCGATGAGGTGAAGGAAGAGCCCAAGCAGGACGAAGCAAAGAAGGAAGAAGAGGTCAAGAAGGAAGAGGCAAAGAAGGACACGGACCCGAAGCTGTTGCCCGGCATGTCCATTGTGGGCAATCAGGAGGCTCCCAAGTCGCTGGTCATCGTTCCCTGGAAGAGCTCGGAGCTCGGCAAATCGCTCGGCATCTCGCCGCTGCTCGACGACTCCAGGCTGCCCGTGGACAGGGAGGTGTTCATGAGAGCGCTGAGCTACTACGACATCAGGTCAGAATCGACGCGCCTCGTCGGTGCGCCGCCCGTCGGCCGGGATACCGCGGCCGCCGAAAGCGACGCGGCGCAGCCCGTCACTCCGGCGCGCAGGAGGAAGTGATGAGCATTTCGGAGCTGCTTGGAAACGTCGGTCTCTTCGGCCTCGCGGTCATGGTCTGCCTGGCCCTGCTCTCCGTCTATTCGGTGGGGCTGATCCTGGACAAGCACCGCCGCTTCCGCACGGCCCTGCGCCAGTCGCAGGCGTTCAAGCCCGTGTTCGGAAAGCATCTCCGCGCAGGCGAGCTCCAGCAGGTGATCGACGCCGCAAAGCAGCACCCGAATTCCTACCTGGCGCGGGTGGTCTCGGCGGGCATCGTCGAGTACGAGGGCGTGCGCCAGAACGGAAGCAATTCGGAGAACTCGATCGAGGTCGTCACCAGCGCGCTCGAGAACTCCAAGGTCGAGTCGCTGATCGAGATGAAGAAGGGTCTCGGGCTCCTGGCCACCATCGGCTCGACGGCTCCGTTCATCGGCCTGTTCGGCACCGTGGTTGGCATCATCAACGCCTTCCGGGGCATCGCGGCCACGGGGTCCGGCGGGATGGCGGCGGTCTCGGGCGGTATCGCCGAGGCCCTGGTCGCGACAGCCCTGGGCATCTTCGTCGCCATCCCGGCCGTCGTCGCCTTCAACCTCTTCACGGGCAAGCTCGAGCAGTTCCACGTCGAGATCAACCGCGCTTCGTCCGATGTCGTGAACTTCCTGTTCAAGGCGCCCAAGTCGGAAACGATACGCCACGAAAGGGCGACCCATGCAGCTCGGTGAGCCGGGCAGGCTGAATTCAGCCATCAACGTCACGCCGCTCGTCGACGTGGTGCTGGTGCTGCTCATCATCTTCATGGTGGTGGCGCCGCACATGGCGAAAGGACCGGGACCCGATGTCGACCTGCCGGCCATCGCCAAGCCGGACGAGCAGGGCGACCAGAGAGACCGGATCCAGGTCACCATCAACGAGCACGGTGATCTGTGGATCGACGACCAGCCGGTCGAGGTCGAGGCTCTCGACGAAGGCCTCCGCGCCGCGGCAGGCGACAAGCCGGACACCAAGGTTGTCATACGGGGCGACGCGCGACTCCGCTTCGGCGACGTGCGGCAGACCATGCTCAGGATCGAGGAGGCCGGCTTCCACGGGGTGGGACTGATTGCCGAGCGCGCCGGCGCCAAGGCCAAGGCGAAGGGAGACTGAGATCATGCAGCTCAATGGAGGCGGCCCCAGCGGTCTGCAGTCCGAGATCAACATCACGCCGCTCGTCGACGTGGTGCTCGTGCTGCTGATCATCTTCATGGTCGTCGTTCCCCTGGCCATGCTGGGCCACGACCTCGATGTCCCTCGCGTGTCCGCCGAGGCCGCGCCCCAGCAGCTCGAGGAGGAGCCGCAGATCGTCCTGAGCATCGGATCCGCCTCCTGCGGCATCCTCCAGCCGCCGCAAGGGGATGGGCTCCCCGCCGACTGTCGCGTGAGCCTGGCCGAGACCGAGATCTCCGCGGCCGAGCTGCCCGCGCGCGTCGGCGAGATCCTGGGGGGCCGGCCTCGTGACCAGCGCGTGCTGTTCCTCGCCGCCGACGACGTCTTGAACTACGAAGGGGTCCTGCGCATCGTCGACCTCGCGAAGACGGGCGTGGACGAGCTGACGATCGAAGTGATCACGGCCAATTGAGGTGATGGCTTGGTGACAACCGTGCAGTCCGAAAGGAGCATGCCTGTGGCATCAGGGGCTCCCTCCGCCCGCACCCTGATGAAGAGCCTCACGCTCCATGTCGTCGCGCTGGCCCTGATCCTGATGGTGCCGGCGGGGCCGCTGCGCCGCAGCGCGCCCCTCAAAGAGGTCGACGTGGTCTTCCATCAGCCACCGCCGCGCGTCGAGGTCCCGGTGCCTGTGGTCCAGCTTCCTCCGACGCAGGAGGCAGCTCCGGGCCCGCCGCCCAAGCCGAAGAAGGCAGAGTCGCCTGCGCCCTCGTACGTTCCACCGGAGCCGACAGACTCGGCGCCGGGGGAGCCGCTCCCGCCGGAGACGCCGGCACCGCCAGGTCCGGAAGAGCTTGCCGCGGCGGAGCAGCAGCGGCAGGAGAAGATCGGAAAGTCCGGCATACTGGCATTCCGTGACCAGCTGGCGAGCCTGAAACAGGACAAGACCGAGCCGCGTCTCGGTGTCGAAGCGCGGTACACCGACGCCGTCGAAGCCAGCCAGGCATCACGTCCCTTGCTGACGACCACGACACCCGGCTCGAGCGGCGGCATCAACCTCGCCTCGCTCAGCCGCAAGGTAGGTGGCGGTGGCGGCGGTCGAGGTGGTGGAGGCGGCGTGCAGGTGGGCCGCCCGAGCAGCCCGATCACCCGGATCGGCGGTGGCGGCGGAGGCCCGGGTGGGGGCGGAGGCGCCGGCGGCGACCGGCCGGGGCACGGCGGACCGGGGCCGGGCCGCACCGACGAGGAGATCCAGATCGTGTTCGACCGTTACAAGGCGGCGTTCTACCGGCTCTACAACCGGGAGCTGCGCAAGGACCCCTCCTTGCAGGGGCAGATGGTGCTGCGCCTGACGATCGAGCCGGACGGCAGCGTGTCGATGTGCGCGCTGCAGTCGTCGGACATGGATGCTCCGGACCTCGCGTCCGAGGTGGTGAACCGGGTCCGGACGATCAATTTCGGCGCCAAGGAAGGCGTGCAGGCGCTGACGATCGTGTATCCCATTGACTTCCTGCCGGCGACGTGAGCCGGCGGCTGGAGGCTTGTAGGTTCGAACGATTCTGACAAGGGCAAAGCCATCGAAAGATGGCGGCGCAAAGTCACCGGTCTAACGGGCCCCATGGCCCCACGACGGCGGGACCGCCGGAATCCAGTCCCACAGTGCGGACTGCCTTCGGTCCCTCCCATTTGCGGCGAAGACGCCTGGTGAGTGGAACGAGGGCATCCATGATCTCCATCGAGTCCATCGGCGCGAAGCTCGGCAGGAAAGCCATCCTCCTGCCTCTGCTTCTCTTCGCCCTGTCGATGGCTGTGTCCTCCGAAGCGCTGGCGATCGACTGCGTCGCCGATGCCGGCGGCATCATCGACGGCTTCGTCAACTACCCCGTCGCTCCCTCCCAGATCCAGATCGACGGTAATTGCACCATCCGCAACTACACGGCGGCCAACCCGCTGACCAGCAACATCAGCTGGTTCGGCAACAACCCCACGAGCTGGCTGCTCATCTTCGACAACGTCGTGCACACCGGCAACATGGCGTGCAACCTCAACAGCCAGGGGAACTTCATCTGGTTCGTCAACAGCGCGTCCACCACGGTTCAGGAGAATTGCCTGAACCTCCTGATCCCGGTCGAGAAGATCGAAAAGGCGAATCCGCCGGGTCCGCCCTTCGTCACCATCGGCGTCCCCTTCACCTGGACGATGACGATCCCGGTCCTGTTCGACCCGGCCACCGGCACCGTCATCAACAACCAGGGATCGGTCAACGACTTGCACAGCATCACGGTCTGGGACGACATCAGCCCCAGCGCGACGGGGGTGAGTCTCAGCTATGTGAGCCACACGGTCACCTGGGAGGATGACGGCACCCCGGTGCCGCACACCTTCACCAACGTGGGCGGCTTCCTCACCTTCGACAACATCCCCGTCGTCGTCGCCGGCCGGCAGTTCGTCATCGCGCTCACCGTCGTTCTGAACGACGATCCACTGAATACGCCGTTGAAGTCGTTCATCAACACGGCCAGGTGGGACTTCGGGCGGCTCATCAGCGGCGTGTTCCACGAGCCTCTGCCTGGCGAGAACGGCGTCTCGCCGCCGCTGACGATCGACGGCCCGGTGCTCGTCGTCGACAAGACGGGCCCGGCGACGATGAACATCGGGCAGTCGGGCGATTTCGCCCTCGACGTCCGGAACACGGGGAACACCGACGCCTGGGACGTTTCGCTCCGTGACCTTTTCCCGGACGGCCCGACGGGCGGCATGTGCGATCAGGCGCCCCAGATCCTGAGCGCGCAGGTCTTCGCGGCCAACGGCGTCACCCCGGTCCCTGGGAAGGGCCCGCTCACCCAGGGCAGCGACTACACGTTGAGCTGGAGCGGCGCGCCCGCCTGCCGGCTCGACCTCACGATGATGACGGCCGCGGCCCGGATCGGGCCGAACGAGCGGCTGATCGTCCGTTACCGGACCCAGCTCGACGCGAACACCCAGGACGGCGTCGCGCTCACCAATGTCGCCGGAGCCGTCCAGTGGTTCAACGGCGATGACAACATCCCCACTCGCGTGCCTTTCAGCCGCACGCTGACCAACGGCACGGTCGGCATCCTGGATCACGAGGACGCCCACACCGTGAATGTCGACCTCACGGGATTCTTCTTCGAGAAGACGGTCGCCGACCTCACCAGCGGCGCGAACCCCGCCACGACGGCCGCTCCCGGCGACACGCTGCGTTACACCCTGCGCTTCCGAACGTTCGATCAGGCGCTCAGCGGTTTCCGGATCTTCGACGAGCTGGACGCTCTCAACGCGCCACCGGCCTTCGTGCCGGGCACGCTCACCCTGGTCACGTATCCGCCAGGTGCCGACATCAGCAACACCAGCAGCACCGGCGGCGCCGCCGGCACGGGCGTGCTCGATATCCGCAATCTGAACGTGCCGGTCAACGTAGAGATCGTGATCCAGTTCGACATCACGCTGGCCTCGAGCCTCACCAACGGCACCGTCGTCACCAACCAGTCGGCGCTCCGCCTCTCCAACGGCACGCTCTTGTCCATGAGCGACGACCCGGGCGTCAACGGCCAGGCCGATCCGCTGATCCCCGGCGACGAAGATCCCACGCGGGTGACCATCCTGGCGTCGCCCGCCTTCCGGGTTCAGAAGATCTCCACCGACCTGACCGGCAACCCCGCCGTCCTGCTCGCGGGCGACACGCTGCGCTACACCATCACGGTCAAGAACATCGGCAATGGCGATGCCGTGAACGTGGTGCTGCGCGACGCCGTGCCGGTGAACACGACCTACGTCGCGGGGACCACCACCCTGAACGGCGTGCCGGTCCCGGATGTGGGCGGCCTGTCCCCGCTCGTGAACGGCATGTTGATCCATTCGCCCGCCGACCCGACCCCGGGCTCCATGCCCGCCGACGCCTCCAGCAACCCTGCCAACGTCGCCACCATCACGTTCGACGTGGTCGTGAATCCGGGTGTCGTCGACGGCACGGTGATCTCGAACCAGGGCTTCGTCACCGCCCTCGACAGCGGGATCATCGACCACCCGTCCGATGACCCGGACACGCCGATCGTCAACGACCCGACGCGCGACATCGTGGGCAACCTCCCGCTGCTCTACGCGGAGAAGCGGGTGGTGCTGTTCGGCGATCTGGGCACTCCCGGCATCGTCGATCCGGGCGATACGCTCCGGTACACGATCACGGTGCAGAACTCGGCCGCGATTCCCGCGACCGGGGTCGTGATCACCGACTCGGTGCCGGCGAACACCACCTACGTCGCGAATTCCACCCTGTTGAACGGGCTGCCGGTGGGCCAGCCCGACGGTGGCGTTCCCCCGCTCGCCTCGGGCATCGACATCAGCTCATCCGACCTGACGCCGCCGCTGCCCGGCCCGGGCGCGGGCACGATCTCGCCCGGAGAAGCTGCCGTCCTCCAGTTCGACCTGCTGGTCAACCCCGGCACACCCGGCGGCACCGTGATCAGCAACCAGGCCGTGGTGGCGAGCACCGAGCTGCCGGATCTGCCGACCGACGGCGACGGCAATCCCTCGACGGGCCCGGAGCCGACGGTGGTGGTGGTGGGCACCGCCCAGCTCGTCTCGATCACCAAGCAGGTCGCCGTGGTCGGCGGCGGCCTCGCGCTCCCCGGCTCGGTGCTGGAGTACATCGTGCGCGTGGTGAACATCGCCTCCGTGCCCGCCCTGAACGTCGTTCTCACCGACATCGTCACGCAGCCCGGCCAGCTCGCCTATGTGGCCGGATCCGCGACCATGAACGGCTCGACGGCGGGCGTCACCTTCGCCGGCTCGACCCTCACCGCCAACTACGCCGGGACCTACGGACCGCTGGCCCCCGGCGGGATCGTCCTTCTGAGGTTCCGGGCCATCCTCGACCCCGGCCTCGCGCTGGGCACGGTGGTCACGAACACCGGCGTGGTCGCCTGGAACAACCCCACGCAGACGGCAAGCGCCAGTGTCTCCATCGTCGTGGGCGGCATCCCGGGCGTCGCCGTGGTGAACGGGTCGGCCTGGCACGACGCCGACTTCGATGATGTCAGGGATTCCGGTGAGCGCGACCTGGTCGGCTGGTCGGTGGACCTGTACCAGAACAACCTTCTGCTGATTTCGGTGCTGACGGACGCCAACGGCGACTACCGCATCATCGGCCTCGCACCGAACGACACGGGCGGCAGTCCCTACGAGCTTCGGTTCCGCCAGCCGGGCGCGGGCGCGAACACCGCGCTGCTGGGGCAGGCAGCCTCGCCCTTCACGAACGGACCGCAGCGGATCTCCGACATCATCGTGTCGTCGGGGGCCAATGTGCAGGGCCTGAACATGCCGATCGATCCCAGCGGCGTCGTCTACAACTCGATCTCACGCGCCCCGGTCCCCGGAGCGACGCTCACCCTGTTGAATGCCGGCGGGACCACGCCCTTGCCGGCGGGATGCTTCGACGATCCGGCCCAGCAGGGGCAGGTCACGCTCGCCGGCGGCTACTACAAGTTCGATATCAACTTCAGCCAACCGGCCTGCCTCAGCGGCGGCGATTACGTCATCGGCGTGACGGTGCCCGGTGGGACGACCTTCACCCAGGGTTATTCCCAGGTCATCCCGCCCATGTCCGATCCTTCGACGCCGGCGTTTTCGGTGCCGGCCTGCCCGAGCAACGGCGGCGACGTCATTCCCAGCACCACCCTGTACTGCGAGGTGCAGCCTTCGGAGCTCGCGCCGGCTCCCTCAGTTCCTCCGCGAACCGCGGGCACGATCCACCACGTCCACCTGATGCTGGACGACAGCCAGCCCCCCGGCACGAGCCAGATCTTCAACAACCACATCCCTGTCGATCCCCAGGTCCTCGGCTCGGTCGGCATCTCCAAGTCGACTCCGCTGCTCAACGTGACCCGCGGGCAGCTGGTTCCCTACACGATCACCACGAGCAACCTGTCCGGCGCGCTGCTCTCGGACGTGACCATCCTGGATCGCTTCCCGGCGGGATTCATCTACGTCAAGGGCTCCGCTCTCATCGACGGCGTGCCGACCGAGCCGTCGGTGACGGGCCTCGAGCTCCGGTGGAACGGCCTGGTCCTCGCGGCGACCGAGGTGCGCATCCTGAAGCTGCTGCTCGCCGTCGGCGCAGGCGTCAGCGAGGGCGAATACGTGAACCGCGCGCAGGTGCTTGAAGGCGCGCTCAACCTGCCGCTATCCGGAGTCGCCACCGCCACCGTGCGTGTGGTGCCCGATCCGACGTTCGACTGCACCGACGTGATCGGCAAGGTCTTCAACGACGTCAATCGCAACCAGGCGCAGGACGACGGCGAAGCCGGCCTGCCCGGCGTGCGCGTGGTGACGGCACGGGGTCTGGTGGCGACGACGGATGCGTACGGGCGGTACCACATCACCTGCGCCATCGTGCCCAACGAGAACCGGGGCAGCAATTTCGTGCTGAAGCTCGACGACAGGACCCTGCCCAGCGGCTTCCGGATGTCGACCGACCAGGTGCAGATCAAGCGCGCCACGCGCGGCAAGGCGCTGGAGATCGATTTCGGAGCGTCGATTTACCGGGTGGTGGCCATCGACCTTTCCGACGCGGCGTACGAACCGGGGACGACCGAGATCCGTGTCCAGTGGCGGTCACGCGTCGACCTGCTGCTCGAGGAGCTGCGCAAGGCGCCGGCGGTGCTGCGCCTGTCCTACGTCGCCGACACCGAGGACGCGGCCCTGGTCACGCGCCGCGTCGAGGCGTTCAAGCAGCAGGTGACCGACGCGTGGGACCCGGTGAACGACTACCCGCTGAGCATCGAGCCGGAGATCTTCTGGCGCCGTGGCGCTCCGCCCAAACAACCCAAAGTGCCTAAGCCGGACGGCAGGTGACTGGTATGAGCAGACTCCGCCATCTCCCGCTGATTGTCGGACTTCTGGCGAGCGCTTCCGCGGCCGCCGCTGCGGACGACCAGGCCGACGAGCGCAAGCCGGGCGCGCCGGTCGAGCGGCATCTGTCGCCCGACCAGAAATTCTGGCAATGGTCACAGGATCCGAACCTGCTCGACAGCGAGCGGGGCGATCGGCTGGAAGTCCGGCAGGTCCCGGCCGAACAGGTCGAGACCGTCAAGCTGAAGAACGTCGTGCCACCGATCCGGTTCGAATCGGGCGTGGCGAAGATCCCGCCCGACTACGTCGACAGGCTCGTCAAGGTCCTCGAGAGCGTGCGGTACCGCAAGAACGTCCGCCTCCACCTGGTCGGGCACGCGGACACGCAGCGGCTCTCGGACGAGCTGGCGCGGGTGTTCGGTGACAATGCGGGCCTCTCCCGTGAGCGTGCCGGCGAGGTGGCCGAGTACTTCAAGAAGGCGCTCGGGCTGCCGCCCGAAGCCCTCACCTACGAGTGGGTGGGCGAGACGCAGCCGATTGCCTCGAACGAGACCGAAGAGGGCCGGGCGCTCAACCGCCGGGTTGAGGTGGAGGTCTGGTACGACGAGGTCCGGGAGGCGATCAAGGAAGAGGAAGTCGTCGTCACCGATGACATCAAGCGCGTGAAGATCTGCCGGATGGAGACCGTCTGCAAGATGAGGTACAAGGAAGGCAACGCCCGGCGGGCGCGCGTCAGGAACCTGGTGGTGCCGCTGCGGTACGAGGACGAGGCCACTCCCATCTCCGAAGGGTTCACCACGCAGGTCCGCCAGGCGCTGGGCAACCTGCGGGACAAGCAGCGCGTGACGGTCCGGTTCATCGGCTACACCGACGACGCGCAGCTGACCGGCCGCGACGAGCGCATTTACGGAAACCACCTGTCGTTGTCGAAGGCACGGGCGCTCCGCGTGGCGCTGGCCATGCAGGAGACCCTGGGATTGCAGAGCTCGGCCATCGAGAGCGACGGCCGCGGCGCCTCGCAGCCGCTGGCCTCCAACGACACCCTGCAGGGACGGACGCTGAATCGTCGCGTGGAGGTGGAGTTCTGGTACGACGATCCTCTCCAGGAGCTGCCGGAAGAGCCGCAGCCCTGCCCCGCCGACGGGGGCGAGGAGATGGTGACCAAGGTCTACGATCCTCCCTGGGGCCCCATCGCGACGCTCGAGCTGACCAACGGACAGGCGGTGATTCCGCCCGGATACGCGGCTGATCTGAAGCGTGCGCTGACGGACATCGCGGACCGCACCAACGCGCGCCTGCGGTTCGTCGGCTACACGAAGAACGAGCGACTCGACCGCCGCACCGCCACCGTTTATGGCGACGACATCGGCCTTTCCGCGGAGCGGGCGCGCCGGGCCATGGACATCCTCATGCAGGATCCGCTGCTGTCGACGGCCCGGTCCGAGCACGAGGGACGCGGCTACGTCCAGTCCGACGACGTCGTGAACGCCGGCTTCATCGAAGGTGACACGTCGTTCGTGCGCGTGCAGGCCGTGTACGACGAGCCGGCGCCGCTCGACGACTACGAGGGCGTGGACATCACACCTATCACCCGGGAGCTCACTCCGAAGAGCCCCTACGAGCTCAACGTGATGCGCATCACCGTGGACGGGAAGCCGATCGACGACCCGGACCGCAGCTCTTCCGACGTCCAGCGCTGCACCGACGTCGCCCTCGACAGCGCCCAGATCCGCTTCCGCTTCGACAACCTGGACTCACGGCCCAGGCTCGACGTCGCGGCGCATCCCGTCGCCATACCGGTGAGCGACCTGGGCCAAGGTCCCGTCGCCGCGCCCGTGCGATTCCGGATGTATGCCAACTATTCGAGCTTCATCCAGCGCGCCGAAATCCGTGTCTTCGAGCACGAGCAGTCCTTGCGGGCCGTGCCGCTCGCCATCATCCCGGTCGGCGAGGCGGGCCTGGCGGAGTGGCAGCCGGCCCCCGAGATTCTCGCCAGGCCGGTCCGCGAGCTCACCTACGTGCTGCGCGCCTATGACTCCAAGGGCACGTTCGACGAAACGGAGAAGCACCCGCTGTGGCTGTCCCCCGAGCCGCCGGCTGAATACTCCGCGACCACCGCTGCCGCGGCCGAGCCGCCCCGCGAGCTGCTGGCCGCCTACGGCGAGTCCGAGCTCGTGAACCAGCAGATTCCGATCTACGGCGGCGGCATGGTGAAGGTCCAGGGCAGCGGCATACCCGCGGGCCACACGGTCTGGGTGGCGGGGCGACAGGTTCCGGTCGACCCGCAGGGGAGCTTCGTCGCCGAGGAGGTCCTTCCGAACGGCGCGCATACGGTCGAAGTCGCAGTTCTCGACGAAGCGGGCAACGGCTCCCTGTATCTTCGCGACCTGGAGTTCAAGCCCAGGGATCTGTTCTACGTCGGCATCGCCGACGTCACCTTCTCCGAGAACCGCTCGAACGGGCCGGTCGACGAGCTGCAGGGCGAGAATGCTCCTCAGCCGTGGGATTCGTCGGCGGATGGCCGCCTGGCGTTCTTCGTGAACGGCAAGATCAGCGATCGCTGGCGCCTGACCACGAGCGCGGATACCCGCGAAGGCCCCGTGGAGGACCTGTTCAGCAACTTCCTCGACAAGTCGCCCGAGGCGCTGTTCCGGCGCATCGATCCCGACTACACCTATCCGACCTTCGGCGACGACAGTGTCGTGGAACAGATGGCTCCGACTCTCGGCAAGTTCTACTTCAAGGCGAGCCGGGGCGAGAATTACGGGATGTGGGGCAACTTCAAAATCGGCTACATGGACAACGAGCTGGCCCAGGTCGATCGCGGCCTCTACGGAGCCAACGCGCATTACGGATCACAGGCCACCACCAGCTTCGGCGAGCGACGGGCCGCCGCGAGTGGATTCGCCGCCGAGCCCGGAACGGTGTCGAGTTACGAGAACTTCCGCGGAACGGGCGGATCGCTCTACTTCCTGCACCACCAGGACATCCTGATCGGCTCCGAGCGCGTGCGCATCGAGCTCCGCGACAAGGACTCGGGCATCGTCACGGGGGTGGTCAACCTGCGATACACGGTGGACTACGACATCGACTACCTGCAGGGACGGATACTGCTCACCGAGCCGCTGGCGTCGACCGCGGACGACAACCTGCTGGTGCGCACGAGCGGCTTGAGCGGCGACGACGTCTTTCTGGTGGTGATCTACGAGTACACGCCCGGCTTCGACGAGCTGGACGCTGTGGCCGTCGGCGGCCAGGGGCACTACTGGTTCGGCGACCACGTCCGGCTCGGCCTGACCGCCAACTCCAACGAGGAAGGGGACGCCGACAGCACTCTCGGCGCCGCCGACCTGACCTTGCGGAAGAGCACCGATACCTGGTTCAAGTTCCAGACGGGCCGGAGCGACGGTCTGGTCCAAAGCTCGCTGCTGTCGCCCGACGGCGGATTCGCCTTCGTCGGCCCGCCCGACACGTTGTTCACCGACGCGGATGCGGGCGCCTACCGCGCCGACGTGAGCGTGGGGCTCGGGGACTTCTTCAGCGGGCGCAACGGTCGGGTCACCTTCTACTCGCAGAGGATCGAGACCGGCTACTCGGCGCCGGGCCATGCGGCGCTCAAGAACACCGAGTTCCTCGGTGGAACCTTCACCATGCCCGTGACCAGCCGCCTGAGCCTGAGGGCCAAGGGCGATTCGACGGTGGAAGAGGAGGGGCTGGAGATCCGCGCGATCGAAGTGGACATGGGCTATCAGCTGACCCCCAGATGGAAAGTCAGCACCGGCGTGCGCAACGACCTGCGTGAGGACAATTCAATCAGCGTTCCGCCGACCCAGCTGCTGGGTGAGCGCACGGACGCGGTGGCGCAGGTGGGGTTCGATCCCAATACCAACTGGCGCGCCTATGGCTTCGTCCAGGGCACGGTCGCGTCAAGCGGCGACCGCGAAGACAACGGACGCGTCGGCGCGGGCGGCGCCTACTATCCGACGAAACGCTTCAAGATCGACGGGGAGCTTTCCGGCGGAGACCTCGGACCCGGCGGCAGGCTCGGCACCAGCTTCCTGGTTTCCGACCGGACCAGTCTCTACCTGAACTATGAGCTGGAAAACGAGCGCACGGACAACGGCCTGCACGTCCGCAAGGGCAACTTGATCTCGGGTGTGAAGAACAGGCTCTCCGACAGCTCCAGCGTCTACCTCGAGGAACGTTACCAGGAAGGCGGGCTGCTGACCGGCCTCACCCACGCCGCCGGAATCAACCTCGTGGCAAGAGAGCGCTGGAACCTCGGTGCCAGCGCGGAGCTCGGCACGCTGCGCGATTTGCAGACCGGCGCCGAGACCGATCGCACGGCGGCCGGGGTCCGCATGGGTTACGGCGCGCCAAGGGTGCAGTTCTCGAGCGCCGTCGAGTATCGCGACGATGAGGCGGAGCAGCTCGACACGACGCTGACCGACACGACGCTGACCGAAAGGACGGCGTGGCTGTTCCGCAACACCTTCAAGTTCCAGATGACGCCTGACTGGCGCGTACTCGGCAAGCTGAACCACTCGTTCAGCGACAGCTCGCTCGGCGAGCTCTTCGACGGCGGTTACACCGAGGCCGTGGTCGGCTACGCGTACCGTCCGGTGCAGAACAATCGGTGGAACGCCCTGGTCAAGTACACGTACTTCTACAACTTCCCGACCGCGGACCAGGTGGCCTTCCGGGACACTCCGGTCGAGTTCATCCAGAAGAGCCACATCGCGGCGCTCGATCTGACCTACGACATCACGGCCAGATGGTCCATCGGCGGCAAGTACGCCTGGCGCCTGGGACAGGTGAGCCTCGATCGCGTGGACCAGGAGTTCTTCGATAACTCCGCGTATCTCGCGGTCTTGCGCACGGACTGGCGGTTCCTCGAGAACTGGGAGGCGATGGTGGAGGGGCGCATGCTCGACCTCCCGGATGTCAATCAACGCCGCAGCGGCGCGCTGGGCGCGATCTATTTCTACGTCGGGGAGCACTTCAAGGTCGGCGGCGGCTACAACTTCACGGACTTCTCCGACGACCTCACCGACCTGAGCTACGACCACCAGGGCGCCTTCATCAACTTCATCGGGAGCCTGTGACGCCAGGTCGCTGCCCGTCTCGAGGTTCTGGAGGTCAGCCGCCTTCCAGCGGCTGGCTCTCCGAAGTCACCCGACGAGCCGGTCAGCCGATGATCGGCGCCAGCGCCTCGCCGACGCGGGCGGCCTGCTCCGGCGTGATCATGCTGCCGAGGATCCCCATGAAGCGTGGATTCTCGACACCCGAGACGATGTACTGCCAGCGGTAGGCCAAGAGCACTCCCGTGTGGAGCCGCTCCACGTCTCGAGGTTGGAAGCTCCGTCCACAGACCTTCAAGAAATACTCCGCGTCGGCGGTCGCCTGCATCTGCAGCAGCCCGTCGACCGCGGCCACAAGCACGATCAGGTCATCGACGGCCCGGTCGCGCTCCTCCGCGGAGAGGTTCGCGTTCTCGCGCCGCCACTCGAGCTCGTCAAGGATGGCGTGCTGCGACTCCTCCTTCCAGTGGTACAGGAACACGTCCTTGTAGAGCTCGGAGAGATTCGCGTCGGGCTCGATGCTGGAGCGGTAGTGCTCCTGGGTGAAAAGCTCGATGTGACAGGTGAGCCCGAGCACCGCCCAGGTCGACTTGCCGAGCACGACCGATGCGACGTCGTTGGGCTGCGGCGCGAACCGATAGCCCGCGGGCATGCCCTCCGCCGTCATGGACTCGATGCGGCGGAACAGCTCCTGATGTTTCAACTCCTCGTCCGTAAAGCGGACCAGCGCTTCGAGCTTGGTCTGATCGCCGAGCCAGTGGTCGCGGCTCACCTCGAGTATCTTGGCGCTGATGAAGCGTTCGACCAGGCCGAACATGTTGGCATAGGTGCGGCCCTGGATCTGGCTCAGCTGCCGCCGCCCGTCCGCATCGAGGAAATCCAGCTCGTTCACCTTGGAGATGGCGTCGGGGAGGAACTTCCGGGAGAAGTCGAACCGGCGGCCGCGAATGACGTCGCGATCGATGTCCCAGCGGATGCGTTTCGACACTTCGATGCACTTCGCGTAGCGTTCGGCACCGACCTGCTGCTCGAGTGCTTGCATGGCGATCTCCTCTCATGATGGTTCAGCCGATTGCGGCCGTTCCTGGTGGGCCGCGTGAACGGGTGGTAGTATCCGCAGCGGAACCGCGCCAGGCCATGACCGGGACTCCTGATCTCTTGCGCGGGACTCCAGATTCGCCGGGGAAGACCCCATGGACGCGCTTTCCGACGTGCTGAGGATCGTCCGCCTCACCGGCGCCGTGTTCATGGACGCCGAGTTCACCGAGCCGTGGTGTATCGGCGAGCCCGCGGGGGTCGAGGTTTGCATCGAGCACATGCCGAACGCCCAGCATGTCGTGATCTACCACCTGGTGACCGAGGGCAGCTGTGAGGTCTCCGTTCCCGGGCAGGCTGCGGCGTCCGCTGCGGCCGGAGATCTCATCGTCATCCCGGGCGGGGAAGCGCATGCTTTGGGCAGCGACCTCTCGCGCCGGCCGATGCCGGGCGGACCGCTCGTCGTGAAGCGGGGACCCGACGACGTCCCTCGTGTCAAGCACGGAGGCGGAGGCGCGGTCGCGCGGATGGTGTGCGGATACCTCGCCTGTCATTCCTCGCTGTTCGACACCGTCCTCGCGGCGCTGCCGCGCGTCATGGTCGTCAACATGCGCGAGGGGCCCGGCGCGCAATGGTTGAGCTCCTCCATCCGCTTCAGCATCGATGAGTCCGCCGCGCAGCGTGCCGGAGCGGGCACGGTGCTCGCGAAACTCTCGGAGCTGATGTTCGTGGAAGCCATCCGCAGATACATCGAAAGCATGCCGGCGGGCCAGGCCGGCTGGCTCGCGGGGCTGCGCGACCAGTTCGTGGGCAAGACGCTTGCCCTGATTCACTCGAAGCCGGCCGACGACTGGACGGTGGAAGATTTCGCACGTGCGGTCGGCGTGTCGCGTTCGGCGCTGGCTGAGCGATTCACGGCTCTCGTGGGTCAGCCGCCGATGCAATATCTCGGCCGCTGGCGCCTTCAACTGGCCGGAGATCTTCTCCACAGCGGTCAGCAGACCGTCGCTTCCATCGCGGGAGAGGTCGGTTACGACTCCGAAGCGGCCTTCAGCCGCGCTTTCAAGCGGGAGATGGGCATGACGCCGGCGGCATGGCGCCGGAGCACCGACGTGTCGGTGCCATCCCGTGGTCCGGGCTCAGGCTCGGCACGGTCCGCGCCGAAGTGATTTCGTTCGGCGGCGCTACCTTTGAGCCGCCTCGGCACGAGGCCCCGCTTCAGGTGGAGCGGCGGCCGTCGGCGAGGGGGAAGAAGGCGATGGTCAGCCTGTAGGTCGGCCCCGCGGGGAGGCTCTTAGACTTGCTAATCGGGCTCTTGATGAGCTTCCTGAGCATGGCGCCAAGGGCCTTCAGCTCCTTCGGGCTTCCGCGCACGTCCAGATAGCTCAGTATGACTTGCTGCGCGAGGGCCTCGGCCCCCTCGCCAGCCTCGGCCCCCTCGCTACGATCGAGAAGCGCGCGCAGATCCGCGGCGGTGTTCTCGAGAACCTGGGTCGCGACCCCCTGCGCCGTCTCCCTGAGCTGGGCAAGGGGGGCGGACGAAAAGAGCCTGGAGTCGGCGCTGAAGGTCCGGGCCACGCCCAGGTAGTACTTTTCGAGCGCGCCACGGCGCTGTCGGGTGCGCGCGAGGCGGATGAGCCCCACGCGCTCGAGCGCGGCCACATGGTGGTAGAGCCGCGTGGGTGGCTGTCCGAGGATTTCGGCCACCTGCTTCGTCGTCCGCTCCTCCTCGCAGAGAAGCTCCAGAATCCGGATTCGCAGCGGATCGGCCAGGACCTTCATCTGATCGAGGTCCGTGAGCCTGTGGACCGCCTTTGCGGGCATTGCAGGGATCCCCGCGCTCCGCGCGGGAACCCGCGCGTCCTTCGACATCGCCTTTCCCCGCGGCCCACCTCTCCTGCCGGAAGGAACCCGCTTGCCTGCCATGGCCCCGAGTTTAGCACTTGACAGTGTTCATGTAACATTGAATAATCACGACTACATTTATATTCTACGTAACCTGAAGGGAGGAGCCATGCAAGAGAAAAGGATGGGGATGCGGACGTTCTGGACGATCTGGTCGGGGCAGGCGCTCTCGCTGGCCGGGAGCCAGGCCTCGCAGTTCTCCCTGGTCTGGTGGCTGACGCTGGAGACGAACTCACCCGCGGTCCTGAGCACAGCGACTCTTTTCGCTCTGCTGCCCGCGATCGTCCTCGGCCCCGCCATCGGCGCGCTGGTGGATCGGTGGAGCCGCCGCATCACGATGGTGGTGGCCGACGGCGCGGTGGCGCTCGGATCGCTGGCTCTGGCGGGCCTCTTCCTCACGGAGAGCGCGAGCACCACCTCGGTCCTCCTTTTCATCCTGTGGCGCGCGATCGGTGGGGCCTTCCACGCCCCGGCCATGATGTCGGCGACGTCACTCATGGTGCCCGCGGAACACCTGGGACGGGTCCAGGGCGTCAACCAGATGCTGCAGGGCGGCCTCGGCATCCTCACGGCGCCCCTCGGGGCGCTGCTGCTCGGGCTCCTCGGCATGACCGGCGTGATGGCCGTGGACGTGGCCACGGCGCTCTTCGCCATCGCTCCCCTGCTCTTCGTGCGGGTGCCCGAGCCCGAGCGGCGCGCCGAGACGAGCCCGACCGGGAACGCGAGCTTTCTGAGCGACTTCGGAGCAGGGCTGCGTTACCTGCGTAACCTGCCGGGGCATGTGGCCCTCATCGGATACGCCGCGGCGATCAACCTCTTTCTCGTCCCGGCCTTCGCTCTCCTGCCCCTCCTCGTGCTCCAGGAGCTCGGAGGTGACGTCGGCATGCAGGCCTGGGTGACTTCGGCCTTCGGAGTGGGCGCCATCCTCGGCGGGCTCGCGCTGAGTGTCTCGGGTGGCCTCGGCAGCAGCGTGCGCACGGCTCTCGCCTCGATCGTGGGCCTGGGCGCCGCGACCTTCGCTCTCGGCATGACTCCAGGCTGGCTCTATCCGATGGCCATCGCCGCCATGCTCGTCCTCGGGGTCTTCTCCGCCACGGCGAACGGCCCCATCGCGGCGATCCTCCAGGCGACCATCGCTCCCGAGTACCAGGGCCGCGTCTTCACTCTGGTGATGAGCGTTGCCGGAGCGATGACGCCTGTTGGACTGCTCCTGGCCGCTCCGCTGGCGGACCTCGTGGGCGTGCGTGCCTGGTACCTGGCCGGTGGCGTCGTCTGCGCCGCCATGGGTGCCGCCGCCTTCTTCGTCAAGCCGATCCTCCAGATAGAGGCCATCCGCCCCGAGCCGGTCGGAGAAGCGGCCGGCGGCTCGCCGAACGCAGCACTTCATGGGAACGAGGTCTCATGACTCCATGTCACGCAGGCCGGGCCGGCTCGTGAAGTGTTGCCGCGACAGCCGCTGCGCCAGCGTCTCCCCCTCGATCAGCTCCATCACGAGGTAGTCGATCTCCCCCTCGCGGCCGACGTCGTGGAGCGTGCAGATGTGCGGGTGATTCAGCGACGAGACGGACCGGGCCTCGCGCTCGAAGCGCGCGCGGACCTCTGGGTGGGACGACAGATGCGGCGGCAGCACCTTCACCGCGACGTCGCGCCCCAGCCGCGTGTCACGGGCCCGATAGACCTCGCCCATCCCCCCCGCGCCGAGTGGGGCGAGGATCTCGTAGGGGCCAAGCCGGGTGCCGCTGGCGAGAGGCATCGCGGCAAACCTATCAGAAACCGGCTGCTCTCAGGAGATACAGACTTGTTTTCAGCCCCCGGCCTTCTTGTAGCCGGAATTCTCGATCGCGACCGACAGGTTCTGCGCGGCCACGTCCAGCTGCACCTTAGCCGGATAGACCGTGCCGTCAGCAAAAGCTCCGAATGAGACCTTCAGGCCAACAGCATCCTTTTCCTTTTCGGTAAACGTCGCGACGGTCATGCCCGAGATGCGGTCGGTTGCCGCGTTTGCGTCCAGCGTGAGCGAGTCCCCCGGCTTCAGATAGTCCTTGATGACCAAGCGGACCTGACCTGCCGGATCAGGCGGGGTCACCGTCACACGTCCCGACTCCTTGGCAGCCTGAATCCGGGCGGGATCAGGCGGCACGTACTCTTTCACGAGGGCGACCGCCTCCTTCATCGCGTCGGAAATCTCCTCCTTCTTGTTCTCGACGACCCGGGCCTTGATGCCTCGCTTCCTCTTTCCATCATCCTTTGCGGGGGCTGCCGCAAGCGGGGTCTTCTGCACCTTGCCGTCGGCTCCGTAATAGCAGCTGTTCTCCGTCCGCGACTTCTCCTCTCCCTTCATGGAGACCGTCGTGGTCTCGACCCACTGGTACTGCCGCAGAGCCGCCATGCTCTTCTGGAGCGACTCCTTGATGGCTGCGGCGTGGTCCTTCGTCGCGGCGGTTGCGTCCGATGGCTGCTGTGCGGCGGCAGGCAGCACGAGACAGAGCGAGAGCACCCCGATGAAACCGATGCGACTGAACATCGAAGCCTCCTTTCGTGAATGGTCCTCTTTTGGCTCGCAGCGATGGTATCACTCAGGCTCGGCACCACGTTCTCAACGAAGGGACGCCGCCTCGCGCAGGAGGTACAGCTCCTCGGGCCGCGTCTTCAGACCGGTGCGGGGCATGAGCACGCCTGGATCGCGCCACAGCGGTCCCCTGGCCTCGTACCGCCGCTTCATCTCTTCGTGGAAGGGCCACCCCATGCCGTCGAGGATGATCGCGCCGAAGCGGCCACCCTCGATGGCCTGAGTCAGCTGGGCGTCCAGCTCGTCGATCAGCTTCTGGTTCGTGCCGCGTGAGACATCGTCGATCGCCTGGGCCTGGGCCCAGGTGGGCTTGCCGGCGAGGGCCGGCAGGTACCCGTGCATCGGGAGAAAGATGTCTCCGGGCAGCTGTCTCATCAGCTGCACGAGCCGATCACCGGCATCGACGTCGGCCCGCGTCGGGATCTGGGCGATCGGATCGTAGGCGAGCACGAGGAGCTGGATCGAGCACAGCAGGGACACCAGGGCCGCGCGGCCGTGGCTTCGTTCGTGGGCTGGTCGCGCGAGCGAGTGAGCCGACACGCCGAACAGGAGGGCCAGTCCGGCGCACGCGGGGAGGAGGACGTTGTCGTAGCCGCCGGTGTGCACGCGCCCGGTCCAGGATGCGGCCACCATGCCGGCGGCCAGGGATGCCATGAAGAGAGCCGAAGCTTTCCTGTCGCGCCAGTCGGTCACGAGCCACACGGCCGCCATGCCGGCCGCGATGGGGAGGTGCCGGCCGAGGTCGTGGATCCAGAACCCCAGGAACATGGAGGACTCGAGCGTGTGCTGCCTCGGCAGATCGAGCACGTAGTACGCGAACCATCCTCCGCTGCGCGCATCGAGCAGCGCCGTGCCGGCGACCGACAGCGCCACGAAGGAGCCCAGGAAGGCGAAGCGTGCCAGGCCGCGGCGGCACAGTATCTCGTGAAGGGCGAGGGCCAGCGCCACGATGGCGGCAGGCTGCTTCGTCAGGAAGGACAGCGTCATGAGCGCCCCCGCAGCCGCGCACCGCCAGAGGCTGCCTCCTCCACGAAGGACGTACGCCGATGCCAGGGTCAGCATCAGAAAGAGCGAGTCCACGCGCGCCAGATCGAGCCACGCCCCCGACATGCGGTAGGTCGCCGCGAACAACCCGGCGCTCAGGAGGCCGGCAGCTTTGCTTCCCGTCTCGCGGCACACGATGAGGAACAGCAGGACGAAGCATCCCAGCGACGCGGCGAGGGAAACGGCGCGCATCGACGCGAACCCCGCCCCGGTGGCCCGACCGACCATCGCGCAGACCTCGAAGTAGAGCGGCGGATAGATGTAGGGGATGAACTCCAGCGACGGCTTCACGTACAGCGGCTGCCCCGCCAGGAGCCGGCGGACGTGATCCACCGCTCCTCCTTCCATCCATTCCAGCTCGTACGGGAAGGCGACCCGGGCCAGCGCCACGACGAGATACAGGGCGATGAACGCGCCACTCAGCACCAGCGCGGCGCGGCGCAGGACACGGCTGAGCGTGGGGGCCGTCACGGCCGTCATTCTAACCGATGACCCTCGACCGGCCACGACACCCAACATATTTTGGTGGGCGTGGACGCGGCGATGACGCTAAACTGAGCGGCTTGTCCGGCGGACGACCGAGGGCGCTTACATGTCGATGCATCGCAAAGAATCCGGCCGCATCCTGACCAAGGCTCTGATCCTGATCGTCCTCGCGGGAGGGCTCGGGTTCCTGGCTCTCGCCGCGTTCCGGGCCGGGCCGGCGCCGCAGATCGCGGCGGAACCGGACGGCGGCTCGATCGGGCGGAAGAAAACGGTCACCGTGACGGTCACGGAGCCTGCTCGCGGTCTCTCGCGCGTCCGGGCCGAGCTCGTGCAGGGGGATCGTGTCGAGAAGCTGACGGAGAAGACCTATGCCCCCCCGCCGACCTGGTCGTTCGGGGGAGCCGGGACCGGCCGCGAGACTCTGGCCCTCGAGATCGGCCGCGACGCGATCAAGGGCCTCAAGGGCGGGACGGCGACGCTGCGTGTGACCGCGGAGGGGACCCCCTCATGGCTTCGCCCTGCCGCGTCGGCGTCCAAAGAGGTTTCATTTCAGGTCAGGCTGACCCCGCCGAGCCTCGGCGTCATCTCCACGTTCCACTACTCGAAGCAGGGGGGCGCCGAAGCGGTCGTGTACCGCGTCGGCGAATCGAACGTGCGGGACGGCGTCCAAGCGGGGGACGCCTGGTTCCCCGGCTTCCCGCTCCCCGGCGGCGGCAAGGAGGACCGTTTCGCCCTGTTCGCGGTGCCGCACGACATGGCCGACTCGTCGAGCGTCAAGCTGACCGCCGCGGATGACGCGGGCAACGAGTCACAGGTCACCTTCATCGACCAGTTCACGGTGCGCAGGCCGATCGAGGGGACCATCAACCTGTCCGACGCATTCCTGAACAAGGTGGTCCCGGCGATCATGTCGCAGACCCCGGAGATGTCGGACGCCGGCGGGCTCCTCGAGAACTTCCTGTCGATCAACCGCGATCTCCGGAAGGCGAACGCGGCCGCGCTGGTGGAGCTGGCGTCCGGCTCGAAGCCGCAGTTTCTCTGGAGCAAGCCGTTTCTGCCGATGCCCAATGCGAAAGTGATGGCTCCCTTCGCCGAGAAGCGCACGTACGTCTACCAGGGCCGCGCGGTGGACCATCAGGTCCATCTCGGATACGACCTCGCGGCGACCCGGGCCGTTCCCATCCCAGCCTCCAATGACGGCGTGGTCGCCATGTCACGCTACTTCGGAATCTACGGGAACACGGTCGTGGTGGACCACGGCTACGGCCTGCAGAGCCTCTACGCCCACCTCTCCTCCATCGACGTCAAGGAGGGGCAGGAGGTGAAGCGGGGCGACACCCTCGGCCGGACGGGCGACACCGGACTGGCGGGGGGCGACCATCTGCACTTCTCGATCCTGGTCGCCGGCCAGCCGGTGAACCCGCAGGAGTGGTGGGACGCCCACTGGATCCGCGACCGGGTGGCGCGCAAGCTGGATGGCGCCTTCCGCTTCGAGGAGTAAGCCCTGACCTGCTGAGCTGACGGAGCGTCTCGCTCAAGCGACGTTGATGACCACCTTGCCACGCGCCTCGCCTGTCCCCACGTAGCGGACGGCGTCGGGGACCTGACTCAGCGGATACCGGCGATCGATCACAGGGGAGAGCTTCCCGGCTTCGGCGAGCTCCTTCAGGAGGACCAGGTCCTCATGGCTACCCCCGGCCATCAACGTCCCGACGCGCCGGCGCGCGATGTGCGACAGGGCCAGCGCCTTGAGCAAGCGCCACACGATGGTCCGAAACCTCTTCGGCGCGCCGACGAGCACGTGCACTCCCCTTGGCGCCAGGACACGCCGGCACTCGGCGAACGAGCGGTTGGCGCCGATGTCGAACAGGACGTCGTAACGCTGTCCAGCCTGCGTGAAGTCCTCCTTCGTGTAGTCCATGACCTCGTCGGCGCCGAGCGAGCGCATGAGTTCCAGATTCCCCGTGCTGGTCACGGCGGTGATGCTCGCACCGAGCCACCGGGCGATCTGCACGGCGAACGTCCCCACCCCTCCCCCCGCTCCGTAGATCAGCACCCTCTGTCCCGGCCGTACGTCCGCCTTGTCGCGCAAACCCTGCACGGCCGTGAGTCCGGCGAAAGGGATGGCCGCCGCCTGCTCGAACGTCAGATTGCCTGGCTTCGGTGCCAGACTGGCTTCGGAGCTGGCGACGTACTCGGCAAAGGAGCCGTTCCCCGTGCCGAACACCTCGTCGCCGGGCGTGAAGCCTTTCACCTTCCCGCCGACGGCCTCGACACGTCCAGCCACGTCGAATCCGCGGACGCTCCCCCTGGAAAGCCTGCCGATGACGCGTGGCAGCGTGCGCACCAGGTGCCAATCGGCCGCGTTGACCGACGCGGCGCTCACCCTCACCAGCACACGGTCGTCGCCTACGACCGGCTTCTCGATGTCCCGGAGCTTGAGGACGTCGGGTGAGCCGTATCCGTCCTGGACGATGGCCTTCATTCCTGGATTCTATGACCTCTTGCCAGCAGCCAGAGCATGAAGACCAGATCTCCGAGGAACGTGAACATGAGGAATCTGACATCCGCGCCGGGATAGAGGTAAGGGCCAAGGGTATAGGCAAGATGCCCCACCCCGGCGACGGCCAGCAGGACCCCCAGGATCCCGGGGATGTAGCCGGATCGGTAAACCAGCCAGCCCAGCAGGCCGAGATGAATCGCGAAGAAGATCAGACTGAAGCCATAGTCGTATCGAAACCCGCTCAACAGGAGCAGCACCTGGGCATGCAGCCGATCGGTGCCCACGAGCCCCACATAGTCCGGCGTGTTCAGAAAACGGAAGACGGTAACCAGCTTGAGAAGACCGACAAGAGCGATGACCGCGTGCAACAGCCTGAACCACGCGGCCAGCAAAGATACCGGTCTGTTGGTCGGAGCCATCAGAACGAAGAGTGCCCAGGCCACGACCACATCGCAGATGAAGGTGATCAGGTAGCAGAACAATCCGGCAAGAAACAGTCCCCTGCCGGCCAGCATGTTCTGAACGGTGGCCCCGATGTTCCCCGGAACGACCAGCCTCGGGTAGACGACGACTTCGGCAATGGGGGCCGCCAGGACCATGATGAGCAGTCCGAGGCCCGCAATCCGTGCGGCCTGCCTCGGTGTCGTTCCAGATGATTCCATCCTCAAGCACCCAAGGGTCAGATCGGCTCCCGATACCGGCGCAGCCGCACCGCCGCGGCCAAGCATGCGGCGGCGAAGGCCAGCCCCAGCCAGAGACCGGGCGCGCTCAGGAATCGTGCCGGATCGAGCTGAGTGATCCGATCGATGCGGCCATCGTTCAGCACGAACGCCTCCGTCATGGCGCCTGTCACGCGGTACCTGATCAGGGAGAGGAAAGACGACGTGTTGAACGCCATTCTCTCGGCCACGGAGATCACGATCAGCGGCAATGCGACCCACAACACCGGCGTGCGCCGCGCCCAGGCCGAAATCAGCAGCACCCAGGCGTAGATCGGCGCGAACCACAGCGTGTGCGCGGTCAGGCCGTAGAGCATCACCAGCGGCTTCTGGAACAACCGCATCTCCGTCCACAACGTGGCGAGGCTCACGTCCTTCCACAGCATGATCGGGCTGGCCAGGAGCAGCAGGACGAACAGCGTGGCCACGCTCAGCACGAAGGCCACCATCGGCAGGACCACGAGCGGAATGCAGGCCTTCGAGAGCACGGTCGTGCGATCCGAAACCGGCAGCGACTTCCAGAACAGGATGCTGCGATCGCGGCGCTCGCCGTAGAGCGCGTCGAGCGCATAGAAGAGTCCGACCAGGAACGTGGCCAGCATGATCGGCGCCGGCGTCACGTTGAACGTATCGACCGGAGCGTGCCGCTTCGACAGCCAGGTCATGGAGATCAAGGAGACGAACAGGACGAAGGCGGCCACGATCATCGGTGCGACGTAGATCGAACGGTTCTCCCACATTTCACGCCGGACCGACCAGTAGAAGGGCCGGGTCATCTGGCCGCTCCCTGCGCCCCGCCGTCCTGGCCCACCACCGCCACGAACAGGTCGGCGATGCCGGGCGTGCGCACATCGCCCAGCGCGGCGAGCTGCGGGCGATCGGCACGCTCGAAGAGCAGGATGCTGCGGCCGAACACCTGGCGCTCCCGCATCGGTCCGAGCGCCCGCGCCGCGGCGACGTGATCGGGATGCACCATCACTTCGAGATAACGCGACTCGAACTCCTCCATGGTGCACGCGAGCACGATGCGGCCGTGGTGGATGAACATGATGTCGGTGAGGACGTCCTGGATCTCTTCCACCTGGTGCGTCGTCACCAGGATGGTGCGGCTGCGATCGAAGTAGTCGTTCAGAAGCGAGTCGTAGAACTGCTTGCGGTACAGGATGTCGAGGCCCAGTGTGGGCTCGTCCAGCACCAGCAACCTCGCGTCGATGGCCATGATCAGGGAGAGATGGAGCTGGGTCACCATGCCTTTCGACAGCTCCCGGACCTTGCTGGAGCGCTGGATCGCGGTCCTGGCCAGGAAACCCTCCGCCTTGGCCCGATCGAATCGAGGATGCACGCCGGCCACGTAGTCGAGCGCCTGCGAAACACGCATCCAGCGCGGCAGCACGGCGACATCGGCGATGAAGCAGACATCGCGCATGAGCTGGTCGCGCTCGGTCCACGGGTCGCGTCCGAGGACCCTCAGCTCCCCTTGATAGGACGTGAGGCCGAGGATGGCGTTGAGCGCCGTGGTCTTGCCGGCGCCGTTGAGGCCGATGAGACCGAGGATGCGCCCCTCTTCGACACGCAGGTCGACGCCGTCCAGCGCGACGGTCGTGCGGAAGGCCTTCCGAAGCCCGCGTGCTTCTATGCAGGGCATGTCGTCAACGCTCCTCCTCTTTTTTCCCGGGCTTCGACGACAGGAGATCGCGCGCCGTCAGGCCGAGCCGCTGAATGGTCGCATGGACCCTGGGCCATTGTTCCGCCAGAAACCTCTCGCGTTCGGCCTGCAACAGCACATCGCGCGCACCCTCCTTGACGAACATCCCCAGACCCCGCTTCTTCTCGACGAGCTGCTCGTCGACCAGCTGTTGATAGCCCTTCAGAACCGTGAGCGGATTGACCCGATGCTCGGCCGAGACCGTGCGCACGGAGGGGAGCGGATCGCCCTCCTTGAGCACCCCGTCCAGGATCATGTCGACGACGCGGTCGCGAAGCTGGCGGTAAATCGGCTGGCTGTCGTTCCACTCGCCCATCCTCGTTCCAGATGCCCCAAGTCGAAAAATTTTGTGGCCTCAGCTCAGGTGTTATAGTAGACTATAACACTAACTCACATGCAAGCACTTTTTCGACGGGAGCCTAACGCTATGACTCAACAACAGTTACAGAGCCGAACCAGGAAGCCGATCCGGCTGTGGCCGGGCATCGCCGCCGCTGTTCTGTTCGTCCTGATCAGGTTCGTCCTTCCCATCGTGCAGCCCGACAGCATGTTCTACGCGGGAATCGGCGGGCTGGCCTGCGCGCTGGCCATCGTGATCTGGTGGCTGTTCCTCAGCCGGGCGCCCTGGCTCGAGCGAGCCGGCGCCATCGTCCTGATGGCTGTCTCGATCTACGCCACCTCGCCCATTGTCCACGTGTCGATTCGCACGGGGATGATGGGAATGATGTACCCCATCTACGCCATCACGGTCCTGCCTCTCGCCCTGGTGGCCGGTGCGGTGATCGGGCGTCGCGGTTCGGCAGGATTCCGGCGCGCGTCTATCGTGGCGGCCATCCTGCTGCTGTGCGGGACGTTCACGGCGCTGCGCACGGATGGCATCGGTAGCGGCGGCTCGGAGCTGGCGTGGCGCTGGTCGAGCACTCCCGAAGAACGGCTCCTGGTGTCGGAGTCGGCCGTGACGGAGGCTCCCGTGGAGGCGATCGCGTCCACATCGAACACCGATGCGGATTGGCCCGGCTTTCGCGGACCCCATCGCGACGGCATCGTCCGCGGCACGCGCATCGAGACCGACTGGACCAAGTCGCCGCCGGTCGAGATGTGGCACCGGGCGATCGGGCCGGGCTGGTCGTCCTTCGCGGTGAGCGGGGATCTTCTCTACACGCAGGAGCAGCGGGGTGACGACGAGATCGTTGCCTGCCACAGGGTGACGACCGGCGAGCCCGTGTGGCAGCATCGCGACGCCGTCCGGTTCTGGGAGTCGAACGCCGGCGCCGGCCCGCGCGGAACGCCCACCCTCAGCGGGGGCCGCATTTACGCCCTTGGCGCAACCGGGGTCCTGAACGCGCTCGACGCGGGCGACGGCAAGGTCGTGTGGTCACGCGACCTGGCCGCCGACAGCAACACCAAGGTCCCGATCTGGGGCTTCTCCAGCTCGCCTCTGGTCGTCGACGATCTCGTGCTCGTCGCGGCTGGCGGAAAGCTGGCCGGTTACGATCTCGCCACGGGCCGGCCGTCCTGGCTCGGCCCGGCCTACGGCGGAGGCTACAGCTCGCCCCATCGCGCGACGATCGATGGTGTGACGCAGGTTCTCATGCTCAGCGGCAAAGGCGCTACGGGCGTCGCGCCGGCCGACGGCACCGTGCTGTGGCAGCATGAGTGGCCCGGCGTGCCCATCATGCAGCCGGCCCTCACCGCCGACGGCGACATCCTGATCAGCGCCGCCTCCGGCGCCAGCGGACTCGGCATACGCCGCCTCGCGATCGCACATGGATCTGATGGATGGAAGGCCGAGGAGCGCTGGACGTCGATGGGGCTGAAGCCCTACTTCAACGACTTCGTCGTGCACAAGGGCCATGCCTACGGCTTCGACGGCAGCATCCTGGCGTGCATCGACCTCCAGGACGGCGAGCGCAAGTGGAAGGGCGGACGCTACGGCAACGGCCAGCTGGTGCTGCTGCCGGACCAGGACCTGCTGCTGGTGCTGTCAGAGGACGGGGAGCTGGCGCTCGTCGGCGCGACCACCGACCAGTACCGGGAGCTTGCGCGGTTCCCGGCCCTCAAGGGCAAGACCTGGAATCATCCGGCTCTGGTCAGGGACGTCCTGCTGGTGCGCAACGGGCAGGAGATGGCGGCGTTCCGCCTGCCCGTCACGGGGGGCTGATGGGGATCAGTCCTCGCCATCGTCGTCGAGAAGGCATTGGTTGTCGCAGCCGTCGACGTTATTGTCGTTCCCGTCGTCGCACTCCTCCCCCGGCTGCACCACTCCGTCACCGCACACGAAGCAGTCCGGGTCCGCGGCGTCCACCGTCCCGTCGCAGTCGTTGTCCAGACGGTCGGCGCAGGAGGCTTCGGCCGCCTCGGGAGGCGTCGTGGTGGGCGTGTAGAGGCAGCCGGTGGCGGGATCGCACGCATCGTCGGTGCATGCGGCCGACAGGACGGGACCTGTCAAGGATCCCGGCCGTGGTTGACGGCGGAGCGCCCGGGGCACAACTTTGGGATGATGACGTCCGACACCAGCCTTCGAGTGGTGGCCCGGTTCATTGATGGAACCATGACGAAAGGCACGACGCGGGACTTCTCCGCCAACAAACCCGACTTCCACGTCTATCCCGATGGGAATCTGCGCGCCGCAGCCGTGAAGGTGCCCCTGGCCCGCCTGAAGGCGGTCTTCTTCGTGAAGACGCTCGAGGGGAACAAGGAGCACGTCGAGGCGTCGGACGCTCCCGACCATCAGGGGCAGGGAAGACGGATCAAGGTCATCTTCAAGGATGGCGAATCCATGGTCGGCTACACGGTCGGGTACACGCCGAATCGGCCCGGCTTCTTCCTCCTCCCCGGTGACCGAGGGAGCAACAATCTGAGGATCTTCGTGGTCGGGGCGGCCGTCGCCAAGGTGGAATTCCTCCGCGGCGCGCAGCCCGGCGGGCAGTCCTGCCCGTCCTGAATCCCCTGCTGGGAGGTTCCGATGCGTCGCACGAATGCAGCGCCCCTGATCTTGGCTCTCGCCTCGCTTGGGGTGTCGTGCTCGAGCTCGGGGTCGTCCGAGTCAGGCTCGGGCGGGTTCGCCCGTGTGTCCCTCGACGGGACGAGCTACGAGGTGCGCGAGGTCTCGATCATGATCGAGCCGGGAGAGGATGCCTGGTTCCGCATCGACGGCGAGCCCGCCTCCAACCCTCACGAAGACTGCGTCCCTGGACTGGGCGGTGGCCTGGGACTCTACGGCGATCTGCCCGAATCGGTACACGAGGCGGCCGACCTGGCAGGCAAGCGCCTGAGGGTCGACTTCTCAGGCGACGGTGATGACGCGAACTTCTGCTTCGTCGGCATGGGAGGGCTCGCGGGCGCCGAGGAGGCCTGGGTCACCATCGACTCGGTGAGCGAGGATCGGGTCTCCTTCTCGATGACGGGCACCTTCAGGATCTACGACGAAAACGGTGAAGGGCCTGTCAGAACCGCGAGCGCGTCGGGGATCGCTATCCTGCGCCGGGAGTCGTGACACGGGGCTCCGGCCGGCCTCCCCATCCTGACTCCGCCGCCCCGTGGGGGACGAACAGCCATCGCGCGATGAGCAGCAGCGTGACGGCCCCGAGAAACACGCCGAGCAACGCGAGCCCCGTCAGCAGCGCGATGCGGCGCATGGCGTGGTCGACGATCTGCTGGCTGACCTGGTCCATTTCAGCGATCGCCGCCCGGTGTTCCGCGGCGATGATCTCGTGCAGGTCCATCATCGCGGCTTCCCGCTCTTTCGAGAGGTGGTCGAGGGTCGCGATACGCTCCCCCTCCACGAACGCTATGACGCGAGCGATTTCCACCTGCATGGCTTCGATCGCCGCTGCTCGCTCGCGGCTGATGAGATCCGGCGCGGATTTGGCCACGCTCAGCGCATCTTCCACCTTGGGGAGGATCTGATTGACGGTCTCCAACGTCTCCGTGGCCGACTGAACGGCCGACCTCGCCAGCGGAAGAGTCTTGTCCAAGTCGTATTCAGCCGCCATGTCCATGGCGAGCAGCTCGGCCTGCCAGCGCGACTGATCCAGGACCTGTGTGCTGTAGACCTCCATCCGTCGCACCAGATCATCCAGCGTGACCACCACGCTGCCTGCCGCCGCCGTGACGGACAGGGACTCGCGGATCTCCCACTCGGTGACACGGCTCATGGCCGACTCCCGGGCTGCTATCGAGTTTCCGATCGGGTGCTCCTTGGCCCACGTCCGGGCGAGTTCCCGCGCGCGCGAGACGTCCCCGGAATGGGTCATGGACGCCGTGATCGTCTCCATCTGGTTTTCCAGGTACTGACAGGCGGCCACGGCGATGGGGGCTGCATCGCCGAGGGCTTCCTTCCCGTGGCCCTCTTCGAAGTAGTCGGTCATCTGCCACGTGAGGACCCAGGTGTCCATGATGGCCATGAAGACGTTGGGCCGGAACAGCGTTTCGCGAAGAGCCGGCACGGCCTCGATCTTCCACAGCAGAGCCTCGCGCCTCACGGCAGGATCGGGCGCCAGGTTCATGATGCGATCGGCCGATTCGACGATGGCGCCGGCAAAGGGCCCCACGAGGTCCCGCATCCGCAGCCGCAGCTGTTGAAGGGTGGCGGAGATGTCCTCTTTCGCATGGATCTCCTCTTTCGGCTTCGAGGTAGGGGGGGCTTTCACCTGGCAACCGGCAACCGTCCCGAGGAGAAGGATGAAAGCGATCGTGGTCCACGGCCTGAGGAGGGTCTTTTTCATCGGTTTTCAGCGGCTCTGTACGAAGAATAGGTCCTTGTTGACCCTCTCTCAAGACCAGGAGTAGAGTCGGGATCACTCATGAAACTCATCGCCATGCTGCGGCTGGTGCTGTGCACCCTCCTTCTCGCGCCTGCCCCCGGCTCGCTCGCGGCCGCGGAAGAGGCTCCCTGGACCTGGGCCGGGCTGGAGATCCTGGGGAATCACAGTGTCCCCCGGAGCGCCATCGAGCCGCTGATCCCGATCCCTCTCGGCTCCCCTTACCGGGTGGGTGATGCTCCCTTCTGGAGTGACGGGTGCGAGCAGGTGAAGCGTCGATTCGATTTCGCGGACGTGATCTGCGGCGATCGCCCGCTGCGGGTCTTCGATGGACGCAAGGCCTATCTCATCGTCGACGTCGTCGAGAAGGGGCAGGAGGACCGGCTGCGATTCAGGGAAGCTCCGTCCGGCAGCGTGCCGTTCGGGTCGGACGAGATCGTCTCGATCGCCGGCGAGCTGGGCTCCAGGACGATGAGCGCGGCCATGGCGGGACATCCCTACGATGAGAGCGGCGACAAGGGGTATCTTTCGTACGTCGATCCGAACGGGACGAACGAGGATCTGGGTCCCGTGGTCGACAAGCTCGCTCGCCTCGTTCCAGAGCATCGCGGGAACCTGCTGGACATCCTGAAGCAGGACAAGGATCCGCAGAAGCGGCAGAAGGCGGCCAACCTCCTCTGCTGGGCCGGCGGCGACCTCCAGAAGCTCATCCGGACGACGCTGCCGCTGCTCGACGATCCCGACCCCGGAGTGCGGAACAATCTCTCCCGGTTCATGCTCCACTTCGTGGGGCAGCTCCCCTCGAAGCGACTGCACCGGCGGATGATCGACTCGTTCGTCGACCAGATCGAGCGTCCCAGCCACGGGGATCGCAACAAGGGTCTGTACAACCTCCTCACACTGGCAAGCGCCTTCCCTGCCGATCGGGATCATCTGCGCGGCTCTGGCCTCGCATCGATCCGGTACCTGGCCGAGAACAGCATCGTGTTCAACGTCCAGGGTCCGGCTCGGGAGCTTCTGGCCCTCATCGAGGGGACCGGAGACGAGGCCACCAGGCTGCCGTGAGCGCTTGCGGGATGGTATCTTGAGCGCTTATCTCGGGGGAATACACATGAAGATGACGTTGAGGACCGGGGCCGCGGTCTGTCTTGCCATTCTGATGGCGCCCCAGGCCGTGCAGGCAAAGCGCGCCGGGGATGAGGTGAAGAAGGAGAAGGAAACACCCAAGTGGGACGTCAACGCCCCACCGGGCACGTGGACCGACGTGGCCATCGACACGGGGGAAACCACCTGGTCCAGCGTGGACGTCAGCCCCGACGGGCGCACCTTCGTCTTCGACATGCTGGGCGATCTGTACAGCGTGCCGATTGCGGGCGGCGAGGCCCGCGAGCTGACCTCCGGCATCTCCTGGGACACCGAGCCACGGTTCAGTCCGGACGGGAAGAAAATTGCCTTCATCTCGGACCGTGCGGGCGGCGACAACATCTGGATCATGAACGCCGACGGCTCGGCGCCGCGCGCCGTCACCGAGGAGAAGACGACCCTCGTGCACAACCCGAGCTGGAGCCCCGACGGCGACTATCTGGTCGCCAAGAAGGCCTTCACCTCCACGCGCAGCATCGCCGCCGGAGAGATCTGGCTCTTCCACGTGGGAGGCGGCGCGGGCATGAATCTCATCGAGCGCCCCGACGGCCCGCGTGCCCAGAAGAACATCGCCGAGCCCGCGTTCTCGCGCGACGGGCGCTACGTCTACTTCAGCCAGGACATGACCCCGGGGCGCGTCTGGCAGTACAACAAGGACTCCACGGCCGGCATCTTCGCCATCCGGCGTCTCGATCGGAAGACCGGTGAGGTGGACACGTGGGCCGCCGGTCCCGGAGGCGCCATCCGGCCCACCCCCTCTCCCGACGGAAAGACCCTGGCCTTCGTGAAGCGCACCGCCAACATGACCTCGGCCGTCTACCTCAAGGACGTGGCCTCCGGCAAGGAGTGGCCGGTGTACGACCGGCTCGATCGCGACCTGCAGGAGACCGACGGCACCCATGGGAACACGCCGGCGTTCGGCTGGACCCCCGACAGCCGGGCGATCGTGTTCTGGGCCGGCGGCCGGTTCCACCGGGTGGACGTGGCCTCGAAGCAGGAGACCGTCATCCCGGTGCACATCAGGACCACGCGCAAGGTGCACGCCGCGCTGCGCTTTCCGGTCAACGTAGCCCCCGACACGTTCGATGTGAAAATGATCCGCTGGGCGCAGATCTCGCCCGACGGCTCGAGGGTGGTCTTCGAAGCCCTGGGACGGCTGTGGGTGCGCGACGTGGCGGGCGGCACCGCGCGCCGGCTGACTTCGCAGAACACGCATTTCGAGTTCTATCCGGCCTTCAGCCGCGACGGCCGCGAGATCACGTACGTGGCCTGGGACGATGACGAGCTGGGGAGCGTGCGCGTCGTCCCGTCGGCGGGCGGCATGGGACGCTCCGTCACGTCGGAGCCGGGCCTGTTCGTGGAGCCGCGCTTCTCTCCCGACGGCAGGACGATCGTCTACCGCAAGGTGGCCGGCGGCTACCTGACGTCGAGCATCGGCTCGATGGACCCCGGGATCTACATCATCCCGGCGGCGGGAGGAGAGCCACGGCGCGTCTCCAGGTCGGGCGGCGATGCCCACTTCGGGGCCGGCAACGACCGCGTCTTCTTCTCGGACGCGCTCGAGGAGACCCAGCTGGTCCTCAAGTCGGTCACGCTGGACGGGCTGGACGAGCGCACCCATCTGAAGGGGGAAACCGCCACCGAGTTCCGTCTCTCGCCCGACGGCCGGTGGGTCGCCTTCACGGAGAACTACAACGCCTTCGTGGCCCCGTTCACACTCACGGGCAAGACGCTGAGCATCAGTGGAGAGGCCAAGGCCGGCCCCGTCCGCAAGGTGAGCAAGCGCAGCGGCGAGTTCCTCCACTGGTCGGGCGATTCGAAGAAGCTCCACTGGGCCCACGGCTCGACCCTGTTCACACGCGAGATGAAGGAGGCCTTCTCGTTCCTGGAGGGAGCGCCGGACAACCTCCCCGAGCCGGTCGAGACCGGCCTCGGCCTCGCGTTCAAGGCGCCGGCCGACCGGCCGGCGGGGCTGGTCGCGCTGACCGGGGGCCGCGTCGTCACCATGAGGGATGCAGGCCGGACACGCGAGGTCATCGAGAACGGCGTCGTCGTGATCGAGGGCAATCGCATCAAGGCCGTGGGGCACGCGTCGAAGGTGACGCCCCCGTCCGGCGCGCGGGTGGTGGACGTGTCGGGCATGACGGTGCTCCCCGGCCTGGTGGACGTGCATGCCCACGGCGCGGAGGGGATCGAGGAGATCGTCCCGCGCCAGAACTGGGAGCAGTACTCCAACCTCGCCTTCGGCGTCACCACCATCCACGACCCGTCCAACGACACATCCACGATCTTCGCCGCCTCGCAGATGCAGCGGGCGGGGACGATTCTGGCCCCGCGCACCTGGTCCACGGGGACGATCCTGTACGGGGCTTCCGGGCCCGGCTTCGCCGTGTCGATCGACTCGCTCGAGGACGCGCTGTTCCACGTCCGGCGCCTCGCCGACGTGGGCGCGGTGAGCGTGAAGTCGTACCAGCAGCCGCGCCGCGACCAGAAGCAGCAGGTGATCGAGGCGGGCCGCCAGCTGGGGATCATGGTGGTTCCCGAAGGAGGCGCCAAGTTCCAGTACAACATGCAGATGATCGTGGACGGCCACACCGGCATCGAGCACGCCCTGCCGCTGTCGGTCTGCTACGACGACGTCATGCAGCTCTGGTCGCACTCGGGGACCGGCTACACGCCCACGCTAGGCGTGGCGTACGGGGGCCTGTCCGGCGAGACCTACTGGTACGACCGCACCAACGTCTGGGAGGACGGCCAGCTCATGCGCTTCGTCCCTCATTTCGCCGTGGACGGGGCCTCCATCCGCCGCACCAAAGCACCCGACCTGCACTACAACCACGTCAACGTCGCGAAGTTCGCGAAGGCCCTGCGGGACAAAGGGGTCTCGGTGCAGATCGGAGCCCATGGCCAGAGGGAGGGTCTCGCCTCCCACTGGGAGCTGTGGATGCTCGAGCAGGGAGGGTTCACGCCGTGGGAGGCGCTGCGCGCCGGGACCATCGACGGGGCGCGCTACATCGGCATGGACAAGGACATCGGGTCCATCGAGCCCGGCAAGCTGGCTGACCTGTTCGTGGTGAAGGGGAACCCGGTGGGCAACATCCGCGAGTCGGAGAACGTGGCCTACACGGTGCTCAACGGGCGGGTCTACGACGCCGGGACGCTCGACCAGATCGCTCCGGCCACCGTGAAGCGGCGCCCCTTCTTCTGGGAGCGTGAAGGAGGCGACACCATCCACCCGGCGGCCCTGGAGTACTTCGAGCGCATGCGCGAAAAGCACGGATGGAGACATTAAACGGAATCCGGGCAGAGGGAGGGACCATGAATCGACCGCTCGTGCTTCGCAGCGAGCGCCTGCGCCTCCCGTGTGAATCGCGCCAGATGTCCGGGATCGGTCGCGAGCAGGTCCGGCAGAATCTTGATCGCGACATCGCGGTTCAGCCGTGTGTCGCGCGCGCGGTACACCTCTCCCATGCCACCCGCGCCCAGAGGGCGGGTGAGCTCGTACGGGCCGAGCTTCGTGCCGGGAATCAGGACCATGGCCGCGAGAGGGTGTTACAGGAGAGGCATCAGCGGATGAGGGCCCCCGTGGCCTTGATCTCGTAGTAGGTCATCGGCTCCTTGACCGAGCTCGGGTCGAACGCCTCGTTCTGCTCTTCGGACAGGTGCTTCCTGTGCGCGAGGGTCTGCTCCATCGTCATCTCGACCTTGGTGAACTCGCCCTCGACGAGGGCCCGCTTGCCCCGGGCCTCGACCGGAAAGACGATGGCGCCGTCGTCCACCTTGATGCGAAGCTCCAGAGGCTTCTGGTCGTCCGAGGCGAGCGACATCCAGCAGCCGGCCTTCTTGCAGACGTCCGTGATCCGTCCCTCGATGCGGACCGTCTTGCCCACGTACTTCCCCGGGTCGGCCATCAGCACGGAGATCTTGACGGTGTCCGAGCCGCCCGGCGGCTTGCCGTAGATCTGGATGTCGGCGGCGGACACCGCGAACGGGATGGAGAGCGAAATCAGGACGGC
Organism: Candidatus Polarisedimenticolia bacterium; assembly: GCA_050747525.1. GTDB lineage: Bacteria > Acidobacteriota > Polarisedimenticolia > JACPZX01 > DASXTC01 > JBOGOC01. Next base: position 14,806 of record JBOGOC010000097.1, on the reverse strand, counting down.
GGCCAGCCGTGTCTTCGTCATGAGCCTCCTTCCGTGTTTTGAGGCGTTGATTCTACCCTTTTCGTGAGACAGTGTCGCGGTGACAGGAGGAGTCCCCATGAAATGGATGAGATCATGCTGCCTGGCGATCGCCCTCGTCCCGATGGCCGGCACGGCCCGGGCGGAAGAGCCCGTCCTTCTCTACTCCACCTTCTCCATCTGCGCCATCGACCCCAACACCGGAGAGAGCGGCGTGGCGGTGACCACGCGCGTGCCGTTCGTCGGGCGCGCGGTGCCGTGGGTGCGGGCGGGCGTCGGCGCGGTGGCCACGCAGGCCTGGACGGTGGTGGAGTACGGCCGTCAGGGGCTCGACCTGATGGAAAAGGGCATGCCGCCGGACCAGGCGATCGAGCGCCTGCTGGCGGACGACAAGGGGAAGGAGATGCGGCAGCTCGCGCTCATCGACATGCAGGGACGGGTCTCCGCCTTCACGGGCAAGGAGACCAACGCCTGGGCCGGCAGCCGGCAGGGCCAGGGGTACACCGTTCAGGGAAACATCCTGGTCGGGCGCGAGGTGGTGGACGCCGTCGCCGATCGGTTCGAGGCCACGGCCGGCACGGGAATGGCGCTGGCCGAGCGGCTCATCCTGGCTCTCGAGGCCGGCCAGAAGGCCGGCGGCGACAAACGACGCGGGCGCCTTCAGTCCGCCGCCATCCGCATCGCCAACCCGAACGATCCGGGGCGCGGCGGTGACCACATCAGCCTCGCCATCGACGTGGGCGAGCATCCGGAGCCGGTGTCCGAGATGAAGCGCATCTACGAGACGACCGCCCGGCGGCTGGGATTCAGGAGCTTCTCCGCCGTCGAGGGGCCGGACGTCATCGAGCTGAAGCGTCTGCTGCATGCGGCCGGCTACTGGCGCAAGGGCCAGCCGGCCTTCCCGGATCCTCCGAAGCTCGACATCGACCCCGCCTTGCTGCGCACCGACCCCGCGCGTCTGCGCGCGCTGTTGGACGAGAATAACGGGAAGCAGAAGGAATACGCCAAGGCGTATGCGGCCTTCGATGACGAGGCCATCGAAGCCGTGGACGCCTTCCGCAAGGATCACGGCCTCGACTTCGAGGGGAACCCCCGCGGCCTGGTGGATGCGGCGCTGGTGCAGGCGCTGCGCGAGTCCCGCTCCGCGCGGCCAGGCACCTGAAGAACCAGCGGCCGGCCAGAGCTTCCTGCAGGCCCCTCAGCGCTCGGCCGAGAAGGTGTTGCAGGCGCGCACGTCGCCGGCCTGCAGCCCGCGGTTGAACCACTCGGAGCGCTGCCCCGAGGAGCCGTGCGTCCACGATTCGGGGCTGACGTGGCCCGTCGACATGCGCTGGATCCGGTCGTCGCCGATGGAGGCGGCCGCCCGGAGCCCTTCCTCGATGTCCCCTTCCTCGAGAAGCTGCTGGTTCGCCGCGTGGTGCCCCCAGACTCCGGCCAGGCAGTCGGCCTGCAGCTCGAGCCGCACGCTCAGCGCGTTGGCCTCCTGCTCGTAGCGCGCCCGGGCCTGGGCGGCGCTCACCTGCCCGGACACGCCCAGCAGGTTCTGGACGTGGTGTCCGATCTCGTGGGCCAGCACGTAGGCCTGCGCGAAGTCGCCGGGGGCGCCGAAGCGGTCACGCAGCTCGGTGAAGAATCCCAGATCGACGTAGACCCTCTCGTCGGGCGGGCAGTAGAACGGCCCCACCGCCGCCGAGCCATAGCCGCAGGCCGATTCCACCATGTCGGTGAACAGGACCAGCCGAGGCGGGCGGTACGAGGAACCTTGCTCCGCGAAGAGGCGGGACCAGGTGTCCTCCGTGTCGGCCAGCACCACCGAGACGAAGTCGGCCAGCTCATCGCCTCCGGAGTAGCGCTGGCCGCGGCTCACGTCGGTCGAGGGGGCAACGACGACGTCTCGTCGAGCATCTGGATGAGGAACGAGGGATCGCGGCCGCACAGGACCAGCAGCAGGGCCACGACCAGGATGAGGCCGCCGCCACCGGCCACGACGGGCCGGCGGACCCGCAGGCCGCGCCGGTCCTCGACGTTCGCGCTCCGGCGTTCTCCCCGCCATCGCATGCCGGGTCCTCCATCACTTTGACTCTACTACGGGGCACGGGCGCTTGCGACGCGCGGGATGATATCTTGAGGCATGGCCAACGAGTACATCTTCGTGATGAAGGATCTGCGCAAGGTCGTGCCGCCCAAGCGCGAGATCCTCAAGGGCATCTACCTCTCGTTCTACTTCGGCGCCAAGATCGGCGTGCTGGGGTCGAACGGTGCGGGCAAGAGCTCCCTGCTGAGGATCATGGCGGGCGAGGACCAGGACTTCATGGGCGAGGCCTTCTCCGCCAAGGGGATCACCGTGGGCATGCTCGCGCAGGAGCCCCGGCTCGATCCGACCAAGACCGTGCTCCAGAACGTCGAGGAAGGGGTCGCCTCGACGCGCGCCCTGCTGGATCGCTTCAACGCCATCAACGAGAAGTTCGGCGAGGAGATGTCTCCCGAGCAGATGGAGAAGCTTCTCGAAGAGCAGGCCCGGGTGCAGGATCAGATCGACCACTGCAACGCGTGGGAGCTGGACCACCAGCTGGAGATCGCCATGGACGCCCTGCGCTGCCCGCCTCCGGATGCCGACGTCATGAAGATCTCCGGGGGAGAGCGCCGCCGGGTGGCCCTGTGCCGCCTGCTGCTGACGCGCCCGGACCTGCTGCTGCTCGACGAGCCGACCAACCACCTCGACGCCGAGTCGGTGGCCTGGCTGGAGCGCCACCTGCAGGAGTACCCCGGCACGGTGGTGGCGGTCACCCACGACCGGTACTTCCTGGACAACGTGGCGAAGTGGATCCTGGAGCTGGATCGGGGCGCGGGGATCCCCTGGGAAGGCAACTACAGCTCGTGGCTGGACCAGAAGCAGGGGCGGCTGGCCGGTGAGGAGAAGGGCGCCACCATCCGCCAGCGCACCCTGCAGCGCGAGCTGGAATGGGTGCGCATGGCGCCGCGCGCCCGCCAGGCCAAGGGGAAGGCCCGCCTGGCCGCCTACGAGAAGCTGCTGGCCGAGGAGGGCGAGAAGCTCCCGGAGAGCGTGGAGATCTACATCCCGCCTGGCCCGCGCCTCGGCAACCTGGTCGTGGAAACAGAGGGCCTCTCCAAGGGGTACGGAGACAACCTGCTGATCGACGGCCTGACCTTCTCCCTTCCGCCGGGAGGCATCGTCGGGATCATCGGTCCCAACGGCGCCGGCAAGACCACCCTCTTCCGGATGATCCTGGGCCAGGAGAAGCCCGATGCCGGGACGCTGCGGGTCGGAGAGACGGTGAAGCTGGGCTACGTCGATCAGGCGCGCGATGCGCTCCCCGCCGACGCCAACGTGTGGGAGGCCATCTCCGAGAAAGAGGAGCTCCTCACGCTCGGCAAGAGGCAGATGAACTCACGCGGTTACGTCTCGTCCTTCAACTTCCGCGGCTCCGATCAGCAGAAGAAGGTCAAGGATCTCTCGGGTGGCGAGAGGAACCGGGTCCAGCTCGCGAGGATGCTCAAGAGCGGGGCCAACGTGCTGCTGCTGGACGAGCCCACCAACGATCTGGACGTGGACACGCTGCGCGCCCTCGAGGACGCGCTGCTGAGCTTCGCCGGATGCGCGGTGGTCATCAGCCACGATCGCTGGTTCCTGGACCGCATCGCCACGCACATCCTGGCCTTCGAGGGTGACAGCGAGGTGGTCTGGTTCCAGGGGAACTACCAGGACTACATCGAGAACCTGCGCGCGCGCAAGGGGCCCGACGCCGACCAGCCGCACCGGATCAAGTACAAGCCCCTCACGAGGGGTTGAATCGCGCCGTCAGCTGTGCGTGCCCGGCGCCTCGTGTCCCGTACGTTCGACGTACTCCACGTAGGACCCCGGATAGACGTGCGGCTGGGCATCCGTGCCGCTCTCGCCGCCCAGCTCCAGCACGCGCGTGCCGAGGCCGCGTAGAAACGTCCGATCGTGCGACACGAAGACCATCGTCCCTTCGAACGACGTGAGCGAGTCCACCAGCATCTCCTTGGTGGCCAGATCCAGGTGATTGGTGGGCTCGTCCAGGACGAGGAAGTTGGGGGGATCGAAGAGAAGGCGCGCCATGGCCAGACGCGACTTCTCGCCGCCGGACAACGATCGGATGCGCTTGTCCACATCGTCGCCGGAGAACTGGAACGCTCCGGCCAGTGAGCGGATGGCGCCGACCCCCGCGAGGGGAAAATCCGAGCTCAGCTGATCGAAGACGGAGAGATCGGGATCCAGCACGTCGAGCGCCTGCTGGGCGAAATAGCCCATCTTCAGGCTGGCTCCCAAGTGCACGCCGCCCGAGTCCGGATCGAGCGCGCCCACGATGATCCTCAGCAGAGTCGTCTTGCCGGCGCCGTTTCTGCCCATGACCGCCCATCGCTCACCTCGCCGGATGGTCAGGTTCATACCCTGGAAGATGACCCGGCGGCCGTAGGCCTTGCCCAGGTTCTCGATCCTGGCCACCTGGTCGCCCGACCGCGGCGGCTCGCGGAACGTGAACCTCACGATCGATCGACGCCTGGGCGGGGTCACCTTCTCGATCTTGTCGAGGGCCTTGAGGCGGCTCTGCACCTGCGCGGCCTTGGCGGCGTGCGTCCTGAAGCGATCGATGAATCGCTGCTCCTTGGCGAGCATGGCCTGCTGGCGTCCATAGGCCGCCTCGCGGTTCGCCGCGCGCAGCTCGCGCTCACGCTCGTAGAAATCGTAGTTGCCGGAGTACACCGTGATCTCGCCGCCGTCGATCTCGGCGATGCGGGTGACCAGGCCGTTCAGGAACTCGCGGTCATGGGAGGTCATCAGCAGGGCGCCAGGGAAGCTCTTGAGGAATGCCTCCAGCCACACGATGGACTCGATATCCAGGTGGTTGGTCGGCTCGTCCATCAGCAGCACGTCGGGCATGCCGAGCAGGACGCGCGCCATCGCCACGCGCATCTTCCAGCCCCCCGACAGGGCTCCGACGTCCCCATCGATCCGCTCGTCGTCGAATCCCAGCCCGTGCAGGACCTCGCGCGCCCGGCTCTCGAGCGCGTAGCCGCCCAGATGGTCGTACTCCTCCTGCACTTCGCCGAAGCGCGCCAGGATGGCGTCCATGTCTTCCGCACGATCCGGATCCGCCATGGCGTGCTGGAGCGATTCGAGCTCGTGGTGAAGGTCTCCCGCCCGGCCGCTTCCGGCGATGGCCTCGTCAAGCACCGATCGGCCCGACATCTCCTCCACGTCCTGGCGGAAATAGCCGATGGTCAGTCTCTTCGGCACCGACACGTCCCCTTCGTCCGGAGCCTCCTCGCCCGTGATCATCCGGAAGATGGTGGTCTTGCCCGCGCCGTTGGGACCGACCAGCCCGACCTTCTCACCGGGGTTCAGCTGAAAGGATGTGTCGACGAAGAGGACCTGCCGGCCGTACTGCTTGCTGACTCTGTCGAAGGAGATCATGACGGACGGCCGGCGCAGGGGCGATCAGCGCGACCCACCATTGGTGCCCAGTGCAGGGAGCCTGTCATTGTTCGGGCTGCACACGAGGATCTGCAGGCTCGTCGGCAGATGGGCATCGTGCCCCACCTTGCGGATGAGACTCAGGACGTTGCGGCGTATATCTTCCACCCGATCCGTCGTCAGCCGGTCGTCCACGAGCTTGCCGATGTACAGATCCTCGCCCACGCCGCAGATGCGGAGAAACATCGAGCTGTCTGAAGAGACGTACTTCTTGTCGGAGTCGTCCAGGGAGGCGAGCCTCTCCCTGAGCTGCCTGTCCACCTTGAATCCGATGAAAATCGACTGGTCGATCATCAGCTCACGCACGGCAACTCTCCTTTGTAAGACGGTGACGGGCGGCTGGAGAGCAGAAAGGCGGAACGGCTGAGCACCGCAGGCTGAATGGACTCCAGCGAAGAAGTTACCAGGAGATTACCAGAACGCCCGGATTCCCGCAATCGGACGAGGCGTCACCTGCCGGAAGGTGCGTCGGCCGCGCGTGTCAGTCCGGCCAGCGAAAGCCGGCGCTGTGGAGCGCGGGACAGGGCCTTCTCGAACTGCGCGCGCGCCTCCGAGGGACGGCCGAGCTTCAAGAGCACCTCTCCGTAGAGCTCGTGCGACGGCTTGACGATCAGGGGAGGTCCGAAGTCCATCGGCATCGACTCCTCGGCGGCCGTGGCCTCATCCAGAAGCGCGAGGGCCCCGGGGACATCGGCCCGATCGAGCGCCAGCATGGCACGCAGGCTCTTTCTCATGACGTCGGCCACGATCAGGTCGTTTCTCGAGGTGTCCTCGTAGCTGCCTGACTGCGTGCACAGATGGCCGGCGGCCGCCGTGTCGGCGCGTTGACCGATGAAGCGGACCGCCTCCTCCGCCGCCTCGCGGCGTCCCGCCAGTAGCCCCGCGTAGCCTGTGGCGAACAGATCCGCGGCGGCCCCCGTGAGCTGCATCTGGCCCGCCGGCAGCTCCCCCGGGGCAGGCTGCCCGCCGGTCTCCACGACCCAGGCCGCCCGCATGGCCGCGAGGTGCCACCGCGCCCTCGGCGAGCCGCTCTCCCGCGCGAAACCCGTCATCCGGTCCAGCAGGGAGCGCGCTTCGTCGAAGCGGCCCAGCTGGAGGTACGAGTACTGGAGCCAGTGCAGGGCGTGGTAGTTCAGCGAGTCAGGGCCGAGCGATTTGCGCCGGCGCCGCTCCTCGGAGACCGCGAAGGCCTTGACGTTGGCCTCCACGGCGTCACCCCACTCCCCGAGCGCCAGGTGGATGTGGGAGATCATGTGCTGCGCATGCGAGGCCGCCGGCGCGATCGTGGCGTACACGCGCGCGGCGCGCAGGCCGAGCGGCGCGTGCACCGGATCGTCATACGAATGGATCAGATAGTGTGCCGCGCCGGGATGCTCCGGGTTGGCGGCGAATACCTCCTCAGCCACCGCGGCGGCCCGCATGTAGACGCCGAAGTCACGTATCCCCTGCGCCGTGCCCAAGATCGACAGGGCATGGAAGGCGCGCGCTTCGAGGTCCTCCGGATGGCTCTCAGCCAGCCGGCCCATCGCCTCGCTGTACACCACGTCGCGCGCCTCCTTGTCGCCCTCGCCGAAGAGGGCCTCCACCGCGTCGAGGTATCCCCGCTCCCGCTCGGTGGAGACCCTCTGTCTGCGCGCCTCCGGCGTGGGAGCCAGTCTGGCCAGCGCCGCACGGGCGGCCGCAGCGTCCTGCTCGCGCCACAGGGGGTGGTTGTGCGTCATCGCCTCGCCCCAGAACGCCAGCACGAAGCCAGGGTCCTCGCTCAGGGCCTGCCGGAACGCTTCGCGGGCGTCTTCGTACTCGAAGCTGTGCAGCAGCAGCACACCACGCAGGAAGGGCTCCTGGGCCGCCGTGGCGCCGGAGTTGGGAAAGCGGATGCTCCCCAGGCGGGCGACGCCCGTCTCGGAAGCGGCCGAGACCGATGCCGCGGCCAGGCACATCGCGGTGAGAATCATCCCGATCCACATGCGCGACGAAGGTAGCACGACTTCGACGAGGTGACACGCGCTAGGGGGCGGGCGTGCCGTGCAGCGGCGTGAATCGGAACCACAGGCTCTCCGCCATCCCCACGAACGGGCCGGCAGCAGAGTCCCACTGTCTCACCACCAGAGAGCCGTCGGTGGCCAGAGCGAGATGGAGCCGGTTGAGCTCGGTGTCCTCCCCCCAGGCCGAGACCTCCAGAGTCTCGGAATCAGGCTGCTCCAGTCGAACGGTGGTGACGTTGGGCCGGGTGTGATCGTTGATGAGCAGCAGGTTCAGCGACACGGGCTGAGGATTCTTCCCTCCTGAGGTGCCGAGGTCCGTGTACGTCCCCGCGACAGCGGCGCATTCATCCGGAGCCAGCTCCTCAATTTGCGCCCATGTCTCGGGGTACCTCTGGACGTGAACGCATGAGGCGAGCAGCGACGATCCGATGATGACCAGCAACGCTCCGGGCACACGGCTCATGTGTGGTGAGCAGGGCCCCCGGGCAGCTTCGCGCCGCCCGGAGGCCCGTTCATGCCTGTTCAGGAGAGCGGCTTAGAGGCTGCCTCCTCCCTTGCGGCCGGTTCCACCCTTGATGGTGGTGGCGACCGTGTCGCTGTTGTTGCCGGCCACCGGATCCGTCGTGCTGCTGGTGACCGTGGCGGTGTTGTTCATGGTCCCCAGGGATCCCTTGCCGACCGCCTGGATCTCGAACGTCGCGGTCTGGCCGAACGCCACCGTCCCGGCATTGCAGGTCACGGTGTGCGTCCCCGCGTTGTAGGTGCAGCCGACGGACACCGTCTGCACGACCAGCTTCGAGGCCGTCCAGGGGAGCGGGTCGGTGACCACCACGTTCTGGGCGTCGGAGGGCCCGCCGCTCTGGTTCCAGCAGGTGAGCTGGTCATCCAGCTCGCAGCCCGGCTTGTTGTAGACCGTCAGCGTGTAGATGAGCGTCCCGGACGGGTTGCCGCTCGGGTCGTTCTGGATCTTGTCGATCCAGAGATCGGCCCGCGTGGTGACGTTGTCCGAGGTGTCATCGGTGTTGTTGGCCGGATTCGGGTCCGCCTCGCTCCCGGAGACCGACGCCGTGTTCACTACCAGGGTCCCGTCTGGAGTGGCCGGATTCACCTTGACCTTCAGGAAGAGAACCTTGGCTTCGCCCGGCTGAAGCGTGCCCAGACCGCATGTCAGGGTGCCCGCGGGGTTCTCCACGCAGGCCGGCGTCGAGCTGACATACGTCAGCCAGGCACCGAGGACATCCACCACCGTGACGTTGGTGGCCGTCGAGGGGCCCAGGTTGGTCACCTGCACCTGATAGTCCACCTCTGCTCCGGCCACGACCTGCCCCGAGGTCCTCGTCTTGACGAGGGCAAGGTCGGCCTGTCCGACCACGTCGGTGTTCTCGGTGTCGAGGTTGTCCGAGTTGTCCGGGTCGGCCGTCTGCGACGAGACCGAGCAGTCGTTGTTCACGAGACCACGCGTGCCCGCCAGAGCCTTCACCGTGATGGTCATGCTTTCCGAGCTGCCGGCATTCATGGTGTCGAAGTTGCAGACGGTCGGAGAGACGCCGGCCAGACCGCTGTTGCAGACACCTCCGGTCGAGGTCACGCTCACGATCTGCAGCCCCGCGGGGACCTGATCGCTCACCACGACGTTGACCGCCTTGGATGGACCGTCGTTGGTCACCGAGATGTTGTAGTGGAAGGTCGCTCCACCGGCGATGACCGGATCTGCGTCATCCGTCTTGGTGATGCGAAGGTCCGCCTGCGCCACGAAGGACATGCCGCTCGTGGCGGTGTTGTTGCTGACGTCGGGGTCGACGCTCGGCACGTCGGGCGGGGTGGCCGTGCTGGCCACGGCCGCGACGTCGCCGATGCTGATCTGCTCGACGGAGGACACGTGCACCTCCACCGTTACCCTGGCCCCCGGCAGCATCGTTCCGATGTTGCAGGAGATGTTGTGCGGCGAGACGTTGACCGGGTTGGGCACAGGCGAGCAGGTCCCCTGCGTCGTGCTGATGAAGGTCACGTTGTAGGGGAACGGGCCTGCGGTGGTGAGCGTGTCGTTCAGCCTCACCCCGCGCGCCGTCGAAGGTCCGTTGTTGGTCACCACCATCTCGCACGTGGCCGTGCCGCCGGCCACCTGCTGGGCCGGATCGCACACCTTGGTGACGGACAGGTCGGCCAGCTCCACCACGTTGACCTCATCCTCGGCCACGTTGTTGGTGGTGTCCGGGTCGGGGCTGTCGCTCGTCACCACCACGCGGTCGTTGATGGTCTGTGGCCGGCTGGCGGAAACCTCGATGGCGATCGTGGCCTTGTGGCCGGAATCCAGGAGCCCGATGTCGCACGAGACCGTGCCGGCGTTGTCCTGCGGGTTGGAGGTCGTGGTGCAGGGAGCCGGGTCGATCTCGGTCGTGTTCTTGAAGACCGTGATGTCGCCGAAGGTGAACGACCCGTTGCTCAGGTAGTCGTCCACGGCGAAGATCCCCTGGCCATTGTCCGGCCCGAGGTTCTCGATGGTGATGGTGCAGATGGCCGTCTCCCCCACCTGCATCGGCACGTCGGGCTTGCAGTCCTTGGTGACCCGCAGGTTGGCTCCCGTGTACTGCAGGGACATGCACGAGGTGTTGTCCTGGACGTGCGCCAGCATCTTGGCCGGCACGCGCCAGGGAGCCTTTCCGTAGGGATGGTAGAGGCCGAAGGTGTGCGGAACGTTGGTGAAGCCGCCGCTCCGGAAGTGGCAGTAGCTCATGATGGTGCCGTTGCCGGCGCCCGGGGTGCCGCCGGTCAGGCTGTCCAGCCCTGGCAGGCTGGCGTTGTTGTCCCCCAGGCAGTTCGACACGTCGTCGGTGGCGTCGTCCACGCAGGTGTCGACCGGGTCGCTGATGGAGAACTCTCCGCAGTAGTTGTGCGTGTGCGGAGAGTTGAAGTTGTGTCCCGTCTCATGGGCGATGACATTCCCTTCCCACAGGAACCCGGGGTCGTCGATGTTGAACCCGGTGCCGATCTGCGAGCTGGCGGCGTAGCCGCTCCCCTGCGAGCAGAGCACGCCGGTGTAGGCGCACCCGCACCCTTCAGACTTTCCGCTGATGAAGTGAACACCCGTCCGGGGGGTGGAGTTGCCGTCCCATACATCCTGGACTTCGTCCAGCTTGCCGGTTCCATCGCAGCCGCAGGCGTCGTCGTTCTCACTGTAGGGATCCGAGTTGGTCGCGAACAGGCGGGCGAAGCTGATGACGATGTTGGTGTTGACCTCGCGCTCGTACACCACAGAGGCGTAGGCGATCAGGTCCCCCAGGTACTGCAGGGCCGCGGCGGCGGTCTTGTTGACGTCGGGCTGGTAGATGTTCCAGAACTGCTGCCAGTACTCGTAGTCCGTGTCGATGATGTAGTGAGCCGTGTACTGCACGTTCAGCGGGAGCGGGATGCCATTGAGCTCCGTCGAGCCGGTCCCCTGCTGGAGCGCGTCGAGCCCCGCGGCCAGGTTGGCGCCCGACATCCGGTCCGCATCGCAGTCGAAGGTCCTGCCTGCCAGCTCGCGCTCCAGGTCCACCTTGCGCGTGCGCATGGTTTGGTTGCTCTGGTCTTTCTCCATCATCCAGGCGCCGCCGGAGCGCAGGACGACGCCATGAGTCTTGCCTTTGCCAAAGCCGGGGCCGGGCACCGCCAGCAGGACCATGGAAGACGGGTCATCGGACGTCCGGCCACGGAAGTAGGCCACGTTGGGGATGGGTGTCTCGGCTCCTCCCACCACGACGATCGTGGCGTCGGGCGCGAACACCTCGAACCTCTCCAGCACCAGGTCGGTCGTGCCGGCCTGGTCCAGAGCGAGGCCGTGCACGCGCAGGGCGCCGCCCATCGGCACCCCGTGTGCCTTGCCCGGAAGATCGGGCGCATTCGCGTGGATGGAAGAATCTGGAACCGCCTGAACGCCGGGCGACAGAGTGAAGAGCAGGAACACCGCCGTCAAGGCGGTGAAGATCCGCTTCATATGAGGGCTCCCTCAATTCTTGAAATGATTGACATCTCATCCCCGCACGACGGACGAATACACGTGTGCCGGCAGTTTTTCCTTGAGTTTCACCTCTGGTTCAATTGCAGGCCAGTGGCAGACCCGCAGGCGTAGTCGAGCGATGCGACGGCAGGCGCGGCCGCCGGTCGCGCAGGCGGACGCGGTCACACCAGGATTCAGAAATCTGCGCCCTTATACCACTGTTTCGCAATTTGTCAATGGATTCACATGATGTTTTTTCTTCGATTGACATCACAGCATGTCCTGGAGTGAAATCCGTCCGGAGGCCATTTCTTGAGACGTATCCCGTACCTCCTGGCTCTCGTGCCCGCGCTCGTCCTCGCCGATGACGTGCACCTCAAGGGCGGAGCCGTCTTCTCGGGCCGGATCGTGGAAGAGACCGAGACGATGGTCTCGATCGACATCGGCGGCGGCGTCGTGGGAGTTGACCGGTCGCGCATCGAGCGCATCGTGAAGGGGCGCTCGGCGCTCGATGAATACGACGAGCGGGCGAGCCGGCTGAAACCACAGGATGCCAACGCCTGGGCCGGCCTGGGCCGCTGGGCTGCGGAACAGGGGCTGTCCGCGCAATCGCGCCAGGCCTACCAGAAGGTGCTGGCCGTCTCACCCGACGATCCGGAAGCCCGGCAGGCGATGGGGTTCGTGCTGATGGACGGCCGCTGGCTCACCGAGGAGGAGAGCTACCGCGCCCAGGGCTACGTACAGTATGACGGAGAATGGATGACCCCGGCCGAGGCGCAGGTGGCGCAGCAGGCCTCCGCGGCCGAGCAGGCGCGCCGGGATGCCGAGCTGCGCGCCGCGGACGCGGAAGTGGCCGCTCAGGAGGCCGAGGCGCGGGCCCAGGAAGCGGAGGAACGGGCCGCACAGCAGGCGCAGAATCAGGCCACCTACTGGAACTATCCCGTCTACTGGGGAAACTGGGGCTATGGAGTGACGACATGGCCGCCGTCGACAGGAGCCGGCCGCTGGCCCGTGCAGAGGCCCAGTACTCCCGCCAGGGTTCCGCGATGAGACGGGGGAGCGTTCTCGCCGCCGCCGGCAGGGTTCTCGCCGCCTTGGCCCTGCTGACCATCGCCGCGGGCCCGCCCGCTGCTTCGACGGACCTGACGGTGGACGAGATCGTCGCACGCCACATCGAGGCGCGCGGCGGCCTGAAGAAGCTCAGATCCATTCAAACGCTGCGGGAGCACGGGCGCGTCCTCGCCGGGCCGAATCGCCAGGCCCTCGTGACCCGCCAGATCAAGCGCCCGGATCAGGTCCGCCTGGAATTCACCGTGCAGGGCGTGACCAGCGTGTACGTGTCGGATGGCCGCCAAGGCTGGAAGATGTCCCCGTTCGATGGAGACACGAGCCCCACCCCCCTGCCCGAGCAGGCCGTGACCGAGGCCGCCGAGCAAGTCGACATCGAGGGACCGCTCGTGGACTGGAAGGCCAAGGGTCACACGGTGGAGCTGGTGGGCCATGAGATGGTGGGCGGCCACGACTCGTACAAGCTCAAGATCACCCTCCCAAGCGGCGCGGTCCGTCACGAATACATTGATGTGAAGGACTTTCAGCGGCTCAGGACCGATTCCACGCGGCTGGCGCGTGGCAGGAACGTCCAGATTCAGACCACCTTCAGTGATTTCAGGAAGACGGGGGGGGTCGCCTTCCCTCACGTGGCCGAGGTCGTCGCGGCAGGACGGCCCCAGCGGTTGATCGTGCGGGTCGACCGGATCGAGATCAATCCGCCGTTGAGCGACGGGCTCTTCGCTCAGTAGCGTTCCTTGATGAACAGGCTGGAGTGGTCCGGCTCCCGGTATCCCCCGGGCTTCTGCCGCTTCGGAAGCTTCACCCTAGGCCGGCTCACCTGCTTGTAGGGGATCCGTGTGAGCAGGTCGGAGATGATGTTCAGCCGCGCGCGCCTCTTGTGGTCCGAATTGGCCACGTGCCAGGGCGCGATGTCGGTGTCGGTCGCCGCGAACATCTCGTCGCGCGCGCGCGAGTAGTCGTACCACCGGTTGTAGGACATGAGATCCATCGGCGAGAGCTTCCAGATCTTGCGCCCATCATCGATGCGGTCCTCCAGCCGGCGCGTCTGCTCCTCCTGGGTCACCTCCAGCCAGTACTTGACCAGGATGATGCCCGATTCCACCATCGCCCGCTCCACGAGGGGCGTGTCCTTCAGGAACTTGCGCGACTGCTCCACAGTGCAGAAGCCCAGCACGCGCTCCACGCCGGCGCGGTTGTACCAGCTGCGATCGAAGATCACCACCTCGCCCGCGGCCGGTAGGTGCGGCAGATAGCGCTGGATGTACATCTGGGTCTTCTCGCGCTCGGTGGGAGCCGGCAGGGCCACCACGCGGAAGACGCGCGGGCTCACGCGCTCGGTGATCGCCTTGATGGCGCCCCCCTTGCCCGCGCCGTCGCGTCCCTCGAAGACCACGCAAACCTTCAAGCCCTTGAGCTTGATCCATTCCTGCAGCTTGACCAGCTCGACGTGCAGCCGGGCGAGCTCTTTCTCGTACACTTTGCGCGGCAGGTCCTCGGCGGCCGCGTCCTGACGCTTCCTGGCCTTCATGGTGCGGCTTCCTCCGGTCCGGGGCGAGAGTATCCCAGGGCATGCCCTCCGGCAAGCGAGCCCGAGCTGACCTCCCCGGAGGCCCCGGCCAGTGGCCGCAGTCTCTCGACGATCTGATCGTGCCGCGGAGAGGTCCGCAGCACATAGAGGGGCAGCTCGCCGACCTGGAACGCATCGTAGTGGGCCCGCAGTTCAGGTTGGCGCGAGAGCATGGCGTATTCGTATTCCGCCAGAGGCTCGAAGTAGAGATCCGGCAGTCCCCAGTTCTCGAGCACGTAGGCGCGGTAGGCCTCATCGAACCGCGGATGCGAGCGGACGGATGCTAGCGCAGCCCGATCCACGAGTCGTCCACGAACCCGTGGCCGAAGAAGCCCGTCGTCACGGCGAGGAAGATGGCCATGGCGGCACCGATGGCCATGGATGGGAGGACAAGACTCGCGCGCCGGGTCTTGAAGGGGAGATTCACCGCACCGAGTATAGGCGACGGCGCGCACGGTTTCGGGGAGGAATGATCAGTCGAACAGGGACTTGAAGGCCTTCTTGAACCTGGCGCCGGGGGTGTCGCGCCTGGCCTCGACCGCCTTGACGGCCATGAAGGTCACCAGGAGCAGGGCGATGAGCACCCCCGCGACCATGGCCTTCCTGACGCGGGGTCCCTTCGCCCATCCGCGCTTCCATGAGGCGCGCGCCGCGAGGGCCGCCTTGCGGGC
>JBOGOC010000096.1:0-5051 GCA_050747525.1 Candidatus Polarisedimenticolia bacterium | reverse complement strand
CGCATGAACGATTCGCGGGGTTCGCACGAGAAACACTTTGACACGGATTGCGAAACACGGTAGAAGAGGATTCACGAGTGCCGGCCACCTCCTGGCCACGGGGCGCCGCGTCCACTCGCAGGCTTCAGCCCCTTGCCCACAGGAGGAGTGTCGATGTCTCTCCATTCTCGTACCATCGCATCTTCGCTGAGCCTCATCTTATTCTGCGCGCTCTCGGTTTCACAACCGGTCGCCTCTCTCCGTACCGCGGAAGAAGGGGGCGGTTTCCGGCCAGGCCACATGATGGTCGGTGGCCCCGGTGGTGACTTCATCTCGCCATATTCTGGCGATGTGGAGACGCCGATAAGCGTGGGACCGAGCCTCAAGGCGGGGGGTGGTCTGGAGCTTGGCCTGACCCTTCACCACTCGTCGAAGATATGGACTCATGCATCGTGGCTTCCCAATGCCGGACTCAAGAGGCGTGGTGCGTTCGGCGTGGGATGGAAACTGCATCTGGGTCGCGTCTACCAGGCCTGCAACGGTGGCAGTTGCTCGGGCACTCCCGAGTGGGTCTACGAGGCACCGGATGGTGCCACGCATGAGCTGGGCTATCCCCGCAACGCAAGTTCAGATCCCAATGCACCCCTGCTGTACTTTGGTACCAGCACGGACGGGGGAATCTACATCCGGGCCGAGGCACTCAACGGTTCCACGGTGTTGCCGGACGATCCCAATCAATGGGGTGCGCCCCCCGACGGGTGGCGCTTGTTCATGGGCAACGGGATCGTCCACACGTTCACACGAACCCTGGCCAGCAGCGGAGATGGGAACCACGACGACCCATCTGAGGATCCTACAGATGATTTCCGGGGCTGGTACGTCACGAAGATCGAACGCTGGGACGCCCCGGATCACCCAGCTGGCCAGATAACTGTCACCTACGGAAGCGGGGCCACCGCACACTGCATGAGCTCGATAGAGTTCAGGACGCTGCCGCTCGACACCGGCACCGGTCTTCTCACGGAACGCAGGCGGATCACGTTCCAGAACAGAAGTGTCCTCCCCGACCCCGGTGGGTCCACGATTGAAGGTGGATATACCCATAGGATAGACTTCCCCGCGTTGAACGGAACGGCGGCGAGCACCGCTTCCTATACGTTCAACTACAGCGGGCCGCATACGCTCGTCTTCAAGCCAACGTCGTCTACATCTCAAATAGAGGCTACCGGCCAGTTCCTGTTGACATCCATCGATGCCCCGCTGGCCGGCTACTCTCACAGCTTCGGCTACGATCTTGATGCCTCCCAGGATGCCGATCCGAGCTTCCCGTCCACGATCACTGGAGAGCTCGTCACTCGGACGCTTCCAACCGGAGCGACGCTGAAGTACCTGTTCGGCACCTATCTCTACAATCCGACCTTGACAAGCGACGTGAGTTATCTTCGCGAGGTGAGGCAGAAGAGCGTTCATCTGGGGGATCCGAACGCGCACTCGTCCGACCCCAACACCTACATCGGGAAACCCGAGCATCTCGACGAGGTCGGGTTCTGGCTCTTCACGCGCTTCAGGGGTGGAACCGGACTCGCCGTCCTGTGGTCGAAGATTCTAGACACGTTCAACAACGAGACCGTCTACGACTATCAAGGCGAGCCAGGTCAGCCGGGGAAGATTCTGACCTTCCGCGGCAGAGCGAGCCAGGCCTATGGTGGCGTTGCAGATGCGAAGCTGGTCCGAACGGGCAACACTCTGTACTCCGGGGCAATCCCCTGGGCCGAATGGACGATCCTGCACGACGAACAGGACAAGATGCTACAGGTTCAGCGGCTCGATTCCGGGCCCTTCGGGCAGTTCGGGAGAATCAATGAGTTCGACCTTCACGCAGTTCCGTTGGCTTCGCCTCTGCTCACGGAAGATGTCGTTCCGTACAGAGCTACCCTAAACTCCTATGCCCCATTGGTCAACAAGACGGACGATCGCTGGAAATTGTGGTCCTTCAGCCGTCTGGTGACTCAGACGGTAATCGACGGCCTCGGGGCGGCGAAGCGCAAGACGACCTGGACGTATGAGAATGACGGGAGGCTCCGCACGGCGACGAGGTTCATCAACCCCTCCAGCAGCGACCCGAACGCCACAGGCAACATCCGGACCGAGACCGTCTACGACACCAACAACCTCAACGTCGATAGGAGCTTTACGAGCAAGCTGGGCGAGCCGGGAAGCTATGGCACGCGCCAGGAATACCATATGGATGGGGTGTTTCCGTGGCGCAGCTATGTCCTGGATCCAAACAACCCGACATTGCCCGGTAGCAAGGCCTTCGTCTACGAGAGCGGCGAAGTTGCCGACCGCGATCCAAACTCCGGCCTGGTGAAAGCGACCCTCGATCCTTCCGACGTTCGCGCCGATCTCGAGTATGACCTGTTGGGAAGGCCAACTCGCGTGGATCCCGCAGGAGCGGAGTTGCCCGTCACCACGACCTATCCGAGCCCCAACGAAGTGGTGATCACCCGGACCGACGGGGGCTCGAACACGATTCAATCCAAGACCACACTGGACGCTCTGGGGCGCGCGATACAGGTATCGCGCAGGACCGAATCGGGCACCTGCGAGACCAAGCAGACGACAACCTACGACATCGTCGGCCGCGCGACCTTCGTGTCCGAATGGGGGTTCGACTCGGTTACGGGCTGCTCGACCACCGGCCACGATCCCAACACGGAGTTCTATTCGGCGGCCTCTCCTCGGGGAACGCTGTTCGATTACTTCAGGAACGCAACCTACTGGGGAGACACGAGCGCTCCGGACCCCAATACCATCTACGACCCTCTCGGCCGGCTACTGGGCGTGACCACCGCGGACGGCAAGTCAACCGAGAGCCGCTATGCTGGGCTGGGAACCACCGTGACGATCGGGAGCGTGGGCCTGGTGGGAGGCGATGCCCCGGTCTCCACTTACTACGAGAGAGATGCCTTCGGCAACCTGGTCCATGTGGATGCTCCTGAAGGTGCCGACGCCGCATACACCTACAACATAGTGGGGGAGCTGACGCAGGTTGAGCTGCATGGCTTCGACCCCAACGCTCCGTCTCAGCCCGTGACCCAGGTTCGGTCCTTCGTCTACGATAGTCTCGGAAGGCTACAGAGCGCGACCAATCCTGAAAGCGGTACCGTGCAGTACACTCAGTACGACGCGATGGGCCGTATCAAGCAGAAAGTCGAGAGCGACGGCACCGTCTTCAGCTATTCCTACGATGCCGCCGGCCGCCCGCTTGCAACCAGCGCCGCACCGGACCCGAACGCGGCGACTCACCAGCTGGCGAAGTACACCTATGAAGATCCCAATGTCCCGTCCACCTATGCGAAGCTGACCGTCGTCGATAGCTTCGATGAGGTCGGGGCCTTGCTGAGCCGGAGGAGCCTTTCGTACGGTGGGCTCAATGGCCGACTGTCGGAGGATGCCATCACGTTAAACGCGTGGGACGGCATCCAGGACCCAAACAACCCGGGATCCTTCGACAAGACGTTTCGTACCTGCATGAGCGGGTACGACAACCTCGGACAACTTGTGGCATTGCGTTATCCTTCAGATGCGCCCTGCGGCACGTTCCCGTCTACGGTGGCGAAGCTGGAGTACACGTACAGCAACGGCAGCCTTGTCGGCATTACCGATTCGAGCAGGAACCGCAGTTGGATCACCGGAGTGACTTACAACCCCGTGGGTGGCGTGCGCAAGATCGTTCACGGAAACGGCCGTGCGACGAGCGTCGTGCCGGACCAGATGCTGAGACCAAAGGCGATAGGCGTCCTGCTCAACCCGTCCGGTGACGACTACGGTGCCCCAGGCTACGCGAGCAACACGATGTTGCGTACGGGCGCGTATAGCTATGATGGCGCGGGCAACATCACCTCGATCGGCCCCGACCAGAACAACACCACGGACTCGTTCAAGTACGATGCCCTCTCGAGGCTGAAGGAAGCCACGGTGTATGGCGATCCCGCCGGGCCAACCCTTCTCGGGTACTCGTTTGACGACTTCGGCAACATCAAGTCTACGACCAAGTCCGTCAACGGAAGTCCTGTCAGCACGCCATCAATGTCGGTAAGCCAGACCACGAACCGGCTTCAGGCATTCAACGGATACACCTCGCATTACGACCAACGCGGCAACATGCTGGGTGACAGCAGCAAACAGCAACTCTTCGATGAGAGGAACCGGCTGCTGGCCGCAGGTGAGATCGACGAGCTGGAGAAGTATCCCGTCGGGCAGTATGCCTATGACGCCGGCGGAGAGCGCGTTGTGAAGCAAAAGCCGGGCACGGCGGAGCGTACGTTCTACATTCGAGATGCGGGTGGCAACGTACTGACGGAACTCACTCTTCCTCCCAGGAAGTACGACGAGTATCTCCAGAAGGACTATGTCTACGCGCTTGGACGAGTGATCGGAATGGCTGAGGAGAAGGCTCCAGGACCGGTGCAGAGTATTGACCTATTATCTCACCACAACGCCCTCGGCGGGTGGGCGACCGTTAGTTGGCAGTTCAACCCCGCTCAGGACAATGTGACCGCCTATCGGGTGTTCCGAAAGACTGGGACTGGTGGCTCATGGGTACAGCGTGGCGGCGACTTGCCGAGCTCAACGCCTTCGCTTACTGAAACAACCTCTCAAGGGCAGCTCACCAGTGGACAGACATACTTCTATCGAGTGGCAGCGGTTAATTCACTCGGACTTGAAGGCATACCTTCACGAGTGTTGAAAGTCGTAATGGCAGCCGACACAGCGCCCCAGCCGCCCATCGATGCTAATCTAGAGACTCACACGCGCTCTATGGTTGTCCGGTGGAAGCCGAGTTCCGGCGATGGGATTCCTGCAGCAGACGGACTTCCGCTCTCAACATTCATCGGGTATCACGTCTATCGCAAGGTAACAGGTGGGGTGCTGCAGCGCCTGACACTGTTGCCGCTGACGGATACAACCTTCCATGATTTGGATCCTACACTCAGCGTTGGCACCACGTATGAGTACCATGTCATGGGGATCAACTCGCGCGGACAGTACTCGACTTCAGCGGTCGT
>JBOGOC010000095.1:0-12341 GCA_050747525.1 Candidatus Polarisedimenticolia bacterium | reverse complement strand
TCGCCCGCCTGGGGCGCGCGCCGCGGGTGTCGGCCGGCGCCGCGGCGCTCTCGCTGCTGCTGCTCCTGGGCTGGGCACAGTGGGTCGCGGTGCCCGCCCTGGATCCGATCAAGTCCGGCCGCGGGGTGGCCGAGGCCGCCCTGAAGCTGGCCGGATCCGACGGCACGATCGTGCTGTACGACGACTCGTTCGCCGACAGCCTGCTGATCGCGCTGGAGCGTGACAGCCTGCCGGTGGTGAGGCGTCTCGATGATCTCCAGCAGCTGCTCACGGAGAGCCCCGCCGCGGTGATCGTGGCCCGGCGCAACGAGACCGACGCGCTGGCCGGCGAGATGCGGCTTCAGGTAGCTGCCTGCCGGCGGTGGGGGGCCGATCAGGTGTGCGTCAGTCAGGCCGCGCGCTGAGGCGATAGACCACGTGGTGGTCGTTGCGGAAGACCACCTCGAAGGGCAGCGTCCGGCCGGGCTCCTCCACGACGTAGTCGATGCCGTGCTCGCGGCTCAGGGCGGCCAGCCGGGCGGGGTCTCCGCGCGCGCCCTGCATCTCGCGATACCGTTTCAGGAAGCCCTGGAATCTCGACATCGTGTAGTAGGACAGGCCGATGTCTTTCCAGCAGTGCGTGATGCTGCGCTGCGCGCGCAGCCGGAACTCCAGGTCATCGGTGTAGAACAGGCTGTCGACGGGAGTGTCGTTGCGTGCCCAGGCGGCCATCTGCCGGAAGTCATGCCGCGCCGCGCTCTGCTGCTCGATGCGGGAGCGCTCGCGGAGCGCCGTGTTGATCGACGGACCGGCCACCAGCGCGGCCAGGGCCAGGGCCACGGCCCAGCGCCGCGCCGCTCCAGCGCCGGCCGTCACCGCCGCGATCAGCCGCGCGGCCAGCAGGAACAGCGGGAGGGGGAGCAGCCGCGCGGCGCGGCCGTGCTCGCCCACGAGCGTGCTGAGCTTCCACAGCTCGAACCTGGCCCACAGCTGATCCAGGGCGCACGTGCCGGCCAGGGCGAGCCCGGCCACGGTGGCCATCAACGCGAGGATCCCCCAGTCGAGGCGATCGGGCGCGCGCTTCTTCCACCGGAGCCACGCGTAGGCCGCGGCCATCAGGATGAGCGGCCACGACCGGAACAGGGTGATCAGGCTGGCCGCGGGCAGCTGCAGCGCCAGCCCCGCCGCGAACAGCGCTCCGGAGACCTGACCGCGACGGTGGCACCACAGGGCGATCAGCCACAGGATCATGGCCGCCATCCACCCCACCACGAAGGCGGTGAGCGCTGCCTGATCGCGCGCGAACGGATAGAACGTCCTGTGATGTGCCTTCAGCGAGCTCCGGAAGGCCTCGAAAGGGAAGTCCGGGACGAAGGGAGGCGCCGTGGTGGACAGGAAGTGGGCGACCATGGGGGACGCCCCGATCAGGGCCAGCAGCGCCGTGAGCAGCGTGGCTCCGGCGGCGCGCGCTCCGGGCCGCCGTCCCAGCACCGACATCACCAGCAGGACCTCCACGAGCACGAGCCCCGAGACCGGATGGACGTTGGCGGCCAGCCCCGCCGCCAGCCCGCACGTGGGGAGCAGCCAGGCGGGGCCGCCGCGCCACCACCGCAACAGCGCCAGCGCCACCCACGGCACGACGGCCAGGAACAGACTGCGCGGCAGGACCGCCTTCATCGAGGCGACGCCCCAGAGCTCCGATCCGAGCAGCCGGTACAGCAGCGACGACGCGCCGGCGATGGCCGCGGAGGCCGCCACGCTGCCCGTCACGTCGTACAGCAGCACGTACATGCCCACGGCGTAGAGTGCGATCAGCACGGGAAGCAGCAGCCGGAGAGAAGGGTCCAGGTCTCCGGTCCACCGGTTGAGGACGCGCGTGATCTCCAGGAACGTGGGTGTGTAGAAGCGGAACAGCTCGGGGTCGGAGAAGGCCTGGTCGCGGGAGAACAGCTCGGGATGATCGGTCTTGAGCACCATCAGACCGATGTTCATCTGGTCGGTGGTGCGGGCCGGGATGCGTGCGTCCTGGCCGATGAGCCAGGCCGAGTGCAGCAGCAGCGCGCCCAGCAGGCAGGACAGCGCGATCGCGTGACGACCCGCGCGCCCCACGGTGCTCCCGGTCACACCCTGCGCAGCACGAGAACGGCCGAGTGCCCGGCCAGTGATGCGATCAGCGGATCCAGCAGGCGCCGCACGGGCTTGATCAGGGAATGCAGGAAGCGCGCCTCTTCCTTGAGTCCCCGCATCCCGCCGCGCCGTCCGCGCGCCACCACCTGGAAGCCATGGTCGGCCTCCAGGCGGGCGACCACCTCGCGCTCGGCCAGGGCGAACTGGTAGAAGCGCTCGCGGTGGGCCGCTTCGGCCCCGTCGTTCCACGCCGGGTACATCCGCAGCGCCGCCTTGAGGCGCCGCAGAGGGGTCATCGCGGGGAAGGTGAGAAACAGGAACCCGCCCGGGCGCACCACCCTCTGCATCTCACGGGCCAGCGGCGTGAAGCCGTCGTAGAAGTGCTCGATGACGCCGATCGACCAGTAGCCGTCGAACGAGCCGTCCACGAAGCACAGACCGCGCACGTCGCACTGCGCCAGGCTCAGGTCGGGAGCCAGATCGCGGAGCCGCCGCAGCGTGGCCGCGGCGGTGTCCACGCCGTGGGCGTGGAAGCCGGCCCGTCCCAGGGCCCTGAGCTTCTCTCCCAGACCGCATCCTCCTTCCAGGACGCGGCCGCCGCCGGGCAGGTGCCGGCGCGTGAGATCCACGAAGAAGCGCGCCTGGCCCCGGTCGTCGAGGGCCGCGCGGGCGTCACGCTCGTCCCAGTGCTCGTCCCAGTACCTCTCGTCGGCGCGCCGGCGGATGAACACCAGGCGCCGGTGGCGGCGGTCGTAGAACTTGAGGGCTCCGTTCCCGCTCACCTGACCGTGCCCGCGGCTTCGATCACCGCCTGGGCCACGCGGTGGACGTGCTCGTGAGGCATCTCGGGATAAAGAGGAAGCGAGACGACCTCCGAGGCGGCCGCATCGGTCTGCGGGACGTCGGGCGTGCCCGCCAGCTCGGCCCACGCGGGCTGCCTGTGGACGGGGATGGGGTAGTGCAGGCCCGTGCCGATGCCGCGGGCGGCGAGCGCTTCGCGGAGCGCGTCGCGCCTGCCGGCCCGCACCGTGTACAGGTGGTAGACGTGGCGTGAGCCGGGCCGCACCCACGGTGCGCGCACCTCGGCGTCCGACAGCAGCCGGTCGTACAGAGCCGCGCGGTCGCGACGCTCCTCGGTCCATCGTTCGAGGTGCCGCAGCTTCACGCGGAGGATCGCCCCCTGCAACCCTTCCATCCGGGCGTTGAACCCCTTGATGTCGTGACGGTACTTCTCGCGCTGCCCCCAGTCACGCAGCATGCGCAGCGTGGCCGCCGCGCCGTCGTCTGCGGTGGTGATCAGGCCCCCCTCGCCGCAGGCGCCCAGGTTCTTGGTCGGATAGAAGCTGAAGCAGCCGAAGTCGCCCCAGGTGCCCGCCTGACGGCCGTCCTGCGCCGCGCCGTGGGCCTGGGCGGCGTCCTCGATCACCGCCAGGCCGTGACGCCGTGCGATCTCCATGATCGGGCCCATCTCGGCCAGCTGTCCGTACAGATGGACGGGGAGGATGGCGCGTGTGAGCGGCGTGATGGCCGCCTCCAGGCGCGCGGGATCCATGGTGAAGGTGCGCGGGTCGATGTCCACCAGCACGGGACGGGCCCCCGTCTGCCAGATGGCCGCCACGCTGGCCACGAACGTGAACGGCACGGTGATCACTTCGTGGCCCGGCCCCGCTCCGGCCGCCAGGAGCGCCAGGTGCAGCGCGGCCGTCCCCGAGTTGACCGCCACCGCGTGGCGCGCGCCGCAATAGGCGGCGAACTCCTTCTCGAACGCCTCGACTTCCTCGCCCAGAACGAAGTGGCCCGTGTCGAGCACCCGCGCCACGGCGGCATCCAGCTCGGGGCGGAGCGATCGAAGCTGGGCCTGCAGGTCCATGAAAGGGATGGTCATAGGGCCAGCGCCTCCTCGTAAACGGCGGCGGTGCGCTCCACCATGCGCTCTACGCCGAACTCCTCGTGCACCAGACGGTGTGCCGCGGCGGTCACCGATTGCGCCAGAGCGCGATCCTGCAGCAGCCGCCGCAACGCCGCCGCCAGCGCCGGAGGGTCGTGGGGAGGAACCAGGAGGCCGGTTTTCTCGTGGCGGACGATCTCGGGCAGGCCGCCCGCGGTGGAGGCGACCACCGGCACGCGGCCCGCGAAGGCCTCCAGCACGGCGTTGCAGAGCCCCTCCTGATACGACGGCATGCAGAAGGCGTCGAAGGCCGTCAGCAGCCGCGGGACATCCTCGCGCGCCCCGGTGAAGCGGACCGCGCCGGCTGGCGCGAGACCGCCCGCCTGGCCCCGGAGCGCGGTCTCGTCGGGGCCGGCCCCCACCAGGACCAGGCGTGCCGAGGGAACGTCACGCTGCAGCAGCGGCAGGGCCGCGATCAGGTCCTTCTGCCCCTTGTGCCAGGCCAGCGCCGCCACCTGGCCCACCACCAGGTCGCCGGAGCCGAGCCCCAGCTCCTCGCGCACCGCGGCGCGATGATCGCCCACGTCGCGGAAGCGCGCGAGATCGATGCTGCTGTGGATCACGCGGATCCGCTCGGAGCCCACCCCCGCGGCCACCAGGACGTCCCGGACGATCGACGCGACGGCGATGTAGCGGTCCACCAGGCGGCTGCGGTACTTGAGGCGGTTGGCGGGGTCGCGGCGAACGGGGAAATCGATCCGCCGGCTCACCACCAGGCGGCCGGTCCCGCCCAGCGCCCGGGCCATCAGGGCGATGGAGTGGGCGCGCGCCGTCTGCGCGTGCACGATGTCGCAGGAGCGCCGCCGGAGATGCCTGGCCAGGCGCCATCCGGCGATCACGTCGGCATCGCTGCGCATCTTCATCTCGGTCACCGGCAGGAGGTCCTGGCGGCAGCGGCTCCCCAGCGCGCCTTCCGGCATCCCCACCAGCTCGACGTCGTGGCCGAGCCGGCGCAGACCGCGCATGAGATTCAGCACCTGGCTCTCGCCGCCACGCCACGTGTACTCGGTGTTCACGTGAACGACGCGCATCAGAGCCGCAGCAGGACGGTGCGGGATGCACTCCGCAGCGACTTCAGGAGAGCCCTCTTGATCCGCCGCCTCAGCCTGGTTCCGTAGGCTTCGCCGTCGGCGGGGGCGCCGGGAGAGAGCAGGGCGGGACGCCCGTTGCCGGTCTGGCGGCCCAGGTATTCCTGGCGCGGCGCGCCTTCCAGCACCTGCAGGTACCTCCCCTGGCACGGGAAGACGAACTCCTCATGGCCGGAGCGTCTCAGGAGCGCCACCAGGAACGTGTTGTTCCTTTCGTTGGGCGTGGCCAGGCCCAGGAACGATCCGAAGTGGGCTGCCAGGTCGGAAGGAACGTTCAGGTCGAGAAGCTCCTGGTCGCGATCGGCCAGACGCACCCTCACCACATCGTAGGCATTGGCAGCCGCCAGATCGTAGAAAAGGCCCGGCTGGTAGTTGTAGAAGCCGTGATTGGTGTATCCGGTGAAGGGGACCACGTGCAGCATCAGGCCCCCCGGAGCGGCCAGGTGGTGTGCGTTGCGCAGGAAGGCCGCCTGGTTGAAGACGTGCTCCGAGGTCCCGGTGTTGACCACCAGATCGTACTGGCGCGAGAAGCCGTAGTCCCGATCGAGGTCCTTGTTCAGGTCCATGACGTGGCTTCCGAAGCGGCTGTTGATGTCGATCGCTTCGTACCGGGAGAAGCCGAGGGCGCGGTAGAAGTCGGCCGTCAGGGGCGCTCCGCCGGCGTGCCGGGCCTTGGTGCCGCGGCGCTGTCCTCTGAGGGCCCTCAGCGCGGTCACGTCGACGCCGCGTTCGGGAGGTGTCCGGCTCAGGAGGCGCTCGATCCGCTCCATGGCAAGGTCGTCCACGCCGAACGTCTGATTGCCCAGATCCACGATGGTGGGGGAGAGGCCGACCAGCCCCTCCGACACGATGATGGCGATCTCGTGAGCGGTGAGGGGATTGAACATGGGCGCTATTCTAATGGATCAAGAGCGACTTCAGAGCCCCGGCGGGAATTGACGGAGCAGCCGGCTGCGGTCGAGCTCGCCCGCGGGCAGGAGATCCACGCGCAGGGTGCGCTGGACACCGAGCCTCCCGATAGGCAGGACGAAGACGTCCCGGATCCGTCCCTTGGCCGGGATCACCAGAGCCGCCACCGACTTGACCACCGTGACTTTCCCCGTCTGATCCTTCAGGGAGACCGTGTAC
Organism: Candidatus Polarisedimenticolia bacterium; assembly: GCA_050747525.1. Taxonomy (GTDB): domain Bacteria; phylum Acidobacteriota; class Polarisedimenticolia; order JACPZX01; family DASXTC01; genus JBOGOC01. The sequence goes on along the minus strand of JBOGOC010000095.1, from coordinate 6,071 downwards.
TCCACGGTCACGGGCACGGCGCGGTCGTTGCGCAGGGTGACGGCGTAGGAGATGCCTGCGCGCGTGGGGCGCTGCAGCGTCAGGGCCTCGGGGCGCACGGTGTCGGGGCCGTCGCAGCGGTCCCCTCCTCCCCCCTGGCCGTCCTCGTCGAAATCCTCCTGGCGCGGATCGTGGGCGTTCACGCAGACGTCGCACAGATCTCCCACGCCGTCCACGTCGGTGTCCGTCTGATCGTCAGGGGCGGTGTTGCGGCAGTTGTCGCACAGATCGCCCACGGAATCGCCGTCGCTGTCGATCTGGCCGCTGTTCGGCGTGAGCGCGCAGTTGTCGCAGGGATCTCCCCATCCATCGGTGTCCGAGTCGGTGAAGAACGACCCGGGGAAATCCGGGCAGTTGTCGCAGGCGTCTCCGCTGCCGTCGGCGTCGAGATCCTCCTGGCCCGGGTTCCTGGCCAGCGAGCAGTTGTCCAGCGGGGGGCTCTGGGTGAGCCCGTCGCCGTCCAGATCGGCGTCGCAGTCGTCTCCCAGGCCGTCGCGATCCCGATCGATCTGCGCGGGGTTGGGGACGAAGTCGCAGTTATCGCTGATGTCGGGGATCAGATCCTGGTCGTCGTCCTCGTCGCACGCGTCGGGCTGGCCGTCCTCGTCGCTGTCGTCCAGCGAGGGGTTGTAGGTGACCAGGCAGGTGTCGCACGGGTTCCCGATGAAGTCTCCGTCGGCGTCCTCCTGGGACGGGTTGTACAGGGCGGGGCAGTTGTCGTCGCATCCCACGGTGGGGGCGTTGGGATCGGGGACCGGGCAGGGGAGATCCCCGCCGTCTTCCTCGACCCCATCGCCGTCCACGTCGTCGTCGCACAGATCGCCGAGGCCGTCCAGATCGCGGTTGTCCTGGAAGGAGTTGGGGACGGCGGGGCAGTTGTCGCAGACGTCCCCCACCGCGTCGAGGTCCGTGTCCAGCTGGTCCAGGTTCGTCACTAACGGGCAGTTGTCGTCGCACACCAGCGGGTAGTCGGGATCCCCTGCGCCGGTGCACCGGTTGTCCGTCGAGCTGGTCCCCTCGTCGGTGCCGTCCGGAGCGATCCCGTCGCCATCCACGTCATCGTCGCAGACGTCTCCCTGGCCGTCGTCATCGGTGTCGACCTGCAACGAGTTGAAGACGGTCGGGCAGTTGTCGTCGCATCCGGTGGTCGGGTTGTTGGGGTCGGCGTCGTTGGGGCACGGGAAGTCGCCCTCCACGCCGCTGCTGTTCCCGTCGTCGAGTATCCCGTCGTTGTCGTCGTCCGTCTCGCAGGCGTCCCCGATGCGATCCAGGTCGCTGTCGGCCTGCGACGGGTTGTAGAGCGTGGCGCAGGTGTCGCACAGGTCGCCGGCCCCGTCCCCGTCGCCGTCGGCCTGCGTGGCGTTGGCCGTGGCCGAGCAGTTGTCGCCGCACAAGGTGGCGGCGCCGCCGGTGCAGGGGTTCTCGCAGCGGGACAGGTCGGCCGTGGTGCGCACGCAGACGATGCCGTCGGCGTCGAGGTCGGCCTCGCAGGCGTCCCCTTCGGCGTCGCCGTTGCGGTTGGCCTGGAAGCCCAGGCTCTGCTCGAGGCTCGACTGCGCCCCGTTGCCGTCGATGTCGCAGACGGCCACGCCGGCAACGCAGTTCCCGTTGGGCACGGTGGGGCAGTTGTCGCAGCCGTTGCCGAAGAAGTCCTCGTCGTCGTCCCCCTGCGCCGGGTTGTAGGTGACGCCGCACAGGTCGCAGGCGTCCCCCACGCCGTCCCGATCCACGTCGGTCTGCAGGCTGTTGCTCACGTCGGGGCAGTTGTCGTCGCATCCCGTGACAACCCCTCCGACGCAGGGGGCCGGCCCGCCGTCATCGAGCACCTTGTCGTTGTCGTCGTCGACGTCGCAGGCGTCTCCCACGCCGTCCGCGTCGAGGTCCGCCTGCAGCGGATTGAGATCCTCAGGGCAGTTGTCGCACGGATCCCCGGCGCCGTCGGCGTCCTCGTCGATCTGGCCGACATTGGAGACGGCCGGGCAATTGTCGATGAGGTTGGCCTGCCCGTCCGCGTCCCAGTCGAGCGGCGAGGTGCCCGCCAGCTCGGCCGCTCCCAGGTCCACGCGCGCCACGCCGTCTCCGTCTCCGTCCAGCACGCGGGGCCGGCCGAAGAAATCGAGCGTCCCGAACTTCAGGGCGGTGACCTGGGTGTTTCCGAAAGGCGAGAGGCACCCGGGATCGTTGGGATTCCCCACGCACAGCACCGGCCCGCGCCCGGCGTCGGTGTGCGGCCAGCCGTCGCCGGGGACGAGAATCGCGGACAGGTTGGGATCCACCGAGACGTTGAACTGGTTGTCCAGCGAGGTTCGCGTCGCGTGCAGGTTGACGGGGTAGTTGTCGTGCAGGTTGTTGGACCGCACGATGGCGCTGGCGCCCAGGAAGTCCAGTCCGCCCCCCTGAGTCCCCCTGTTGTCCAGGATGAGGTTGTCCAGGATGAACAGCGCGGCCGCAGAGGAGAACCCGATCACCTGGATGCCGGCCCCGCTCCCGCCCTTGTTGGCCGTCCCCGCGACGTTCTCCACGATCGTGTTCGCCGCGATCGTTCCACCCGAGACGTACACGTCGATCCCGCCGCCGGCCCGGTCCGCGCGGTTGCCGCGGATGATGTTGCTGGTCACCACCGGGGCCAGAGCGGTGCGGAACAGGGCGATCCCCCCGCCATAGCCGTAGAAGGTGTCCACCGCCATGAGCGCCTTGTTGCCGTGGATGTTGTTGCGGGTGACGACCGGAGAGCCCGCCAGGATGGCCACCCCGCCCCCGCGGCCGCTGATGGCGGCGTTGCCCCAGATCTCGTTGCCCTCGATGAGCGCGTCGCCCTGGACGCTGATGCCGCCGCCGCTCGCGCCTCCCAGGATGAACAGGCTCCCGGCGGCCGTGTTGCCGCTCACGCTGTTGTTGCGCACCGTAGGATTGCCGGAGATGAAGATGCCGGCGCCGCTCAGGCTCAGCCCTCCCGAGACGTGGAAGCCCTCGAACAGGGTGTTGGGATCGGTCGCGAAGATCTGCACCGTGCTCCCGGTGCCGGCGCCGGTCACCGCGGGCCGCATACCGGTGTTGGGATCGGGCACCCCCACCACCTGGATGCCGGACGGAATGAAGATCCGCTCGGGATAGTCACACGCGGCGCGCCCCTGCACCTCGATGCGGTCTCCGGGCTCGGCGTTGAACAGGGCGGAGTTGATGAAGCGGAACGGCTTGTTGGGATCGCCCGTCTCGCCGTTCGACGCGTTGGCGCAGTCGACGGACCACGTCGCGGCCTGCGCTGCGGAAGCGGCAAGCAGTAAGACGATGGCCACCAATAAGAGGAGGGACGGCACCCGGCGGGACCGCATGGCGCGGGACTCTAACACAGCACCAGGACCCCCGCCAGCCGCGCGGTCCATGGCCCCAGGGGCGCGGCCATATCGGTTATATTGAATCGTCTCGTGCGAGACCCTCGATCGGAGAGGCCGTTGAACCCCGAACCGCTGCTTGGATCCGCCCCATCGAACAATTCGGGTAACCCCCTCGACAATGGTGCCGGGCGGGACGTCCCGCTGGGCGTCGACGGGTTCGCCTGGCGCGACCTGCACGACGTCCACCGGCTGCCGGATCTGATGTCCGCGTTCGACCGCTGGCTCGAGAGCAGCGACCCGGAGGTCATGGCCTCCTTGCGCCACTACCGGGATCAGCACGAGCGCATGAGCGCCACCGACGTGTCCGCCACGCTGGTGCGCGTGGCGCCGTGGGTGAGCCGCTTCGTGGCCCGGCTGTTCCGCATCGAGGCCGAGATGGCGCGCATCGCCGAGGCGACCCAGGCCCAGGACGTCGTGCTGAGATTCCGGCGCGACTTCGTGCAGCGCCGCGTGGCGAAGAAGTTCGGGACGGCGGCGAATCCCTTCCCGCCCCTCAGCGGGGTCTCGTCGCCGGAGGATCTCGCCGGGCTCGCCGCGGCCTCCGATCCCGAGAAGGCTCTCGCCGATCACGTGGTGGCCTTGATGGACCGCGAGACGGCCCTGGCGGCCGGAGGCGAGTCCGCCGAGCTGGCGGCCACGCGCGAGCGCCTGGAGGCGTCCGTGAGATACGTGGCGGCGCTGCTGGGGGACGCCGAGCGCGGGCCCAGCTCCCGCTACCATCACTGGTCGTCGCTGCGACTGCCCCGCCCGGTCGTTCACGACCGGCTGGTGCAGGTGATCCGCCCGCGATCCGACCTGCCCAACGTGACCATGGGGCCCATGGAGCACCGGCGGCGCCGCGACGGCTTCAAGCTGACCGACCCCCGGATGAACCCGCGGGAGGTGCTGGCCGAGGTGCACTACTGCATCTTCTGCCACGAGCGCGACAAGGACTCCTGCTCCAAGGGCTTCGACGCCCCGGCCGGATCGCCGGGACGGTACCGGAGCAATCCTCTCGGGATCCCGCTGACCGGGTGTCCTCTCGACGAGAAGATCTCCGAGGCGCACCTGGTGCGATCCCATGGAGATCCCCTCGGCGCCCTGGCCCTGATCATCGTGGACAATCCGATGGCTCCCGGCACGGGTCATCGCATCTGCAACGACTGCATGAAGGCCTGCATCTACCAGAAGCAGGACCCGGTCAACATCCCGCAGATCGAGACGGCCATCCTGAGCGACGTCCTTGCGCTTCCCTGGGGATTCGAGATCTACAGCCTCCTGACGCGCTGGAATCCGCTCAACGTGCGGCGGCCGTACGCCCTGCCCTACAACGGCTTCAACGTGCTGGTGGTCGGGCTGGGGCCGGCCGGCTACACGCTGGCGCACCACCTGGCCAACGACGGGTTCGCGGTGGTGGGAGTCGACGGGCTCAAGATCGAGCCGCTCCCCGCGGACCTCACCGGCGCCGACGGCAAGCCGCCGCGCCCCGTGCGCGACGTGACGTCGCTCTACCGCGAGCTGGACGACCGCCCGCTGGTGGGCTTCGGCGGCGTGTCGGAGTACGGCATCACGGTGCGGTGGGACAAGAACTTCCTGGCGGTCATGTACCTGAACCTGGCCCGCCGCCGCAAGCTGCGCATGTACGGCGGCATCCGGTTCGGCGGCACCCTCACCGTTGACGAGGCGTGGGACCTGGGGTTCGACCACATCGCCATCGCCTCGGGGGCCGGGCGTCCCACGGTCATCGACATGAAGAACAACCTGCTGCGGGGCATCCGCAAGGCGAGCGACTTCCTGATGGCGCTGCAGCTCACCGGCGCGTTCAAGCGGGACGCGCTGTCGAACCTGCAGACGCGTCTGCCTGCGGTGGTCATCGGCGGGGGATTGACCGGCGTCGACACGGCGACCGAGCTCCTGGCGTACTACCCGCTGCAGGTCGAGAAGATGCTGGCGCGCTACGAGGCGCTCGTCAGCGAGCTCGGCGAGACGCGCGTGCGCAACATGTACGACGCGGAAGAAGAAGCGATCCTCGACGAGTTCCTCGAACATGGCCGGGTGGTCCGCGGTGAGCGCGCTCGAGCCAGGGCCGCCGGCGAAAAGCCGGACTTCATCCCGCTGGTGCGCCGGTGGGGAGGCGTCACGCTCGCCTACCGCAGGCGTTTACAGGACTCGCCGGCGTATCGCCTCAACCACGAGGAAGTTGCGAAGGCCTTCGAGGAAGGGATCACGTTTGCCGAGAACCTGAGCCCCACCGAAGCAGTCGCCGATGAGAACGGCCACGTGAAGTCGATGGTGTTCACGCGGCCAACGGGGAGCGGCGAGGAGCGCGTCGAGCTGCCTGCCCGAACCGTGTTGGTGGCCGCGGGCACCGTGCCCAACATCACGTACGAGAAGGAGCATCCGGGAACGTTCGCCCTCGACAGCCGCCAGCGGTTCTTCCGCGGGTTCCGCGCGGCGAAAGAAGCCGGCGGCGGCTTCCGCCTCGAGGAAGACCCCAATGGCTTCTTTACGTCACACGACGCCGGTGGACGCTTCGTGACGTACTACGGCGACAATCACCCACGCTTCAACGGCAACGTCGTCAAGGCAATGGCGTCGGCCAAGCACGGCTACCCGCACGTCGTCGAGTTGTTCGCCGACGAGATCGCTCGACTGGAT
>JBOGOC010000094.1:0-51408 GCA_050747525.1 Candidatus Polarisedimenticolia bacterium | reverse complement strand
GCCGCGCGGTCCTCATCAAACTGCGTTTCGATTCCTCAGCGACAGCGCCCGTTCGGCTTGCAGACTCCCGAGCAGCACTGGCTGTTGCTCGTGCAGCTCCCGTTCTTGGGGGTACAGCCCCCCCCGCCGCCCGGGAAGGTGGTGCACTGGTACAGGTCGTTGCGCCCCGCGACGTCGTCGGCGACGACCAGCTTGTGCGAGCAGAACGCCACCGACGGGGCCATGATGGCGCTCGAGGTGCCGGAGTGCCCCAGCCCGATCACGTGCCCCACCTCGTGCGCCAGCACGGTGTCGAGGTAGATCTCGGACGAGCACCCGCCCACCTCATTGGGGGTCGTGTAGTCGAACGACAGGTTGAACGCCACGTCGCTGTCCGTGATGGCCACGACGTTGCGCGTGCTGTTGTCCGGGTGCGTGCAGACGCCGGTCTGCCCGGTGTTGTAGAACCCCGTGGTCGTGGCGGCGAGACAGTTCCCCGTGCAGATGTTGAGCGGGTCATCGAAGATGATGTCGGCCTGGTTGTCTCCCAGCACGTAGGCCACGTTGCCCGCACTCGCATTGACGGGAGTGACGCCGCCGCTGTTCCACCAGTTCGCGGCCGTCACGGATTCGGCGACGCCACCGTCGATGCCGGTGACCGAGGCGACGCCTCCATTGTCAATGGTGATGGCCTTCGGCGTGGAGAACCACCGCCGCGCCGGGCTCAGCAGGACGTAGGCCGAGACCACCGAGGAGAGCATGACCGTGAGAATCAGGAACGACGCGATGAAGCAGAACGCTCTTGTCCGTGTCGTCATGGCCCCTCCTACCGGTTGTTCTTGAGCTGGCGGGCCAGCTCGGACACGGGCAGGCCGTCGGCCAGCCCACCTTCCAGGACGAGCTGCCCGATGGAGTCCTGCTTCACCTTGGACTTCCCTTCGGCATAGCCGGCTATCATGGGAACGCCGTCACTCCACCGGCTGATGAATGCCACGATCTCCTCGCCTTGCTGGAACCGGGGAGCTCCGCTCATCTCGACGGTATAGTCCCCCACCGTGCCTCCCACCGTGCGCACGACGATCAGGTCATCCGAGACTCCCTGCAGCCGCCCTTTGACCTGGAGGGCCGCCTCGGTGAAGATCATCGTCCCTTCGTCGTTCCAGTAGCTGCGAACCTCCACCACCTTCGCGTGAACCACCGCCTCGGACATCAGCCTCAGATCGTTCAGGTCGACTTTCAGGAACGTCGAGGCTGCCGCAGGTCCGGCCGCGGCCAGCAGAAGCGCCAGTGCCATCGCCGACATGACGTGGAACCTGGACTTCATCCTCTGTACCCCCCCTCGAATAGGCCGCGTCGGGAATGGCGCGGCAAGTGGACGTCCAAACCGAACAGTCACTTATACCCGTAACATGGCCTGTCTGACAAGAGATCTTCCGATGCCCGGCGCCGGTACGCGGTACAATGCCGTTCCGGGCGCCCACGGGGCTTTTTTCGAGGGATCCATGCGCAACGTGCACGACGACATCATCTCGGTCATCGGCGACACCCCCATCGTGAAGCTCCGGAGGATGAAGGCGGAGTCGGGCGCCTCCCTGTACGCGAAGCTCGAATACATGAACCCGGGCGCCTCGGTGAAGGACCGCATCGCGGTGCAGATGATCGAGGATGCGGAGGCCCAGGGGTTGCTGCGCCCCGGGGGGACCATCGTGGAATGCACCTCGGGAAACACGGGGATGGGGCTCGCCATGGTGGGCGCGGTCAAGGGGTACCGCACCATCCTGGTGATGCCCGACAAGGTGAGCAGCGAGAAGATCAAGGCCCTGCGGGCCTTCGGGGCGAGGGTGATCACCACGCCCACCGCCGTGAGCCCGGACGATCCGCGCTCGTATTACTCGGTGGCCCGGCGCATCTCCGAAGAGAACTCCAACTGCTTCTTCGCCAACCAGTACCACAATCAGTCGAACCCGAGCGCGCACGAGCGGTTCACCGGACCGGAGATCTGGGACCAGATCGGGCCGCAGCTCGACGCGGTGGTCATCGCCACGGGAACGGGCGGCACCATCTCGGGGATCGGCCGCGTGCTCAAGCAGCACAAGCCCTCCATCCAGATGGTGTGCGTGGACCCGGTGGGCTCCATCTTCTACGAGTACTGGAAGACCGGCGTGATCCCCGACCTGTTCAAGACCTACAAGGTGGAAGGGTTCGGCGAGGACTTCCTGCCCACCACCATCGACTTCAAGCTGATCGACGAGGTCGTCCAGGTGTCCGACAAGGAGTGCTTCCTCACGGCGCGGGAGCTGACCCGCAAGGAAGGCCTCTTCACGGGAGGCTCCGGCGGCGGGGCCGTTGCGGGCGCCATCAAGTGGTGCAAGACGCACCCCGAGGCGCGCACCATCCTCATCATTCTCCCCGATTCGGGCTCGCGCTACCTGAGCAAGGTGTACGACGACCAGTGGCTCAAGGAGAACTCCTTCCTCGATGACGAGAGCCGCCTGGGGACGGTGCGCGACCTGATCGATCACCGGCGCTCGCCGCTGGTCACGGCATCGTGCTCCGCCGGCATCCAGGAAATCGTGGCCCTCATGAAGGAGCACGGCATCTCACAGATCCCGCTCCTGGAGGGCGGCCGCCTGGCCGGCATGATCACCGAGGTGCGCCTGCTGAAGACGATGCTGGACGATCCTGCCAGCGTGGATCGGCCGGTGAAGGAGCTGGCCGAATCGACCTACGAGCTGGTGTCTCCCGAGACGCCGGTCTCGCGGCTTTCGCAGGTGTTCACGGAAGGGAACGTGGCCGTGGTGCAGGAGGGGGACTCCCCGACGGCCGTGATCACCAAGATCGACCTCATCGACTACCTGGCTCGCACCGCCTCATGACGTCGCGCGTGGCGCCGGGTGCCGCACTACTCCTCGCCTGTCTGCTTGTGGCCGCGGCCTTCCCGCGGGCCGCCGCCTCCCCGCCCGGCGCCGTCCCCGCCGCGCACCTGCGCTCGTTGAAGTGGCGGTCGGTGGGGCCTGCCAACATGGGAGGACGGGTTTCCTCCATCGCCGTGCATCCGTCGCAGCCCTGGACCTTCTTCGCCGGCCTGGGGACGGGCGGGCTCATGAAGTCCACCGACAACGGCGTGACCTGGAGCGGGGTGTTCGAGAAGGAGCGCGTCGCCTCCATCGGAGCCGTGGCCATCGCCCCATCCGATCCGAACGTGGTCTGGGTCGGCACCGGAGAGGCCAACGGCCGCAACAGCTCGTCGTGGGGGGACGGCGTCTACCGCTCCTCCGACGGAGGGTCGACGTGGCAGAACGTGGGCCTGCGCGACACCCACTCCATCGCCCGCATCGTGGTGCATCCCACCGATCCGGCGACCGCCTGGGTGGCCGCCATGGGTCACCTGTGGGGGTCCAACAAGGAGCGCGGGGTTTTCCTCACCACCGACGCCGGCCGCACCTGGACGGCGTCGCTCCAGATCGACGAGACGGTCGGCTGCATCGATCTGGTCATCGATCCGTCCAACCCCAGGGTCCTCTACGCCGCCATGTACCACCGCCTGCGTCGCCCCTGGAGCTTCGTCAGCGGCGGAAAGGGCGGTGGCATCTACAAGACGGCCGATGGAGGCCGCAGCTGGATCCGGCTCACCCAGGGCCTCCCCACGGAGACGGGGCGCATCGGGCTGGACGTCCACCGCGCCGATCCGCGGATCGTGTACGCCGTGATCGAGAGCGACGCCGCCGGGGGATCCTCCATCGACGAGCTGAACAGCCGCGCGGGGGGAGTCTTCCGATCCGACGACGCGGGGGGCTCGTGGCAGCGCGTGAACCAGCTGGCTCCGCGCGCCTTCTACTTCAGCCAGATCCGCGTCGACCCCAAGGATCCTCAGCGCGTGTACGTGCTGGGGTATCTGGTGCACGTCTCCGACGACGGCGGCCGCACCTTCCGTGATGACGGCGCCAAGGCGGTGCACGTGGACCACCACGATCTGTGGATCGACCCCGACGACACCAACCGGCTCCTGCTGGGGAACGACGGGGGCCTGTACGCGAGCTACAGCCGGGCGAAGAGCTGGGACTTCTTCAACAACATGGCCGTCGGCGAGTTCTACCGCGTCACCGTGGACTCGAGCACGCCGTACCGGATCGCCGGCGGGCTTCAGGACAACTTCAACTGGATCGGGCCCAGCGCCACCATGAGCCCCGAGGGGATCGGGACGGGCGACTGGCGCTCCCTGGGCGGCGGTGACGGCTTCACCGTCATCCTGGACCCGGCCGTGCCCGACATCGTGTACGCGGAGTCCCAGGAGGGTTACGCCTTCCGCCTGGACCTGGCCACCGGACAGCGCCGGAACATCCGCCCGCTCCAGAAAGAGGGCTCCCCCGCGTTCCGCTTCCACTGGAACACGCCGTTCATCCTGTCGCCTCACGATGCCACCGTTCTCTACATGGGGGGCAACAAGGTCTTCCGCCTCACCGAGCGGGGCGACCGGTGGCAGGCCATCAGCCCCGACCTCTCCACGCAGGATCCCGCGCGCATCCTGACCGTCGGGTCGGGGGCCGAGAACTACGGCATGGTCTACACGCTGGCCGAGTCCCCTCTCCAGAAGGGCCTCCTGTGGGCCGGCACCGACGACGGCAGGATCTGGCTCACCGAGGACGCGGGTGCCCCCGAGCCCAGGTGGACCGAGCTGACCGCCGGCGTGGCCAGGGCGGATCGCCGGACGTCGGGCGTGTGGGTGAGCCGCATCGAGGCGTCGCACCATGACGCCGCCACTGCCTACGTCGCCGTGGACGGCCACACCAGCGATCTGTTCGCGCCGCTGGCTTTCATGACCACCGATCGGGGCCGGACCTGGACGTCGATCGCGGGGGATCTCCCGGCCGGCCATCCGGTGAAGGTGGTGCGCGAGGACCTGGTGAACCCGGCGCTGCTGTTCGCGGGGACCGAGTTCGGCATCTTCGCCTCCTTCGATCGCGGCCGGCATTGGACGAAGCTGGGCTCGGGCCTGCCCACGGTGGCCGTGGACGACATCGTGATCCACCCGCGCGAGATGGATCTGGTCATCGCCACGCACGGCCGCAGCATCTATGTGATGGACGACATCCGGCCGCTGCAGGAGCTGACGCCGGAGGTGCTGGCGCGTGACGCCCACCTGTTCACGCCGCGCCCTGCCCGCGCCTTCCAGATGCTCCCCGAGGGGGCGCGCTGGAGCCCGCGGATCTTCAAGGGGGACAACCCGCCGTTCGGCACGATCCTCAGCTATCACGTCAAGGAGTTCGCCGGCGAGGAGGTATCTTTAAGCCTCACCGATGCCGCCGGACGCACCGTGAGGACCCTGACCGGAGGAGCGGTTCCCGGGATCAACCGCGTGGTCTGGGACCTGCAGCTGGACAAGGATCCCTTGTGGGACTTCCCGACCCCTTCGGGGCAGCCGCGCCTCGTGCCCCCCGGCGATTACACCGTGTCGCTTTCTTTGGGGAGCCAGACCTTGAAGCGCACCGTGACGGTCACGGCCCACGAGAGGTACCGACCGGAGTGAGCGGGCCTCGTCACGCGGGGTCCGATTGCGGGACGTCGCGCGGCATCCCATAGCGACGCTGCAGCCCGAAGAACGACCATCCCCCCCATGGCAGCAGCACGGCGTAGTTGAGGCAGCGCGCCAGCAGCACGCCCGCCGCCGCCGTCTCGCCGTCCATGCCCATGGTCATGAAGACCCAGATGAGCGACGCCTCGGTGACGCCCGATCCGCCGGGCGACGCGGCCATCATCTGGATGAAGCCCGCGCCGGCCACCGCGAAAGCGGCCGGGAGGAAACCGACGTTCGCGCCGATGGCGGCGAAGGAGACCACCTGTCCCGCCACGATCGACAGAAACAGCAGCACCGAGATCCCCATGGCGGGCCACCAGGCGCCGCCTCCCAGCACGGAGTGCGAGAGCGCCTCCGCCATGTGATCCCACCAGAGCGCGACCCGCGCGCGCAGGCGGGAGCCCGATCCGTCACTCCGTCCGTGCACCCACTGGGCGAGGAGCGACCGCTCGCCCCGCTGGATCCGCCGCAGGAAGAAATATGCGATGGCCAGGCCCCCCACCAGGGCACCGGCCAGTGCGGCGCCCAGGGCCGGGGACGGCGCCTCGCGCCCCGGCATCGGGACCAGCGCCGCGCCCAGGGCCACGGCCAGGGCGTACACGGCGAAGTTGGTGGTCTGGTCCGCGACGATCGTGCCGTAGAAGCGCGCGCGGGGGCGGCCGGTCTCCTGTGAAAGGTAATAGGCTCGCAGGATTGGCCCCGCGATGCGCAGGGCGGGGGTGACGAGATTGAGGAAGTTGCCCGCCATGAGGATCGGCAGCACCTGGCGCAATCCCACCGGCGCCTCCCGGCGCACCAGGACCTCCCAGCGCAGGGCCTGCAGGACGAACCTCACGATGGTGAGCGCGGTGGCGGACACTAGCAGCAGGGTGTTCACCTGGCTCAGGCGCGCGCCGAGGCGGTGCAGGCCCACCTCGCTCACGACGCGCCACAGGAACACCAGGGCCAGGCCGCTCACCAGGAGCGTCAGGATCAGCCGCACCGGGAGGCGGCGGGCGGGGCCGGCAGCGCCGGCCATGGGCTCCGTGGTCCCTGCCCTGGATCAGCCGGCCGACGCGAGCTTCTCGGCTTCCTGGATGGCGGCGCGGATCCCCTTCTGAACCCGGATCTTCTTGATGAGGCTGCGCTGCGAGGGCTTGAGCCCCCGCATGGTTCCCATGTACTTGCCTTGCAGCTTCAGCGCCGCTCTCTGCTGCGGCGATAGACGGGGGCGCCGTCGTGCGGAAACCTCGGGCTCAGCCGCCAGCGCGGCGGGAGAGGTGGCTGCCAGCAGGGGGCTGATACGCCCGAACGAGCGCGCGATCCGCGTGAACGACGAGCGGATCAGCTTCAGCTCGCGGGCGATGATGGTGCTTTGACGCGGCATAGTCGTCCTCAACAAAGTGATCAACGAGGAATGAGTCGGTGACGGCCGACTATAGCACACGGTCATTCGCAATGACGGCGGGGTCATTGAGTGGTCAAGACGGGCCGCCACGGGCGGGAAATGCAGTGTTAAAGCCTGCAGGAGGACAGTGAGAGCGACGTGGCGCCGACTCCGGGCGCGTTGCCGCGCACCTCCACCAGGGCCCCACCTGACTCCTCCATCCAGATCTCCAGCTCGCCCTCCAGGCCCAGAAACCCTCGCACGCCCGCCTGGCCTGGCCCGGCGGCACGCAGACCCAGCCGGCGTTCGGCGAGACGCACCGTCCGCGGCCCGCCCGATGTTTCGTCCAGGATCTCGCGCGGCTGGACCCGCCGCTCGAGCGGGGTCACGACCACGCGCACCGCATGGCGTCGCTGCATCACGATGAACTCGCGCGCAGCCGCCTTCGGGGAGGACAGATCCATGTCGCGAAGCAGGTACAGCAGCGAATAGACGTCCACCAGCGGCTCGCCCTCCGGAACCGCCGATCCATCTTCGAATGTGGGGCGACGCAGCGTGGTCTCCTGCTCGCGCCACGCCTCGAACGGAGCCCCGGTATTCCCCTCGGGCGGCTTCCAGGTTGTCTGCCGCACGCCGTCCGCCTCGAACCGGAAACGCCGGGCGACGTCTCCCGGCCGGAGCTGGAACAGCTCCAGAGGCCGGCGCGTCGCCGCGTCGATCCACGAGGTGGATCGTTCCTCGAAGCCGATCGCGCCCAGCAGGCGCGCCTCCGAGCGCGTGGTGAGCACGATGGCCGCGCGCCCGGTGTGCGGGTGAGGCCCTTCGGCCAGCTCCAGGGTGGCGGAGCCCGTGTAGAGGGCGGACGCCCCGGCCTTCAAGGTGAGGCTCTTCCAGCCTTTGAGCGACGTGACCTGCTCGGGAGCGGTGCCCGCCGGCGCGGCCGCGCAGGCGGCCAGAGCCACTCCCAGCGCCCACGCCCTCATCGGATGCCCTCGGCCTCGGCCTCGAGCAGGCTCCGGACGAACGCGGGAACGATGTCGGTCGCAGGTCCCTGCACACTCTGGTCGAACATGCCGGAGGATCCCGTGCGCTCCAGATTCAGCTCCACCGTCCTGGCCCCCGCCCGCCACCGGGCCTCCTGCACGAACCCGGCGGCCGGCTGGACATTGCCCGACGTGCCGATGGCGACGAACAGGCCGCATCTCGACAGGGCGGCGCCAATTCGCTCCAGCTCGAAGGGCATCTCGCCGAACCATACGACATGCGGGCGCAGGGCGCCCGTCCGGCCGCATTCCGGACAGGCGGTGGCCGTGCTCAGATCGTCCCTCCAGGGCCGCACCGACGCGCACCGCTCGCATTGAATCTTCAAGAGCTCGCCGTGCATGTGCACGGTGGCCGAGCCGGCACGGTCGTGCAGATCATCCACGTTCTGGGTGACGAGGGTGACACGGCCGGGCAGCCGGCTCTGCAGCAGGGCCAGCGCTTCGTGCGCGGCGTTGGGACGCACATCCGGTTCCAGCAGGCGCCTGCGCCTCATGTTGTAGAAGCCGTGCACCAGCGCGGGGTCCCTGCGGAACGCCTCCGGTGTGGCCACGTCCTCGAGCCGGTGCCGGGACCACACGCCGTCGGGATCGCGGAAGGTCTCCAGGCCCGACTCCGCGGAGATCCCCGCTCCGGTGAGCACCACGATCCCCCGGGATGACACCGCCGGCTCCTCAGCGCGACCGCGGGCCGGCGGCCCGCCGGCGCGTGCGTCGCTGCGCGCGCCGCTCCTGGTCCGCCTCGAGACCCCCGCCTCCCAGCCACCCGCGGCGGGCGAAAAACCACAGCATCCCCAGCCCCAGTGCGGCCATGCCGGTCATCACCGCGGCATACCCGTAGCGCCAGCGCAGCTCAGGCATGTAGTCGAAGTTCATCCCGTACACCCCGGCGATGAAGGTCAACGGGATGAAGATGGTGGCGATGATGGTGAGCACCTTCATCACCTCGTTGAGCTTCTGGCTGAGGCTCGACAGGTAGATCTCCATCAGCCCGGTGACCAGCTCGCGATCGGTCTCCAGCATCTCGATGATCTGCACGGCGTGGTCGTGGCAATCGCGGAGGTAGACTCGCGTGGGAGGAGAGATCAGGCCGCTCTCATCGCGGATGAGCGCGCCTATCGCGTCGCGCATGGGCCACACCGCGCGGCGCAACTGCAGCAGCGTCCGCCGGGCGCTATGGATCCTGCCCAGGGTGCCGCGCGTGGGCCCCTCGATGACCTCCTGCTCCAGGTCCTCGAGCCTTTCCCCGAACTGCTCCAGCACGGGAAAGTAGCCATCCACGACGGCGTCCAGGATGGCGTAGGCCAGGTAGTCGGGGCCGGAGCGCCGCATCAGCCCCTTGCCGCGACGCAGCCTCTCGCGCACCGGCCCCAGGCAGTCCCCGTAGTGCTCCTGAAAGGTCAGCACGAAGTCCTTGCCCAGGAAGAGGCTCGTCTGATCGGTGATCAGCACTTCGGCCGCGCTTTCCGCCATGCGCACGATGATGTAGAGGTGAGAGTCGTAGTCCTCGACCTTGGCGCGCTGGCTGACGCTCACCACGTCCTCGAGGGCCAGCGGATGCAGGCCGAATCTCTCGCCCATCACGCGCAGCAGCTCCAGGTCCCCCAGCCCCTGCACGTCGATCCAGATCACGCCGCCTTCCGTGCCCAGGGTGCGGCAGTCCTGGACCGACGCGACGTCGAACTCCTCGATCGCGTCCGCGCTGTAGCGGATGACGTGGATGCGGGGCACGAGGGCCTCGCCGGTGAGGACCGGGATGCCGGGCGCCATCCCCGCGGGCTTGCGGCGCCGGCTCCCCTTGTGCGTCGCGGCGGCCTCGGACGTCACGATCAGCCCGGATACGTGAAGGTGAGCGTGCGGGTCTCCCCGTCCTGCAGGGTGACGGTCTCCCGGCGGGTTCCCAGCGACTCGTGCCACACCTCGATCTCGTAGGTGCCGGCCGGAAGCCCGCGCAGGGCGAAGGCCCCGTCGGCCCCGGTCACCTGGAAGAACGGATGGGGCGACACCCCGATCCACGCTCCCATCCAGGGATGCACGTCGCACTTGGCCTTCACCATAACCTCCGGCTTGGTGAAGTGCTTCGTCACCTGCTGGCCCTCCACCGGCATGCCGAAGTTGAAGGGACGGTTCTCCTTCGACATCGTGTGGACGTTGTGGAGCGTGGGATCGCTGTTGACGACGCGCAGCGGCTGCCCGACCTGGACTCCCACCACGTGCGGCTGGTAGACGCAGCCTTTCTGATCCAGGGTGACCGGCTCGGTGGGAGGAGCGAAGACGCGCTCACCCAGCCCCGAGGCGGCGTGCACGAAGGCGTACTGAAGGCCTCCCTCGGGCCCCGTCACCAGGTCCTCGCGCCGGGGCGGGCTCTCCTGTTTGTGGCGGCACGCGGCGTCCGAGCCGGTGCGGATCTCCTCGCGGGGCGGGGCCGTCCCGGTGAACAGCACCCGCCCCTCGATGACGGATGTACCCACCGCCACGCCGGCCGGGATGGCGTTGGCCGGCACGGCGGGCGGCGCGTCCGCAGCGCCGCCGCAGCCCGCGAGCATCATGGCCGCCGCGCAGGCGTAGGACAGGACGAGCTGCGAGCGGTGCGTGCTCATGACTCAGATCTGACCCACCGTGAACGTGATCCACGGATGGCTGGCGTTGCCCATGAAGAAGAGCATGGGCAGGGACAGCCAGGCGTTGGTGCGCGAGGCCAGGAAGGCCCGCCGCCCCAGGCCCGCGGCCTCGGCGGGCATGGCGGTGCCGCGCGCGGCGTTGTCGGCCGTCCACGCGATGATCTTCTTCTGGTGCCGCCAGATGATCCCCCACACGTTGAGGAACATCAGAAGACCGATGCCGCCGCCGATGCCGATGGAGATCGACTTCGTGCTGCCCAGGCCCGTGTGGTGAACGACCAGGAAGGCCATGGCCAGCACGACCACGGTGAAGATGGCGGCCAGCAGCATGCCGTTGTTGACCTTGGCCACCTCGATGCAGACGTAGATGGCCGCCCAGGCCAGCAGCGCGTAGATGAGCCATGGCCCCAGCGGCGCGTGCGAGCCCTCTATCCCCACGATCCACACGGCGAAGTAGATCACCCCGCTCAGCACTGTGAACACGGCCCCCCACCGGAAGTACCAGAGGGCCGGGGCCAGCATGTTGGGCACCACCTTGCCCTTGGTGGGAGCGTCGATCGACTTCATGAAATTGACATTGACGAGATTGAAGAAGTACAGGATGCCGATCCAGGCGACCCCCGCCACGAAGTGAATCCACCTGAAGAGCAATTGCAGAAACGAGCTGAAATCGGTGAACTCCATCTGCGTTTCTCCTCCGGGATGGTTCGCTTGCCGGCGCTATTGCCGTCCCATCACACTATGAATGTGAGCTGACCCTGTCAACCGACCAGATCGTTCAGCGCCCCGTCCAGGTCGGGATGGCGGAACAGGTACCCGGCCCCGGTCAGGCGCGCGGGGAGCACCTTCTGCCCGGACAGCAGCAGGGCATCGGCCATCTCCCCGAGCACCGCCCGCAACGCCAGGGCCGGAGCCGGGAGCACGGCGGGGCGCCCCAGCGCTCTGCCCAGCGCGCGCGCGAAGTCGGCGTTGCGCACAGGCGCGGGGGCCACCACGTTCACCGGACCGCTCAGATCGTCGCGTGCCAGCGCCAGCCGGATCGCGCCCACCACGTCGAGGACGTGCACCCACGACATCCATTGACGCCCCGAGCCGAGCCGGCCGCCCAGGCCCAGCCGGAAGGGGGGCAGCATCTTCGCCAGCGCGCCCCCCCGGGCCGCCAGGATGATGCCGAAGCGGAGGCACACCACGCGGATTCCGGCCTCTCCGGCGCGCGCGGCTTCCGCCTCCCAGGCCACGGCCACGTCCGGAAGGAACCCGCTGCCGGGCGGAGACGACTCCTCGAGCGGCTCGTCGCCGCGGTCGCCGTAGAAGCCGATGGCCGATGCGCTCACCAGGACGCGCGGCGGGCGGGACAATCCACGGAGAGCCGACACCAGCAGGCCGGTCCCTTCGACCCTGCTGGCCCGGATGCTCTGCTTCACGGCGGGGGTCCAGCGCCGCGCGGCGATCGACTCGCCTGCCAGATGGACCACCCCCTGGCATCCTTCGAGGCGTCCCGTCTCGATGAAGCCTCGGGCCGGATCCCAGAGCGCGGCATCGCGCCCCGGCCGGCGCGATCGGCTCAGGCCCAGGATCGAGCCGGGCCCCAGGGCTTCGGCCAGGGCTGTCCCCACCAGGCCGGTGCTCCCCGACACGACGAGCCGGCCGGGGACGCTGGGCTGCATGCCCCTACTTTTTCTTGAAGAGACTGTCGAAGGCGGCCCGCGCGTCCGGAGGGGTCGAGCCGCCGGCCCTCCGGCCGGTGGCGTCCAGGACGGTGTTGGCCTTGAACAGAGGGCACGCGTTGGCGGCGGTCTTGTCCTGCACCGGGGCGGTGATCGGCGCGTTGCACTCCCACCGCGCCCCGGTGTCGAAGTGGCCGCAGTTGCGGCAGCAGTGCAGCGCGGCGCCGCACTGAGAGCAGGTGGCCGACGGGTCGAGGCTCTCCACCGAGCCGGCGTCGGCGCTGCACTGGTGGCAGCGGAGGATCAGGTTCGCCGAGCGCTCCATCATGTGGCGCAGCTGGCGCTCCTCGGGGGTCTTCGCTTTGGGGGGCTCCCGCTTCTCCCGGTCCCGGCCCTTGAAGTCGGTATCGCGGTAGCCCTTCTGGCGGTACTTCAAAAAAGCCTCCGATCTCGATGCCGGCAGTCTACCGCCGCCGGCCTCCGGAAAGAAAGGCGGTCGCCGCCTTCATGATTTCATCCCGGTGCGGTAATATCGCCGCGATGAACACCGAAACGTCGCGCGAGCGGGCCGGACAGATCATGGAAGAAGCGCTCCAGGAGCAGATGGCGCAACGCTACGAGAACGCCGTCCAGCTCTACAAGCGCTCGATCGCCGTCTATCCCACCGCCGAGGCCCACACCTTCCTGGGCTGGGCCTACAGCTACCTCGACCGGCTCGACGAGGCGATCGACGAGTGCCGCCACGCCATCGCCCTCGATCCCGACTTCGGCAACCCGTACAACGACATCGGCTCCTATCTGATGAAGCAGGGGAAGCTGGACGACGCAGTCGCATGGCTGGAGAAGGCCAAGCAGGCTTCGCGCTACGAGCCGCGGCACTACCCCTATCTCAACCTGGCGCGCCTCTACGCGGCTCAGGGGCGCTTCGAGGAAGCGCAGCGAGAGCTGCATCAGGCCCGGTTCCTGCACGACGAGCTGTTCGGCAAGGACGGGCAGGCTCGCGCTACCGGATCCATCAACTGACCCTGAGATGCCGACCCCTCGCGTGCTGACCGGACTGGACGTGCTGGCGCGCTCGCGCCCGGCGTGGCTGCGTCGCGGGCGCGTGGGTCTGCTCATGCACCAGGCCTCGGTCTCCTCGCGCCTCGAATCCGCGCGCGACGTGCTGGCCCGCCTGTGCGGAGACCGTCTGACGGCGCTGTTCGGCCCGCAGCACGGCATCTCGGGCGAGAAGCAGGACAACATGATCGAGTCCGCTCACGGCACCGACGCCCGCCTGGGGATCCCGATCTTCAGCCTCTACTCGGAGACCCGCTCCCCGACCCCGGAGATGCTCTCACACATCGACACTCTGGTGGTCGACTTGCAGGACGTCGGCACGCGCGTGTACACGTTCGAATGGACCACCGCTCTGGCTCTGGAGGCGTGCGCCGCGGCGGGGGTTCCGGTCGTGGTGCTGGATCGCCCGAACCCTCTGGGCGGAGTGCAGATGGAAGGGAACGTCATCCGTCCCGGCTACGAATCGTTCGTGGGACTCTATCCGGTCCCCATGCGCCACGGCCTCACCCTGGGCGAGATCGCGCGCCTGGTGAACGCCCGCCTGGGCGCGCGCGACGGCGCGGGGCCCTGCGACCTCACCGTGGTCCCCATGAAGGGGTGGCGCCGGCGCATGTCGTTCGCCGACACCGGGCTCCCCTGGATCCTTCCGTCGCCCAACATGCCCACCCTCGACACGACGATGGTCTATCCGGGGCAGGTGCTCCTGGAGGGGACCAACATCTCCGAGGGACGCGGCACCACGCGTCCCTTCGAGGTGTGGGGTGCCCCCTGGCTCGAAACCGACGCCTTCCGCAACCGATTCGCGAAGCGCCGCCTGCCCGGGGTCACGCTGCGAGACCACGATTTCCAGCCCACCTTCCACAAGTGGCACGGCGAGGTCTGCCGGGGCTTCCAGATCCACGTGACCGACCGGGCCCGCTTCCGCCCTTACGTCACCACACTCGCCATCCTGCAGGACGTGATCGCGCTTCACCGCGACGTGTTCGAATGGAAATGGCCCCCGTACGAATACGTCACCGACCGCCTGCCGGTGGACGTGCTCACCGGCGACCCGGCCGTGCGCCAGGCGGTGGAGTCGAGCACCGACCTGGGACGGCTCGCGGCCTCGTGGCGCCGCGAGATGACCGCGTTCCAGCGCGAGGCGGCCCCGTGGCTCCTGTACCGCTAGTGTCCTGACCCGACGCGCAGCGGCGCGGCGGGTATAATGGATCTCCCATGGCAAGAATGAACTCGTTCAACAGCCGCGCACGCCTCGACGTCGCCGGAGCGTCGTACGAGATCCACCGTCTCGACGCGCTGGCGAGGGCGGGTGTGGGCCAGGTGTCGCGCCTCCCTTACTCGCTGCGCGTGCTGCTCGAGAACCTCCTGCGGCGCGAAGACGACGCCGCGGTGACGCGCGAGGACGTGGTGGCGCTCGCATCGTGGAATCCCGCACGGAAGGGCGAGCGCGAGATCGCCTTCATGCCGGCGCGCGTGCTGCTCCAGGACTTCACCGGCGTGCCGGCGATCGCGGATCTGGCCGCCATGCGCGACGCGATCGGGGCGCTGGGCGGCGATCCGGCGCGCATCAATCCCCTGCAGCCCGCCGATCTGGTCATCGACCACTCGGTGCAGGTGGACGTGTCGGGGACGCCGCAGGCCCTGCGCATCAACGCCGACTACGAGTTCGAGCGCAACCGCGAGCGCTACCTGTTCCTGCGCTGGGGGCAGACCGCCTTCCGAAACTTCCACGTCGTGCCCCCCGACACCGGGATCGTGCACCAGGTGAACCTGGAGCACCTGGCCCAGGTGGTGTTCCGGGGCGAATCGCAGGGAGGCGCGCGCCCGGCGTACCCCGACACCCTGGTGGGGACCGACTCTCACACCACGATGATCAACGGGCTGGGCGTGGTGGGATGGGGCGTGGGCGGGATCGAAGCCGAGGCCGCCATGCTGGGACAGCCCATCTCGATGCTCATCCCCGAGGTGGTGGGCGTGCGCCTCACCGGGCAGCTGCCGGCCGGAACCACCGCGACCGATCTGGTGCTCACCCTCACGCAGATGCTGCGGGCGCGCGGCGTGGTGGGCTCGTTCGTGGAGTTCTTCGGCGAGGGCCTGGCCGCCCTCTCGCTCCCGGACCGGGCCACGCTGGCCAACATGGCCCCCGAGTACGGCGCCACCATCGGCTTCTTCCCGGTCGACGACGAGACGCTGCGCTATCTGAAGCTGACCGGCCGCCCGGCCGACCTGGTGGCGCTGGTGGAGGCCTACTGCAAGGAGCAGGGGCTCTTCCGCACGCCGGGGTCGGCCGACCCCGTCTACGCGGACGAGCTTCCTCTGGATCTGTCGGGCGTGCAGCCGAGCCTCGCGGGGCCGCGCCGCCCGCAGGACCGCATCCCTCTCTCGCAGGCGAAGTCTTCGTTTCGCGGGTCGCTGTCGTCCGCGCTCGCCGAGAAGGTGCCCGAGCCCCAGAAGAAGGCCTATGCCGCGTGGGCGGCGGCGTCCAACGGGCAGGCGGCCGATCCGCGCCAGGCCGTGCCGGTGAAGGTGGGGGGCAGGCCGGGCTCGGTGCGTCACGGGTCGGTGGTGATCGCCGCCATCACCTCGTGCACCAACACCTCCAACCCGGCGGTGATGCTGGGGGCGGGCCTGCTGGCACGCAACGCGGTGCGGCGCGGGCTGACGGTCCCTCCCACCGTGAAGACCAGCCTGGCCCCCGGCTCCCAGGTGGTGGCCGACTACCTCGACGCCGCGGGGGTGCTCCCCGACCTGGAGGCGCTCGGGTTCCACCTGGTCGGCTTCGGGTGCACCACGTGC
Organism: Candidatus Polarisedimenticolia bacterium; assembly: GCA_050747525.1. Lineage (GTDB taxonomy): Bacteria > Acidobacteriota > Polarisedimenticolia > JACPZX01 > DASXTC01 > JBOGOC01. The sequence goes on along the minus strand of JBOGOC010000094.1, from coordinate 35,305 downwards.
ATCGGCAACTCGGGCCCGCTCCCCGACGAGGTGGCGTCCGCCGTGAAGGGGAACGACCTGTGGGTCGCGGCGGTGCTCTCCGGCAACCGCAATTTCGAGGGACGCATTCAGCCTCAAGTTCGAGCCAATTACCTTGCCTCCCCCCCGCTGGTGGTCGCCTACGCCTTGGCGGGGGACATGGATCGCGATCTGATGACCGAGCCGCTGGGCCACGATCCCCAGGGCGCCCCGGTCTTCCTGAAGGACATCTGGCCCGGCGAGGATGAGATCCGCCGGACGGCCGCCGCGGCCATCGACCGGACGATGTTCGAAAAGCGCTACGCGTCCGTGTTCGAGGGGGACGAGCGCTGGAGAACCCTGGACGTTCCGCGCGGGGTCACCTACGACTGGACCGAGGAGTCCACCTACATCCGCAGGCCTCCCTTCTTCGATGGTATGCCGGCCGAGCCGTTGGAGCCCGAGGATCTGTCGGGGGCGCGCGTGCTGGCAGTGCTCGGGGACTCCGTCACCACGGACCACATCTCGCCGGCCGGGTCGATCCCGCAGGACAGCCCCGCCGGCCGCTACCTGATCGCCCACGGCGTGACGCCCGCCGGCTTCAACTCCTACGGATCGCGGCGGGGCAATCACGAGGTGATGATGCGCGGCACCTTCGGCAACATCCGTCTGCGCAACCTGCTCGCACCCGGCACGGAAGGCGGATGGACCACCCATCTCCCTTCGGGTGCGCGCATGACCATCTTCGACGCCGCCATGAAGTACCGCGACGAGAAGGTCCCACTGGTCGTGCTGGCCGGCAAGGAATACGGCACCGGATCGTCGCGCGACTGGGCAGCCAAGGGGCCCGCACTGCTGGGCGTGCGCGCCGTCATCGCCGAGAGCTTCGAGCGGATCCACCGGTCCAACCTGGCCGGCATGGGGATCCTGCCGCTGCAGTTCCTGCAGGACGAGAACGCCGCCTCGCTGGGACTGCGGGGGGACGAAATCTATTCCGTCGAGGGGATCGCGTCGGGGCCCGCTCCGATGGGACGCGTGCCGGTCACCGCCGTGCGTCCCGACGGGAGCCGCTGCCAGTTCCAGACCATGGTGCGCCTCGACACGCCGCAGGAGGTTGTCTATTACCGTCACGGGGGGATCCTCCCCTTCGTGCTGCGCTCTCTGGTCCGGTCCTCCTAGCGGATGTCCAACGCCGATCTGGTCATCAAGCTGTTCCTTCAGCTGGCGGTGATCCTGGCCTCCTGCTACGTCGTGGCCATCGTGGGGCGCTGGCTCGGGCAGACGCGCGTGGTGAGCGAGATGGTGGCGGGCGTGGTGCTCGGGCCGTCGCTGCTGGGCCTGCTCGCCCCGAACCTGCAGGAGTGGCTCTTCCCCGTGCGCGCCACCATCGAGGCCGGAGGGGCCGCCGTCACCGTGCCTCACCCGTCCATGGCGATCCTGTTCGCCATCAGCCAGGTGGGGCTGGTGCTCTACATGTTCCTGGTGGGGCTCGAGTTCAACACGCAGCTGATCGTGGGACGCATGAAGAGCGCGGGCCTCGTTTCGGCGGCGGGGATCGTCATCCCGTTCGGGCTGGGGGCCGTCTACTCGCTGCAGCTGAGCGGCCAGGGGGGCCGCTTCTTCACTCCCGACGTCTCGGGCCCGTGGGCCGCTCTCTTCCTGGGGGCCTGCATGTCGATCACGGCCTTCCCCATGCTGGCGCGCATCATCTTCGAGAAAGGGATCGCCGGGACCCGCCTGGGGACTCTGGCCCTGGCGGCCGGGGCCACCGACGACGCGGTGGCCTGGTGCCTGCTGGCGGTGGTGCTGGCCTTCCTGAAGGGGTCGTCGATGGTGGCGGTGATGGCCATCGGTGGAGGGATCGTCTTCACCCTGGGGATGATCTTCCTGGGGCGCCCCCTGCTGGCCAGCTTCGAGGATCAGGTGCGGAGGCGCGACGGGCTGGGCGGGGGCACGATGGTCTCCACGCTGCTGGTGCTGATGCTGAGCGCGTGGCTGACCGACGCCATCGGCATCTACGCCGTGTTCGGCGCGTTCATCCTGGGAGCATGTATGCCGCGCGGGCGCTACGCCGCCGAGGTGCGGGCCCACACCGAGCTGATCACCACGGGCCTGCTGCTGCCGGTCTTCTTCGTCTATTCCGGGCTCAACACGCGCATCGGCCTGATCAGCTCGTGGGAGCTGTGGGGGATCACCGCCATCGTGCTCCTGCTGGCCATCGCGGGGAAGGGGCTGGCCTGCATGGCCGCCGCACGCGTGGCCGGAGAGAGCTGGCGCGAAGCGGCCACGCTGGGGACGCTGATGAACGCGCGGGGACTGATGGAGCTGATCATCCTGAACATCGGCCTGCAGGCCGGCATCATCACCCCCACCCTGTTCACCATCATGGTGATGATGGCGGTGATCACGACCCTGATGGCGTCGCCTCTCTTCCACGTTCTGTATGGGCGTTACCTGTCGCAGACGGCCTCCGGGCGAGCCGGGGAGGTCGCGTCCTCGATCGGATGAGCAGGCCTCTCTGGATCGCGTCGCTCGCGCTGGCCGCCGTCTCGGCCGTGCCGGCCGAGGCCGCCGGCACCGAGATCACCCTGCGGGACGTCTTTCCGAACCCTCCCCTGGCCGCCGCGCCCTCGGCCTTTCAGTGGTCCCCCGATGGATCGCGCCTGGCCTGGCTCCAGGCCGACCCGGAATCCGGCACGCCGCTGCTGCGCCTGCGTCCCATGGGGAAGGGGGCCCCGGTGGCGCTCACACGGGAGCAGGAAGGGCCCTTCAAGATGTCCGTGGGGGCGTTCGTCTGGTCTCCGTCGGGAAACGCGCTCGTCGCGGTCTCCGAGGGCGACCTGTTCCTGTTCGAGATCCCCGCATCCGGAGATCCGACCCCGCCGCGGCGTCTGACCCGGACCTCCGGCGAGGAGCAGGATCCTCGATACAGCCCGGATGGACGATGGATCGGCTTCGTGCGCGACGGAGATCTCTACGTCATCGATCCATCCGGTGCGACCGAGCGCCGCCTGACCCGCCGCGAGAGCGACGACGTGCTCAACGGCGCGGTGGACTGGGTCTACGAAGAAGAGTTCTCGCTGGACAGCGGATGGTGGTGGTCTCCCGACAGCCGCCGCGTCGCCTATCTGCAGCTCGACCAGAAGGACGTCCCCCGCTACCCGATCGTGGACCTCCTTCCGGTTCACGCGGACGTCACCTGGCAGCGCTACCCGAAAGCCGGCGATCCCAACCCGGTGCCGCGCCTCGGCGTGGTGGAGGTGGCCGGCGAAAGCGACGCGGTCCCTCCCACGCGCTGGATGGACGTGGGCGCCGACAAGGACATCTACCTGCCGCGGGCGGGATGGACGCAGGCGGGACGCGTGGCCATCCAGCGGCTGGACAGAGATCAGACGCATCTCGACATGCTCACCTGCGACGCCCGCAGCGGGGCCTGCGCCACGCTGCTGACCGAGTCGGACCCCCACTGGATCAACATCGACGACGCCTGGCGCTTCCTCAAGGACGGCCTGCTCTGGGGATCCGAGCGTGACGGCTACCGCCATCTCTACGTGCATCCGCTCGACGGGGGCCCGGCCCGGCGTCTCACCTCGGGGAGCTGGGTGGTCACCGGGCTGGAGCAGGTGGACGAGGCGGGCGGCTGGGTGCACTTCACTGCCACCGAGAAGGATCCGCGGGAGCGGCATCTCTACCGCGTGCGTCTGGACGGCACCGGGTTCTCACGCCTCACACGCGAAGAAGGGACGCACAACACGCTCGTGGCACCGGGAGGCAAGGCCTTTCTGGACACCTTCTCCACCGCGCTCACGCCCCCCACCGTGACGCTGCGGGGCGGCGACGGCGACGCCCGCGAGGTGCTCGACGACGCCGAGGCTCGGCGGGTGGCCGGGCTCCGCCTGGGGCAGGTGGAGTACCACCAGGTCCCCGCTAGCGACGGGACCTCGCTGCCCGCTCTCCTGATCAAGCCGCAGTCGTTCGATCCATCCCGGAAGTACCCGGTGCTGGTGTACGTCTACGGCGGGCCTCACGCGCAGATGGTCATCCGCGGATGGATGGGCTGGCGCGCCCTGTGGCTCCACATGATGGCCGACCGGGGCGTGATGATCTGGATGCTGGACAACCGCGGCGCGGCGGGACGCGGCCACGCCTGGGAGACGCCGGTGCACCGCCGCATGGGACGGCAGGAGCTGGCCGATCAGCTCGAGGGGGTGGCCTACCTGCGCGCGCTCCGCGGCGTGGACCCCGATCGGATCGGGATCTGGGGATGGTCCTACGGCGGGTACATGACTCTGTACGCCCTCACCAACGCTCCCGGCACGTTCCGCCTGGGCGTCTCGGTGGCCCCGGTGACCGACTGGAAGAACTACGACACGATCTACACCGAGCGCTACATGGACCGGCCCACCGACAACGAGGACGGGTACCGCGAGAGCGCGCCCCTGACCAAGGCGTCCGCCCTGCGCGACCCGCTGCTGCTCGTTCACGGCTCGGCGGACGACAACGTCCACCTGACCAACTCGGCCCAGATGCTCGACGCGCTGGCCTCCGCGGAGATCCCCGTGGAGTTCATGCTCTATCCGGGCAAGGGGCACGGCATCGCCGGCCCGGCCACGCGCCGGCAGCTGTTCGAGAAGATCACCGACTTCATTCTCGAGAACCTGTAGCTCCACTCCCGCTCAGGACTTGACAGCCCTGAGCCTCCGGAATACTTTGCACATACAACTATCTCTGGAGGGTCCCCATGAAGGCCGTGGCATCACTGGAGCGGCAGGCCCAGGAGCTTGACCGGCTCCTGACCACGCTCATCAAGCGCTACCAGTTCCGCGACCGCAACAGCATCTGCTGCGAAGGGGTCACGGTGTCGCAGTGCTATGTCCTGAAGGAGCTGGGACAGCGCGGGCCGCTCACCATGACCGCGCTGGCAGGCGCGATGTGCCTGGCGGTCAGCACCCTCACGCGCGTGGTGGCGCAGCTCGAGCGGCGCGGCCACGTGGCGCGGCGTCCGCCGGCCGGCGACCGGCGTGTGCGCGAGGTGTCGCTCACCGGGTCGGGAGCGGCGCTGCTGCGCACCATGGAGCGGCGGATCCGGGCCTCCGAGCAGCAGATCCTCGAGACCCTCACACCGGCCGATCGCGCGGGCCTGCTGCGCGGTCTGCGACGGCTGACGCAGGCACTCGACAAGGGGAAGGCGAATGACCAGACAGGATGCGTGCGGAGCGCCTGAACCGGCGCGAATCAAGGAAATCGTGAGAGAACGATACGGACGGGCCGCGCGGCAGGAAGCCGGCTGCTGCGGAAAGGGCGACCACCCCTCGCCGGGCGGAGCTCGAAGCGTGTTCGGCTGCGGCGACCCGCTGGCCGTGGCAGGCGTGGCACCGGGCCAGAGCGTCCTGGACGTGGGCTCGGGGCCGGGCGACGATGCGCTGGCCGCCGCACGCCAGGTCGGCCCGGCCGGCCGGGTCGTGGGTGTGGACATGACCGACGCGATGCTGGAGCGCGCGCGCGGAGCGGCCGCCGCCGAAGGGCTCACGAACGTGCAGTTCCTGCAGGGAGACGCCGAGTCGCTTCCCGTCCCCGACCGATCGATGGACTGGGTCATCTCCAACTGCGTGGTGAACCTGGTCCCGGACAAGACGCGCGCCTTCCAGGAGATCTTCCGGGTGCTCAAGCCTGGAGCCCGGTTCTCCATCACCGATCTGATCGGCGAGAACCTCCCCGACGAGCTGCTGGCGAACGCCGCGGCCTATTGCGCCTGCATCGGCGGCGCGCCGTCGGAAGAGGACTACCTCCAGTCCATCCGGATGGCCGGCTTCGAGGACGTCGCGGTGGTGGACCGGTTCGCCTGGGAAGCTCCCGAGCTGGAGGGGACGGAGGGCAGGGTGTGGTCGCTCAAGATCACGGCGCGCAGGCCGGCGGCGGCGTGAGCGTCACCGTCCGGCGGGCGGCATCCGGCGATCTGCCTGCCATCGAAGAGCTGCTGCGCGAGGGGAATCTCCCGCTCGACGGCGTGGCCCCGCACCTGGACGGCTTCGTCGTCGCCATCCAGGGCGATCGCGTGATGGGGTGCGCCGGCCTCGAGGTGCATGGCGACGCATGCGTCCTGCGCAGCCTCGCCGTCACCCGGGCAGCACGGGGGCACGGCGTCGTGCGCCCCCTCATAGGCGCCATCCTGACGGAGGCCGTGGGGCGAGGCTGCCGGGAAGCGTACCTGCTCACCCACACCATCGAGCCGATGGCACGCCGCTACGGGTTCACGCCGATCGCCCGGGACGCCGCGCCGGCGCGCATCCTGGCGTCGGGCGAGTTCCGGCTGGTCCGGTGCCAGACCGCCGTTTTGCTGAGAAAGGACCTTGACACAACCTTCAAATCACGGATATAGGCATCCATATGTGGCGTGCCCATCGACCCGTCATCGTCCTCCTCCTCAACGTAGTCCTGGCCGCCACCGCGGGCGGCATGACGCCGGCTACCCCGCCCGTCCCGCCGAAGGTGGCGCCCCACCTCCCCGGCGAGCTGCTGGTCAGGTTCAAGGACACCGCGCATCCCCTTGACCGGGCGTCGGCCAGGGCGCTGGTCAGGGCCGCGAAGCTCAGGGGGTTCCGGAACCCCCGACTCGAGCACTGGCGGCTCGATTCCGACGTCCCCCTGGAGCAGGCGCTCGAAAAGCTGAAGAAGCATCCCAGGATCGAATACGCCGAGCCCAACTACATCCTGACCGTCGACCTGGTCCCCGACGACCCGCGGATGGGCGAGCTTCACGGAATGATCAACACCGGGCAGAACGGCGGGACCCCCGACGCCGACATCGACGCGGATCAGGCATGGGACATCGTCCAGGGCAGCCGCGACGTCCTGGTGGCGATCATCGACACGGGGATCGACTACGACCACCCCGACCTGGCCGCCAACATCTGGACCAATCCCGGCGAGATCCCCGGCAACGGCGTGGACGACGACGGCAACGGCTTCGTGGACGACGTTCACGGGTACGACTTCGCGAACGACGACGGCGACCCGTTCGACGACCACGGGCACGGCACGCACGTCGCCGGCACCATCGGCGCCGTGGGGAACAACGGCATCGGCGTGGTGGGCGTATGCTGGGAAGTCAGCCTCATGGCCATCAAGTACCTCTCGGCCGATGGATCGGGGGCCACCGACAAGGCGGTGCGCGCCGTCGAGTACACGACCATGATGGGGGCCCATCTCACCAGCAACTCGTGGGGCGGCGGGGCCTTCTCGCAGGCGCTGTACGAGGCCATCGCGGAGGCCGGCGCCGCGGGGATCGCTTTCGTGGCGGCCGCCGGAAACGACGGCACCAGCAACGACGCAGAGCCTCACTACCCGTCCAGCTACGACCTGCCGAACGTCATCGCTGTCGCCGCAACCGACCCCAACGACGCCGTTCCGGCGTTCTCCAACTGGGGCGCCACCACCGTGGACCTGGCCGCCCCGGGTGTGAACATCCTGAGCACCGGCCCCGGCAACACCTATCGGCTCCTGTCGGGGACGTCCATGGCCGCCCCGCACGTTTCGGGCGCCGCCGCGCTTCTCAAGTCACGCTTCCCGTTCCTGGGAGTGGCCGAGATCAAGTTCGCCCTGATGAACCTCGTCGACCGCAAGCCGGCGCTCCACCCGTTCACAGGGACGAGACCGGTGGCCGGTGGCGGGCGGCTGAACGTCTCGCTCAGCACCGCCGATCTCGACGAGGTGCCTCCGGGCGCGGTGAGGGATCTCGCTGTCCACGAGACCGGCTCCAACCATGCCCGGCTCACCTGGACCGCCCCGGGGGACGACGGAGCTGAGGGGACGGCCACCTCGTACCAGATTCGCTACGCGACCTCGCCGATCGACGAAGCCAGCTTCGCCAAGGCCAGGCCTGTAGGAAACTCGCCGAGCCCCGGCCAGGCCGGCACCCCCGGGCAGGTCGAGGTGCCTGGGCTCGATGCGGACACCACCTGGTATTTCGCGTTGAAGGCGCTCGACGAATGGGGGAACGCGGGCCCGCTGTCCAACGTGGCGGTCGCCGCCACGCAGCCGCCACCCACGGCCGGCCACGCGCCCGCCTCGATCCGCGACGCCCTGATGAAGGGAGAGACGTCCGATCATGCGGTCACGCTGCGCAACGACGGCGTGGGGACCCTCGACTTCACGCTCCAGCCGCTCGAGATCACGCGCCCCGCCGTTCTGGACTCGGGCGGCCCGAACGCCGGAGGCTACCTCTGGAGGGACTCGGATGAACCGGGTGGCCCGGAGTTCGGCTGGGTCGACATCAGGAACGCCGGCACGCTGATAGCCCACCTGAACTCGGACAATCAGAACAGCGGACCGGTTCCGATCGGATTCCCCTTTCCCTTCTACGGAAACACGTTCACGACCGTCAACGTCACCACCAACGGCTTTCTTTCCTTCACCTCGCTGGCATTCACCCGCGGGAATGGTCCCCTGCCCAGCGACCGCCTGCCGCCGAACCTGCTGGCGGTGTTCTTCGACGACCTGCACTTCGCGGGCGGCGGACGGGCCTACTACCACAACGACGGCTCGCGGTTCATCGTCCAGTGGAACGACGTGGACAGGGATCCGGCCGAGGACGCTCCCAGGGACCATCTGACCTTCCAGGCGATCCTGTATCCGAACGGATACATCCTGTACCAGTACCTCACGCTGGACGGCCCCCGCACGAGCGCCACGGTGGGGATTCAGGACGGCACGCGCACCGACGGGCTGACGGTCGTCTTCAACTCGGCCTACCTGCGCAATCGCATGGCGGTGGAGTTCAACCAGGGTCCGCGCTGGCTCACCGCGTCACCGACGTCCGGGCGCATCCCCGCGGGCGGCAGCAGCACGCTCGGCGTGGCGCTGAACGCCGCGGGCCTGGAGGACGGCCTGCACGAGGCCACGCTCGAAGTGTCGAGCAACGATCCGGGCGCGCCGGTGCTGCGGGTGCCCGTGTCCCTCACGGTGGGGCTGATGGAGGTCGCCTGGCTGGACTTCAGTCCCGGCACGTTGAACCTGTCGTCCAACCGCACCAGGCTGAAACTGTCCATCGAGCTCCCCGCGGGGTTCGATCCCCGCGGGATCGATCCATCCAGCATCCGGCTCAACGGTACGATCCCGGCGCTCCCTTTCCCCTTCGAGTACACCGACCAGAACCGCAACGGCGTGGAGGAGGTCGTCGTGAGGTTCGACCCCGCGCGCGTGCAGCCCACTCTGCCGGAAGGGAACGCCGTGCCCATCTCGGTGAAGCTCGCGCTCACCGGCGGGCCGTGGTTCCGCGGCACCACGACCATCCGCACGAAGAAATGAGGCATGGGTCGCGAGAAAAAGTCTTGACACCCTCTCCAATTGACGGGTATAAGCGGCCTACAGAGGGGGCAGGCCGGCGGAGGTGACGAGGCTTCACGCGTAAGCCGGATTTACAACGGGGGGTTCCGGCTCCGCACCGTCCCACTGACTTTCCAGACGACCCGTCGGTCATCCCACCATTCTTCTGTCTTTTGCTACGTCCACTGGGGCATCCATGCCGCCGAACGACCCGGCCGCGGGAAGCGCGGGATGGATCGACAGCGGCGTGCTGACCTCGGGAGTCGGAATGGTGAAATCGAGTGTCCCCACGCCGTCGTTGCGCAGTGTCACGACGTGGTCGGACGTTTCCCCGGTGAACAGCGCATCGCTGATCGAGGCGGGAGCGTCAGGCACTCCGTCGATCGTGTTCTACAAGGTGATCGCGACCAATGCGGCGGGAGACGCCGTGGGATAACGGCCGGCTCACGTTCGCTGCGGTCGGGGCCCGCTCTCCCTGCCGGCCGGGGGGAGCGGGCCTTCTCTTTTTCCTGGCGCGGGCTCACCGGCTGCGCCGCTGCCCGCCTCCCCCGCCGCCTCCAGAAGGAGGCGGCTTCAGTCGCCCGGCTTCCATCAGCGATCGCCGCAGCACGAACTCGATCTGCCCGTTGAGGCTGCGCAGCTCGTCGGCGGCCCAGCGCTGAAGCGACTCCAGCACGTCGGGGTCGATCCGCAGCAGGAAGGGCTTTCGCTCCGCCATCACGCCTCGCTTCAGGGATACATGGTGCCGGTGTTGACAACGGGCTGAGGGGCCTGATGACCGCACAGCACCACCAGGAGGTTGCTCACCATGGCGGCGCGGCGCTCATCGTCCAGCTCGACGATCTTGTCGGCGGCCAGCCGGGCCAGCGCCATCTGCACCATGCCGACCGCCCCTTCGACGATCTTCGCGCGCGCCGCGATGATGGCCCCGGCCTGCTGGCGCTGCAGCATGGCGGAGGCGATCTCGGGCGCGTAGGCCAGGTGGCTGATGCGCGATTCCACGATCTCCACGCCGGCCTTGGTGAGCCGGTCCTGGATCTCCGTCTTGAGGTGGGCGGCAATTTCCATCGTGTTCCCTCGCAGCGAGAGCTTCCCGTCCTCGTGAGTGTCGTAGGGATAGCTGGTGGCCATGTTGCGCAGGGCCGCCTCGCTCTGCACGTGGACGTAGTTCTCGTAGTTGTCCACCTCGAAGATCGCCTCGGCGGTGTCCACCACGCGCCACACGATCACCGCGGCGATCTCGATGGGGTTGCCGTCCGTGTCGTTGACCTTGAGCCGTGCGCTCTCGAAGTTGCGCACCCTCAGCGACACGCGCCTCTTGGTGTAGAGCGGATTGGCGTACCTCAAACCCGGGACGCGCGCGGTCCCCACGTAGTCCCCGAACAGCTGGAGCACTCGCCCCTCATTGGGGTTCACCACGAAGAACCCGGCCAGCAGGAAACAGTCCAGCAGCAGGACGACGCCGGCCACGATGGCCATGGTCCCGCTCTGCACCACTGCCGACCGGATCAGGAACACCACCGCCGCGATCAGCACGGGGAGCAGGATCGCCACGACCGGCCAGCCCGAGACGGCCCGCAATTCCCTTTCCTTGATCATCGAAGGACCTCCACTGAGATATCGTAGTGATATCACTTTGCAATCACGCTGTCAAGGGGCGCCCGAAAAGGCATACTGCGCGCCGGGGCGCACCGACGTGGGACGCATCGAGAACTTCCTGCTGCAGGGAGAGGCCGGGCGGCTGGAGGCCTTCCTCAAGATCCCGTCCGGTGAGCCGGAGCCGGCGGCGGCTGCCGTGGTGTGCCACCCTCATCCCCTGTTCGGCGGCACCATGCACAACAAGGTCGTGCACGCGGCCGGAGAGGCCATCGTGCGGGCCGGGCTCCCGGTGCTGCGGTTCAACTTCCGCGGCGTGGGGCTGAGCGACGGGAGGCACGACGGTGGCAAGGGGGAGGTGGGCGACGCCCTGACCGCCCTGCGCTTCCTGGAGGAGCGCTACGCGGGGCTCCCGCTGCTGCTGGCCGGCTATTCGTTCGGCGCGAGCGTGGGCCTGCGGGCCGGGTGCGCCGCGTCCTCGGTGCACGCGCTCATCGGCATCGGCGTGCCGCTGGTGATGGACAACGCCATGTTCTTGACGCGCTGCCCCAAGCCTCTGTCGATCATCCAGGGAGAGAACGACGCCTTCGGCCCGCTGCCGATGGTCATGGCGCTGGCCGCGGCCGTCCCTTCCGGCGCGCGCTTGCTCCCCGTGCCGGGGGCGGCCCATAACTTCGCCGGGAAGCTCGACGAGCTGGCGCGCCAGGTGGACGCCTCGATCCCGGCCGGGATGCGTCCGGCACCAGCGCCACCCCGATGAGGGCCCCGCCGCGGCGCGCGACCCTCCCCGCGGCCTCTCCCCGCGCTTCGAGGATCAGCCGTCCCCAGCCGGTGCGTGAGAGCCGGGCCACCTCCACGGTGGCGGGAGCCGTCAGCAGCCGCGCCACCTTCACCCCGCACGCCTTGAGGGCCGCCTCCTTCAGCACCCAGTGGGCCATCTGAAGCTCGCCCCGCTGGCGCGCGGGGGCCCGCGCGATCCGGCGACGCTCGCGATCGGTCAGCACCCGGGCGGCAACCCCCGGCGGCAGGGCCCGGCGACGCTCGATGTCCACGCCGAGCCTCCAGCCTGCGCCTTCCACGCATGCGGCCAGCCCCGTCCCCCCGGTGTGCGCGATGGAGAAGGCGACCCCCGCGAAACGGGCGCCCGTCAGGCGCGGCTCGCCATGGGGCCCGCGCAGGACCTCGCTGCCCGGCAGCAGGGCATGGGCGGCACGGCGCCCGGCGACGAAGTCGCGTCGCGCGCCGGCCGACGCGCCGCGCGGCAGCAAGGCGCGCTCGCCCGCCGAGAGATCGGTGAGCGCGGTGTCTCCCGCGGCGACGCGCACGCGGGCGAGGCAGAGACGTATGAGAGGAGATCCCGAAGCGGGGCCCGGCAGCGAAAGGACCCGCGTCAGACCATCTCCAGGTCGGAGAAGAAGTACCGGATCTCCGTGGCCGCCGACTCGGGCGAGTCGGAGCCGTGCACGACGTTGCGCTCCACGTTGGTGGCGTACAGCTTGCGGATCGTGCCGGGGTCGGCCTTGGCCGGATCGGTGGCTCCCATCAGGGCGCGCAGACGGGAGATGGCGTCCTCCCCTTCCAGCACCATGGGAATGCAGGGCCCCGACGACATGAAGGTCGTGAGCGCCTCGAAGAACGGGCGCTCGCGGTGCACGGCGTAGAACCCCTCGGCTTCCTTCCTGGTGAGATGCACGAGGCGGGCGGCCACCAGGCGGAAGCCGGCCTCCTCGAAGTGGGCGATCACCTTCCCGGCGACCTTCTGCTGCACGCCGTCGGGCTTGATGATGGTGAGTGTGCGTTGCTTCATTCCGGTCAGCTCCTCTTCGCGAGCACGCGCTCGACGGTTTCGCCCAGCACCGCCGGGCTGTCGGCCACCGTGATCCCCGCCGCGCGCAGCGCCTCGGACTTCTCGGCGGCGGTCCCCTTCCCCCCGGCGATGATGGCGCCGGCATGACCCATGCGCTTCCCGGGAGGGGCGGTGCGCCCGGCCACGAAGGCCACCACGGGCTTGTTCATCTCGCGGCGCACGTACTCCGCGGCCTCCTCTTCGGCGGTCCCGCCTATCTCGCCGATCATCAGCACCGCGCGGGTCTCCGGGTCCTTCTGGAACAAGGTGAGGGCGTCGATGAAGGTGGTCCCCACGATCGGATCGCCTCCGATGCCGATGCAGGTGCTCTGGCCGATCCCGCGGCGCGTGAGCTGATCCACCCCTTCGTAGGTGAGCGTTCCGCTGCGCGACACGACGCCCACCGCGCCGCGCTTGTGGATGCGCCCCGGCATGATCCCCACCTTGGCCAGCTCGGGAGAGATGACCCCCGGGCAGTTGGGCCCGATGAGCCGCGTGCGCGTGCCGCGCAGCCACGACTTCACCTTCAGCATGTCCAGCGTGGGGATCCCCTCGCTGATGCAGACGACGAGCTCCACGCCGGCGGCGGCCGCCTCCAGCACCGCGTCCGCCGCGAACGCCGGCGGCACGAAGATGAGCGACACGTTGACGCGCTGCTTCGCCACCGCCTCGGCGACGGTGTCGTACACGGGGATGTCGTCCACCGCCTGGCCCCCCTTGCCGGGGGTGACCCCCGCCACGATGGCGGTGTCGTGATACGCCTTGCACGCCCGGGCGTGGAAGGTCCCCTCCTTCCCGGTGAGCCCCTGCACCACGATGCGGCTCTTTCTGTCGACCAGGACGCTCATCGCCGTCCCTCCGCCAGGGCCACCACCTTCTCCGCGGCGTCCCGCATGCCCTCCGCTACCGTGAAGCCGAGCCCCGAGTCCTTGAGGATGCGGGCCCCTTCTTCCTTGTTGGTCCCCTCGAGCCTCACCACCACGGGGATCTTCACGCCCACCTGCGATGCGGCCTCCACCACCCCCTGCGCCACCACGTCGCAGCGCATAATGCCTCCGAAGATGTTGATGAGCACCGCTTTGACGTGGGCGTCCGACAGGATGATGCGGAACGCCTGAGTCACCTGCCCCGCGGTGGCGCCTCCTCCCACGTCCAGGAAGTTGGCCGGCTCGCCACCCGCCAGCTTGATGATGTCCATCGTGGCCATGGCCAGGCCGGCCCCGTTCACCATGCATCCCACGTTGCCGTTGAGCTTGATGTAGTTGATGGCGTGGGCCGAGGCCTCCACCTCCAGCGGCTCCTCCTCGGCGATGTCGCGCAGCTCCTTGAGATCGGGATGCCGGTACATGGCGTTGTCGTCCAGGGACATCTTGGCGTCGAGCGCCAGCACCCGGCCGTCCGGCGTGCTGACCAGCGGGTTGATCTCCACCAGCGACGCGTCACAGGCCTCGAAGGCCCGGTACATGCCGGCCATCACCGACACCGCCTGCGGCATCAGCTTGCCGCCCAGCCCGATCCCCAGAGCGAGGGCGCGCCCCTGCCAGGGCTGGAACCCCAGGGCGGGATGCACCGCCTGCTTGAGGATCAGCTCGGGAGTCTTCGCCGCGACCTCTTCGATCTCCATCCCGCCGGCGCTGCTGGCGATCAGGATGGGCTGCTCGGAGGAGCGATCGACCAGCAGCGCGACGTACAGCTCGCGCTCCCGCTCCAGCGCCTCTTCGATGAGCACCCGCTGCACGATGCGGCCGTCCGGGCCGGTCTGAGGGGTCACCAGACGCATCCCCAGGATGGCGCGGGCGTGCGTCTCGGCCTGCTCGGGAGTCTCGGCCAGCTTCACGCCGCCCCCCTTGCCGCGCCCACCCGCGTGGATCTGCGCCTTCACCACGACGCGCCCGCCCAGTTCGGCGGCCACGCGCCGGGCCTGCGCGGCATCGGTGATCACTTCGCCTCTGGGGACCGCCACTCCGTGGCGCCGCAGAACGGCCTTCGCCTGGTACTCGTGGATTTTCACGGTGGATGGCTCCTGGAAAGAGGGCGCCATTATAAGAAGGGGGCCCCGGGGGGTCAACGCGCCTCACATGGTCAGGTAGGCGAACAGGTCCACCGTCATCGTGCGATCGCTTGTGTTGTACAGAAGGACCCGGTACCGGGGGAAGGCCACCACCCGGCGCTCCTGGGCCGAGCTGAAGATCACGGTGTTGAGGGCCACCGGGGCCTTCACCTCCAGGGGGAACTGCAGCAGCCCCTGCTCGTCCAGCACGCGCAGGATCGGATCCTCGTCGGGAACCAGCAGAGCTCCCACCTCACCCGGCTTCGGGGCGCGTCCCTTGGTGCTTCCCGCCAGGCTCAGCACGATGGCCGCGAACCCGTCGGTGGTGAGGACCCCGGCGGACACCAGCCGGCGAGGATCGTCCGGCTTCACGGGGGGGACCTCGATATCCGGGATGTGGGCGAGGGCCGCCTGCCTCAGGGGGCCCACGATGGAGACCGACCCTTCGACCTTCTGCGACTCGGGGAAGTTGGTGACAAGCACGGGACGGATCTCTTCGTCTCCGGCCGCGCGGGCGGGAGCCAGGCGCAGGGCGGCGGCGATCACGAGACACAGGGCGAGCCCGATGGCAAGGCGACGCATGGAGCCTCCTCTATTGATTTGACAGGCCGGCGAACCGGATTCACAGTATGCGCCAGATGATCGCCTCTCGCCTCCTGCTCACTGCGGCGCTGGCCGCGGCCACCGCCGCGCCCGGGCCGGCTCCGGCTTCCCACCCACCCTGGCGCACCCTCGCTCCGGGGCTGGAGTTTCGCTCCATGGACGGAGGGTCGGGGGCGCGCAAGGGGGATCGGCGCGTCGTGGTGCTGCGGGCCGATCCGGAGCGCTGGCGGCTCGACCTGTTCCATCAGTCGGAACCCGCGGCCGGCAAGGGCTCCCGCGACGCGGAGGGATGGCAGCGCCTGACGGGCGCCGCCGTGGTGCTCAACGCGGGGCAGTACTACCCGGACCGCATCCCGATGGGCATCTTCGTGAAACAAGGGCGCAACCTGGGCACGAAGCTGCTGCCGCACTGGAAGGGGGTGCTGGCGGGCGAGCCGCGAGCCACGCCTTTGGGCCCGCGTGTCACCATCCTGGATCTCGAGCACGACCCCTTCAAGCTCGACACCAGTCCATGGCAGGTGGCGATGCAGTCGTTCATGCTGCTGGACCGCGACGGGCGCAAGCGGGTGCGCCGAAGCGACTGGCACGCGAGCCGATCGGCCGCCGCCATCGACAGGACCGGACGCCTGCTGCTGTTTCACACCGAAGGGGCGTGGACCCTCTGGGAGCTGGCGGACTGGATGTCGCGGTCCGATCTGAACGTGCTCCAGGCGCTCTCCATGGACGGCGGCTACGAAGCCCAGATGTGCGTGCGCCAGGGGGACTTCTCCTACACGTCGTTCGGCGGCTGGCACGTGGACGACCGCGGCGACCACTCCATGCCCGGCTTGCGAGTGACCCTGCCCGCCGTCGTCGCCCTCTTCCCGCGCTGACCGGGCCCCGGCCGCGCCTGCGCGGCCCGTCCTGACTAGGGTTCCTCCCGATAGCGGGCCCGGCCACCATGTTTCAGAGTCTTGGGGGTCCTCGCCTTTCCACGGGGGCCATGATATTCATGAGAATCGCCCAGGTTGCCCCGCTATTCGAGAGTGTGCCTCCCGCCTGCTACGGCGGCACGGAGCGTGTGGTGTCGTATCTCACCGAGGAGCTGGTGCGCCAGGGACACGAGGTCACCCTGTTCGCCAGCGGCGACTCGCGCACCAGCGCGCGTCTGGTGCCCGCCTGCGAGAAATCCCTCAGGCTCAACGGGTGCCAGGATCAGCTCGCCCACCACATGAGGATGCTGAAGCTGGTGAACACCCGGCTCGACCGGTTCGACGTCGTCCATCATCACATCGACTACCTGCACTTCGCGGCCTCCAGCGTTCACCGCAGGCCGCAGCTGACCACCCTGCACGGGCGGCTGGACATCCCCGATCTGCAGCCGCTGTACCGGGCGTACCAGGACATGCCGGTGGTCTCCATCTCCGACGCGCAGCGGGCGCCACTGCCGGTGGCGCACTGGCTCGGCACCGTGTATCACGGTCTTCCCGAGAGCCTGTATACGCCGCGCTTCGAGCCGGGCTCGTACCTGGCCTTCCTGGGGCGCATCTCCCCCGAGAAGCGCGTGGATCGAGCGGTGGAGTTGGCCCTGGAGATGGGGATCCCTCTCCGCATCGCCGCGAAGATCGACGAGTCGAACCTCGAATACTTCGAGACCCGGGTCAAGCCTCTGCTGCGTCGGCATGATCTGGTGGAGTACGTGGGGGAGATCGGAGAGGACCGGAAGGCCGACTTCCTCGGGCATGCCCTGGCCCTGCTCTTCCCCATCGACTGGCCCGAGCCCTTCGGCCTGGTGATGATCGAGGCCCTGGCCTGCGGCACGCCGGTGATCGCCTTCCGCAGAGGCTCGGTGCCGGAGATCCTGGAGGACGGCGTCACCGGCTTCATCGTGGACGGCATGGACGAGGCCCTCGAGGCGGTGGGCCGCGCCCGCTCGCTCGATCGGCGACGATGCCGGGAGGTCTTCGAGCGCCGCTTCTCGGTCCAGCGCATGGCGGCCGATTACCTCACCCTGTACCGCCAGGTGGCGGCGGGGTGACCCGGACCCTCGAGCCCGTGGGCGAGAGCTACTACATCCTCGCCACTCCGGCCACGGGCGACACGCGTGTCCGCGTGCTCAAGCAGGCCGAGACCTTCGCCATCTTCGATCGCTCGGGCAACATGAACGGCGGCGGGCGCCAGCAGCAGGGCCTCTTCCATCGAGGCACCAGGTTCCTCTCCCAGTGCGTGCTGAGCCTGGGCGCCGACGGGGTGCTCCTGCTGAGCTCCACCGTGCCCGAGGACAACGCCCGCATGCTGGTGGACCTCACCAACCCGGATATCTTCCGGGACGGGGCGCTGGCCATTCCGCGCGGGACGATCCACATCGCGCGGTCCACGCTGCTCTGGGGAGGCGTCTGCCACGAGCGGCTTTCGGTGGCCAACTTCGGCGGCGAGCCCGCGGACATCGAACTGGTCTTCCGCTTCGACGCCGACTTCGTGGACCTGTTCGAGGTGCGCGGCGCGCAGCGCGAGCGCCGCGGACGGCGGCACCCCCCCGAAACCGACGGGCCGGCCGCGAGCCTCCGGTACGACGGGCTGGACGGAGTGACGCGCACCACGCGGCTGGAATGGTCACCACGCCCCGATGTCCTGGGGGCCGCCGAGGCACGCTTCCAGCTGCGCCTGGCTCCACGCGCCGTGGAGAACATTCACCTGGCCATCTCGTGCACCCTGGGAACGACCAACGGCCGCCCCCTTTCCTACGAGAACGCGCTCGCCCGCTCGGATCTCCAGCGCCGGCTGACCGAGACGGCCTGGTGCCACGTCGTCACGTCCAGCGACCGTTTCAACGACTGGCTGGTGCGCTCCATGTCCGACCTGCAGATGATGATCACCCAGACGCCGCAGGGCCCCTATCCCGACGCCGGGATCCCCTGGTTCAGCACGCCGTTCGGGCGGGACGGCATCATCACCGCGCTCGAGATGCTGTGGGTCGACCCGGAGCTGGCCCGCGGCGTGCTCTCCTTCCTGGCCGCCACGCAGGCCACCGAGGACGACCCCGAGGCCGACGCCGAGTCGGGCAGGATCCTTCACGAGATGCGCGAGGGCGAGATGGCCGCCCTGGGCGAGATCCCGTTCCGCCGGTACTACGGCAGCGTCGACGCCACGCCGCTGTTCGTCATGCTGGCGGGCGCCTACTACGAAACCACCGGCGATCGCGACTTCATCGCCTCGCTGTGGCCCGTCATCGAACGGGCCCTGGCGTGGATGGATGCGTCCACCCGGTCCTCTCCCAACGGCTTCCTCAGCTACCAGCGCCGCTCTTCGCGCGGCCTCCTGCACCAGGGTTGGAAGGACTCGCTCGACTCGGTCTTTCACGCCGACGGCCTGCCGGCGCAAGGGCCCATCGCGCTGTGCGAGGTGCAGGGCTACGCGTACGGAGCCTGCCGGATGGGATCGGTGATGGCCCGCGCGCTCCGGATGAATCAGAGGGCCGAGGAGCTGGCGGGCCGCGCGGCGGACCTCCGGGAGCGCTTTGACGACAGCTTCTGGGTCGACCGCCTGGGCCTGTACGCCCTCGCGCTGGACGGCCAGGGAAGACGGTGCGAGGTGAAGACCTCCAACCCGGGCCACTGCCTGTTCACCGGCATCGCCTTCCCGGAGCGGGCGGGACACTTGGCAGAGGCGCTGATGTCCGACGACATGTTCTCGGGATGGGGCGTGCGCACGGTGGGGACCGGCGAGGCGCGCTACAACCCCATGTCCTATCACAACGGCTCGGTCTGGCCGCACGACAACGCCCTGCTGGCGCAGGGCCTGGCCCGCTACGGGCACAAGCATCGCGCCCTGGCCGTCATGAACTGCCTGTTCGACGCCACCTATCTGGGGGACATGCGGCGCCTGCCCGAGCTGTTCTGCGGCTTCACCCGGCGCCCCGGCGAAGGCCCCACACTCTATCCGGTGGCCTGCGCGCCGCAGGCCTGGGCCGCGGGTGCGGTCTTCATGCTGCTGAGGGCCGTCCTGGGGCTGTCCATCGATGTCCCTCACACCCAGCTGCGCTTCTTCTCCCCCGTGCTCCCTCCCTACCTGAACGAGCTCCGCCTGCAGAATCTTCGCGTGGGACGCGGCCACGTGGACGTGGTGCTGCACCGCTACCGCGACGACGTGGGAGTGAGCATCCTGCGCCGGGAAGGGCCCGTGGACGTCGTCGTGTACAAGTGAAAATTTTTCGCCAGTAGTTTCCCTGATTTACACACGCGGCCACATGCCCGACCATGTCCCCCAGTGTCCAACCCTCTTCCACCAGGCTCATGGAGGAAAGACAGATGAACTGGGACAGCATCAAGGGGAACTGGAAGCAGTTCACGGGATCCGCGAAGAAGATGTGGGGACGTCTCACCGACGACGAGCTGCTGCAGATCTCCGGCGACAAGGAGAAGCTGGTCGGCAAGCTTCAGGAAAAGTACGGCTACGCGAAGGAAGAAGCTCACCGCCAGGTGAGCGAGTGGGAAAAGTCCCAGCAGGAGGTCACCGCGCAGGGCTCGCGAGGCGGCACCATGAAGGGTGGCTCGAACCCGGCGAGGTAGCCGCTCATCTACGCCTGCGCCAGGCCGTGGCCTCCTGCCGCAGCGAATCCCGGCGATCGGCCGGGACCCGCCCCGACGTGAGGTACATGTCCATCTGGTCGGCAGCCGCCGAGAACTTTCCGGCCGCCGCCAGGGCGCGGGCGTAGTCCTCTCGCCAAGCCGCCTGTCCGGGGCGCAGCGCCAGCGCTTTCTCCAGCATCTCCACGGCTCCGGGGGCCTGGCCGTCCCCCAGGTCCAGAACGCCGATGCCGTACAGGGCCTGCGCCGTCCCCGCATCGGCTCTCAGCGCACGCCGGTACGCATCCCGCGCCTCGTCCCTTCGCCCCATGGCCAGATAGACGTCTCCGAGCGCCACGTCCACCGGGGCGGCCCCCGGCGCCAGATCGCGCGCCCGCATCAGGGCCTCGAGCGCGGCGGCGTTACGCTGAAGCTGAAAGAGCGACCAACCCCACGCCATCCAGACGTTGGCGTCGACGGGCACCACCTCGGTCGCGCGCGCGTAGAAGGCGGCCGCTTCCTCCATCTTGCCTCCGGCCTCCAGCAGGGAGGCCATGGTCAGGATGGCCGGCAGATGATCCGGACGGCTGCGCAGAGCGGCCGTCAACCGGCGCGCCGCCTCTGCGCGGTCCCCGGTCATGAGGGCCGCGCGCCCCAGGCCGCTGAGCCAGCGGGGGTCGTCGGGATCCAGCTCCAGGCCGCGCCGGCAGGCCGCGGCCAGGCCCGCCGCGTTGCCCGATCTCTCGAGGGCCGCCACCAGCCCGGCCAGAGCGGCACGATGGGCCGGGAGGGCCGCCAGCACCGCCTCGTACTCGGCGACGGCCTCGACGTCCCGCCCCGATCCCTTCGAGGCCCCGGCCAGCACCAGCCTCAGGCGATGGTCGGACGGCCTGGCCTCCAGCGCGCCTCGCGCCTCTCGCGCGGCGATCTCGTTCTGGCCCGCGAGAAGCGCCATGCGGGCACGCTCCACCTGGTGCAGAACGCGGGGCTGCTGCTCGACGTCGGGGAGCCCGTCCGCCGGCGGGAGCGCCTGGCCGGCCAGAGCCTCCAGCCGGGACCGGAGCCTGGCCGTGAGATCGGCGCGGCTCGCGGCGAGGTCGGCGAGCTGATTGGGATCGGCCGCGGTGTCGTACAGCCTGACTCCGGCCGATCGAATGAGGACGTAGCGACCTTCCCGCAGGGCCGCCGCGGCGCTCCACCCGTGCGATGGTCCGTCCATCGCTTCCGCATAGGCGGGCGGTGGCTCTTCCGGATCGCGCCCCGACATCCAAGGCCAGAGGCTCACCCCGGGCCCCGGCTCCCGCGCCCCAGTCCCGATGCGCAGCAGTTCCAGAACGGTGGGCACGATGTCCACCGTGCGCACCACGCCCGTCACGCGCACGCCTGCGGGGATGTAGGGCTCCAGGACGAAGAGGAGCGGGACGCGGACGGTCTCGTCATGCAGGGTGCTGCCCGACAGCATCTCGCCGTGCGCACCCAGGCTGTAGCCGTGCGAGCCGGCCACCACCACCAGCGTGCGCGCTCCGCGTCCGGAGAGCTGCAGCGACTCCAGCAACCTGCTGATCTCGGCATCCACGTGCGCCACGATCCCGTCGTACGGAGCCGCAGCGTGGAGCGATCGGAACGGCTCGGGCGGGGCCAGGGGGAACGCCGGCGCCGCGTAGTGGACCCAGAGGAAGGCTCGTTCCGCGCCCGACCGCCGCAGCCGCTCGATCGCGGCGTCGGTGACGGCGCTGGGCGGCCGCAGGCGCCCGGGCAGCGCATCGTCGTACAGCTCGAACCCTTGATCCAACCCGGACAGGCCCGACAGATCTTCCGACGAGACGATGGCGGCGGTGCGGAATCCGTGCCGGGCAAGCGTCCCCGCGAGCGTCTCGATGCGCGCCGGAAGCCGGTCGGCGTCGCGGTCGCGCACGCCGTGATCGAACGGCCAACGCGCCGTCAGCAGCGAGGCGTGCGAGGGACGTGATGCCACCGAGGCCGTGAAGGCCTGCTGGAAGGAGACCCCCTTGGCGGCCAGCCGGTCGAGGACGGGGGTAAGCCCCTCCGGCCCGCCGCACGCGCCCACCCGATCGCAGCGCAGGCCGTCGACGGTGATCAGCAGCAGGCTCGCGTCACCGGTCGCGCCGCGGTAGGCTCCGCCGGCGCGCATCCAGATCACGAGCGCGACGGCGAGCGCCAGGACCGCCGCCCCGGCCAGGAGCCATCCCCGTGTGAGTCTCACCGTGAAGGATCGAGGATCTTGTAGGTGTTGTCTTTCACGTTGCAGACGGTGCAATAGGGAAACAGGCGCCCGGCCTCAAGGTTCAGGTGGGTGGTCGTGCCCAGCAGCTTGCAGTTGAGGCACTCGTAACGTCCGTTCTCGAGCACTTTCTCGCCGGTCTTCCAGGTTCCGCTGCTGTTGGGCATCGACGTGCATTCATTCAACCACAGGCGTGGCCCTGCGTCAAAGCGGCTCCGGTGACGCCGCATCGAGGCGCGCCACGCACTCGATGTGGTAGGTGTGCGGGAACATGTCCACGGGACGCACGGTCCGGAGGGAATACCCGAACGTGGCGATCTCCTTGAGGTCGCGCGCCAGGGTCGTGGGGTTGCACGACACGTACACCAGCCGGCGCGGCTTCAGGCGCATCATCCCCTTGATGACGTGGGCGTTCAGTCCGGCACGGGGGGGATTGGCGATGATGACCGTGGGAGGCGTGCGATCGGACGACAGCACCTGCAGGGTCTTGCGGACGTCTCCGCAGATGAAATAGACGTTGCGCACGCCGTTGAGCGCGGCGTTGCGCTCGGCATTGCGCACCGACTCCGCCAGCGACTCCACGCCGCGCACCTCGCCCGCGCGCGCCGCGGCCAGGATGGAGATGGCCCCCGTGCCCGAATACAGATCCAGCACCCGATCCTCGCGCGACAGGGCCGCCATCTCCAGCACCGAGCCGTACAGCCTCTCCGCCTGCCTCGAGTTGGTCTGGAAGAACGAGTTGGCGGTGATCTCGAACGTACGCTCCAGGATCGTCTCGCGGATGGAAGAGGCCCCGGTCAGGACCTCCTCGCGATCGCCGAAGGCCACGGTGGCCCGCCGCGCGTTGACGCTGCGCAGGAACGAGGTGATCCGCGGCTGGGCGGCCACGAGGGAAGCCGCCATGCCCCGCAGGGCGGCCGCGTAGCGCTCCTCGTCCTGGCCGCCCTCGCCGGTCACCAGGTTGACCATCACCTGGCCGCTGATCTTCCCCTCGCGGATGGTGAGGTACCGCAGGAATCCGGTGTGCTGGCGCACGTCGTACGGCGGCATCCCTTCGGCGCGGCACGCCTCGCGCACGCGGGCCACGATCTCGTTGGACAGCTCCGACTGCAGGTGACAGTGCTTCAGGTCGAAGACGTCGGTGTAGCTGGAGGCCGGATGCAGCCCCAGCACCAGGTCCCCCGCCGCGTCGGTCCCGAACGAGAACTCCATCTTGTTGCGGTAGTACCACGGATCGGGCGAGGGAACGGCCGGCTCGACGGCGGGATCGGGGAAGTCCCCGATGCGGCGCAGTGCCTCCACCACCTGTCTGCGCTTGTAGTCGAGCTGCAGCTCGTACGGAAGGTTCTGCCAGCGGCAGCCTCCACACAGGCCGAAGTGCTCGCATCGCGCCGGCACGCGCGAAGGAGAGGGCTCCAGCACCTCGACCACCCGCGCCTCGGCGTAGCTGCCGCGTGCCTTCTCGCAGCGCACCCGGACCAGGTCGCCTGGGACGCCGCCCTCCACCAGGATGACGAACCCGGAGAGCCGGCCCACTCCCTTGCCGCCGAATGCGAGATCGTCGATGCGGACATCGCACAGCTGGCCGCTGCGCAGAGGAGCGGCCATCACTCCTCGAGCATCTCGTGCAAGGTGCGCAGCAGATCGGTGGCCGTGAGGATCCCCAGGAGGCGCCCGTTCTCCACCACCGGCACCCCGTTGAAGCGCCGGTCCAGCAGGATCTTCACCGCGTCACGCAGGCTGGTGGAAGGAGTGACGGTGAAGGGGTTGCGTGTCATGACCTGCCCTACGTGCGTCTCCTTGAGCACCCCATCGTACTCCTCCTGCGAGACCCCCGTGAGCAGGGACGGCGTGGCGCGCTTGACGTCGCGGTCGGTGAGGATCCCCACCAGGCGGTCGGAGGAAATCACGGGGAGGTGGCGTATGCGGTGCCGCTGCATCAGGGCGATGGCATCGCGCAGCGACTCTTTCTCCGACACCGTGATTACGGGGCGTGTCATGTGCTGTTCGACGGTTTTCATCGGCGCATGATACCCCACCTGCAACGTGCTAGCATCGGCCATGCTTCCGTTCGCGCGCGCTTCGCGCGACGTTGGCGCCGGGTGGATCGCGGCGGGCGTCTTCGCGCTGGCTTTCGGCGCGCGCCTGCTCGCCCTCCGGCAGCTTCACGAGTCGGGGCTGTGGGACTACCTTCGCCTCGATCCCCTCTACTACCACGACTGGGCCGTGAAGATCGCGGCCGGCCGTGCCCCCGCCGACGGCACGTACGAGATGACCCCGCTGTACGCCTACCTGCTGGGGTTCGTCCTCAAGGTGGCAGGCCCCTCGCTCCTCCCCGCCCGCCTGTTGCAGGCCGCCCTGGGCGCCGGGACCTGCGCGCTGGCCTCCTTTCTTGCGTGCCGTCTCTTCAGCCGGGCCGAGGGGATGCTGGCGGGAGTCGTCCTGGCCCTGTACGGGCCCGCCCTGTTCCACGAGACGCAGATCATGAAGACGGTGGTCACCGTGTTCCTGTCCACGGCGACGGCGACCGCCCTGTACCTGTCCGGCGGCTCGCGGGTCCGCTGGCTCGTGGTGTCGGGGATCCTGCTGGGCCTGACCGCTCTCGCGCAGGAGAACATCAACCTGACGCTGCCGCTTCTGGCAGCCTGGGTCGTGTGGCGGGCGCCTCGTGGCCGGAAGGCGGTCTGCGCGGCGGTGTTGGTGGGCGGATGGGCCGCGGCGGTCGCCCCCGCCACGGTGCGCAACTACCTCGTGGCCCACGACGTGGTCCTGATCACCTCGGGGGGCGGCGAGGTCTTCTACACGGGCAACAACCTGCACGCGTCCGGCGAGTACCGCCCTCCTGCCTTCGTCCGTCCCGATCCCTTCTTCGAGCACGAGGACTTCCGCACGGAAGCGTCGCGCCGCCTGGGGCGGCCCTTGACGCGCCGCGAGTCCGACGCCTACTGGTGGAGCGAAGGGATGCGGTTCGTGCGCGAAGATCCCGTCCGATGGGTCGCTCTGGTGGGGAGCAAGCTGGTGACCTGGTCCAGGAACTACGAGCGCCCGGACAACTACTCGTACGAGAACTTCCGCCTCTTCGTGCCCGTCCTCTCCCTGCCGCTGCCGCGCTTCGGCTGGCTGCTCCCCCTGGGTCTGATGGGGATCGCGTTGTCCTGGAGGCGATGGCCCGAGATGCTTCCCCTCTACGCCGTGATGGCCGTCTATCTGCTGTCCGCCCTGCTCTTCTTCACCCAGTCACGGTACCGGATGCCGATGGTGCCGCTTCTGGCGATGTTCTCGGCGCACGCCGCCGTGCGTCTGTTTCTTGCGGTGCGCGAACGGAAGCTCACCCTGCTGGCCTGGAGCGTCCCGCTGCTCGTGGTCCTGAGCCTGGCCGTCTATCGCCCTCCTGCCCACGCCCTCGGCTTCGATGCCCAGAACGAAGGGATCCTCGGCGAGATGTACCTGCACGCGGAGCGGCCTGAGCAGGCCCTGAGGCATCTCATGACGGCCCTGCGGATGCTGGAAGGGTATCCGGGCGACTCGAGCGGCGATCAGTACCGGCGGGTGGAGGCCTCGTGCCACATGGGGATCGTGCTCGCCCTGGAGATGTCGGGCAGTGAGGGCGCCACGCCCACGGAGAGGATCGAGCATCTGCGCGCGGCCGCCGAGGGGCCCGACGCCGACCTGAAGCTCGACGCACTCGATCGGATGGGCGCCCTGCTGATCCAGCAGGGCGACCCCGAGGGGGCGGCCCAGGCCTATGCCGAGGCGGTGCGGTTGCAACCGGCGGGCTTCGCGCGCAGGCTGCGTCTCGCAGAGGCGCTGCACAAGGCCGGGCGCGCGCGCGACGCGCTGGCCACCGTGGAAGCCGCGCTTCGCGAAGCCCCGTCGCCGCACCGGGTGGAGCTGGCCGACGCCCACTACGGACAGGCCCTCATCTACCTGCGCGACCTCAACGACCCGGCGCGCGCGGCCGAGCACCTGCGCGAGGTGCTGAGGCTGGCTCCGGCACACCCGCGCGCCGCATGGATCCGGGAGAAGCTGGATCGGATCGAGGGGAAGCCGTGAGGCGCTCGCAGGCCGCCGATCAGGTGGCCGAGCCGCCGCGGATGTACGAGCCGCCCTCGCCGCTGGCGCGCCACGATCGCACCGTCGCCTGGGGGGTCTTCGGCCTGGCGCTGCTGATGCGCGCGGCCTACGTCAGGCTGCTGCACGACTCGCCTCTCTGGGACGACCTCCCCGTGGACCTCGGCTACTACCGCGACTGGGCATTGCGGATCGCCCAGGGCGCGTGGGGCCCCCCCGAGCTGTACGAGCAGAGCCCCCTGTACGCGTGGATCCTGGCCCTGGTGTTCAAGCTGTTCGGCCCCGGGCTGCTGGCGCCGCGCCTGCTTCAGATCGTGGTCGGCTCGATGACCTGCGTGCTCATCGCGCGGATCGGCCGCCGCGTGGTGTCTCCGGGAGCGGGCCTGGCCGCGGGGCTGCTCGCGGCGCTGTACGGTCCGTTCCTGTTCTACGACGGCATGCTCATGAAGGAGGTGTACGCCGTCTTCTTCATGTCCCTCATGCTGGATCAGCTCACGGCGTCCAACGGGTCCCAGCGGGGCCTGCTCGCCACGGCGGGACTGTGCCTGGGCCTGGGCGCGCTGGTGCGCGACAACCTGATGCTTGCGGCCCCCGCCGTCGCGCTGTGGCTGATGGTCGATCCCTGGGTGGGCGGGATGCCGCCGGGATGGGATCCATCCATCCGCGGGCCCCGCATGACGTCGGGACGCACGCGCGAAGGGCTGGCGCGCGTGGGGGCGTTCGCCGCGGGGGTGCTGCTGGTGGTCGTGCCGATGACGGCGCGCAACTATCACGTTTCCGGCGAGCTCGTGCCGCTCACCACCGGCGGCGGCGAGGTGTTCTACATCGGCAACAATCCCCAGGCCGACGGCCGGTACTCCCCGCCCCCCTTCGTGCGCGCGTCCGCCGCGCAGGAGCACGAGGACTTCAGGATCGAAGCCGCCCGGCGCCTGGGCGTCCCGCGCGCCTCGCTCAGCCGGAAGGAGGCGTCGGACTACTGGCTCGGGCAGGGGCTCGACTGGATCCGATCGCATCCGGGCGACGCGGCCGCGCTGGCGGGACGCAAGCTGCTCATCTTCTGGAACCACTACGAGCTGCCCGACAATCAGAGCTACGACCAGCACCGGAGGCTCCTCCCCATCCTGCGCCTGCCGCTCCCGACGTTCGGCCTCGTGGTGCCCCTGGCCGCGGCGGGGCTGGTGCTCGCGGCCGCGCGATGGCGCGATCTGCTCCTTCTGCTTCTGGTGGAGTCGGGGTACGTCGCCTCGGTGATGCTCTTCTTCAACTTCGGCCGCTTCCGCATGCCGGCCGTTCCGGTTCTGCTCGTGCTGGCGGGAACGGCGCTCGCCTGGCTTCCGTCCGCGCTGGCGCGGCGCAGGTTCGGCATGGTGTCGGCGGCCGCCGGGGCAGCGCTCGTGGTGCTGGCCATCGGCTCGGCCGATCTCGAGGACGACCCGGTGCACCTGGCGCAGGGACGTTGCCAGACCGCCGATCTCCTCCTGCGGGCCGGGCGGCTGGCCGAAGCCGACACCGAGTCGCTCGAGGGGGTGCGCGCACTGGAGGCGTTCTTCGTGAGCCAGGGAGGGACCCTGGGCCGCGACGGCCACGGGGTGCCCGCGGTGGGCGAGCGCGGGCGCCCCGATCTCGGAGCTTCGTTCTACGCCGTGCTGAGCGAAGGGTACGCGACCCGCGCGCGGGTGGCCGACGCCAAGGGAGACGACCGGGAGGGGGACCTCTGGGGGCGGCTCGCGCTCATCGCGGATCCCTCACGCCAGGCATCGCAGGGACCGGCCGGCGCGGGCCCAGGCGCCGAGGGCCCTCTGAAGGAAGGCGCACGGCACATGAGCGCGGGGCGCTTCCAGGACGCGGCGGCGTCCTTCAGGAAGGCGCTCGACGCGATGAGCCCCGACGCAGAGCCGTCACGCCGCCTGCAGGTGTCGCTGCGGCTCGCCGAGGCGGTGCATCGGGGCGGGGACCCGCGTGGCGCTTTGGCCGTGGTCGAGAGGGCGCTCGAAGCGGCCCCGAAGCTCCCCGATGCCGACGCCGCGGCCGCCCATTACGGCGAGGCGCTCATCTTCCGCGACCTGGGGGAACCGGAGCGGATGCGCTTCCACATCCGCGAATGCCTGAGGCTCGACCCGGCTCACCCCCGTGCCGCATGGATGCGCCAGATGCTGGCCACCGATCCTCTTACTCCGCGCTGAAGGCATGAGCGTCCCTCACCCTCGAGACGCGCGCCGTCCACGGGGTGAAGGGCGCGGCGCGGATCGCTCCGGGGCGGGGCGCCCGGTGAACACCGTGGCCCCGGGGCCGGGCTCCGGTGCCACGGAGATGGCGGGGACCACCGGGCCGGGTCCGGGCTCCCCCGGGTAGATCACTCTCTCCAGAAACAGCCCGGAAGGAGGCGCGGTCCACGCGGCCATCCCCTCGCCCTGCTCTTTTTCCGCCGCGGCCTCCAGCCAGACACCCGTCTGCGCGGCGGGGAGCTCGCCGGCCCCCACCTTCACCAGCACCCCCACGATGCGGCGGACCATCTTCCACAGGAAGTGGGAGGCGATCAGGCGCGTGAGGATCAGCGCGCCCGCCTCGTGCACCTCGGCGCGCTCCACGACCACGATCGTGGAGGGCTGATCCTGCGGACGCTCGCAGTAGCGCGCGAAGTCGTGCCGTCCCTCCAGCAGGCGGGCCGCCTGCTGCATGAGCCGCACGTCGAGGGACCGCTTCACCCACCACACGTGCCGTTTGGCGAGCGCCGCGCGGCGGCGCGCTATCTGGTACAGGTAGACGCGCGACACGGCGTCGTGACGGGCGTGGAAGGCGGGCGAGGTTTCGCGCAGCGAGACGACGTGGATGTCGGGCGGCAGCGCGTCGTTCACCGCGCGGCGGAAGGGCTCAGGCTGGACGGACTGCCTCAGCCGCAGGTGGGCCGTCTGCGCGAGCGCGTGGACCCCCGCGTCGGTGCGGCCCGAGCCGCCCAGCTCGACCAGGGAGGCCCCGGCCGCCGTGACGGCGCGCCTCAGCTCACCCGCGATGGAGCGCGCGTTGAGCTGCTCCTGCCATCCATGGTAGCGGGTGCCGTCGTACTCCACGTCCAGTCGGTAGGTGGGCATGCCGCGATGATGCCATG
Source organism: Candidatus Polarisedimenticolia bacterium (assembly GCA_050747525.1). Lineage (GTDB taxonomy): Bacteria > Acidobacteriota > Polarisedimenticolia > JACPZX01 > DASXTC01 > JBOGOC01. The sequence continues at coordinate 5,926 of JBOGOC010000094.1, read as the reverse complement.
CGGCGTGTCACCGGGCCAGCCGTGGAGGTGGGGACCTCGGGTGCGGAGGCTCAGTTCATGCGGCGCTGATGGCTGGCCACCAGCACGGCGTCGTAGACGCTCAGGACCCACAGGACCGCTGCGGTCCCCATGATGGCGATGGAGGCCCGGGTGGCCGTGAGCGTCATGGCCCCGTTCGGGTCCACCTCGCTCAGCAGGCGTAGGAACGGAGAGAGCGCCAGGATGGCCACCGTGGCCGCGCCGGCCAGGATACCGAACAGGAAGACCATGGCCTTGCCGGCCTGCGCATTCGCCAGCTGGCCCCATCCCGGGATCAGCATCGATGCCAGCCCCGACACGGCCGGATTGCCCAGCCCGTCGAAGCCTCCCGCGTCCTTCTCGGCCCTGCGGTACGCCTGATAGACGTTGGCCAGAAGGAGCAGCAGGAACACCGCGTCGATCGCCACGCCGGCCCGGAAGAGCTGCCATTCCGACCAGCCGAACAGAACGCCCATCTCGACCACGTCCGACCAGCGCTGGATGACGGCCCAATGGGCAGCTCCGGCGAAGGCCTGCATCACGAAGAACAGGAGGCCCAGCTGTCCCTGTCCGTTGTAGGCCTGACCTGATCCGGAGATGAGAAGCGAGAGCGTGGACGCGACGAGCGGCCGCGCCTGCCCTGCGGCGGGCCCCCTCACCGACGTCGAAGGGCGCCAGTCGGGGGAGACGCGCTTGCGCCGGCTGCCCTCCAGCGAGCGAAGCACGTCCTGTTCGGAAATGGTATAGACGTCGTCCTGAACAGGCATCGGACCCTCCTCGCGCGCAATATAGGGCGGAGGGGAGGGTTCACCAAGATACGGACGGCGGGATGGTCCGGAGCTTCCTTGCTGTCGTCGATGGCTCGATTGTCTCCGATCAGGACCTGCGCCCGGCGGTGGCCAGCTCGGCCTGGGCCTTCATCTCGGCGACGCGGCGGCCGATTTCAGCGAGCCGTTCCTCACCGAGGAACTTCACCGCCCTGGGGAACATCTCGCGTTCCTCTTCCTTGATGTGGTGCCGCACCAGCTCGTCGAGGACCTTGGCGCGGGCCAGGAAGCTGGGGGAAGCGGGGTCGGCCTTCTTCAGATCCTCGAGGATGAGGTCCACAGCGTGATGCTCCTCCACGGCTTCGAAGAAGAGGACCTTGTCGTCTTCGCTTTCGGCAGCGTCCCGGTAAGCGGGATAGAAGAGCTTCTCCTCCACTTCGGTGTGCAGCTTCAGGGCCTGCTCGATCTGGCTGCACAGCTCCATGAGGCTCCCCGCGTCGGCCTGCTCGCCCGAGCACAGGTCCTCGAGCATGGATTTGACGTTCTTATGGTCTTCCTTGAGCAGCGTGATCGCGTCGTTCTTCTTCGTGCGGTTTCTTGCCGGCATCGCCTTCTCCATCGGTGACCGCGGGGCGGACCTGCGAGAAAGCCTAGAGCAGCGATCCGGCCCGCGCCATCAGCCCGGGCGCGTCATGCGGACGACATGCGTGACAGGGATTCACTCTCGGGGCCCCTCAGGGCTGAGCGCCGAGTGCGCGCAGCCCCCGTTCGGCCGCCTCCATCCCCGGGTTGAAGCGCAGCGCCTCACGGTAGGCGGCCACCGCGTCGTCCCGCCGGTTGAGCGCCGCGTAGGAGTTGCCCAGGTTGTGCCAGGCCCTCCAGTTCTTCGCGTCCACCTCGAGAGCGAGGCGGTACTCTTCGATGGATGCCTCGAACTGTTTGCGGTTGGAATGCAGGACGCCCGCGTTGTAGTGCACGTTCCCTTCCTGGATCCGGCTGCTGGCATCCACCTGGACGTGGAAGACGGCGAACAGCACCAGCGCCATGCCGGCGTAAATCCATCCCTCGGCCCGCGCGGAGGCCAGCCGGGATCTGAGCCCCGCCACGATCCGTTCCAGACCGAAGGCGGCGAACAGGATGAGAGCGGGCGCCGAGGGCATCCGGTAGCGCGAGGACACATAGAAGGCGAGCACCACGAGAAGGTTGGACACCACGAACAGCGCCAGCAGGAGGACCGGCGGCTTCCATCCCGCCTTCCCCACGTACAGGACTCCCACCACGGCGAGCGAGGAGATCGCGGCGAACGGCAGCCAGCCCAGCCACAGGGTGAGCACTGCCTGCCGCTCGGCATGGAAGATGTACTCGGTGGAGTACTCATAGGTGCCGAAGAACCGGATGAGCTTCCGTCCCTCCAGCAGGAGGAACCCGCCGGGGTCGGAGACGATCCACGACAACCCGCGGCCGGTCCAGTACCGTGTCACCTCGGATCGCTTCAGCGGCCTGCCGACCTCCTTTTCCGCGAGGGTCTGCTCTTCCCTGGCCTGGGTCTTCGGATTCCCGGAAAAGCCCTCACGGTTGAGGAAGTAGTAGAGGCCCCGCGCCCGCGGGTTGTTCGACTGGTAGAAGGTGATGCCGGCCTGCGACGAGATCAGGTTGGAAGGGCTCCAGTCCCCGCTCACGATACAGTTGCGCAGCGCCACGGGCAGGATGGGCACTCCCACCATGACCGCGAAGACACCCGCCGCCATCCACCGAGAGGCAGGCGAGCGCCCCGCCGGCGTGGCAGCGGCCGCGGACGCGCGCCCGGCACGCGCCCTGGGCCCGGCGCTGACGTGGTGGATCCACCATGCGACGAGGGGGACCGCCAGCAGCGTCTCGGGGCGCAGCAGCGCCGTGAACCCCAGCAGTGCGCCGCACGCCCCCCATCGCCAGAGGGCAGGCCGGTCCGCGGCGGCCAGCAGCAGGCGCGTGAGCGCGAGCCCCAGCGTGAGCGCCGCGGTGGTTCCCATCAGCTTCGATTCCATGAACATGAAGGAGCCGTACAGCGCCGCCATGCAGGCGGCGATCAGGGCCGTGGCCCGCCCGAACACCTGGCGGCCGATCGCGTGGATCAACCAGATGTTGACCAGGCCGAGCCCCGCCTGCAGCACGTACACCAGCGGGTAGGAGGGCCCGGCCAGCGCGTAGAGCACGGCCAGGACGTACGGATAGAGGGGGGCCAGCGTGTACACCTGGGTTCCTCCCACCCAGTCCCCCGCGGCGATGGAGCGCGCCCACTCGTCGTACACCTCGGCGTCGAGGAGCATCGCGTCCCAGAAGATGGAGTGCGCCCGGTAGTCGAGCAGGTAGACCGCGCGCATCGCGGCCGCCGCCGTCAGCACGGCCCAGATGCCCCATCGCTCCCATCCGCGGCTCGAGGAGGTCGTCATCCAGGCTCCGCGGCCCGCGCGCTCTCGGCGGAGCCGGCCTTCGGCTTCCAGTCCGGCGGCCGGGGCGTCTCGTACACGAAGATCGACCTCCCGATCACCGCGCGCGGCGTGAGTCCCCAGAGGAAGCGGTAGCGATCCTTGTCCTCCGCGTACACCCCCTTGAGGTGGGTGGCCGACACCGCGATGAGCCCGCCCTCGAAGTCGGGGGTGCTGTGCACGCCCTCCTTCCTGAGGCAGGCTCGCCCGAAGTAGTCCACGTAGATCCGCTCGACCTTGTTATCGCGGATCCACTGGCCGAGCCCCTTGAGATCCTGACCCCAGTCCAGGTTGGAATCGAGCAGCACCTCTTTCCCGCGCGACGGTCCGCCGACGGTGAGGTTGAAGAAGGTCAGGAAGTCCGGGTAGACCCAGGCCACGGCGAGGGCCTGCCCTCCCACCAGGACCCACGGCACCCAGCGGCGCGTCACGCGCGCTCGCACGGCGGTCCCCGCGAACAGGCAGAGGAAGGGATAGACGGGCAGGATGTACCTGAGCCCGATGTTCTTGAGGTTGGACGACAGCGTGAACGCCGCCAGGTAGCCGAGCAGCGGCACCGCCGGTATCAGCAGATCGGCGGCTTTGGGATCGCCGCGCCCCGGACCGGCCGCGCGCGACCAGAGCACCAGGCCGGCCAGCGCCATCACCAGCAGCGGCAGCGGCGTCTTCACCGCGAGCGCCGCCAGGTGGTAGTGACGCCACCCCGTCTGCGAATACTGACCGAAGAGGTATCCCCACCATCGCTGACCTCCGGCCTCCGCGTGATCGAACCCTCGCACGTATTCCACCGGCAGAGGCAGCGGCACGCCTCCCAGCGGGCCGGCGGCCCGCTGGCGGAACGTCTCGCTCTCCGGGGTGAAGCCTCTGAGCGACGAGAAGGTGCCGCCGAAGCCGTAGCCCAGATTGAGCACGAAGAGCCCGATGACGCCCATCCCCATCACCGTCGTCGCCAGCCGGCGCCACCCGCCCGAGCCGATCGGCTCGAACACGACCAGCAGAGCCCCGCACACCGCGAGCATCGGCAGCAGGAACACCGCCGTGAACTTGGTCAGCAGCGCCAGGCCCAGCATCAGGCCCGCGGCCGCCACGTGGGCGCGGGCTCCCGACCGCATGGCGCGCACGAAGGCGGCAAACGTCAGGAAGGTCATCGCGGTGTTGCCCAGGTCGGTGGTGACCAGCGCCGAGTGCGCCAGCATGTTGGGCTCGAACACCAGAAGCGCCAGCACCACGAGGGCGGCTTCGGGCCCCAGGATGGCGGCGGCGTGCCTGTGCAGCGTCCAGGCCAGCACGACCGCCAGCAGCGTGATGGGGAGCCGGGCGGCCCTCAGCAGGCCGTCCGCGTCGTTGGCGTGATGCAGGAAGTCGTGCGAGACCTGCCACTGATCGGCCTCGCTCTTCATGGGCGCGGAAGGCGGCCTCGCACCCGAAAGCACGACCGGGATCCCCGCCAGCATCTTCATGAGAGGCGGGTGCTCGTGATTGGTGGAGAAGTCGCCGGCGGTGAGGATCCGCCAGCCCGAATAGATGTGAACCGCTTCGTCGAAGGTGGCGGACTTCATCCACGATGCGCTGGTGGCCACCAGGAAGAAGGTCGCCAGGAGCGCCGGGACCGCGGCCCGGGACCATCCGCCGGGTTTCATGAAGCCGCGGACCCCTGCAGCAGCCGGCATGCCTCGGCCAGCGCCTCGGACACCGCGCCTCCCGGCACGCCGCCTCCGCGCGCGAGTGCCGCCCCGCCGCCCCCCTTGCCGCCATGAAGCCGGCAGACCGCGGCCAGGACGTCTCCCATGCGGGGTGCCGCGGGATCCTCGCACGCCGATCGCGCGAAGACGAGCGAGGCTTTCCCGCCGGCGTCCAGCGTCGCCAGCAGGGCCGCCCGCCCGGCGGCGCCGGCCACGTAGGCCTGAGCCAGACGCTGCAGATCGTCCACGGCACGATCCGGCCACGCCTTCGTGACGACGCGCCAGGCTCCCGCCTGGCTCGCCTCACGGTCGAGCGCCTCGCATTCGAGCGCCGCCATCGCCTCGGCATGAAGACGCGCGGCGCGCCGCGCCTCGCCCAGCTGGTCCTGAAGGCGCTCGATCGCCGACGGCACCTCGGCAGCCGGGACGGACAGGCGGGCGCTGCACCGATCCAGCAGGCCGGCCAGGCGCGCCGCCTCGGCCACGACGCGCCCTCCACAGAGGAACGTGACGCGCGTCCCTCCCTTGAACTTCTCCCAGGACCGCACCAGCACGGCCCCCACCTGGCCGCTGGCCGTGACGTGTGTCCCGCCGCAGGGCGTCTCGTCGAAGTCCCCCACCGCCACCATGCGCATCGCTTCGCCGGGCCGCAGGGACGGGCCGGATGGAGCCTCTCCCACGGGGCGCAGCGTCACCCGCACCGCGGCGTTGGCGGCGATGACCTCGTTGGCGGTCGCTTCCGCACGGCGCATGAGCGCCTCCTCGGGCGCGGCGAGATCCAGATCGATCGTGCAGACCATCTCCCCCAGGTGGAACGAACGGGTGGCCGCAGCGGCATCCCGCAGGAAGGCGCGCGACAGGATGTGCTGCCCGGAATGCTGCTGCATGTGATCGAAGCGCCGGCCCCAGTCGATCGCTCCTTCCACGGTGTCTCCCGCGCGCGGCGCCTCGCCAGCCGCCAGCGGCGCCTCGCCAGCCGCCAGCGGCGCCTCGC
>JBOGOC010000093.1:0-66118 GCA_050747525.1 Candidatus Polarisedimenticolia bacterium | reverse complement strand
GTTCCGCGAGCTGCTGGGACGCGTGCGGGAGACGACGCTGGGGGCCTTCGCCCACCAGGAGCTTCCCTTCGAGCGGCTCGTGGAGGACCTGCAGCCGGCACGCGACCTCGGCCGCAACCCGATCTTCGACGTGGCCCTCGTGCTCCAGAACGCGCCGGCGGGCATGCATCAGGTCGCGGGGCTTTCCATCGGCCCGTTCCCGTTCGAGAGCTGGACGACTCGCTTCGACCTCGAGCTGCACATATGGGAGGGAGACGGCGGCAGGCTCGAGGGCTACTTCTTCCACAACACCGATCAGTACGAAGCCTCCACAGCCGCCCGGCTCGTCGAGCGGTACACGCGTCTGCTGAGCTCGATTGCGCAGGATCCGGAGCGCCGCCTGTCGCACCTCCCGATCGCCGCCACCGGCGAAGAGGACCAGTCGGCCGTCCTGGCTCGTGGCAGCCGGCTGCCCGTCGCGACGGTCCTTCCTTACGCGCTCTTCGAGGAACAGGCCGCGCGCGCGCCAGACGCCCCGGCGCTCGAGCAGCAAGGGCGCATCGTGTCGTACGGGGAGCTGGAGGCCGCCGCGCGGCGGCTCGCCGGCCGGCTGCGAAGCCTGGGAGCGGGCCGAGGCTCCCGCATCGCGGTGGTGGCGAGCCGCTCGATCGAGCAGGTGACGATGGTCCTCGCGGCGGCGAAGGCGGGGGCCAGCTATGTCCCCCTGGAGCCGGCCCAGCCCCGGGCCCGGCTCTTGTCGATGCTGGATCGTCTGGACGCCTCGATCGTCCTGGCCGAGCGCGATGTGGCGCCCGGGCTGGCGGGCGGGGGGCGGCAGGTGGTCACGCTCGACGACGACGTGCCTGCGTGCCAGGACGCCCCGCCCGGGAAAGGGCCGAGCCCCGGCCTCGACGATCCGGCCTACGTCATCTTCACGTCGGGGTCCACGGGCGAGCCGAACGGCGTGGAGGTGACTCACCGGAACCTCGCCAACCTGGTCGCCTGGCACCTGAGCGCTTTCGGCGTCGGGCCGGCGGATCGTGCGACGCTGGTGGCCGGGGTCGGCTTCGACGCGAGCGTGTGGGAGCTGTGGCCCTGCCTGGGGTCGGGCGCCTGCCTTCTGATCCCCGACGAATCGACGAAGCTCGATCCTGTGGCGCTGCGTGACTGGCTGGTGGCGCAGCGGGTCACGATCACCTTCCTGCCCACGCCTCTCGCGGAGCTCGTGCTGGCCCTGGAGTGGCCCCTGGACGGCGCGCTGCGGACCCTGCTGACCGGTGGCGACCGGCTGCACGCGGTGAATTCGGGGCGCCTCCCCTTCCGGGTGGTGAACAACTACGGTCCGACCGAGTCGACGGTCGTGGCCACATCGGGAGAGGCTGACGGAGGGGGCCGCATCGGCAGCCCGACCATCGGCCGGCCGATCGCCAACATGCACGCCTTCGTCCTGGATGCTCGTCTGCGCCCTGCGCCGATCGGCGTGGCCGGCGAGCTGTACGTCGGAGGCGCCGGGGTGGTGCGCGGATACCTGGGGCGCCCCGCCTTGACCGCGGCGCGCTTCCTTCCCGACCCGTCCGTTCCGGGAGCCCGTATGTACCGCACGGGCGACCGGGCGCGACAGCTCGCCGACGGCCGGATCGAGTTCCTCGGCCGCGTCGACGCGCAGGTGAAGATCCGCGGCCACCGCATCGAGCCCGCAGAAGTGGAGGCGGTGCTCGCGGCGCACCCTGACGTCGAGACGGCCGCCGTGACGGTCCATGACGAGAAAGGCGAGGCGAAGCTCGTCGCCTACGTGGCGCCGCGGTCCGGTGGGGGCGATCGGGCGCGGTGGGAGGTCGAGCACGTCTCGCGCTGGCGCGACCTGTACGAGGAAACCTACCGCCGGACTCCGGCCGATCAGGACCCCTCGTTCAACATCACCGGCTGGAACAGCAGCTACACCGGCGCACCCATCGACGCCGGGGAGATGCGGGAGTGGAGGGATCGCACCGTCGAGCGCATCCTGGCGCTGGGACCCCGGCGCGCCCTCGAGATCGGGTGCGGGACGGGATTGCTGCTCATACGGATCGCTCCGCTGTGCGAGCGGTACGTGGCCACCGACCTGTCGGCCACCTCGATCGCGCTGGTCCGCTCGGGGATGGAGGGGAACCCCGGGCTCGCCCACGTCGAGCTGCTCGAGCGCATGGCCGACGACTTCGCCGGGCTCGAGGCAGGATCGTTCGACACGATCATCCTGAACTCGGTGGTCCAGTACTTCCCCGATGCCGCCTATCTCGAGCGCGTGGTCCTGGGCGCCATGCGTCTCCTGCATCCCGGAGGCTGCCTGTTCGTCGGTGACGTCAGGGATGCGCGGCTGCACGAGGCGTTCGCGGCCTCCGTAGCCCTGCACGGGGCGGGCGGGACGTCACCGATCGCGGAGGCCGGGCCACTGGCGCGGCGGCTGATCGCGCGCGAAGAAGAGCTTCTCGTCAGGCCGGAGATGTTCTCAGGGCTGGCCGGGCGCGAGCCGCGCGGCGCCTGGGTCGAAGCGCGGCCGAAGAGCGGACGCGCCGACAACGAGCTGACGCGCTTCCGGTACGACGTGATCGTGCATGTCGGAGCGCCGCGGCCGGCGGCCTCCGTCGATCTGCCCTGGAACCAGGCCGCCCCCTCGCACCTCGAGCGACACTTCCGGTCAGGTGCCGGCCCCATCGTGGTCCGCGGCATTCCCAACGCCCGTGTCGTCGGGTCCCTCGAGGCCGCGCGCCGCCTCTCCTCCGTGGAGGAGCCGCCCGCGGGGCCCCGCCCCATGCACCCCGACGAGGCCTCCGCCCTGGGTGAGGCGCATGGCTACGCGGGCTCGGCATTCCTCTCCGGCACCGGGGAAGAGTGCTTCGACGTCCTGTTCACGTGCGCCAACGGGAAGCTCCCGGCATCCGCCATCGCGTTCCCCGCCCGGGCTTCCGGCGAGGGCCCGCCCCTCGCGAACACTCCGGTGCGCGGCACCGTCGCGGCGACTCTCATGCCGATGTTGCGGGCATTCGCCGCCGGACGCCTCCCGGAGACCATGGTCCCATCCACCTTCATCGTGCTTGACGCGCTGCCTCTGACACCGAACGGGAAGATCGACCGCCGCGCGCTGCCACCGCCCGGCGGCGCTCCGTCCCGCAGGGGGGTCGCCGTGGCCCCCCGAAGCCCCGTCGAACGCGAGATCGCGCGCGTGTGGGAGGAGGTCCTCGGGATCGATGGTGTCAGCGTGACGGACAACTTCTTCGAGCTGGGCGGCCACTCCCTGCTCGCGACGCAGGTGATCTCCCGCCTGCGCACGGCTCTCGGCGTCGAGCTGCCGCTGCGGGCCATCTTCGAGGCGCCGACCGTGGAGACGCTCGCGTCTCTCTCGGGCGATCGCAGGCAGGAGGCCGTCGCCCGACCATGCATCCCGCGGGCGCCGGACGTGATACGCCGGAAGCTGTCGCACGCCCAGCAGCGCCTCTGGTTCCTCGACCGGCTGGCGCCTGGCAGCGCCGTCTACAACGTTGCCGGGGCCTTCAGGATAGCGGGCGCCCTGGACACCGGCGCCCTGGATCGTGCGCTTTCCGAGATCGATCGACGGCATGAGGTGCTGCGCACCCGGATCGTCGAGACGGGCGACGAACCCGCCTCGATCTTCGCGGCGCCACGCTCCCAGGTGCTCGCGATCGAGGACCTGGCCCGCTCCGACGATCCAACCCGCGAGGCGATGCGCCGCATCCATGAACAGGCGGCCACGCCCTTCGACCTCGAGCGCGATCCCCTCTGGCGCGCGTTGCTGATGAGAACCGGCGAGCGGGAACACCTCCTGTCGTTCGTGCTCCACCACCTCGTCACCGACGGCTGGTCGATGGATCGGCTCGCGGAAGAGCTCGCGCTCCTCTACGGGGCCTTTGCCGCCGGTGACTCGTCTCCCCTGGCCGATCTGCCGATCCAGTACGCCGACTGGGCCGCCTGGCAGCGCTCCTGGCTTGAGGGAGGCGAGCTGGAGCGGCAGCTCGCCTGGTGGCGCGCCCGGCTCGACGGCCTGGAACGGCTCGAGATGCCGACCGACAGGCCGCGTCCCGCGAGCCGGGGACTGCGGGGCGCGAGTCTGGGTTTCGAGCTGCCGCCACGCGAGGTCGCCGCGCTCGAGCGGATCGCGCGCGCCGAGGGAGCGTCTCTCTTCCACGCCCTGCTCGCCTGCTTCCAGGCCCTCCTCGCGCGTCACGCGGCGAGCGACGACGTCGTTGTCGGTACCCCCATTGCGAATCGCGCGTTCGAAGAGACGGAGCGGCTCATCGGTTTCTTCTCCAACACGCTGCCCGTGCGCACGCGTGTCGACGCCGGGCTGACCATGCGCGGGCTGCTGCGTCGGGTGCGCGAGACGATGCTCGACGCGGCGGCGCACCAGGACGTTCCGTTCGAGGCGATCGTGGATGCGCTCCACGTCGATCGGGACGTGAGCCGCAACCCCCTCTTCGATGCCATGTTCGCTCTGCAGCAGCCCGCGGCGCCGGCGGTGCCGGCAGCCGGCCTGGCCTTCCAGCCGCTCGCGGCCGACACGGGCGCGACGGCGTTCGATCTCTCGCTCGGCATGGCCTGCGAGGGGGGGAAGGTCCTCGGATCGCTTCACTACGACGCCGATCTGTTCGAGCCGGAGACGGCTCGCCGCTTCGTCTCGGGGCTGGAGACCCTCGTGCGCGCCCTGGGGCAGGAGCCGGACCGGCTGGTCGAGGAGATCGACCTGCGCCCACCGCACGAGCGCGGCCTGGAGGCTCGCGTCAACGCGACCCGCGTCGAGCGGCCCGCACGCGTCGTGCATGCCCTCGTCGAAGAGCAGGCCGCCCGCGCTCCAGGCGCCGTGGCGGTGCTGGACGAAGACGGGCCGCTCAGCTACGGCGAGCTGGACGCGATGGCCGGCCGGATCGCGCTCCGCCTCCGGGCGGCCGGTGTCGGTCCCGAGCAAAGCGTCGCCCTGCTGGCCGGACGCAGGAGCTCCTCCATCGCGGGGCTCCTCGGCATCTTCAAGTCGGGCGGCGTGCTGGTGCCGCTCGACGCGTCGCTGCCGCCTGCCCGGATGGCCGCCATGATGCGTGTGACCGCCGTGCGCGCGGTGGTTTCCGAACGAGGGCTGCATCGCGCGCTTCCCGTGGACGGTCCGCCTGTCATCCTCCTCGATGCGCTGGACCTGGCGGAGACGCGCATCCCGGCCTTCCCCATGGGGAGCCCTTCCCAGGCCGCCTACGTCATCTTCACCTCGGGATCGACGGGTGAGCCGAAAGGGTCGATCGTGGAGCATCGCTCGCTCGCCGATCGAACCCTGGCGATGGCGGCGCGCATGCGCCTCGGCCCCGGAGATCGTGTCCTGCACTTCCTCTCGCCGCTGTTCGACGCTTCCCTGAGCGAGATCCTGCCTGCGCTCGCGGCCGGCGCGACGGTGGTCGTGCACCCGGACCCTCAGGGAGAGACTCCGGCCGGATTCCTGGATCACGTCAAGGAGGCCCGTCTCACGGTGGCGACCCTGCCCGTCGGGTTGGTGCACGAGCTGGCCGATCATGTGGCGCGCGCGCCGGCGGAGATCCCCCCTCCTCTGCGACTGCTGATCACGGGAGGGGAGAGTCCCTCCGCCGCCAGGGCGGCGGCGCTGCTGCGCGCCGCCTGCGGCCGTCTTGCTTTGGTGAACTCCTACGGGCCCACCGAGACCTGCATCCTGGCCAGCGATCACACGGTGAGTCCGGACAGTGAGATCCGGGACCCGATTCCGATCGGCTTGCCGGTGGACAACACGACCCTCCATTGTCTGGACGATCGGATGAAGCCTGTCCCGGTGGGGGCCCTGGGGGAGATCCACATCGGCGGGATCGGTCTGGCCCGCGGCTACGCCGGCAGGCCGGCCGAGACGGCATGGAGTTTCGTTCCCGATCCGTTCTGCTCCGAGCCGGGAGCGCGCCTGTACCGCACGGGTGACATCGGGCGGAGGAGAGCGGACGGCTCGCTGGTCTTCATGGGACGCCGCGACGGGCAGGTCAAGCTGCGAGGCTACCGGATCGAACTAGGGGAGATCGAGGCTGCCCTGGCCCGCCTGGACGGCGTGCGCGAGGGAGTGGCGAGCCTTCGTGCCGATCGACACGGCCCCTCCCTGATCGGCTACATCGTGCCGGCTCCGGGAGTCGAGCCCGACCCCTCGCGGCTGCGCGCCGCGCTGCGGCAGTTCCTCCCTGATTACATGGTGCCGGCAGACATCGTGGTGCTGGAGCGCATGCCGCGCACCCGAACCGGCAAAGTCGACCGGCGGGCCCTCCCCGCGCCTGCCGTGCGCGGGCGCCTCGGAGACATGGCGCCGCGCGACGATCAGGAGCGGGCGATTGCGCGGGTCTGGGGCGAGACGCTCGCCCTCGAGACGGTCGACGTCGAGGAAAGCTTCTTCGAGGCCGGAGGTCATTCGCTGCTGGCGGTGAGGCTGGTGGGGTCCTTGCGCCGCGAGCTGGGCCTGGATCTCCCGGTGGCGGCCGTCTTCCGGGAGCCGACCGTGGCGGGCCTCGCCGCTCTGTGGCGCGGCACGGAGAGCCCGCCCGGTGGCCGGGACATTTCCCCGCTCGTGAGGATCCGCTCCGGATCCGGCCTGCCTCCCGTGGTCTGCTTCCATGCCGCGGGGGGAGGTGTCGCCGACTTCGCACGCCTCGCCGCGCACCTGGATCGGCGCCGCAGCGTGTACGCCATCCACGGGATGGATGGCCGCGCCCCGGCGGATGTCGAGAAGGCCGGTGCCCACTGGGCCGACGAGATCGGCCGCACCCTCGGATCGGGCGCCGTGCACCTTGTGGGCTGGTCCTATGGCGGACTGGTGGCCTACGAGACCGCGCGGCAGCTGCGGGAGAAGGGACGCACCGTAGGAGCGCTCATCCTGCTGGATGCATCCGCGCCGCGGCCGGGGATGGAGGACGCGGTTCCCGCAATCTCGCCCGACGCGCTTCCCGCCGGGGTGGATGAGAGGGACGCGCTCACCTGGATCGCCGGGATGGAGGCTCGGGTCGCCGCGGCACGCGACTATCGCCCGAGACCCTACGAGGGGGACGTCGTCGTGGTGCGCGGGACCGAATCGGCCTCCACATCCCACGACGACGCGCTGGGATGGGAAGGATTGGTACGGGGCCGGCTCACTCTTGCATGGGCCCTCGGGTCCCACGAGTCGATCCTGGAAGGAGAAGGCGCGCGCACGGTCGCGGCCATCGTCGAGCAGCATTGAAGCAAGGGAGGACCAGCATGTTCAAGAGAATCGATCACATCGAGTATTGCGTCGGCAACGCCTTCGTCACGGCCTACTTCTTCACGCACGCCCTCGGGTTCCGATCGCTCGCCCAGGCAGGCCTGGAAACCGGGCTGCGCGACCGGCAGTCCTTCGTGGTGCAGCAGGGGGACATCCGGCTGGTCTTCACCAACGCTCTGGCCCCCGGCGGGCCGGTGGCCGAGCACGTGCGAAACCACGGCGACAGCATCCGGGATGTCGCCCTCCAGGTGGATGATGCGGCACGTGCCTTCGACCGGTGCCTCGCCGCGGGAGCCGAGCCCATCGAAGAGCCCACCCTGCTGTCCGGCGCCTCCGGGCCCGTGCGGCGCGCGGCCGTCCGGACCTTCGGCGACACCATCCACTCCCTCGTCGAGCGCAGACAATCCTCCGATGAATTCCTCCCCGGCTTCCGGCCGTGGGACCTCTTCCGGCCCCCGCGTCCGGGAGGACTGACCGCCGTCGACCACGTCGCCTGCTGCGTCGAGCAGGGGGCGCTGGGAGACTGGATGGACTTCTACGAGAGGGCGTTCGGCTTCCGCGAGATGCACCACGAGGACATCGTGACGGAGCGCAGCGCCATGAACTCGAAGGTGGTCCAGAGCGACAACGGCGCCGTCAAGCTGCCGCTCATGGAGCCGGCGCACGGGCACGGGAAATCACAGATCGACGAGTACCTCGACTACCACAAAGGAGCCGGGGCGCAGCATCTGGCGCTTCTGTCCAGCGACATCGCCACCACGGTCCGGACCCTGCGCGCCGGCGGGCTCCAGGCCCTGCAGACCCCCGACATGTACTACGACGGCCTGCGCGAGCGCGTCGGAGAGATCGAGGAAAACGTGGCCGAGCTGAAGGACCTGGGAGTGCTCGTGGATCGCGATGCCTGGGGGTACCTGCTGCAGGTCTTCACCAAGCCGGTCACGGGCCGGCCCACCGGCTTTCTCGAGGTGGTGCAGCGGAAAGGGGCGCGCGGCTTCGGCGGCGGGAACGTCCGCGCCCTGTTCGAGGCGGTCGAGCGCGAGCAGGCAGCAAGGGGGAATCTGTGAACGGTCCCTCCATGGCCGCGTGGACCGGCGCGCTGCGCCGCTCCGCCCTGGAGGAGATGCTGTCGGCCACGGCCGGGCCCGGCATCCTGTCGCTTGCGCTGGGGCTCCCCGCTCCCGAGCTGTTCCCGACATCCGAGCTGGCCCGAGGGATCGCGGGGTGTCTCGCGGGAGACACACGCGCCCTGCAATACGGACCTCCTGCCTCCGAGCTGCGGTCGTTCGTCGCCGGCCTCATGAGACGCCGCGGCGTCTCGTGCCGTCCCGAGCAGGTGTTTATCACCTCGGGAGCGCAGCAAGGGATGTCGCTGCTGGCGCGCCTGCTTCTCGATCCCGGGGCCACCGCCGTCGTGGAGCGCCACTGCTACACCGGATTCCAGCAGGCGCTGGCGGCCGCGGGAGCACGGGTCCACACCATCCCCGCCCGGTCCGACACGGGGATCGACCTCGACGCGCTCGAGGTGGATCTCGAGAGGGGCCTGCGGGCCTCGCTCCTCTACACGATGAGCGACGCGCACAACCCGCTGGGGGTCTCGATGCCCCTCGCGTCGCGCCGGCGGCTGGCCGGCATCGCCCGCCGGCACCGCCTTCCGATCCTCGAAGACGATGCCTACGGGATGCTGTCCTACACGGAGATCCCCCCTGCCCTGCGCGCCTTCGATGACGAATGGATCTTCTACCTCGGCTCGTTCTCCAAGACGCTGGCCCCCGCCCTGCGCACGGGCTGGATCGTCGGGCCCGAGCGGTTCATGGCCCCTCTCTCGTCGCTCAAGGAGGCGAGCGATATCAACACGGCGACCCTGGGCCAGCGCGCCGTGGCGTGGTTCGTGGCGTCGGGAGGGTTCGAGCCGCACCTGGAGACGCTCCGGGCCGAGTACGCGCGGCGGCGCGACGCCCTGCTGGCGGCGGTGGCCGCATCCTTCCCGCCCGGCACGCGCTGGTCCCTTCCGCAGGCCGGGTTTTTCACATGGGTCGAGCTGCCGGACGGCATCGACGCCGGGAAACTGTTCGAGGTCGCCCTCGAAACCGAGCGCGTGGCCTTCCTGCCGGGGGCAGCCTTCGCCGCCGGGGACACGCCGCCGGACCGCTCGACGCTGCGGCTCAGCTTCAGCTTCAGCCCTCCCGATGTCCTCCAGGAGGGGGTGGCGCGCCTGGCCCGGGCACTGCGCTCCATGAACGAGACCTCCCCGCGGGAGGAGGCACGCCATGCTTGACCCGGGCCGCCTGGCCCGCGTCTCGCTGGGCTACGGGGATCGGCAGGTCCTCCTGTCCTACGACCCAGCACGCTTCGAGGTGCTGCGGCCCGCAGAAGATGGGCCCGGCGAGCTGGACGACCGGCAGATCCTTGAGCGGCTGCAGGCCCCCATCGGCTCGCCTCCCCTCGAGGAGCTCATCGGGACGGAGGGCCGCGTGTGCCTCGTGGTTCCGGACGCCACGCGGGCGAGCGGCTCCGAGCGGGTGTGCGCGGCGCTCCTGAAGGTCCTGGAAGCGCGCGGCGTTCCCGCCGGGCGCATCGAGCTCCTGGTGGGAGCCGGGACCCACCGGCCCCCTTCGTCGCGCGAGATCGTCCGCATCGTGGGAGAGGAAGCGGCTCGCCGCGTGACGGTGAGCCATCATGACGCCTTTCACGCCGACGGGAACGTTCTCCTCGGCACCACCTCGCGCGGCACGCCGGTGGAGATAAACCGGCGGCTCGTCGACTGCGATCACGTCATTCTGGTCGGGGCCATCGGATTCCATTACTTCGCCGGCTTCAGCGGCGGGCGCAAGGCGCTCCTCCCCGCATCGGCCTCCGAGCGATCGATCCAGGCCAACCACCTGCTGGCCTTCGATCGCTCGACGCTGTCGCGCACGGCGGGCGTGGAATCGGGACGGCTGGATGGCAACCCCGTGAGCGAGGACATGGACGAGGCGGCCCGGATCTTCGGCCCGGCATTCCTGGTCAACACCGTGCTGGACGGCGCCGACCGCGTCACCGCCCTGTACGCGGGGGACGTCCTGGCCGCGCATCGCCGCGGCTGCGCGGCCTACCGCGAGGCGCACCGGGTTGCCGCGCCCGAGCGCCGCCCGCTGGTCATCGCGAGCTGCGGCGGCGCCCCGCGCGACATCAACATGATCCAGTCGCACAAGGCGATGGAGCATGCGCGCATGGTCCTTGAGGACGGCGGAGATCTCATCCTGCTCGCCGCCTGCCCCGAAGGGCTCGGCCGGCCTGACTTCCTCGACTGGTTCGTGCCCGGCGGGGCCGATGCCACCGCCCGGATGCTCATCCACAGCTACAAGCTCAACGGGCAGACGGCCTGGGGGATACGCTGGAAGTCCGAGCGCTACCGCGTGCGGCTCGTCAGCGACTTGCCCCCGGACGCGGTGAAGCGGATGGGAATGATCGGGCACGCCTCTCTCGACGAGGCGATCGCATCCTCGAACCGGGGTCCGGGCTGGATCCTGCCGCAGGCGCTGGGGACCCTTCCCGTGCTGCGCGAGGCGAAGGCGGCATGACGACGCTGCTGCGTGACCGGGGCGTGCGGGCCTTCCTGATGATCTGGGTCGGGCAGCTGGTCTCCCTGATCGGCTCAGGCATGACCGCCCTGGCCATCGGGATCCAGGTCTACCAGCAGACCGAATCGGCCGCACGCTTCACGCTCATGACGTTCTGCGCGGCCGCCCCGCCGTTGATCGTGCTTCCGCTGGCAGGGCCGCTCATCGATCGCTGGAGCCGACGGCGGCTGCTCATGGGCTGTGACTTCATCGCGGCCTCGGCCACCTGCCTCGTTGCATGGATGGCACGAGGCGACCATCTCTCCCTGCCGCTGTCCTGTCTCGTGGTCGCGGTCATGGCCATCGCCACCGCGCTGCAGTGGTCCATCCATGCCGCCCTGGTGACGACGCTCGTCCCGCGCGAGCAGCTGGGGCGTGCCAGCGGGCTGACCCAGATGGCCAACGGGATCTCCATGATCCTGGCGCCCCTGCTGGGCGGGGCGCTCCTGCCGGTCATCGGACTCTCCGGCATCGCGTGGATAGACCTGGCCACCTTCGGCGTCTCGATCCTGATGCTTTCCATGGCTCCCGACGCGCACGGGCCCGCTTCGCCTCGGCGGCACTCCGCCTCCTACCGCGAGGACGTTCTCTTCGGCCTGCGCTACATCTTCGGGCGGCGCGACCTGACCGCGCTGCTGCTGATGTTCACGGCCGTGAGCTTCTTCACCGAAATGGCCGCTGTGCTCTTTACGCCGCTGGTGCTGAGCCTCTCCACGCCGGCCGCGCTCGGGACAATCCTGTCCATCGGGAGCGTGGGGATGCTGAGCGGAGGCGCTCTGATGGGCGTGTGGGGCGGCCCTCGCCGCCCTGCGCTGGGGGCGGTGGCGTTCGCCGCGTTGGGCGGAGCCGGCGTGGCGATGGTCGGGCTGACCCGCTCGGTCCCCTTGCTGGCCGCCGCCGCGATGGTCTATTTCTTCTGCGAGCCGCTGATGCTGGGGTGCAACCTGGTCGTATGGCAGCGTACCGTGCCGGCCGAGCTTCAAGGACGGGTCTTCGTGACGCGCTCGATGACGGCGGCCTCCGCCATGCCCCTCGCCTCTCTGGTGGCGGGCCCCCTGGCGGACCGCGTCGGCGTCCCCATCATCTTCGTGACGATGGGGTCGCTCAGCATCTTCACCGCTCTGCTGGCCTGGACCAGCGAGCCACTGCGACGGCTGGACGAGGCCGCGGTCGTCTCGCCCGCCCCCGATCCGGCCGGCGCCACAACCTGAACGAATCGCAATGGAGGAGGGACGTCATGCACGAGGACGACAGCGAGGACACGACGATCTACAAGGTCGTCGTCAACCATGAGGAGCAGTACTCGATCTGGCCCGCCGACCGCGACAACCCGGCGGGGTGGCGCGACGGCGGCAAGACCGGCACGAAGGCCGAGTGCCTGGCGTACGTGAACGAGGTCTGGACGGACATGCGCCCGCTGAGCCTGCGCAAGGAGATGGAAGGAGACAAATGAGGCTCAGGTCGCCCGCATGGCGTCCACCGGCGCCATCCGCGAGGCCTTGAGCGCCGGCCACACGCCGAAGCCGGCCCCCAGGGACACCGCGATCCCCAGGGCCATCACGACCCCTCCCATGTCCACGGGAAGTCCGGACGGAAAGAACCCCGCGAGGGCGCGCACGGCGCCCAGCCCCAGGCCCACCCCCACGCAGGCGCCCGTCATGGCCAGCGTGATGGACTCGATCAGGAACATGAAGAAGATGCCGACGTCGCTGGCTCCCACGGCTTTTCTCATCCCGATCTCGTAGAGGCGCTCGTTGATCGAGATGATCATGACGGAGAGCAGTCCGATGCCGCCCACCAGCAGAGAGATCCCGGCGATGGTCCCGAGCACGACCTGCCAGTTCACGATGATCTGCTCGACCTGATCCCGCTGCTTGACCATCTCCTGCGCGATGTCCTCCACGCGGTAGTCACCGACCCCATGGTGCGCGGCCGACAGGGAGGCCAGGATCTCGGCCTTCACCGTCGGGAGCTCTTTGTAGGCGGCGGTCTTCACCGCGATGAAGGCGAGGTTCGACTCCACTCCCGCGAAGTAGCGCCGCAGGGTGCTCAGCGGGACCTGCATCCCCTCCATCTCTTGGATGAAGTCGTCGTCATCGACGAACTGGTTGCCGAGCTTGGGGCCCACCCCGACGACGGTCAGCCGCGTGCCCCCCAGGGTGATGTCCCGTCCGAGGGGATTGGCGGTCCCGAAGAGGCGCAGCCGGAGCCGGTGGCCGAGCACGCACACGCGGTGGAACCCGCGCATGTCGCTCTCATTGATGAGACGCCCCTCTGCGGGCTTGCGGCGGCGCACCTCCGCGTAGGACGGCGTGACGCCTTCCACGCGGACCTCCCGGCGCACGTTGGCGTGCTCGACGACCAGCTCCAGCCGCTGCACGGGAGCCACGGCTTCCACCAGCTCGGCGCGGCCCATCAGGACGTCGGCGTCCTCGGGGCGCAGTCCCACGGACTGCGCGAACCTCGCCCGCTCCACCGAGTCGCGGGGCGGCCTGGCCACCACGTACATCACCCCGTCGTACCCCAGGTCCTCGAAGCCATCCCACACCGACACGATGATGCCGTTGAGCATCGAGGTCATGAAGATGATGGAGAAGGTCCCCAGGATCATCCCGATGAGGGTGAGGAAGGAGCGGAGCTTGTGCGAGCGGATCTGGGTCCATCCCGAGGTGAGGATCTCGAAGAGGCTCACGCCGTCACTCGTACCGCAGCGCCTGGACGGGGCTCAGGCGGGCCGCCTTCACGGCCGGATAGAAGCCGAAGAAGATCCCCACCGCCACCGACGTGGCGAAGCCCATCAGCGCCATCCGAGGCGTGATCACCGCGGGCTGATCGATGAGCGACGACACGACACGGGTGAACCCCAAGCCCAGCACGATCCCCACCGCTCCTCCCAGCAGCGTCACCAGCACCGATTCCACCAGGAACTGGGCGGTGATGTGCAGCGGGTTTGCCCCCAGGGCCTTGCGCACCCCCACCTCGCGAACACGTTCCTGGAACGACGCCAGGAGGATGTTCATGATCACCACCCCGCCCACCAGCAGCGAGACCGCCCCCGCGGACAGGAAGACGATATTCATCTGCTGGCTCTGCTGTTCCTGCTGCTGGAGCCGGGAGGCGCGATCCCACACCACGAAGTCCGCCACGCCCCGGTGTCGCCGGCGCAGGAGCGTCTCGATCTCCGCCTTGGCGAGGGGGATGTTCTGCGGCTTGTCGATCACCGCGTTGATGTAAGCGACCTTGCCGTCCGGATCGCCGGTGAAGCGCTTGTGGACCGTGGTGAGCGGGATCATGACCTTGCGGTTCATCCATTCCAGGGCGTTGTAGGTCCCCTGGTTGAAGAAGTACTCCTTGCGCTGCATGACCCCCACCACGGTCATCCCCACGTCGCCCACGAACAGCGTGCGTCCGAGCGGGTCGTCCGATCCGAAGATGTCCCGCGCCGCCGTGTCTCCCAGCACCACCACGCGCGTCGCCTTGCTCACGTCATCGGCGGAGACGAACCGTCCCCGGGCCGGGAAGAACTTGTAGACCGTCTGGTAGTCCGACGTCACCCCGTCCACGGAGATCTCCTTCTGGTGATCGCCATTGCGCACCATCAGCCGCTCGATGGCGATGGGATCGACCTGCGTCACCATGGGGAGCACCCGCAGCGCCTCCGCGTCATCGTAGGTGAGGCCGACGTTGGAGAGCTGCATGGCGGTGCGGGTGGTCTCGCGGATGGGCTGGTTCGCCACCAGCACCTTGGTGAGCCCCCCCACCTCGGCCATGAACTCGAGGCTCCGGCGCCGGCCCGCGTCCACCAGCGCCAGCACCGTGACCACTGACGCCACGCCCAGGATGACCCCCACCGCCTGAAGGAAGGTGCGCCCCCGGTGCGCGTTGATGTCGGTGACCCCGTCGGCGATCGATTCCAGGATGGTCATGCCGCCAGGCCGCTCTTCACGATCTGGCCGTCCACGAGCGTGATGATGCGGTGGGCCCGCGCGGCCACGGCATGATCGTGCGTGACCAGGATGAGGGTGTGCCCCTGCTTGTTCAGGCGGTCGAAGATCTCCAGAATCTCCTCGCCGGTCTTGGTGTCGAGGTTGCCCGTGGGCTCGTCGGCCAGCACGATGGCCGGATCGTTGGCCAGGGCCCGGGCGATGGCCACGCGCTGCCGCTGCCCGCCCGAGAGCTGCGAGGGGAGATGCTTGACCCGTTCCTTCAGCCCCAGCATGGACAGCAGCTCCCCGGCCCGCTCACGGCGCTTCGACCGCGAGGCGCCCGCGTACATCAGGGGGAGCTCCACGTTCCTCAGGATGGAAGCGCGCGGCAGCAGGTTGTAGGTCTGGAAGACGAAGCCGATGCGCCGGTTGCGCACGCGCGCCAGCGACCAGCCGGTCATCCCCGAGACCTTCTCGCCCGCCAGCGTGTAGTCGCCGCTGGTGGGAACGTCCAGCAGCCCGACGATGTGCATCAGGGTGGACTTGCCCGAGCCCGACGGGCCCATGATGGCCACGTATTCGCCGCGCTCGATGGTGAGGGTCACGCCGCGCAGGGCGTGCACCTGCGACTCGCCCGCGTCGTACATCTTGTGGACGTTTTCGATCTGGATGACGGGTTCGCCGGTTCCTGGCACGGCCGCCTCAGTCCTGGGAGATCACACGGGGTTTGGAGGGGTCTTCCAGGGCGATCTTCACCCCCTCAGCCAGGCCGTCCAGCACCTGCACCCGCTCGAGGCTGGCCAGGCCCACCTTCACCGGACGCTCCTCGAAGAAACGCTGCCACGACTCCGAGACGTCGATCTTGCCGGAGGCATTGCGCTTGGCCGGCCTTTCGCCCGCCTTGGGCTCCTCGAACTCGTCCTTCAGGACGTACACCGCTTCACCGGACGCCCGCCGGAAGATCGCCTCGATGGGAACGCTGAGCGCCTTCTCCACCCGGTCCCCCTTCACCTCGATGTTGGCGGTCATTCCCGCTCGGAAATCGGGGTTCTGCTCGTCGAGAGACACCTCGATGTCGAACACCTTGACCTTGTCTTTGAGCCGCGCCGCCGGCGAGATGTGAGTGACAGCGCCGCCGTAGCGCCGGTAGGGGAAGGCGTCCACGGTGACCTCGACCCTCTGCTTCAGCCGGACACGCCCCACCTCCACCTCGTTGATGGAGGCCTTGATCAGCATGGAGCTCACGTCCGCCACCGTGAACATGGCCGTCCCCTCGTTGAAGGAGGAGACGCCGCTCATCACGGTCTGGCCGATCTCGATGTTCTTCTTGATGACGTAGCCGTCCATGGGAGCCAGCACGTTGACCGAGCCCGCTGTGGAGATTTCCTTGTCCAGCGGGATCCCGCTCTGCACGACGATGTTGAACTCGGTCTGGGCCTGGTTGTACTCCTCCTGGGCCATATCGAACCTCTGGTCGAGCTGCCGCATCAGCTCTTCGGCGATGTACCCCTCCTGGAAGAGGGACTTGTTCGACTCCAGGTCCTTGCGGGCCTTCTCGAGATTGATGCCCGCCACGGTCACCTCCGAGCGCACGGCCGAGAGGGTCTTGGCCTGGTTCACGTCGGGCTCGACGCGCGCCAGGGTCTGCCCCGCCTTCACGCGGTCCCCCTCGCGCACCAGGATGGCCTTCACCGTGCCCGACAGGGTCGACTTCACGTCCACCTTGACCACGGGCTCGATGGTCCCCACCTCGGTCACCGCGATCTGGACATCCGCGATCTCCGCCTTGCCGACCCGCAGGTCGAGATCGTCGGGACCGGGCCCCTTCTTGTCGCGCGCGAAAAGCGCCTGGCGATAGGAGACAGTGAGGACGATGGCCGAGACAACAAGCAGGGACACGACGCCCAGAACCCAGCGCCGTCTCTTCGTTCTGGACATGATGGCCGGACCTCCGCATCAAGGGTGTGGGCCGATTATACGATGCCCGCCCCCCTTGAGTTGCAGAGGAATGGGGGTGCAGCGGGCCCGGGCTCAGCTCAGGGATGCGATGCGGGCGTGCTTGGCCTGCGGGGAGAGCCGGTGGAAGCGGCGCAGCTCGGCGAGCCGGCGGTCCGGAGGCATGAGGTCGAGCGCCCCGACGTACCGTGCCGCGAGGCGGGCCGCGTCGCGGTAGCGTGCCTGAAGGTCGGGGTCCTGCTCGGCGAACTCAGCCTTGTCGAACAGGTGGTAGCGGATCCAGGCGGTGTCGGACGGCGCCAGGCGCTGCACCCTGCGGTGCTTGGCGAGAAACAGCTTCAAGACGAGGTACTTGGTGATGTTGGCGTGCAGCTCCAGCTCGAGAAGCGACATCACGCCCCCCCGGCGGAACCGCTCGGCGATGGTCAGGAAGTGGTCCAGCTCCTCCACCAGCACGGCCAGGGCGTCCACGTTGCCGTCGTCGAGGCGCCGGGTGGGATCGTGGCGCTCCAGGCAGGACACCAGGTGGTCCGGGTAGTAGATGCAGACCGCCAGCCCGGAGCCCGCCTCCCGCAGCAGCGTGCGGGCGCCCGGCAGGGAGCCTGATGCGGAGGCACCTGCCGATGTCACGCGGCGCGCGGGCTCGCCGTCACCGTACAGGGCGAGGTAGCCGGCGTCGCCGATCACGAACCGGCCGATGTCCTCCACCCCGGTATCGAGATCGTACGTCTTCTCGATGACCGATTGGAGGCTTTCGAGAAGCGACGCGCCCGTAGGGAACCCCCCGTGTTAGTGCGAACCTCTCTCCCGGCCCTGGGGCAGGTAGAGGAACTCTCCACCGTCGAAGTCCACGGCGATGCCCTTGTAGGGAACCTGGATGCGCGCCGTGCTCATCACGCGGCGCTGCACGGACAGCGGGTCATAGGCCCGCTTGCCCTCCTTCACCTCGCGAATGTAGTCCCTCAGGGTGCGGTCCGCACGCGGCGAGCGGATCTCGTCGCGCTTGAGCTTTTTACTCACCTCGATGTTGCACACGATGTTGAGCAGCCTGGCCATCGGCCGGGCCCCGAACTCCGGGTTGTACCCGCGGTGGAGCAGCTCTCCTCTGGCGCGAGGCGTGACCGTCAGCTCCATGCCGTGCATCGTGGAGTAGCGGTTGGCGATGCGCTCGAACTCCAGATCGAAGATCGAGTCGATGCTGTTACGCGACAGCGCCCCGAACCGGATGATGGTCAGCCTGTTGACGAACTCGGGCGACAGCGTCTTCTTGAGGTCCTTCATGACCTCCATGTCTCTCAGGTTCTCAAGCTCACCATCGTCGCGGAACCCGATCGGTTTGGTGGAGGTCTGGAGGCGGCTGTACCCGATGTTGGACGTGTACACGATCATCGAGTTCACGAAGTTGAGCATCTGGCCGCGGTTGTCCATGGTCGTGCCGCGGTCCATGAGCGAGAGGAAGAACTTGCGCAGCTGGGGATGGCTCTTCTCGACCTCGTCGACCAGGATCACCGAGTAGGGCGACTGCGACGACCGGGAGTAGAACTCCGTGAGGATCCCTTCCTCGTCGCTGCGGATGAACCCCCGGGCCGCTCCCTTCAGCTCGTTGATGTCGGACGGATAGGTGTACTGCGGCCCTTCGAGCTGGAGCATCGGGATCTGGAAGTCCCAGCGCTTCTCCAGGCAGCGGACCAGGCTCTCCACGAGGTGGTTCTTCCCCACGCCGGTGGGGCCCACGAAGAAGTACGACGCGGGGCGGCTCAGGCTCTGGGTCCCGGCGGCGTACAGCGACAGCTCGTCGCACAGGCTGTCCACGGCATCCTGCTGGTCGATCACCACCCGCTTGAGCTCTTCGCGCAGGTCCTCGATGTCCAGGCCGCTGAACAGCAGCATCCGCTCGTAGAGAGAGAGGAGGTCCTTGCGGGGGAGCCGGTCCATCTCGCTCACGCCCACGGCGGCCGGCAGATCCTCGTTGAAGAACTCGGGGCGCTCCTCCATCATCCCGCCGGCGAAGCCGGCGTCCGAGTGCCTG
The DNA here is from genome assembly GCA_050747525.1 of Candidatus Polarisedimenticolia bacterium. Classification (GTDB taxonomy): domain Bacteria; phylum Acidobacteriota; class Polarisedimenticolia; order JACPZX01; family DASXTC01; genus JBOGOC01. The sequence goes on along the minus strand of JBOGOC010000093.1, from coordinate 47,371 downwards.
CGATTCAGTCCCTCGAGGCCCGAGCCCGCCAGCGGCGGGGCCGGCGTGGCCTCCGCGTCCCGCGGGCGGTTCGGTCGGTCCGCTGGTCTGCTGGCCTGATCACGTGCTTCCGGAACTGACCGAGAATCCACTGAGTTCCCCTCCGTCTGCGTGGTGCCGCTGTTGAAGTTCTCGAGCCTGAGAGAGCGAAGGAGCTCGACGTGGTGGTGGAATCGAGTGCCGCACTGCCGCAGGAAGACCACCTCTTCCTCGATCGGCAGGTTCCACAGCATGTTCTGGCGGAAGAACTCGCGCAGGCGGCGGTCCTCCGACAGCGCGTCCAGGATCTGGGAGGCGAGCAGGTAGGAGCGCCGCCCGAGCTGCACCAGGTCGTGCCCCTCGCTCGAGTGGCGGCCGATCAGGCCCACCTCGAACAGGCACTTGTCCCCCACCATCTTGATGTCGTCGGGCACGCGCCTGGCCTGGCGGATCGTCCCGGCGTCCAGATCGCTTGAAGGACCGAGCAGCTCCCCGAGGGGGATGCCGTGGGGCGCTTCCGAGCGCAGGACGCGCCCGGCTCGATCGTCCCGGAAGATGTCGGTCGTGAGCAGGCCGTGGTTGCAGGCCACTTCGGCCAGGTGCCGGATCTCCATATCGTCGAACGACCCGTGAGAGCCCGCAGGCGTGCGGCTGGCCATCTCGCGCAGCCTCGTCGTCATGGCCTCCCGGTCCGGCACAACGATGTCGCTCAAGGTACCGACTCCCTCCGCTGGCCCCGGGGCGTCAGGGGACGCCCACCCGGGACCGCGGCCACGACTGACTCCCGCAGACGCATGGCCGCTGTCGGTGACGCGAAATATACGGGGATAGAGGCGGGCAGGCAACCAGCGACCAGCTGTAACCCATTGTTATAAATAGACTTGTGTTAACGGCGGGAGTAACTATCGATCCATCCGGAGCAACCGGACGAAAGCCGACTTGGCCTCGTCGGCTTGACACGTCACTCGGGGTTCTCTTATAGTTGGCACTCGCCTTGTTCGAGTGCCAGCAACCCATCCGTAAGTACCTCAAAACACTGAATCAAGAGGAGGGTGCATGTCCAAGATGAAGGTGAAGCCTCTGTTCGACCGCGTCCTGATCAAGCGGGTCGAGGCCGAGGAGAAGGTGAAGGGCGGGATCATCATCCCCGACACCGCCAAGGAAAAGCCGATGGAGGGGAAGGTCATCGCGGTCGGCGCCGGCCGGCTGGACGACGACGGCAAGCGCATCCCGATGGAAGTGAAGGCAGGGGATCGCATCCTCTTCGGCAAGTACGCCGGCACCGAGATCAAGATCGAGGATGAGGAGCACATCATCCTGCGCGAGGACGAGATCCTCGGGATCATCCAGTAAGTCCCCCGAACCCCCATACCCAAGGAGGTCTTGAAAACGATGGCAGCCAAGGAAATCACCTACGCGGAGGATTGCCGGCAGAGCGTCCTGCGCGGGGTCAACAAGCTGGCGGACGCCGTGAAGGTGACGCTAGGCCCCAAGGGACGCAACGTCCTGATCGAGAAGAAGTTCGGCTCCCCCTCCAGCACCAAGGACGGCGTGACCGTGGCCAAGGAGATCGAGCTGACCGACCCGAAGGAGAACATGGGCGCGCAGGTGGTGCGCGAAGTCGCCAGCAAGACCTCCGACGTGGCCGGTGACGGCACCACGACCGCCACGGTGCTCGCCCAGGCGATCATGCGCGAGGGCGTCAAAAGTGTCACTGCCGGCTCCAATCCCATGGACCTGAAGAAGGGGATCGAGCGGGCCGTCGAGATCGTGGTCGAGGAGATCAAGAAGCTGTCCAAGCCGGTGGCCGGCAAGGCCATCGCGCAGGTCGGCACCATCTCGGCCAACAACGACGAGACGATCGGCGAGATCATCGCCGAAGCGATGGAGAAGGTGGGCAAGGACGGCGTCATCACCGTCGAGGAAGCCAAGAGCATGGAGACCTCCCTCGAGGTGGTGGAAGGGATGCAGTTCGACCGCGGCTACCTGTCCCCCTACTTCGTGACCGACCCCGAGCGCATGGAGTGCGTGCTCGAGGACGTCTACATCCTGATCCACGAGAAGAAGATCAGCAGCATGAAGGACCTGCTCCCGATCCTGGAGCAGGTGGCCAAGATGGGCCGCCCGCTGCTGATCATCGCCGAGGACGTCGAGGGTGAGGCCCTGGCCACGCTGGTGGTGAACAAGCTGCGCGGCACGCTGCACGCCGCGGCCGTCAAGGCCCCCGGCTTCGGCGACCGCCGTAAGGCCATGCTCGAGGACATCGCCATCCTGACCGGCGGCAAGTGCATCACCGAGGACCTCGGGATCAAGCTGGAGAACATCCGCACGGAGGACCTGGGTCGCGCCAAGAAGATCACCATCGACAAGGAGAACACCACCATCGTCGAGGGGAAGGGCAAGTCCGGCGAGATCGAGGGCCGCGTCAAGCAGATCCGCGCGCAGGTCGAGGAGACCACCTCGGACTACGACCGCGAGAAGCTGCAGGAGCGCCTCGCCAAGCTGGTGGGCGGCGTGGCGGTGATCAAGGTGGGCGCCGCGACCGAGACCGAGATGAAGGAAAAGAAGGCTCGTGTCGAAGACGCCATGCACGCCACGAAGGCGGCCGTCGAGGAGGGGATCGTCCCCGGCGGCGGCATCGCGTACCTGCGCGCCATTCCGGCCCTGGACAAGAAGAAGGGCGAGAACGACGACATCACGACCGGCATGAACATCGTGAGGCGTGCGCTCGAGGAGCCGCTGCGGCAGATCGCCTACAACGCGGGTCTCGAGGGCTCGGTCGTCGTGAACGAAGCCAAGAGCAAGAAGAAGACCGAAGGCTTCGACGCCTACAGCGAGAAGTGGGTGGACATGTTCGAAGCGGGGATCATCGACCCGACCAAGGTCACCCGCACCGCCCTGCAGAACGCCGCGAGCATCGCCGGCCTGATGCTGACCACCGAGGCCCTCATCAACGAGGTGCCCGAGGAGGAGAAGAAGACGCCGGCCATGCCCCCGGGAGGCGGGATGTACTGATTCGATCCCGCGAACGCGGGGTCGTGGGAAGACAGAAGCCCGTTCCTCGGCCTGCCCGCCGTGGAACGGGCTTTTTCTTGCCTACCGCCAGTCCCCTTCGGCCACGAACCCGCCCCAGAAGAAGGGATGGGTCGTGCGGCCGCGGTCGCGGTTTTTCTTGATCATCGCCAGGCTGGCCTCCCGCACGGAGTCGGCGGTGGAGCGCCCGGTGAGGCGGCCTTCGTAGAGGCCCTTCATCCACAGGCGGGTCGCTTCGTCGTCCACCTGCCACAGGCTCATGATGAGGGTGCCCACGCCGGCCACGGCGAAAGCGCGCCTCAGGCCCAGCACTCCTTCACCGGGGAGCACTTTGCCGACGCCGGTCTCGCAGGCCGAGAGCACGGCCCACTCGGTTCCGGAGAGATCGAGGGCGCCGACCTCCTCGGCGGTCAGCATGCCGTCCTCGGCCCCGGTGTCCGCGGCGGGGATCTCGCCGCGCTTGTTGGCCCCCGTCAGCGCGAGTCCGGACAGCAGCAGCGGGTTGTCGGCCGCACCGCGGATCACCGGGACCTCCGAGAGGGCCGCCGCCGTCCCGGTCCCCTGGGCTCTCGCGCTCTCCAGGGCCGAGGGGCACACATCCTGAAGGAAGAACCCGTGAGTCGCGATGTGGAGGATTCTGCGTCCGGGCGCCATGGACTTGAAGGCCGCCTCGGTGGCCTTGGGGCCGGTCAGCTCGACGGCGCGTAGCTTCGCGTTCACGAGCGACGCCACGTCCGAGATCTCGGCGCGCGTGGCCGGCAGCGCCCCGAACCGCAGCGACCGGAAGTTCCCGCATGCGGGCCGGGAGGCGGCTCCGCGGACGCGGGATGGGACGGGCCGGGGATCGGCCGCCGCCACGCCGGTCACCGGGGCCGTCGCGGGCGAGGCGTCGAGATCCGGAGCGCCCAGGATCAGGGCGCTGGCCGACGGGTTGGGCCGCGCGGCCCTGCGGACCAGGTCCCGCTCGGTGGACAGATGATGAAGGAGCGGCTCCGACTCGATGAGGTATCGATCCTCGCCGGCCGGAAGGGTCGCGATATTGACGAGATGCAGCGCCCCGTCGGGCACCACGAACACCTTCTTCGCTCCGCCGATCGCGGCGGCCAGCGGATCCCAGATTTTCTCTCTGAGCAGGCGGCCTGCCTCCCGGTACGCCCGCTCCGAGTTGCCCATGAGCGGCTCGCGGCCCGACAGCTCCCTGGAGGCGGTTTCCCTCCACGCCTGAACCAGCGCCTCGATCTCACGCGCCGATCCGAGGGAGAAGAACTGCGGCTCGCGGGATGAGGGGGCCAGGACGAACGCGCCGTAGCTGGAGGCGGAAGGGGCCGAGGATCCGGCGTCGGCCAGGCGATCGAATTCCACGTAGGCGAGCAGGGCCGCGTCCGGCGGCAGGGCCGCCCGCACGTCTGACAGGTGCGTCTCCCGGCGCGCGCGGCCTCGCCTGTACTCGGCGCTCCGGCTCGCCAGCTCGCGCTCGAGGCGTTCCTTGCTTGCCTGCGCCTCCGCCACCGGGCCGGTTCCGGGCGCCCCACCGGGACCCTGCCCCTGCAGCGCCAGGGTCGCCAGACGCGATTTCACCGCCTGCAGCTCGCCGACCAGCGCCGCGACCGCCGGCTCCTGCAGCTCGGCGGTGGCGCGGGCGCGCGAGGCGATCTCGTCGAGCACCAGGGCGCGGGAAAGAACCACGTCGTCCCAGGCCTTCTCGATCAGGCCGGCGTTTCGCGGGCTTCCGGGCCGGCTGAGCGCGGAGAGCACGAACCTCAGGCTCGAGGCGTGGCTGGCCTCGTAGCGATATGCCTGCCGTTCCGACAGGACGGTCGTGACATCGTGAAAGTTCGCCCGGGTGATCGACTCCGCCCTCATGGCGTGCTCCATCGACTCGTCGTAGCGGCCCAGCCGGTACTCGATCCCGGCCAGCAGGTCGAGGAGGGTGGCCAGCGAGTCGTGATGCGGGCCGTAGGCCAGCTCCTTCACCCGGAGCGCCTTCTCCACCAGCGGCTCGGCGAGCGCATCCTGCCCGTCGTCGACATGGACCAGGGCCAGGTTTCTCAGAAAGGGGGCCAGCGTGCGGTCTTCGGGAGGCACGCGGCGCGCGTAGGTCTGCAGCGCCTGCTCGGCCTGGCTCCGGGCGGCCGCGTGCTCCCCGAGCCGCGACATGACCAGAGCCTGGCTGCTCAGCGCCGTGAGCACGTTCGGGCCTTCTTCGCCCTGGAGCTTCCGCCATTCGCGGAGGCATCGATCCAGCAGGTCGCGCGATTCCGCGTATCGCCCGAGATCGCGGTAGATGGCGGCCAGCTGGTTCAGCATCACGTTGAGGAACGGGGAGGAGACCTCCTCCAGGAATCGCGCACCCCGCTCGGCGAAGGCGAGGGCCTGATCGATGTCCCCCTCCTGCCGGCAGACGCCCGAGAGGGCGTAGAGCACCTGTCCGATGTCGCTGCGCGCGTCATTCGGGTTGCGTGCTTCGTGCGCCGCGAGGGCCCTCTCGAAGTACAGCCTGGCGCCGGAGAAGTCGCCGAGCTGGCGCGTGATCATGCCCAGGTCGGCCAGCGCGTCCCCGATGCAGGCATCCATGGGATCGGCGAGTGCTTCGCACAGATCGAGCAGCCGGACGCGAACGGCCCTCGATTCGGCGAAGGAGCCCACGTACTCGAGCGCGTTTCCGAGGTCCTTCAGCGGCTGGCGCAGGCGCGGATCCTGCCCGGAGTACAGGCGGTCGGCCGAGGCGAGCGCTTCCTGCGCGAGGCTCGCCGCCTCGGGCGCGCGCTTCTTGCCCATGTCGATGAGGGTGCGGCTCAGCAGACCCCGGACCTCGATGGCCTCGGCCGAGTCGGCCCCCAGACGCTCCACGGTGAGCGCCAGGAGAGTCTTGCCGGCGGCTTCCGCTTCGGGGAGGCGCCTGGGGTCGGAGCGGATCGCCTGGAATTCCACGAGCGCCTCGGCGTACCAGGTCGCCTCCGGAGGCGCATCTGTGCCCGGGCTCTGTGCCGGCACCGGCCCCATCAAGCCAAGCATGAGCACCCCCGTCAGGAGGCGCCTTCCCCACACGGCCCCGGCCACGCGAAGATGCATCACCTTCTCATACCCCCAACGAACTCGGACCGCAACGACATTCCTCAGGCATCATATCCTTGCGTTCTGGGGCCATCTGGTTCCCTGGTTTCTGCGTCCGTTGACAGACCGTACGCCCCTTCCTATGCTCGGTGGCCGTGCCCTACACCGACCAGAGCATCGCACGCAGGCTTCTCGACAACGATCCCGACGCTCTGGGTCAGGTCATGCGGTGGGTTTCGGCCGCCCTGACCTCTCCCCGGTTCTGGTCCCTGCGCGAAGAATGGCCCGACCTGCTCCAGGATGTCATGGCCAGAGTCCTCGAGGGGCTCCAGCTGGGCCGCTTCGATGACTCACGCGACCTGCGGGTGTACGTGCAGGGGATCGCCCGCATCGCATCGCTGGAAGCCCTCAGACGCCGCAAGCGCTGGGTGGCGCCGTCCGAGGAAGTGGATCGCCCCGCGGAAGACACCGATCCTGAATCCCTGGCCATCCATCTCGAGCTGGCGCGGCGCGTCCTGGATCTCGCTTCGCACGAATGCAGGGATCTCATCCGCCTCTATTTCTATGACGCGAAAAACTATGAAGAGATTGCCGCCATGCTGGAGGTTCCGTCCGGAACGGTGAAGTCGCGGCTCTTCCGCTGCCTCGAAAGTGTCCGCGAAATGCTCTTTCAGCATCAGGAGCCGCGGCCGGGGCGGAGCTCCGGATGACGAACGATGGAACCGGGATGGCCTGAACTTCAATACACAAGCAGAGTGAGCCGATGAGCGACCACGCCGACTATCAGATCGAACTGCCCGCCTACGCCGCCGACCGCCTCGACGATGGCGGGCGCGCCCGCATCGAGGCCCATATGGCCGCCTGTGGCGAGTGCCGCGAGATGGTTGCGGCCTTCGGGGGGCTGGCTGCGGCCATCCAGAAGGGAGGAGCGTCTCTCTTCGGGCCTCATCCCACCGAAGCCGACCTGCGGCGTATGGCCACGAGCCCGGGGCCCGTCGAACCCGGCCTCCGGCATCATCTCGCGGTCTGCGTGAGCTGTTCCCTGGAGCTCGGTGGATGGAAGCGGGTGGCACGCTCGAAGGCCGCGCGCGCGCGGACGAGCTGGTGGGGGGTGGGGGTCGCCGCCGCAGCCGGGGTCGTGGCCGGTCTGGGTCTGGCGATCCTTCTGACCCAGACACCGTGGCAGGGAGCTTCGATGCCCGGACCCGCGCTCGGCGCCACCACCGGGCCGCAGCTCCTGCTCCCGCCGGTGCTGCGCGGTGAGCCTGGGCGTGCCGCCTACGACCTGAGCCCAGCCCAGCAGACCGTGGTGGTCTCGTGGCCGGCCGCCATCCCGGACGACGCTCCTCAGGATGAACGGTTCCTGTTCGAGATCGGCCGTCCCGGTGTGCCCGCATCCTGGTCGCTGGAGCTTTCGGCGGCCGAGATCCGAAGGCATCTCGAGGCGACGGAAGTGGTCACCTTCCTGCTTCCGGCCGGCGTTCTGCCGCCGGGCCGGTACGAGGCCCGGGTGATCAGAGCCGGCGCAGGAGGCCCGCCGCTCTACTTTGCCGTGGTGGAAGTGCGCGCACCCGGACATCCCTAGAAGGGGTCAGAGCCCGTCCCACGGCCTGCCCAGCCATGGAACGGGCCGTATCGCCCGCGAAAGACTCGCGAACGAACACTCAACACCCTGTTATTGGGTGTTGAGGGCCCTCCGGTTCCAGGAAATCCCAGGAAATCAGCCGACGGTGGGACGATAGATGGTCAGGTCGTCAGACCTCAGAACCGTTCTCAGGAAACCCGCCTTGTCCCATGCCTCGTGCCGGCTCAGGCTGTGGTAGTAAACGATGAGCAGGCCCCTCGGGTGCTCGGCCAGCGACCGCCTCACGTTGTCCACCACGCGGTCGAGCGTGTCCCCTTTGAAGGGGTTGTAGAGAAAGCAGAGAAGCGGCTCGGCCGGGATCGGATAGGCCACCACGTTCATGCAGACATTCTCCACCGGCCGCGAGGCGAGCCGTGGATTCAGCCGGCGCGCCGCCTCGAGGTTGCGCTGCGCGATGGAATGGAGCCGGGCGGAGAGCTCTACGCCCAGGATCCGTCTGAAGGGATAGTGCAGCGCATAGAGCAGGACCGCCGCCTTGCCCGAGCCCATGTCCAGAAAGGCGTAACGCTCCAGCGGGATCCCGAGCCCCGTCAGGATGCGCATGATCGCCCGGAAGGCCGCCGGGGACGTGGCCTCGTAGCCGCTCGCGTGCCGCCGCACCTCGGCGGAGGCATCCAGGTTGTCCACCTCGAGCGCTTCGCTCGTCTCTACGCCCAGGCGTCTGTCGAACCGCCGCTGCGCCTCGAAATACCGCCGCAATGGCCGCGTCGCGAGTATGAGCGGCTCGGGAATGAACCGCTTGAGTGTCTCCAGGAACATGGAATCGTTCCCCTCCCTGGTGGAGCAGGGTTGCTGGTGAGCGCGCGGCTGACTCCTAGGCCCTGGCCCGCGGCGGCTCCAGCACGTTCCGGATCGCCTTCTTCAGCTCGGAAAGGTCCGACGACTTGATCACGTAGGCCGATGCGGGCCAGGAACGGAAGTCGTCCTTGTAGCTGGAGTAGGCCGAGTTCAGGATGACCGGCAGGTCATTGCGCCGGCTCAGCATCTTGCCCATGGCCTCGATGCCGTCCATCCGCGGCATGCGGATGTCCATGACCACCACGTCGGGGGGATCCTCTTCCAGGATCTTCATGGCCACCGTGGCGTCTTGGGCCGTCTTGACGCGATAGCCTTCGGATTCGAGCTCTTCTCTGTACAGAAGGCAGAGATTCTCCTCGTCGTCGACCACCAGGACTTTCGCTGAAGGGCTCATCATGCATTTCCTTTCCCGAAAGGCACGTCCAGGTAGAAGGTGGTCCCCTCATCCGGACGGCTCTCGAATCGCACTCTTCCCCGATGCTCCCTGAGGATCTGGGAGACGATGGCCAGGCCAAGCCCCGATCCGGAGGATTTCGTGGTGAAGAAGGGTTCGAAGATGCGGTCGGCCACGTCCAGGCCGATGCCGCTTCCGTTGTCCTGCACGGACACTTCCAGTATCGAGCCGCAGTTGCGGGTGCGCACCGCCAGACGGCCGCGCCGCTCGCGCGGGACGGCCTGCAGGGCGTTGCGCAGGATGTTCAGCAGGGCGATCTTCAGCAGGGAGGCGTCGGCCACGATCTGCGGGCACGAGTCGTCCAGGTTGACGAGCACCTCGATGGCCAGGCTCTCGCGCTCCATCTCGATCATGTCCATCGTTTCCTTGACCAGGGAGTTGACGTTGGTCGAGACCGCGTTGAGCTTGAAGGGGCGCGCGTAGTCCAGGACCTCCTGGAGGATCTGCTCCAGCTTGGACACCTCGCTGGCGATGATCTGCAGGGGCTTGCTGCGCGGATCGTCCTCCAGAGTGGTGGACAGCATCTGCCGCGCGAACCCCCCGATGGCCACCAGCGGATTGCGGATTTCGTGCGCCACGCGCGCGGCCATCTCGCCGAGGTCGGAGAGCCTCTGCAGCCCGATGATGGTCTGCTGGTTGCTGCGCAGGTCCTTGTGCGCGCGCTCCAGGGCGTCCTTCTCCTCCCGGATGTGCCGGTACAGGCGGGCTTTCTCGATGGCCGTCCCCGCGTGGTTGGCGAACAGGCGCAGGATGTCCAGGTCGGCCTGATCGATCGAACGACCGGTGATGGCGTTGTCGGCCAGCAGCACCCCCACCGGGCCGCTGCGCGACAGGATGGGGACCAGGGCGAAGCGGTCCACGCCCAGAACGTCGGCCACCTGCCGCCCGGAGGGGTCCTCCTCACCGCGGCGGAAGACACGGCCGCCCCCCGGCCGCAGCGCGCGCACCAGCACGTGGGAAGTCTCTTCCAACGGCACGCGCAGGCGCGAGATGATCCCTTTCACCCGGTTCCCCACGCCGGGAACGTTGTGGCTGTAGGTCATCAGCATCTCGCGGAGGGTGAGCCGCTCGTGGTCGAGGTCCTTCCAGACGCGGGCCGCCTCTTCGGCATTGTCCGGACCGATGGCCAGCCGTCCCCGCAGGCAGCGCTCGCCTTCCTCCACCAGCAGGAGGAACGCGCGATTGAAGCGAAGCCCCTGCCCCGCGGTGACCCCGACGAGAATCCGGTTGAGGATCTCGTCGAGCTCCACGGAGCTGTTGAGGATGTCGCCGATCTCGCACAGGATGGCGAGGTCAGCGGCCCGGCTCGGATTGTCCTCGAGCGTGGCGAGTTCCATGTTTCACCTTGCGGGGATGTGGTCTTGGAGCATTCTAGACCAACCGCATCCCGTGCGATCCGGAAACGTCATGCGAATCCCTGCGCGCCTCACGCGTTCTTACGTAACACGATCCGAGGATTGCGGCCCCCGAAACAGCCCGCCCCGGCTATCATGCGCCGATGGACGGATTCTCCTGGAGCCTGGTGGCCGCTTCGGCCGGCGTCGCCCTGACCCACACCCTGCTGGGCCCGGACCACTATCTTCCTTTCCTGATGCTGGCCCGCGCCCGGCGGTGGACCCGCGCGCGCACCATGGCGATCACGGTGGCCTGCGGCGCGGGACACGTGGCCTCGTCGCTCCTGCTGGGAGCCGCGGGGGTGATGCTGGGGGTCGCGGCGGCGCCGCTGGCACACATCGAGCAGGTCCGCGGAGGCCTGGCTGCCTGGGCGCTGGTCATCTTCGGCGCGGCCTATTTCCTCTGGGGGGTGCGGCGCGCCGTGCGGCGGGCCCGCGATCTCGAGCCACACGCGCACGGCGACCATGTCCACATGCACGCGGGCTCGAGCGCGGCCCACGCGCATCGCGATGCCGATGCCGCCGCGGCCCCTCGATCCGCCACGACGTTCTGGGTGCTGTTCACGATCTTCGTGCTGGGGCCGTGCGAGCCGATGATCCCGCTGTTCGTCCTGCCGGCCAGCCGCGGGCGGTGGGGCCTGGCGATCGGCTCCGCCCTCCTCTTCAGCGTCCTCACCATCGCCACCATGGTGGTGGTGACCCTGCTCTCGCTCGCCGGCCTGCGCCGGCTCCCCTTCGCCTTCCTGGAGCGCTGGTCGCATGCGATGGCCGGTGCCGTTCTCTGGGCCTCGGGGCTGGCCATCATCACTCTGGGCCTATGAGCTGGGAGAGCTGGGCACTGTTCTGCGTGACCGAAGCGGTGCTTTGCGTCACGCCTGGCCCGGCCGTGCTGATGGTCGTCTCCACCGCCCTGTCGCGAGGATCCCGCAACGGCCTGCAGGCCAGCCTGGGGATCCTGGCGGCCAACACGGGCTATTTCGTGCTCTCCGCCACCAGCCTCGGCACCATGCTCCTGGCTTCCTGGGAGCTCTTCTCCCTGGTGAAGTGGGCCGGAGCGGCCTACCTGCTGTGGCTGGCCGCCGGCATGATCGCCGGCTCGCTGCGCCACCGTCCGGAGATGCCGCCCGAGCCGGCCGTTCGGCCCTCCCGCCAGTCGGCTTCGTTCGTCCAGGGGTTCCTGACGCAGGCCGCCAACCCCAAGGCCCTTCTGTTCTTCTCGGCCATCCTGCCGCAGTTCGTCGATCCGACCGGCCCCATCGCGCGGCAGATCGTGATCCTGGGCGTCAGCTCGGTGGTCATCGAGCTGGCTGTGCTGGCCGCCTACGTGGGAGCCTGCCGATCCGCGGAAGCCTGGACCGGACGCACCCGTCTGGCGGCCCCCCTTCAGGCCGCGGGCGGCGTGCTGCTGGCGGCCGCGGCGGCCCGGCTGGCCTTCATGAAGGTGGCCTGACGGCGGCCGCGGGGGGCTCCCCCTGCTACAGTTGCCAGTATGAGGCCCGTGCAGACCTGCTCCCGCGGGTCCCCGCCTCGGACGGAAGGCTGCGTCACCCCGCGCGGCAGGGCCGGGTAGCCACGGGAGGCCGGGCCGCGAAGGAGTGTCCATGTCCATCCCCCGGAAGATCACCGAATACCTCGACGCGGAGGGGATCCCCTACGAATACCGGGCCCATCCCCCCACATTCACGGCGCAGAAGACCGCCCAGGTGGAGCACATCAGCGGTAAGAACTTCGCCAAGACGGTCATGGTGGTGGCCGGCCGCCGCATGATCATGGCGGTCGTTCCCGCGTCACATCACGTGGACATCGAAAGGCTCCGGCATATGCTGGGGACCGAGGACGCGCGACTGGCCACGGAGAACGAGTTCGCGCACCTGTTTCCCGGCTGCGACCTGGGAGCCATGCCGCCCCTGGGAAACCTCTACGGACGCGACGTGATCGCCGACCGGACTCTGAAGGCGTCCCCCTCCATCACCTTCAATGCCGGAACGCACACCGATACGATCAGCATGAAGTACGCGGACTTCTCGCGCGTCGTGCGGCCGCGCGTGGGAGACTTCGCGGAAATCACCCACTGAGGGAGCGCGGTGAGAGAACACCATCCCAGGAGGATGGCTCGAGGGCGCGCCGCGGCGCCGGCCGGCGGTCTTCGCGCCGGGCGGCACCGCACCTGCTGCCTATGAGCCTATTTCGTGAGAGACGCCTGCAGCTCGATCGGCACGCCCTTGAGCGCCCTGGACACGACGCACGTGTTCTTGGCCTCCTCGGCGAGCCTCATGAAGTCCTGCTCGTTGATTCCGGGAACGGAGCCCTCGGTGGTGAGCTGGATGCGGGTGATCCCGAAGCCGTCGCCCACCTTGTCGAAATGGACCTGGGCGGAGGTCTGGATCCTGCGGGGCTTGTGGCCGGCCTTGGTCAGCGTGCTGGACAGAGCCATGGAATAGCACCCGGCATGGGCCGCGCCGATCAGCTCCTCGGGGTTGGTTCCGCTGCCGTTCTCCATGCGCGAGGTGAAAGAGAACGGGCCTTCCCAGGCGCCGCTGCCCAGCTTCATGTTGCCGCGCCCATCCTTGAGATCGCCTTCCCACTGAGCCTTGGCCTGGCGTACAGGCATGGTGTCCTCCTTGCGGTACGGGGGTTGACGGAGAGTTTCCACTCTACCCCAGGCCGTCGGGAGGCGTCCATCGGGATGCCGCCGACCGGCTCATCGGAGAGGCTCCGATGAAAACGATGCGTGAGAGAGGTGACGCCATGCTGATGGAGATCTCGTACCGCGACGTGCCCAAGACCGAGGAGATGGACGAGCTGATCCGGACGAAGGCAGAGAAGCTCAGGAAGATCTGCGAGGACATCGTGAGCTGCCGCGTAGCCGTGGAGCGCCGCCAGCAGCGCCAGAAGCTGGGCAACCCTCACCGGGTGCGCATCGAGGTGACGCTGCCGCCCAACAAGGATCTGGTGGTCTCGCGCGACCCGGGAGAGGCGGAACCCCACGAGCCGCTGTCCACGATGGTGCGCGACGCGTTCAGGGCGATGGAGCGGCAGGTCAAGGACACCAAGTCCATCAGGCGCGGAGAGGTGAAGACCCACGACGAGCCGGTGGCGCTGGTGGCGCGACTCTTTCCTTCCGAGGGGTACGGCTTCCTGATCACCAACGACGGGCGCGAGATCTACTTCCACCGCAACTCGGTGGCCCAGGGAGAAACCTTCGACGACCTGGCGATCGGGACCGAGGTGCGGTTCACGGAGACGGTGGGGGACGAAGGCCCGCAGGCCAGCACGGTGAAGATTCTCTAGCCCGGGTTCAGGATCAGCGTCGAGACGGGCGGGCCGGGCAGGAAGGGGGTCGCCTTTCCTTCCTCCCAGGCGGCGTGGCCATCGGTGAAGTGAGGCGAGAGCGGGTGACCGCTCTGGCCGCACGGCATGTGGAAGTAGCCCTGGGTCTCGTGCCCGGGGGAGACCGCCATCCGCTGAGAGGCCCCCGCGGACGGAGTCTGCACGCGCGGCATCCAGGCGTCGCCGGGCAGCGGCCGCGCCGGCATCCCGAGCCAGCCCCTCAGTGAGGGGATCGCTTTCGCGAGCGGGTGCAGGATCGCCGTGGTGTTCCGCTCGCCCCAGGTGTGCCGGGCGAGCCCCGCCCCGTCCTGGGGCATGGAAGCGATCGCCGCGTCCACCGCCGCCAGCAGCGCGTCGTCCCACGACGGGGCGTTGGGGTCGAGCATGTGGGCCGGTCGCTGCGTGAGGATGGCCCAGAGCGGCCCCTCACCTTGCCCGACATCGAACAGATCGAAGCGCGAATCCGCGGACGCGGCGCCGGCGGCGAGCGGTGGCAGGACCCGCCGAGCCGTCGTCTGGCGGAACGCGCGCACCAGCCGGTAGCCGGCCGAATCCACGGCGGCCCTGTCCCCCCAGTCCTCCACCAGGCGGCGCATCTCAGCCCGGCGGGGAATTCCTTCGATCGCCGCCGGCGTGAGCAGGTCGAGCAGCAGCGAGCGCCATCGGCGAAGGAAGAGGGCCCGGTCGTCGAGCTGCACCTGCAGCATGGCGGCCTCCGTCACCGGCGCGGAGAGCTGCATCAGGTCGTCGCGGATCTGCGCCGCGCGCGCGCCCAGGTCGTATCCGCCGTTTCCGATCCGCTTCAGCTCGTCTCCTTCCACCACGCGCGCGTTGGCGGTCCAGATGCGCCCCGAAGGAGGATCGACCACGCGTGGGTATTCCTGATCTTCGAGCCATCCGTCCCATCCGTGCGCCCCGTCGGCCCAGGACCAGGGGCGGCGGGCGTCCCGCTCACCCTCGAAGCCGAAGCGCGCAGGGATGGCCCCGATGATGGTCCAACCGATGTGGCCGGCGGAATCGGCCACCATGAAGTTCTGAGGCGGGATGCCAATCCCGGGAGCCAGCCGGATCGCCTCCTCCACGCTGCCGGCCGACTCCAGGCGCATCAGCCCGGCATTCACGGCCCGCTCCTCGTGAGCGGTCCATCGCAGGGCACGCCGGCGCCCTCGATGATCCTGATCGATCACGGGGCCCCAGATGGTCCACGCCACGTCCAGCGTCTCGTCGGGGGCGCCGGCCACACGCAGGATCTCCGCGTGGTGCTCGAGCCGGCGCGGCCCGCCGGGAGTCGCGTAGACCTCCGGATCCGCCGGCTCGATCTCCAGCTCCACCAGATCGAGCCAGTCACCGTAGCTGTTGGTGAACCCCCACGCGATGCTCCCATTGCTTCCCACCACCATCACCGGAGCGCCCGGCAGCGTGGCCCCCGTGATGGTCCTGCCGCCCAGCACGAACGACGCCCGGTACCAGATGTTGGGAACGTCCAGATCCAGGTGCATGTCGTTGGCCAGCAGGGCCGCGCCCGTGGAGGTGAGCGCGCCGCTCACCGCCCACCCGTTGCTGCCGCGCAGGAACAGCTCGGGATCACCGCCCGCGGAAGCGTGACGCACGATCCCCGGCGCCCCCACGCGCAGATCCACCACCTCGGCGCCGGGGAGGGGCGCTTCGGGTGCCGGGCCACCGGTCAGGGGCGCATCCCACGAGGTCCCCACGGGGGCCAGGAAGTCGAACAGGGGCCCGGGGACGAGATCGTGCAGCACGCCGACGGAGGACTCCCGGCTCGCGTCGCTGTCGTGGAGCGCGAGGAACATGGCCAGCGTCACCAGCAGGGTGTCCTCGGGCTTCCATGCGTCCGGAGTCTGCCGGAGCGC
This sequence comes from Candidatus Polarisedimenticolia bacterium, assembly GCA_050747525.1. Classification (GTDB taxonomy): domain Bacteria; phylum Acidobacteriota; class Polarisedimenticolia; order JACPZX01; family DASXTC01; genus JBOGOC01. The sequence goes on along the minus strand of JBOGOC010000093.1, from coordinate 31,774 downwards.
CAGGTACTCGAAGGGGCGCGCGCGCAGCGAGGCCAGCCCGGCGTTGACCCCCTGGGCGTACGCTTCGATGGCTTCTCTTTCCGCAGGCTCCGAGCGGCGCAGGGCCCGGCCCGCAAGATCACGGAAGCGATGCCGGCGGTTGGCGCGATCCCTCGGCAGGAGGGCCGGGCCCAGCATCCCGGCCAGCTCCCCCGCCGCGTCGCGGCGCAGCAGATCCATCTGGAAGAACCGGTCCCGCGCATGAACGAACCCGGTGGCGCGCGCCAGGTCCGCGCGCGAGGACGCCTCCAGCGTCGGGATCCCCAGCGCGTCGAACGACACCACCACGTCGCCCGACAACCCCGGCAGCCGCGCCTCGCCCTGGCGGGACGGAAGGCTCGCCCTCACAGTCAGCCAGCCCGCCAGGCCGGCCAGCACGAGGACCAGAGCTCCCGCCGTGGCGGCCCAGGCCAGCCATCGCAGGGCGCGGCGCAGCATCGGCTTCATGCGCTCTGGATACCTCACCTCGCGGCGCCCGTCAAGAAAGCCATCGTGGCGCGGAGATTGTTCCTCGTTCGTGAGGGGGTGTTTGCAGGCCTTTTTGGCGGCGTCGAGTGTTGAAACGGACCAGGTCCCTGTTGAATCCGGGCCCATTCCCTGGGTAGGCACAATCTGCGCGCCACTATGGAAGGCGCACTTCGATTATCCTGCGCCGCATGCTCCAGCGGGTCGTCTCCGCGATTCTGGACTGGATCCTGGACCACGCCGGGACGACCGTGGCCGTGTCGGCCCTCGTCGTGATCGTCGCCTTGGTGGCCGGCTCGCGCGTGGAGTTCCGCACCTCGCGCAGCGACCTCTCCCCCCCGGACGATCCGGAAGAGCGCCTCTTCGTGGAGCTTACGCGGGGCTTCGCGTCGTCGTCTGCCGTCATCGTGGCCATCGAGGCTCAGCCGGGACGGCGCGTCCCGCAGAGCCGGCTGCGCGGCTTCGCCGACGATCTGAGCGCGGCGCTGCAGGCCGACCCGCGCATCGCGCGCGTGCTGCATCGCGTGGATCTGACCTGGTTCTCGCGACACGGGCTCTTCCTCATCCCGCCGGAGACACTGGACACCGCTCTGGAAGCGGCCTCATCCCATCGTGACTTCATCGATGCCCTGTCTTCCCTCACCGGGCTGGCTGACCTCAACGACCTGATCGCCCGCCGCCTGGAGAGCGAGCTGACGAGCCCGATGGCGGCCGGAGCTTCAGCGGTCTCGGGAGCCGAAGCGGCGCAGGGAGCGGCCGGTCTTCGCTGGTTCGCGGAGGCCCAGGGACGGTTTCTGCGGGAGCCGGCTGCGGCCGTGATCTCGCTGGAGTCCGCGCCGGCCCTGCTCGCCCTGACCCGACTCGGCGGGGAGGATACGCGGCTTGCCGCCCAGGGGTACCTCTCGACGCGCGACGGGACGGTGCTCTACCTGCTGGCCACGCCGGCCAGCGAGGACGACAGCCTCCCGGCCCTCGAGGGTCTGATGGCTTCCCTGCGGGAGCATGCCGAGCGGGTGGGGGCGCGGTACCCGGAGGCGGCCGTCTCCTTCACAGGCGAGCCGGCCATCACCGTCGAGGAGATGCGCATCGTGGGGAAGGACATGTGGCTCACCTCCGGGGTGTCGGCGGCGGGGGTGGTCCTCCTCATGCTGACGGTGTTCCGCTGGCGCGCGCACGCCCTGCTGGCGCTGGCCTCCCTGGGGGCCGGCGTGGCGTGGGCCTACGGAGCCGTCCTGCTTGAGCTGGGATACCTGAACCTGATCGCGTCGTCCTTCATCTCCACGCTGGTGGGGGTGAGCGACGCCTACAGCATCCATCCAGTGTCCGAGTACGAGCTGGAGGGAGCTCACCTGCGCGATCCGCGCGAAGCGGTGCGGCGGGCATACGCGCACACCGGGGCCGCGGTGGTGGTGGGGGCGATCACCACGGCCGCCGCGTTCTTTTCGATCATGCTCATGAACTTCCGCGGCTTCTCGGAGATGGGGCTCGTGGCCGGCGTGGGGCTGATCCTCTGCCTGGTGTCGGCGCTGGTGACGCTCCCCGCTCTCCTGCTGCTGTACGGGCGATGGCGGGCCGCGCGCGACGCGCGCAGCGAAGCCCTGCACCGCGCCGACCAGCGGATGGCACTGGTGGACAGATTGTGGGTTGAGCAGGCGGCCGGCTTCGTCTGCGCGGCGCCACGCACGGTCACGGCTCTCGCGCTGGCTGTGACGGCGATCCTGGCGTGGCTCGGATCCGGGGTGAAGTTCGATCCCGACATCATGGCCCTCATGCCGGGCGACGCCTCCACCATCCAGCAGCAACGGCGGCTCCTGGACCAGTCGGATCTGTCTCCCACCTTCACCTTGGCGGTGGCCGCGGATCTCGCCGAGCTGGACGCCCTGCGCAGGCGCGCCGCCTCCGAGCCCTCGATCGCGCGCGTGGAGTCGGCTCTCGATCTGCTCCCCGCCGATCCGGACGCCGCCCGCCGTGCCGCCTCGCATGCCGGCCCGGTGCTGGAGACGCTCCTCCTTCCGGGCGACCCCGCTCCCGTGGACCGGGCCGCGCTGGTGACATCCCTGGCGCGCCTGCGCGACGCGCTGGAGTCGGCCGGCGAAGCGTCGTTCGGCGCCGGCATGGCGGAGGCCGCGGCCGCGTTCGAGACCGCTCGCGCCAGCGCCGAGGAGGCGCATGCGTTCGTGGAGGGAGCGCCTCCCGGTGCGGAGCGCGTGTGGCAGTCCGGGACGCGCGGCCTGCTGGACTGGGCGCGCCGGCTGCTGAACGACCTGCGCGCGAACGCGGCCTCCGTCCCGCCGCGGGTGGACGACCTGCCTCAGGAGCTGCGCGATCACTTCGTGACGGCCGACGGGCGCCTGCTGGCTTACCTGCATCCCGCGGGGGACGTCTTCGACGCCGGCTTCCTGGCCGGGTTCGTGGACGCCTGCCGCCGCGTCTCTCGGGACACGACCGGCTTCCCGATTCTGTTCCACAGGATGTCGGAGCGCATCACCTCGGGGTTCGTCCGTGCCGTGGCCGCGGGCGGAATCGCCGTGTGCGTGCTGCTTTTTCTGGACTACAGGGACCTGCGCCACACGCTGCTGGCGCTGGTGCCGCTGGTCATGGGGATCCTCTGGATGCTGGGCTTCATGCGACTGCTGGGGATCTCGTACAATTTCGCCAACCTCGTCGCCGTGCCACTCATCATCGGCGTGGGGATCGACAATGGAGTCCACGTGGTCCATCGCATACGGTTCGAGGGACGGGGAGGAATGACTCTGGTGCTGAAGCACACGGGGAGGGCCATCCTGATCGCGGGCCTGACCACCATGATCGGATTCGGAAGCCTGGCCCTGGCCTCGCATCGCGGGCTGGCCAGCCTGGGGCTGACCCTTCTGCTCGGGGTGGGCGCGTGCATCGTGACGGCTCTCGTGGTCCTGCCCAACATGCTGATCGCCTTCAGGCAGGCGCAACGATGAGCGCGCGCGGCTCCTGGGCCATGGCTCTGCCATGGGCCATGGCTCTGCTGGCCGCCGGCGCTCTCGCCGCCACCGAGGCCGAGGTCACCCCGCACACCATCGTGGTCTGCTCGCCCGGGTCGCCGGGGAACACCGAGCAGGCCCGCCCCGCCATGGAGAGCCTGGCCAAGGCCATCGCGCTGGCCGCGCATCGCCCCGAGGAGAGCGTCACCGTCGTCTATCACGAGACTCTCGAGGACGGGCTGGCCCGGATGAAGGAGAGCGACGCCTCCCTGGCCATGGTGCCGCTCCCGCTGCTTCTCTCGCACGGCGCGGCGCTGCGTCTCGAGCCGGTGCTCCAGGCCGTCCCCGAGAAGGGCCCCGCCGAGGCCTGGGCCCTGGTGGCGAAGAAGGGGCGCGCCGGCTCCCCCGCCGCGCTCGAAGGCTGGGAGATCGCGAGCACGGCCGGCTACGCCGAGGACTTCGTCCGGCGCCTGGCCCTCAAGGGCTACGCGCTCCCGGCGAGTGCGCGCGTGACCCCCACCGCGAAGCCGCTGGCGGCCCTGCGTCGGGCCGCCGCCGGCGAGAACGTCGCCATCCTGCTGGACGGCGCCCAGTCCCAGGGCCTCGCCGCGCTTCCGTTCGCCGGCGACCTGGAGGTGCTTCACCGCTCCGATCCGCTCCCCGGCGGGTACCTCTGCACGATCGCGGACCGCGTCACCAGAGACGACCTCGCCTCCCTGAAGTCCGCTCTCATGGCGCTCGAGAAGAGCGACGCGGGGAAGGAGGCCCTCGCCGGCGTCGTGATGACCGGCTTCCGGCCCTTCAATACAAAGGAACTCGAGGCGCTGAGGGCGGCGGCAGCGGCGCGATGAACCGAGCGGCGCGATGAACCGAGCGGCGCGATGAAGCGAGCGGCGCGATGAGGGCCGCGCGGCTCCGCCCGGCGGCCGTGCTGGTGGCTCTGCTGGCGGGCGCCTGCGCGCGTGCGGTCGGCCCGGTGCCGCCAATTCCCTCGCCAGGCGCGGTCAAAGAGAGCGTGGATGCGCTTCTAACGCGGGCCGAGTCACTGTATGCTACGCGGGATCCGGAACGCGTGCGAGAGGCCGCCGGCGTCTGGCTGCAGGCCGTGGGCGCCGAGCCGTCGAACCTGGAGGCCCTGGCCGGGCTGGCTCGGGCGCGTGTCTGGCTGTCGGATCACGAGACAGGCGCCGACGCCCGGCGCGACGCCGCACGGCAGGCGGTCGAAGCGGCGCAGTGGTGCGAGCAGGCTTTCCCGCGCCATCCCGTCTGCGCGTACTGGATGGGAGCGGGGCTCGGGGTGCAGGCACGGGAGCGGCAGACCACCGCCCTGGATGCCCTTCCCCGGATCATGCAGGCGTTCCAGCGGGCTCAGGCGGGCGATCCGGATCTGGACCAGGCCGGGCCCGACCGCGCCCTGGCGCTGTTCTTCGTGCGCGCACCGGCGTGGCCCGCAGGACCAGGTGACCCCGAGCTGGGGCTCGAGCATGCACGCGCGGCAGTGGAGAGGGCTCCTTCGCACCCTCCCAACCTGATGGCTCTGGGCGAGGCGCTGGCCGCCACGAAGGACAAGGAGGAGAGCGAAAAGGCCTACCAGAAAGCGCTCGAGCTGGCCAAGGCGAGCGCGGCGGCCGGGGATCCGGACGCCGCGGAATGGATCGAAGAGATCGAGGGAGCGCTGGCAGGCCGCCGGCGCGCCCGTTGACCCCTTGTCCGAGGAGGATCGCATGCGCCGCATGGCTCTTGCCCTGCTGACGTTCGTCACGGCCGGCCTGTCCCTTTCCCTGATCGCCGCAGCCGAATCCGTCATCCAGAGGCGCGCCGTCGTGGCGGGCGCCGTCGCGGGGAGTCCGCTTCCCGCCGACATGCTTTCACCCGAGGGACGCACCCGCTGGGACCTGACGTCCTTCCCGCGGGGCGAGCTCCGCACCGAGACGCTGCAGGGGGTCACCGGGGACCAGCAACGCTGGCTTCTGCCGAACCTGGCACCGGAAGCCCTCCGGCCGGGACATCGCGAGTCGTTCGAGATCGCCGGGGACAAAGGCCCCGCGTTGCGGGCCGACACCGAGATCGTCGGCATCGGCTGGGCGCACCTTCCTGCCGGCCCGCGCGAGGTCGTGCTGCAGCGCGCGCTGGTGTTCGACCCCGCCTCTCCGCGTGGCGCGGGCTGGAAGCTGATGCACCGATGGATCGATCCGCGAGCCGGCGTGGTGGCGTGGGTGGGAGGCCCGGCCGACGCTGACGGGCGCAGGCGCCTCGGCGTGGACGAGGCCGGCGTGGTGGACGACGTGCAGCTGGGCGCGGCCGATCTGAAGATCTACGTCGACGAGCTGGACCGCCCGATCTACGACTCCATCGCCTACGGGCGGGACAAGGGGGATGGCACCTTGACCTCTTCCCTCACTCCGGAGGCCTATGCCACCGTCGGCGCGCTGATCGCCGCGAGCACGTGGAACTTTTCGGGGAACACCACCGGGGCGGAGGTCGCCTCCACCAGCACGCCGATCAACGCCGCCGAGACCTGCAACTGGAACAAGTGCGGCTACAACGTGCCAGGGGTCGACCTGGATCGCGAGGACAAGAACTTCGGCGACCCCAACACCCTGTTCAAGACCAACACGGCCACGCAGCGCGAGACGCGCCCGACCGACGTCACCCTCTGGGCGCGGGCCGGGACGCAGAACGAAGGGCGCGCGGGATCCCTCGGCACGGGAGAGAGCGGCTTCTGCTACGTCACGGACGGTACGGGCACACGCAACCCGGTGCCGCTCTTCCGCTTCTCCAACAACGACGCGGGGGGCTGGTACATGCAGGTGGGGGATCCCACCTGGAGCGGCGGCCCGGGGGCGAGCTGTCAGCAGACCCTGTTCAACGAGGTGTGCTCGGGGGGCGGGCTCTTCTCGAAGCTCTACGCCAAGTCGTGCCCCGGCCACACCGGCACCCAGTACGGCCAGGTGGTCAAGGCGGGGGTGGTGACGCTGCCGTCGGGGCACACCTTCAACGCGCTTCTCATCCGGATCGTGGCCGACTTCTGCGTCTACGGAGGGGCGACCTGCGGCTTCGTGTTCGACCAGGTGCGCACCGTCAACTACCTGTGGCAGGTGCCGCACATGGGAACGGTGGTGCGCCTCCAGTCGGAGCAGAACGTGCCCGACGACACGTCGTGGGGAATCATGGACGCCACCGACATCAAGTTCGGGCTCTTCCCTCCCCGCACCATCACCGTGACCGGCAACACCGACACCACGGTATCGATCTCGTGGGACCCGGGGCTCGACACCCACCGCATCAACGACTACAAGGTCTACTGGGACACTGACTCGGGTGGCGCCACCCCTTACGCCTTCAACTCCGTGACTCACCCGGGCCAGGTCGCGTTCGCCGGGACCACGGCCACGATCTCGGGGCTCACGTCCGGGGCCACCTATCACATCACGGTCACCGCCCGGTCCATCTTCACCGACCCGTCCAGCAGCATCGTCACCACGTACGAGAGCCTCCTCTACCCATCTCAGGTGTCCGGTGATCCCTCGTTCGTCTATCCCATCGAGGTGATGGCCACCACCACGCCGGCCGCCTGCCAGCCCACCGTGGAGGTGGGTGACCTGATGGTCACCACCGCGGGCGGCGGCAACATCGAGATCTGCTGGGACACCGTGGTGGACCCCTGTGCCCAGGGATACCGGGTGATCGGATCTGATACCGCGAGCTCCAGCGCCGGGTTCGCGACGGTGGCCGACACCGTGGGGGCGGTCACCTGCTGGACCGGCAACCCCGATGACACCTACTTCCTGGTCCTGGGACGCAGCGCCACCGGGACGGGTCCCTGGGGGCACTACGGCCAGTGAGGTCACGCCTCGCGATCGCGGCGGCTCTGCTGATTCTTGGGGGCGTCCCCGTGCGGGCGCAGACCGTCTCGGCTTCGGTCACCGGCGTCGTGCGGGGCGCCGACGGCAGCCCTCTTCCCGGCGTGGTCGTCGAGGCGCGCTCGGAGGCGACGGGCGCCCTGCGCACGGCCACCACGCGGGCGGATGGCCGCTACCGGCTCGAGGGCCTGGAGCCCGGCGCCTGGATGGTGGTCCCGCGCCGCCCGGAGGAGGGAGGCGCGCGCCTGAGCGAGCCGCGGGCGATCACCCTCAAGCTGATGCAGGTCCTGACCCTGGACTTCACGCAGGGAGCGGTGATGACCGAGACGGTCAGCGTGGACGCCGAGACCCCCCTCATCGACCCGTCGCGGGCAGGAGGCGAGCTGCGCGTGGGCGGCGCGCAGATCGACGACCTCCCCATCGACGGCCGCACCCTCACCGACCTGGCCCTGCTGGACGCGTCGGTGGCAGGAGTCCCCGTGGCCAACTTCTATGGCGAGCGCGGCTCGGTGTTCGCGTTGAACGGCCAGTCGGGACGAGCCAACTCGTTTCTCGTGGACGGTCTGGACAACAACGATCTGATCAGCAACACCAACCTCAACACGTTCGTGTCCGGGCAGATGATCCAGGAGTTCGTGGTGCTCACGAACGGGTACGCCCCCGAGTTCGGGCGGGCCGCCGGAGGGGTGCTCAACATGATCACCCGCCGCGGAGAGAACGAGGCTGCGGGAGGCGGCTTCCTGATGGGCGCGTCCACCGGGCTGAACGACCAGGGGGATTTCGTGGCCTCGCTTCCGCACGACGAGGGCGAGACGGGCGTGGGAAGCCGCCTGATGGCCGGGGTCTGGGGAGCCGGGGCGCTGCGGCCCGACAAGGCGTTTCTGTTCGCCTCCTACGAGCACCAGCAGGCGGACCAGGTGGTCACCTACACCGGCGTGGACCGCCTCGGCAACCCCGGCGGCATCACCCTGGGACCGCGAAGCAGCGACAACCTGGGGGTGCGCGCCGACTTCAACTTGAGCACGAATCACATGCTGATGGCGCGCCTGGTGGCCAACAGGGCGGCCGCGGACGACCTGAACGTGGGCGGGCGCCAGACCCCGGAATCGGGCTTCACGCTCGACGAGAACGACGTCCTGGCCACCGCGACGCTCACCTCCACCCTGAGCGGGGGCGCGATCCACGAGGCGCGGCTGCAGGTGGGCTTCTCGCAGTTCGACCAGCGGGCCGCCTCCGATCGGCCGGGGGTGGACCGCCCCTCGGGCATCTTCGGCAGCAACAACCTCAGCCGGCAGCAGCGCGACGAAGACCGGATCCAGCTGGTGGACAACATCACCTGGACCACGGGGCCCCACACGCTCAAGGCCGGGGTGGACGTCTTGCACAGCCGCACCGCGATCGAGACCCGCTTCGCCCCCAACGGCAACCTGATCTACGACACGGACGACCGCTTCGAGCCGGGCGACTGCGGCGACCTGTTCTTCGCCTACGTCAACGACCCCAACAACCACGTCGGGATGGACCTCGACGCGCCGGTGATCTGTCCCGGCGCCCAGGGGGTTGACGACGACGGCGACGGCCAGGTGGACGAGCTGGGATACCCGTCCACGTACCCCATCGTCTTCCAGCTGATCGACGGCAAGGCAACGGCCGACATCGACGACACCCGCGTGGGGGGCTTCTTCCAGGACACGTGGGCTCTGGGGCACGCCGGCGTGTGGCAGCTCACCTACGGTCTGCGCTACGACCTGAGCACCTACGTGCTCCCCGAGGACGCGCGCGTGGACTCTGCCATCCCCAACGGCGGGGCGCCGCGCGACACCAACAACCTCGCCCCGCGGCTGGGCTTCACCTGGTCCCCGGCGGGGAGACAGCGGGTGGTGCGCGGAGGGGCCGGCATCTTCTACGACAAGGTGCCGCTCGGCTTCCCGGCGGTGGCCGCCATCACCAGCGGGACCGAGATCGGCCTCATCTTCCCCCAGGGGCTGCTGCTGGAGATCACCGAAGACGTCGTGGAGGAGCTGGGTATCGACGTGATCAAGCAGGAGCTGGTCTTCCCGCCCGAGCTGATCCTGCGCTTCTCCACGGGCACCGAGCTGAACACGCCGTGGGCCTCGCAGCTCAGCCTCGAGTACGAGCAGGCCATCGGCCCGCGCTCGTCGTGGCGGGCGAGAGTGACGCGGGTGGAGGGGCACGACCAGGTGCTCCTGCTGGACCTCAATCCCGTGGCCTCGTTCGACGTGAACGGCATGCCGGTCCACGAAGACCCCAACGTCGGATCCATTGCCGCCATGGTGAGCGAAGGGCACACGTGGTACACGGGCCTGGACCTGGGATGGCAATGGAAATCCGATCGCGGCTGGGCCACGGTCACCTACACGTGGTCCAAGGCCCTCGACGAAGGGCCCGACCCGCTGAAGGGCGGGATCAGCCTACCTCCCACCACCGATCTCTCCGAGGAGCGCGGCCGCTCCGACGCCGATCAGCGGCACCGCTTCGTGGTGAGCGGATCGGCCCCCCTCCCCTGGCTCGGGCTGAGCCTTTCGGGGACGGCGCGGGTGGCCTCGGGCTTCCCCTTCAACGTCACGACGGGGAGAGACGAGAACGTCGACGGCCTCACCAACGACCGCCCTGCCGGGGTGGGGCGCAACACGGGAGAGCGCACGCCCCTGAAGCCGGTGAACGACCTGCGCATCGCCAACGGCCTGGCCCCGGTGGAGGATCTGGACGAGCCGATCTTCGCGCAGGTGGACATGCGCCTCGCGCTGCCGTTCGGCGGCCGCACCGGCCAGGGAGCCGCCAACCACGGGGAGATCTTCCTGCAGGTGTTCAACCTGTTCGACCGCTTCAACGTGGCGGCCGTGGAGGGCGCCGCGTTGTCACGCAACTTCGGCGAGCCGATCATCCAGGCCGGCCCGCCGCGCACGCTGGAGCTGGGCTGCCGGCTGGCCTTCTGACGCCGGAAAGCATTTTGACAACCGACCTCGCATCAGTTAATATCTGTCTCATAAGAGGCGGATAACTGATATGATCTTCAAGGCACCTATCCTCACGACAAGGGAACTGGAGGTCGTGAAGAGTGTCGAAGAGGTCAAGGCCAGCCTCGGATACGCTCTGACAACCTCCCGACGCTGGACCGGTCTTCTGCGCAGAGTGACCTTGGCGAGGGCAGTGCAGGGCTCCAACAGCATCGAGGGATACACCGTCTCGGTCGATGATGCGCTGGCTGCGGCAGAAGGCGAAGAACAGCCACGCACCGAAACCTGGCTTGCTGTGGCTGGATACCAGATGGCCATGACCTACGTGATCGGCCTTTTCGACGACCCGCATTTCACCTATTCGGCCGATCTCCTGAGATCTCTCCACTACATGATGATGCAGCATGACTTGAGCAGAAACCCTGGCAAGTGGCGGCCGGGACCAATCTTCGTCTTCGACGAGGCCAGAAAGGAGAACGTCTATGAGGGTCCCGATGCCGAGATCGTTCCTGCACTCGTAGCCGAGCTCATCGACTCACTCCAAGCCAGAAATGAGCGTCCAAGCCTTGTCCAGGCGGCCATGGCGCACTTGAATCTCGTCATGATCCATCCTTTCTCGGATGGGAACGGACGCATGGCTCGTTGCCTCGAGACTCTCGTGCTCGCGCGAACCGGCACGCTCGCTCCTCCTTTTTCGAGTATCGAAGAGTACCTGGGCAGGAATACCAGGGACTACTACGAGGTCCTTGCCCGTGTCGGGGCCGGCACATGGCACCCGGAGAGAGACGCCAGTCCTTGGATTCGATTCTGCCTGACCGCACACTACAGACAGGCCCATACCCTGCTGAGGCGCTCCAAGTTCATGGAACGTGTGTGGAACGCCATTGAAGCAGAGGTGGCCAACCGCAAGCTTCCAGACAGGATGATCTTCGCGCTGGCAGACGCCGCCATTGGTCTGCGAATCAGGAATGCCACCTACCGATCCGCCGCGGAGGTATCTGACAACCTCGCCAGTCGAGACCTGGCCGTCCTGGTGAGAGAAGGAATGCTCGTGGCTGATGGAGAGAAGCGGGGGCGCACGTACAGGGCTTCCACGAAGCTCAACGAGCTCGCGGCACTTGCGAGGGACCGCGGGAAGATCCCTGATCCCTTCGATGAGCCTGAAGAAGACGAGCCGTACCTCCCAGGGCTGGAGCCCGGGTGACCTTGTCTTCGGGATGGTTGACATCGCGGGCCGGCCGGTCAAGACTCGGGGTATCCCGTCAACCCTCAGGAGGGCTCGCCCATGGCCCAGATCGCATGGAACAAAGACGTCGACCAGGCCCTTCAGCAGGGGAAAGCCGCGCGCAAGCCGATTCTGATCGACTTCAGCGCGGCGCCCGCCTGAGCGGGGTGCGCTCGGCTGGAAGCCGAGGTCTATCCTGATCCCCGGGTCGTCGAGGCGGTCACGTCCGGCTTCGTCCCGGTGAAGGCTCACATCAAAGAGAACCCCTCGGCGTTCGATCGGTTCGGCGCCCAGTGGACCCCGACGCAGATCGTGCTCGACCCCGACGGCGTGGAGCGCTTCCGCATCGAGGGCTATCTCCCCGCGGACGACCTCCTCGCCCAACTGGGCATGGGGCTGGGGCGCGTCGCCTTCGCGCTGGGACGCTACCCCGAAGCGGAGCCGCTCTTCCGCGAGGTGTGGACGAAGCATCCCAAGTCCCTGTCAGCCCCGGAGGCCCGCTACTGGGAAGGAGTCTCCGCCTACAAGGCCACGCAGAACCCGGCGAAGCTGAGCGAGACGGCGGTCGCCCTCAGAAAGATGAGCCCTCAGAGCGAGTGGGCACGCAAGTCGTCGGTGTGGCTGCCGCAGGAGGCGTCGCAGGGACAGTAGGCGCGCTCAGTCCTCCAGGGTGAAGCCGATCTTCACCGTCACCTGCCAGTGCTCCACAGCTCCGTCATGGATGTACCCGCGGGTGTCGGTCACCTGGAACCACCGCATGTTCCTCACGGTCTGGGAGGCCTTGGCGATGGCGGTGCCGATCGCGTCCTCGATGCTCTTGGGAGACGACCCGGTCAGATCGATCGACTTGTAGACGTGATGACTCACGGTCTGAGCCCTCCATTGGATGATGGGTTCACAACAGCCCGGACGGCAGGCGCGGCGAGGCCAGCAGCTCCTTGAAGACCTCCCAGCGCTTTGCCTCGCCGGCGCCCGGCCCCGCGCGCCGCTCTACGTACGAGGCCACCAGCTCCCTGCCCACGTTGTAGTTGATGACGTAGCTGCGATAGCGATCGATGAACCGGACGCGCTGGTCGGCGCTGGCCTTCGACATCAGCGCGTAGCGCTGCAGCCACCGCGACGCCTCTGCCGCGTCGATCGCGCCGTCCAGGTAGCGCCGCGCGGCCTCGTTGCCGGCGTGATCCAGCTCGTGGATCACGTCCTGCACCGCGTCGAACTGCTCCACCCGGGCGGGGTCGAGCCCGGCCAGCGGAAAGACCACCTCGCGCTCGAACTTCGCGCGCTCGGCGCCCGGGAACGCCATGTCGATGCCGTGATTGGCGCTCCCTTCGGCGATCAGAGACATGGGGCTGAACAGCGGGTAGACCGTGAACTCCATCCAGCCGCGCCCGCGCACCAGCTGCTGCTCGAGCATCATGTTGTACACGTGGTGCCCCGGATACCCCTCGTGGCACGCCAGGTCGAGGGCCCGGTCCGCGAAGATGGGGAGGCTGACGTTGATCTGGATGAGGCTCTTGAGGCTACCCTGGTACCAGTTGTAGCCGCTCCACGGCTTGTCCTTCACGTACTCGATGGTGAAGCTCTCCTCCGGGGGCAGGTCGATGTGGCGGCGCGTGCGATCCTGGCAGGCCTTCACCGCCGCCCTGAACACTCCGTCCAATCGGTCCGCCGGGATGACGAAGCCCTCACGCCATCGTTGGTAGCGGTCGGCGGTGGGACCCTCTCCCGGGAGCAGGGCGTCGAGGCGGGCGATGGTGGCCTGGAAGCGCTCTTCGGTGCGGCGGGGGGCGACGGTGTCGTAGAGCGCCCGCGACTCCTCGTCGAAGGAGAGCTTCTCCCCTTCCAGCATCCGCAGGCGCGCCGAGAGCGACTGCAGCTGCTTCGTCAGGAAGGTGTACCGCAGCGCGGACGGCTCGTCCCCGGCCGGCGCGGTCGCCTTCACTCGATCCAGGAGATCCTGCGCCCGGCGCTTCAGCTCGGCCAGAGGAGCCTTCTCCGCCTCGGCCTCGGCTTTCCACGCCGGCGGCCCGTAGTAGGCATCCACGTAATCGGCGTCGTGCTGCCCGACCGCCAGCACCAGCCGGACGTAGTCTTCCGCGATCGCGCCCATCTCGTCTCCCGTCTCACCGGGCTTCAGGTGCGTCTCGAACCAGCCCACGATGGCCGTGGCGGACCGGACCCTGTTGGGCATCTTGCGCCATCCGTGCCCTTCATCGGGGAACAGGACGTACTCCACCGGCACGCCGCGCCGCTTCAGATTCTCCACCACCTGCTCGGCTTCCACCACCGGGACGTTGGTGTCGTTGGCGCCGTGCAGGACGATGGTGGGCGCCTTCACCCTGTCGATCGCGTGGATGGGAGACAGCTCGCGCAGCAGCGCGGCCTGCGTGTTGGGGTCGCCGTACTCCACGGTGGAGATGGCGGCCATCCAGGGCTCGGTGTGGGCGAAGAAGGTCTCGAAGTTCACCACGCCGAACAGGTTGGCCCCCGCGGCGAACATGTCCGGATAGCGGGTGAGGCCCGCCATCACCATGTAGCCCCCGTACGATCCCCCCATGATGCCGAGGCGCTTCGGGTCCGCGTTCCCCGACTTCACGGCGAACGCGACGCAGGCTTCGATGTCGCGCACCCCGTCGGCCCGCAGCGCGCCGTTGTCCAGGTTCATGAACTTCTTGCCGAATCCCGAGGAGCCCCGCACGTTGGGCGCCAGCACCGCGATGCCGCGCGACAGGAGGGCCTGGTAGGTGCTGCTGAAGCGAGGCCGCTCCTGCCCCTCGGGCCCCCCGTGGAAGCTCAGGACCATCGGGCCCGAGGGGGCGGAGCCGGCGGACAGGCGCGGCCGGTAGAGCCACCCGGTCAGAGTGACCCCATCGTGGGCCGCGAAGCGCACCAGCTCGGGCCGCACCAGGGAGTCGAGCTCCACGCCGGCATGAGGGCTGCGGCTGATCTGACGGTACTTCCCGGTGCCGCGATCGAGCACCCAGACGTCCGTGGGGGCCGCCGCGCCCGAGGCGGAGAACGCCAGCAGGCGGGCGTCTCTTGAGAAGGTCATCTCCGACACGATCTCGGCGGGGGCCGGCGGCGCCGGCTGCATGCGGCCGGTCTTCAGATCCACGAAGGCCAGCTCGCTCGAGCCCGAGGCGTTCCACAGCAGCGCCGCGACCGAGCCGTCATCCGCCAGCGTGACCTCCTCCAGCTCGGCGTCGTCGCGGGCCGCGATCACCTCGATGGGGCCCGGCTTCCCCTGCGCATCGAGGCGCACGCGCGCGAACGCCATGAGGTCGCGGTCCTTGTTGGAAGCCAGGTAGATCGTTCGCCCATCCGGAGAGAAGAGGCCCCCTTCGAACTGGCCGGGCGGCTCGTGCCGGGTCAGGAGCACCTCGTCCGTCGAGGGCCCCGTTGCGCTCAGGGAGACGAGAAACAGGTCGTCGTCGCCGCGGCTGCGCATCCGGTACAGCACCGCGCGCTTCCCGTCGCGCGAGACATCCGTGAGAGAGCCGATGCCGCGGTTGCGGGCGGCCAGGCGCATCGTTCCGGCGGCAGGATCCACCAGGTAGGGGCTCATCGCCCCGGGGTCGTCCCGGTTGGAGGCCACGACGAGCGACCGGCCATCGTGGGTCCATCCGCTCAGCCAGTTGTTGTCCTTCCCGCCGGGGGTCAGCCGGCGCAGGCCGGTGCCGTCGGGGCGCATCACGAACACCTGCGAGTTCATCCCGCCGCCGGGAGCCACCGACAACGCCAGCCAGTCACCCGCCGGCGACCAGGCGACACCGCCCACGGGATCTTCCAGCGCCGTGACCTGCGTGGGCCAGCCGCCGGCGACCGGAACCGTCCAGACCTGCGGCACCCCCGCCATGTCCGAGACCATCGCCAGTGTGCGGCCGTCGGGCGAGAAGCTCGGAGAGCGCGTCGACCCGATCCTGGCCATCGCCGCCACCGAGCGCTCAAGAGGATCCTCCCCCGTGCCTGCCATCACGAACGCGGCCAGGGCGGCGCAGGCCGCAGCCACCGGAGCCATCACCCGCCGTCTCCTCACGCTTCTCTCCCTCCATCATGACCCCGTGCCACCGCCACGCGACCTTCCTCTTCCAGCGTGCCGCCGGTGCGGGCCAGGAAGGTCATCAGGTTGGGCGGCCTGTAGTCCGAGTCCTTGCGTCCCCTCTCGTACACGCTGGCGTGTATCGCTTCATGGCCCGCCGGCTGCTCGCCGATGGGGCGCAGCTGCACGGGAATGAGGCGGTAGAGCCCCTTTCTGGAGTCGCGGATCGCCCCGAGCGGGTCGGGATGGATGTTGGCCCGGACGTAGTCCGCGTCGAACGCCAGCCCGGCCTCCTCGGCCTTCCCCTTCATCCAGAGGAAGGCGATGTCCGACAGTCCGGTGTCCTCGTACCCGCCCCCCACGTTGGTATGCGCCCCCGCGAACCACACCTGCTCGACGATCTGCCCCGGGACGTTCTGGGCATTCCACAGGGACGGCATGAACCACTTGCGATGCTCGTCGATGGCCACCGCGTGGCATGCCCGCTCGACGATGCGGGTGAGCGTCACGTCGTGGAACTGATGATGCCGCGAGAGAAAGCCGAGCATGCCCGGGACTCCCAGCGAGCCCACTGTGTCCCACACCCCCAGGAAGCGCACCGTCACCTCCCGCGCGTGATCGCGGCGGAAGCGCAGGGCCTTCGGCGCGTCGGGCGCGACCTTGCCGTCGCGGTAGAGCGCGTAGGCCTCGGGAAAGCGGGCCACGCTGGTCTTGTGCAGCAGGCCGCACTTGCGGATGAGCCCCACAATGCTGCGCACCGTGTAAGCGCCGCGGCTGAAGCCGAACAGATAGATCTCGTCGGAGGGCGCATGGTTGTCCACGAGGAACCGGTAGCCGTCCTCCACGTTGCGCGAGAGCCCCGTCCCGAAGGCGCCCCCCACCAGGCGATCCAGCCCCCACGCCGTCCCCACTCCCGGATCGTAGAAGACGATCTGGGACGTCCCGTCAGAAGAGGCCTGCGCGATGGCGCGGTTGATGTGCACCACGTTGCTGGGCCGGCGCTCGCCCCGGTCGGTCTGATCGGGGACGTTCCACGTGCCGTCGGAGCAGATGACGATCCGTTTCATGGAGCTCCTTCGTGGTCCGCCGCGCGGGCGGCGTCCCCGGCTATCAGGGAGCGCGCCAGCGCGACCGCTTCAGCATAGCTGGGGACCACGTGGTGCGGGCCGATCTTCTTCAGCAGCCCCGACCGCTCGATCGCCTCGAGCGCCTCCGGACGGACGGACGTGAGCAGCAGCGTGGTCCCCTGGCGATCCAGCCGGACCTGTACCTCCTCCAGGCCTCGAAGCCCCGTCGCGTCGATGGTCAATACGTTCTGCATGCGGAGGATCATCACCCGGGGCTTCCGCTTCATCGTGGCGATGGTCTGGCTGAACTTCTGCGTCGCCCCGAAAACGAACGCCCCGTTGATCTCGAACACCTCCACGCCCGCGGGCAGATCGACGTGCGGCCCCTCGGCCTCGTCCGGCATCGTCTCGTCGCGGCGCAGCTGCTCGGTGAGCGAGCGCACCTGCGTCACCTCGGCCAGCCGCCTCATCAGCAGCAGGGCCGCCATCACCACGCCGGCCTGGATCGCCACGGCGAGATCCACCAGCACCGTCAGGAGAAACGTGGTGAGCAGCACCGCCACGTCGCTGCGCGGTCCTCGCAGCAGCCCCACGAACAGATGCCACTCGCTCATGGTGTAGGCGACCACCAGCAGGATGCCGGCCAGCGTGGCCAGCGGGATCAGGCCGGCCCAGGGGGCCGCGAAGATCAGCAGCACCAGCAGCGTGACGGAATGCACGATTCCGGCGATCGGCGTGCGCCCGCCGTTCCGCACGTTCGTGGCCGTGCGGGCGATGGCGCCCGTGGCCGGGATGCCGCCGAAGATGGGCGACGCCATGTTGGCGATCCCCTGCGCCACCAGCTCCACGTTCGACCGATGCTGCCGGCCGGTCATCCCGTCGGCCACCACGGCGCTCAGCAGAGACTCGATTCCCCCCAGCAGCGCGATCGCGATCGCCGAAGAGCCCAGCGCGGAGAGGCTCTCCCAGCTGACATCGGGAAGGTGCGGGGCGGGGAGCCGCGTGGAAATCTCTCCGAAACGTGATCCGATCGTCTCCACGGGTATGGCCAGCCATCGCACCAGCGCCGTGGAGGCGACCAGGGCCACCAGAGGCCCGGGAACGCGGGTCGACACGCGTGGCCAGAGCCGGATCAGAAGTATCGTCCCCGCGCACAGGCCCAGGGCCCAGACATTGACGGTCCCCGCTCCCCGCGCGATGGAGGCCAGCCGGGGAAGGAACTGGACCGGCGGCGGCCCGACGGTCAGGCCCAGGGCATCGTGGAACTGACCGGCCGCGATGATGAGCGCGATGCCGCTGGTGAACCCCACCGTCACCGGATAGGGGATGAACCGGATGACCGCCCCGAACCGGGCCACCCCCATCACCACCAGCAGGATGCCGGCCATGAAGGTGGCCAGCGCCAGCCCGTCGTAGCCGAACCGCTGCACCACGCCGTAGACGATCACGACGAAAGCGCCGGTGGGGCCCGCGATCTGCACGCGGGTTCCCCCCAGCGCCGAGACCAGCACGCCGGCCACGATGGCCGTGGCCAGCCCCTGCTCCGGACGCACTCCGGAGGCGATCGCGAAGGCGATGGCCAGGGGCAGCGCCACAATCCCCACCACCACGCCGGCCAGCGCGTCCTGCTGCAGCTGGCGCAGCGAGTAGCCTTCGCGCAGCACCGTGACGAGCTTGGGCTCGAATTCCCGTGATGGGGGAGTGTCGCTCACCGTGGCCGGCTGTTGGCGTTGTCCATGTCCGACATGATGAGCCACTTGCCGTTGACCTTGCGCAGCGTGAGCGTGAACTTGCCGACGTCGGGATCCCCTTTCTTCTCCGCGTATCCCCCGAGGATGTAGCCGATGTCACCTTGCGCCCCGTGGGCGAACGCCCGCAGGGAGAGCGGCCCGCCCATGCCGGTGTACGCCTTCTCGATGGCGCCGCGTCCCCGGGCCGCCGGCGAGCCGTTCATGAGGACGAAGCCGTCTTCCGTGAACAGGGCCGCCAGCGCCTTGATGTCCTTGGCTCCCCAGGCGGTCTCGTAGTCCGTCAGCACGCGGGCCATGTCCGCCGGCAGCTCCACGGAAGGGGTCGGCTGGGGAAGCGGCGGAGCCGCGAACACCGGGAGAACCGCAAGAGCGCCAGCCACCAGCAGGGTCCTGAACTTCATAGGCCGCTCCTTGTGATGAGGCGTTGAAGACCGGCCGGTCCGTTCATGTTGTCACTCCCTCCCGTTCCAGCGCCATCGCCTTCACGGCACGCAGGTCCACCTTGCCCGTCCCCAGCACCGGGATCCCGTCCACGCGATGGAAGGCTTCCCGCGCCGGTATCCAGAGCGCCGGAAGGCCGGCCTCGCCCAGCGCCTCGATCACGCCGGCCGGATCGAGATCCGCCGCCGTGTGCAGCACCACCAGCCGCTCGCCCCGGGACGCGTCGGGGATCGACGTCACGGCGCATCGTTCCCCGCCCTCTCCGAGCACCGACTGGACCGCCTCCTCCACGGCCCCCAGCGGGATCATCTCGCCCCCGATCTTGGCGAATCGGGACAGACGATCGGTCAGGGTGAGGAATCCGTCCCGGTCGAAGCGCGCGATGTCTCCGGTCACGTACCAGCCGTCCCGCATGACCTCCGCCGTCCCCTGCGGATCTCCCAGGTATCCCATCATGACGCTGGCGCCACGGATCAGCAGGAGCCCTTCCTGGCCGACCGGCACCTCCTGCCCTGTGTCCGGGTCCACCACCCGCGCGGCCATCCCCGGAAGCGGCTGTCCTATGGATCCCGGCTTGTGGCCCGTCTGGCGATTGCCGGGCTCCTCCACGTCGGGGAGGCTCATGGTGGCCGCGGGGGACAGCTCGGTCGCGCCGTATCCTTCCAGCGGCTCCACCCCGAAAGCTTCCTCGAAGGCGCGCGCCAGAGACTCCTTGAGCTTCTCCGCCCCCACCACCGCGTAGCGCAGGGTCGCGAGCTGATCCCGGCTGCATCGTCGCAGATACGCCTGCAGGAAGGTGGGGGTGGCCAACAGGAACGTCACCCGGTGCGACGCGCACAGCTCTCCGATGCGCCGGGCGTCGAGGGGATTGGGATGGTAGACGACGCCCATCCCGGTGCTCAGCGGCAGCCACAGCGTGGCGGTGAAGCCGAAGGAATGGAAGAACGGCAGCACCCCGATCATCCGATCCCGCGTGGAGATGTCGAAGACCTGCTGCATCCCTTCGAGGTTCGACACCAGGTTGTGATGGCTGAGCATCACCCCCTTGGGCTCCGCAGTGCTTCCCGAAGAGAAGATGATGGTGGCCAGCTCGTGCATGCCGGGGCGCGCCACCAGCGCCTCGAGCGCGCGCGCCGGCAGCAGCAGGGCCGCGAGCCACCACAGCGCGCGCGACCATCGCGGGACCGAGGCGGCCAGGTCCTCCACCGCCACGAGCCGCACCGGAAGCGAGTCGAGCGTGACGTTCGCCCTGGACAGGAATCGTGGAGAGGTCACAACCGTGCGGATCCCGGCGCGCTCCACCGCCGACCGCATCGCCGCCGGGGGAACGGTGAAGTTCAGGTTCACCGGCGCGCGCCCGGCCATCATCAGACTCACGTTGGCCAGCGCCGCGGGGACGCACGGCGGCAGCACGATCCCCACGTGGGTCTCGTCCGGACCCAGCGTGCGTGAGAGCCGCCGGGACAGGGCCAGCGCTCCCGAGAGAGCGTGCCGGTACCGGAGCCGCAGGCCGCTCGAGTCGGCCATGCACAGGCTGCGCGGGTGGCGCCGCGCGGTGCGAATGAACCGAGCGTGAAGCGGCCGCTGCCTCTTCACCCTCAGCGCGAAGGCATCGGCCGACAGCTCCATCACGGCCTGGCGCACCTTCCACGCTTCGCTGCCGGTGTCCAGCGGCCGCCCGAAGCTGATGGTCACGGGATAGGGGATCCGCCGCGGCCACTTCCACAGCAGCCGGCCACCCTGCCAGGAGAAGATGCTCCCCCACACGCCGTCCAGGTGCACCGGGATGATGGGCACTCCGGTGCCGCGCACGATCGTCTCGAAGCCCCTTCGGAACGGCAGCAGGTTCCCGGTGCGCGAGACGGAGCCTTCCGCGAAGATGCACACCACGTGGCCCGCCAGCAGCTGCTCGCGCGCGCCCTCCAGGGCGGCCGCCACCCCCGCCCGTCCGTCCGAGGGAGACACGGGGATGCATCCCATCAGCTTCGCGAGCCAGTGGATGCCGGGGGTCTCGTAGATGGGGCGGTACATCAGGAAGCGCGGCAGTCGCTGGATGCTGGCTCCCACCAGGAACCCGTCCACCCACGAGATGTGGTTGCACACCAGGAGGGCCGGGCCGCGGCGCGGGACGTGGCCGGTCCCCACCGCCGTGATGCGGTAGAGCGAATGGGTGGCCATCCACAGCAGAAACCGTAGGAAGACATCCGGGAGCAGCCTGAGGATGTAGATCGTGGCCGCGATCGCCAGCACCCCGGTGGCCGCGACCACCGCCGCGGGCCCCCATCCCAGCACTCCGCCGGTCAGGGCGATCCACCCCGACCCCGCCAGCACCGCGGCGAACGCCAGGAAATTGGAAGCCGCGATCAGGCGCCCCCTCTCCGACGGCTCGGCCTTCTGCTGGATGTAGGCGTCGAGCGGCACGATGAAGAAGCCGGCCGAAAGCCCCAGCACGAGGTGGACGGCCACAGACAGAGGGAGCCACGAAACGGCCGCGCCCAGGGCGATGGCGCACAGGCCCAGCCCGATCGAGCCGAGCGGCACCAGCCCCAGCTCCACGCGGTCCCCGGACACGCGCCCCGCCAGGAACGCCCCCAGCCCGATGCCGATCGACACGCACGCGTTGAGCAGGGTGACCCCGCGATCGTCGAGCCCCAGCACGGTGCGCGCGTACACCAGGACGTTCAGCTGGAAGGCCATCCCCAGGAACCAGAACCAGGCCACCCCGGCCACGGCCAGCGCGAGGGGCCGCCGGCCCCGCAGCGAGCGGATGTCGTCTCTCACTTCGGCTGCCACGTTCCAGCGCCACGGACGGCTCGCCTTCATCGCCTCGACGCGCGGCACGCGCGTGGCGGCCGCGGTGCCGAGCACGGCCACAGCCACGAGGGAGAGGCCGCACACGAGCGAGCCCCCGCCGAACGTGGCGTACATCAGCCCTCCCGCGGAGGCACCGGCCAGGATGGCGCCGAAAGTGATCATCTCCATCAGGCCGTTGGCGCGGCTCAGGTCGCGCTCGTCGACCAGCTCGGGGATGATTCCCTGGCGGGCGGGGGAGAAGAAGGCCGCCTGGGTCCCCAGCAGGAAGAGGACCCCCAGCATGAGGCGCGGGTCTTCGGTGAGCAGCGCCGCGGCGGCCGTCGCGGCCACCCCGATCTCGGCGGCCTTGGCGGCCACGATGACCGAGCGCTTGCTGAAGCGATCGGCCAGCCACCCCGCGTAGGTGGAGAAGAGCAGGTAGGGCAGGACGAAGACGGCCCCCGCCGCGGCGACCAGCAACGAGGTGGAGGAGGTGACGTGCTTCAGGGCGGCCAGCGACACCATCGCCCGGAAGGCGTTGTCGTTGAACGCGCCCAGGAACTGCGCGGCCAGCAGTGGAGCGATGCCACCGCGACCGCGCGTCATCCGGCTACGGGTAGATGCCCCGCATCATCGTGGTCTCGGCGACCCGCCCGACGGCCAGGATGTACGCGGCCGTGCGCATGTCGACCTTGTACTCCTTGGAGCGCCGCAGCACCTCGCCGAAGGCGCGGACCATGATCTTCTCGAGCTTCTCGTTGACCTCGTCTTCGGTCCAGAAGAACGCCTGCAGGCCCTGCACCCACTCGAAGTACGACACCGTCACCCCGCCCGCGTTGGCCAGGATGTCGGGGAGCACCATGATGCCGTTCTTGTAGAGGATGCGGTCGGCGCCGGGGGTGGTGGGCCCGTTGGCCGCCTCGGCGACGATCTTCGCCTGGATCAGGTGGGCGTTGGACTGGGTGATCTGGTTCTCGAGCGCCGCGGGGACCAGGATCTCGCACGGCGTGGTCAGCAGCTGCTCGTTGGAGATCTTCTGCGTGTCGGAGAGCCCCACCACGGTCCCCTTCTTCTGCTTGCGCTCCTCGGCCTTCGCCGGATCGATGCCGCCGGTGTTGAGGATGGCGCCGCGCGAGTCGGACACGGCGATGATCTTCGCTCCCATGGCGTGCAGCAGCCGCGCCGCGATGCACCCGGCGTTGCCGTAGCCCTGCACCACCACGCGGGCCCCCTTGAGCGGGATCTTCTTCTCCCGGCACGCCTCGCGGATCACGTACGTGCAGCCGCGCGCCGTGGCCTCGTTGCGCCCCAGCGAGCCGCCCACCGACAGCGGCTTGCCGGTGACCACGCCCAGGGCGGTGTTGCCCTGGGTCATGGAGAAGGTGTCCATCATCCAGGCCATGGTCTGCGCGTTGGTGTAGACGTCGGGGGCGGGGATGTCCTTCTCGGGTCCGATGATGATGCTGATCTCGGAGGTGAACCGGCGGGTCATGCGCTCCAGCTCTCCCAACGACATCTCTTTTGGATTGCAGATGATTCCGCCCTTGGCCCCGCCGTAGGGGATCCCCACCGTGGCGGTCTTCCAGGTCATCCAGGCGGCCAGCGCCTTCACCTCGTCGAGGGTGACGTTGGGGTGGTACCGGATCCCCCCCTTGGCCGGGCCGCGCGCCATGCTGTGCTGCACGCGGAACCCCTCGAAAACGCGGTAGCTGCCGTCATCCATGCGCGTGGGGACCGACACGATGAGCTGGCGCTTGGGCCTGACCAGGATGTCGCGCAGCCAGGGCTTCAGCTTGAGGTAGCTCGCCGCCGTGTCGAACTGGTTGACCGCGATGTGGAACGGATTGAGATCTTCCACAGCAACAGGACCCGTCGCCGGGACGGGATCCGCGGGCTTCAGGCGCCGCGCGGGAATGCGCGCGACCTTCCTGGCATCGGGCCTGGGCATGTCGAACCTCCCTCGAGAATGACCTGTAGGTGCAGGTATTCATGCTGCTCTGCTGGCGTGCCGTTGTCAAGACGGCGCGGGCCCGCTTCAGGTGCCGACAGTCCCTCGGCGTACAGCTTCCACAGGCCATCCTGTGAACACTGGAATCGTCGGTCGGCCTCCGCCGCGTTCGACAACGACGGGGGGCGGCCGCGCTACGAGCCCGTGGCCGCATGGTATGGTCGCCCGCGATGGACGGACCCCTCGAGGCCGTGTTCGGGCTGGGCGTTCTGGGTGCGGCCGCCGCGATCGGGGCCCTCGCCGCGAACGCCATCCGGATTCCGCCGGCGGTGGGGGCCCTTGCTTCAGGCATCGCGGTGGCCCGCCTGCTGCCCATCTCACTGCACCCCGAATCCGTGTGGCCCGTGCAGGCCTTCGCCTGCGCGTGGCTCTGCCTGATCCTGGGGATGGAGCTCGACCTGCGCGCCATCGGGCGCGCCGCGTCCCGCTCATCCCTGGCTGCGGGGCTGGCGCATGCCGCGAGCGTCTTCGTGCTTGGCGCAGCAGCTGCGTGGGGCGCGGGGCTCCCCCCGGCGACGGCCGGCGTGGCGGGCCTGTGCCTGCTGGCGGGGTCGCCGCTGGCCACCATCGCCGTGACCGCCACCTCGAGCGCGCGGGGCGCTCTCACACGGCGGCTGCATTCCATGTCCGCTGTGACGTTCGCGGCGGCGCTGGCCGCGGCTGCGCTCGCCGGCGGAAAGGTCTGGTGGCAGCCGTGGGCCGGCCTGACGCTCGGGTGCGTGTGCGGCGCGGTCCTTCTGATCCCTCTCTCGCGCACGGTCACGCGCGGCGGGCACCATCTGGTGGCGGCGCTCGGGTGCCTGCTGATCGTGTTGGTCTCGACCTGGCTCGGAGGCGGGATGGCATGGGTCGCCCTGCTCTCGCTGGGGGCCGGTCTGGTGGTGGGACACCTCACCGACGCGGGCGACGCGCGGCTGGCGATGCGCGACGTATCCCTGCCGGCCGTCCTGTTCTGGTTCGCCCTGTCCGGCGCCAGGCTGGATCCCGCGACGCTCATTGCGGGCGCCCTCGGAGGCGTGCTCATGACCGGCGCCCGCGCGGGCGCCGCGTTCCTCTGGTTCAAAGGAAGCCGCGGCGGCCCGGATTCCTGGCTCCGGCCCATGGCCGCACTTCCCACATCAGCGGGGATCGTGGCTGCCGCCGTGGCGGGAAGCGCTGACGGCGATTTGATGATGGCGATCCTGCTGGTGGCCACGGCGATGACCGAAGTGCTGGGGATGGCGGCGGCCCGCACGGTGCTGGCGGCAGCGCGCGAGGCGGTCCCCCTGAGCGACGAGCCTGACGCCTGGCGCGCTTCCATGAGGTGACCTTGATCGCCCTGCCGCTCCTTTCCGTCATGACGGCGGCCATCGTCCTGGCCATGTCGCGCCCGTACGCCGACGCGGCGAGGCCTCCTTCGTGGCTCGCACTGGGAGCGGGCGCTCTCATGGGCGCAGTCTTGAGAGGCGCCGTCGATCCCGCGGCCCTGATCGACGCGATGCGCCCCGCGGCGGCGCTGGCCGCCGGCTGGATGGCTCTGTGCGCCGCGGAAGGGTGGCGGGGGTCCCGGCCCTTGCGTCCGGCGGCCGGTTCGATATCCCGGCTGCTCGTTCCCGCTACCGCGGTGGGCGTGCTGACGCTGCTGTCAGGCGGGTCCGCCGCATGGCCGGCAGCATTGCTCGCGGCCGGCGCATCGATGGCGCTCGACCCCGCCGCGGCGCGGCTGCACCTGCAGGGGACCACTCACCCTTCTCCAACCGCAAGGAGGACCCCCGCGGTGGTGGCGCTCGCGGGAGCGATGGCCCTCGGCGCCAGCGTGATCCCCTTCTCCCTTGCCCTGTCGGACGGCGGCGCCGGCGTCGATCCGCTGAACGCCCTCGCCCGGGCCGCGCTTTGCCTGGGGCTGGGCGCCGCTGCCGGCGTGATCGCCGCAGGCCTGATGCGGCTGGCACAGGGACGCGCGGCCATGTTCGCCCTCCTGGTGCCGCTCCCCCTGTTGATGTGTGGCGCCGCCGGCCTGATGGGCGCGCCCGCGCTGCCGGCGATCTTCATGGCGGGCCTGATCGTGGCCCGCGACGTGGCGCGGCGCGATCTTCTCTCCACGGTGATCACCGAAGTGGAGATGCCGATGAACGTGATGGCCATGATGCTGCTGGGCGCGCTGCTGGCCACGGCCTCTTCGTGGCCACAGGGCGGCCTGATGCTGGCTGCGACCATCGCGGTGTCTCTCGCACTGGCCGCCCTGGTGGCCGGCCGCGCCGTCGCTCCCGCCACGAGCCTCCTCCTCCCTCTGTCGCCTCTGGTCGCGGCCATGGCGCTGGAAGCCGCCGCCTGGTCCCTCCCGGCCGCGTGCGGGCTGGCCGTGGGGATGGCGGGAGGGGAGATTCTCTGGCTGATCCGGGGACGCATGGCGGGGGCGCGTCATGCCTGATCGCGGCGCCGGCCGGGCTGGAAGCTTCTTCCGCGCTTTCTGGGACTGCCTCTGGAGCGATCGCGTGGGCGGGATGGCCGCCGAGGTCGCCTTCTACGCGGTGCTGAGCCTCTTCCCGGGCCTGCTCGTGGCCGCCTCGGCGCTCGGTCAGCTGGAGCGATTCGCCGGCCGGGACCTGGCCGAAAGGGCCCGCGTGCAGGTGGTGGGGTTCATGGACGCGATCCTCACCGAGCGCGCGGCCAACGTGGTGCAGGCGGTGAACGATCTGTTCACCGAGGGGAGCGGCGGCCTGTTCACGACGGCCGTCGTCCTGTCGATCTACACGATGTCCGCCGGGCTCATGGCGGCCATCTCGGCGATGGATCGCATCTACGGCGTGGCGGAGGAGCGTCCGTGGTGGAGGAGGCGCCTGGTGGCCATCTGCCTGTCTCTGGGATCGGCTCTCCTGCTGGCGGCGCTCCTGGCCCTGGTCCTGCTGGGGCCGGTTCTGGGCGGTGGCGCCGAGCTGGTGCTGGCCGCGTTTCTCGTGCTCGTGCTCTGGGCCACGACCCTTTACCAGGTCGGCCCCGCGGGGAGACGCTCGTGGCTCGGCTCTCTCCCGGGGGGCATCCTGGCCGCCGCTCTCTGGCTGGCCGGGTCCTACGGCCTGAAGTTCTATGTCTGGATGTCTTACGGCGGCAACAGTGTTCTGGGCGCGGTGGGGGGCGGACTTATCTTGATGATGTGGGCCTACATCCTCTGCTATGTCCTGCTGCTGGGCGCCGAAGTGAACCGCCTCCTCTCGCGGCCCTCCTGACGACTTGCCTGTCCATATCCAGGAACAATCTTCCCCCGCATGTGGAGACGCCTGCCGATTCTACTTGTCGTGTTTGTCGTGATTTCGCCCCTCACCTTCGCCGCGGACGAGAAGGCGGCCCACGAGCGCGAGATGGCCGCACTGGGCGAGACCCCGCCGCTGAGAACACTCCCGCTGAGCGAAGCGCCCGGAGCCACCACCGTCATCACCGCCGAGGAGATCGCCCGCTCGGGAGCGGCCAACATCTTTGATGTGCTGCGCCGCGTGCCCGGGGTGGACATCCGGTACACGCCGATGGGAGGACACATCGGCATCCGCTCCGCCGGCCCCTCGCCGTTCAGCGAGGAGGTCCTCCTGCTGATCGACGGCACCCCCTACAACAGCCCGGACAAGGGGGGCTTCCCGGGTCATCCGAACTACCGCGGGTTCTTCCCGCTGGAGCGGATCGAGAGGATCGAGGTGGTCAAGGGGCCCATCTCGGTCGTGTACGGGGCCAATGCCTTCGGCGGGGTGGTCAACATCGTTTCCAAGAAGCCGTCCGACATGATGGCGGGACGCGTCGATGGCTTCACCGCGGGAGCGTCGCTGCTGGGCGGCGAGAGAGAGACCTGGGAGCGCTCCCTGCGGGCCGCGTTCATCCGCAACGGCTGGGGGGCCAGCCTGCACGTGGACGGCCTGGACGGCTACACCCCGGTCCATCTGAACGAAGAGGCGGACAACACCCGCGTCAACGCGCAGGCCGTGCTGCAGCGCGGCCGCTTCAACATGTCGGTGATGCACCAGGAGAACTCCAACGGGTCGTTCTCCTTCCTCGGAGACCCCACGCGCACGGCCCGCCACAAGGTGGACATCCTGGACACCCATTACGCCCGGCCGGTCGGAGGCTTCACTCTGACCGCCGCGGCCAGCGTGAACCGGTACAGCGGCACGACGTGCGCGGTCTGCCACAACAACCAGACCCTCGAGCCCGACAATGCCGTGACCGACGAGGTAGGGGACGAACGGGAGACCGATCAGCGGGCGCGCGTGGCGCTGCGGGCCGACCGCCTGCTCACCGACGCGCAGGACCTCAACATGGGGTTCGAGCTGATGCAGGACTCCTTCAACCGCGACATCGTGGTGGTGGACGAGACCGATGACCACCTCACCAGCGGCGGCGCCTGGCTGCAGCATCAATGGCACTTCCGCGACCGAACCATGCATCTGATCAGCGGGGTGCGCTACGACCGAGCGGAGGGGTTCGAGGGTGCCGCCTCCCCGCGTCTGGCGTTCGTGGCGCAGGCCACGCCGGGCGTCGTGCTGCGCGGGTCATGGGCGCGTGCCTTCCGCGCGCCGACCTGGAACGAACGCTACATCAGGCAGCGCTTCCGTCCGTCCGAAGTGTCCCCCGGCACCATCATCGTCGCCTACGGCAACGACGACATGGACCGGGAGCGGGTCGATTCCATCGAGGCAGGGGTCTCCTGGAGCCCGTCGAGTCTGGTGATGGTCTCGCTGGACCTGTACCGCAACGAGGTGCACGCTTTCATTCAGCGGACCCCGGCCCCCTTCGCGCCAGGAAGCCCCAGCGAGATCCGCGTGCAGTACACCAACCGGGAGGACGACTTCACCATCCAGGGAG
The DNA here is from genome assembly GCA_050747525.1 of Candidatus Polarisedimenticolia bacterium. Lineage (GTDB taxonomy): Bacteria > Acidobacteriota > Polarisedimenticolia > JACPZX01 > DASXTC01 > JBOGOC01. The sequence goes on along the minus strand of JBOGOC010000093.1, from coordinate 3,321 downwards.
GAGAGCTGACCGTGGGATTCAGGCCCACCTCGGAGCTGTCGTTCACCACGGGGTACGCCTACAAGGATCTCGACATCGGATGGGACGACCCCCATGCGGCGTACGCGCCCCGCAACCGGGCCACGCTCACCGCGACGTGGGTCCCCACGCCGTCGTGGAGCTTCGACGCCGCCGGCAGCTACGCCAGCCGCTACACGGTCTCCAACCCCAACGTCTTCGGGGTGAGGCCGCAGCCCGCCTACCAGCTGTGGGACGCGGCCGCCCGTTGGACGGTGCCGATGACGCAGGCGCGGATGACCCTGGGCCTCGTCGGGCGCAACCTGTTCGACAAGAACCCCTACGAAAGCCTCAACAACCCCGGGATCGACACGTCGCTTCGCGGGCGTGTGATCGCTTTCGAGCTGCGAGCCGACTTCTGATGCCCGTTCTTTCCCGGTGGCGGGGCGCGGCGGTGGCCGTGGTCCTGCTGGTGCCTCAGGCCACCCTGACCCGGCAAGGGGTCTCGCCTCCCCTGCTGCTCGTCTCGGGGAGCACGTCCGCCTACATGGAAGCCGAGCGCGGCGCGATGGAGGCACTGGAATCCACCCACCCGTCGGTGACGTTCTCGCGGGTGAACCTCAACGAGGCCGGGGGCGACCACAAAGCGCGCCGCCTGCTTCTCGAAGAGCCGTCCCTGGTGGTCGCGGTGGGGTCGCGCGCCGCGCAGATGGCGCGGGAGATCTCTCCGAACTCGTCCATGATCTACGCGCTGGTGCTGGACCCCGGATCGATCGGGCTGCCCGCGCCCGGGCAGGCTTCCGCGGGCCGGATCACCGGCGTCGCGATGGACGTCACGCTCGCCCAGCAGTTCGCGGTGATGCGCGACCTGCTCCCGTCCGCGCGGCGGGTGGGCGTGCTGTACGACCCGTCCCTGTCGGGAGACGTGGTGCGCCGGGCGAGGGAGCAGCTCAAGTCGATGGGCCTGGAGCTCAAGGGACAACCGGTGCGCAGCGAGGCCGAGGTGCTGGAGGCCGCCACCCTGCTGGCCCCCGACGTGGACGTGCTGTGGGCCATCCCCGACACGACCGTGCTCACCCCGGTGAACGCCCGCGCCCTGATCCTGCTGGCGCTTCGCTCGCGCAAGCCTCTGCTGGCGATGTCGGAAGGCTACGTGGCCAACGGGGCGCTGGCCGCCGTCAGCGCGCACCCCTACGAAGTGGGCCGCCGGGCCGGAGAGATGGCGGGGAAGGTGCTGGACGGCGCGTCGCTCGGCACGCTGCGCCCCGAGATGCCGCCCCGCACGTCGGTGTTCGTGAACCTTGCCACCGCGCAGCGCCTCGGGATCACCATCCCGTCCGATCTCCTCTCACGCGCGGACGGCGTCTACCCTCGCCCGGCGAGCAACCCGCCCACATCCCACTGACCTCAGGGGCACTGCACCGCCGGCATCTCCGAGCCGTCCGATCCCACGCCGGCCGGGCCGGCACCGCAGCCGTTCTGGGCACGCACGAGATAGAACAGGATGTGGTACGGATACTCTGGAAGCGGCAGCTCCGTGTCCAGGGCCACGGTGTCTCCTCCGTCGGCCTCCACGCAGACTCCGTTGTCGATGAAATACTGGAGCTGATAATCGGCGCGGATCACGTCGTACTGGAGAACCGTGCCACCCGGCAGCGCGGGTGAAAGCCAGGTCAGGACGCCGCCGTTCGAGATCCTCAGGTCGAGGGCTTCGCCCGGGATGTTCCAGAACGAAGGCTCCGCATCGTTGCAGTCCGCCTGGCAGGTCGAGAAACCGTCACCGTCGTTGTCCGCTTCGTTCGTCCCGGCAAGCGACGGCCATGATGGATGCGAGCAATCGTTGTTCAGTCCATCCCCGCAGGTCTGCGCAGCCCCCGGGTGGACGTAGGGGCTCGCATCCGCGCAGTCCCCTTCGCATGGAGTGTAGAGGTCCAGGTCTCCGTCCGTTTCCGAGGCCGGGGCCGCCGGCCAGGAAGGACTGCTGCAGTCGTTGTTCAGCCCGTCACAGACCTCAGTCGCTCCGGAATAGACGGTCCCTCGGGCATCGTCGCAGTCGCCGCCGCACTCGGTCTGACCGTCTGTGTCGTGGTCGAGCTCATTGGTGCCCACCAGGGAGGGCCAGCCCGGATGGTCGCAATCGTTGTTCACTCCGTCGCAGACCTGCGGGGCGCCTGGCCACACGCTGGCAAGTGTGTCATCACAGTCGCCCGCGCACGGCCCCAGGCCGTCGGCGTCGCTGTCGAACTCGTTGGTCCCTGCCAGTGAAGGCCAGCCCGGATGGCTGCAATCGTTGTTCAGGCCGTCGCAGACCTGCGGGGCGCCGGGCCCCACGCTGGCCCGCGTGTCGTCGCAGTCGCCCGCGCACGACATGAGGCCATCGGCGTCCTGGTCGCTCTCGGCAGGCGGGAGAGCGGGCCAGGCTGGATCGTCGCAGTCGTTGTTCAGGCCGTCACAGATCTGAGGCGCGCCTGGGCCCACTCCAGCTCGCGTGTCGTCGCAGTCCCCAGCGCAATCGGACAGACCATCTCCATCGTCATCGACTTCGTTGGTGCCGGCCAGGGTCGGCCAATAGGGATCGCTGCAGTTGTTGTTCAGGCCGTCGCCGCAAATCTGAGACGCGTAGGGATGAACCGCCGCCGCATCGTCGCAGTCGCAGGAGGAGTCGTATCCATCAGCGTCCCCATCGGGCCCGGGAGGCGGGCCTATGCCGTCCACCGTTGAACAGTGTGCCGCTGAAGGGACCTTCCCTGTTTCCGCCCCAGAGGATCAGCTCGGAGCCCGTCCAGACCAGGGCGCTGCGCGTCCGTGGAGAGGGGGCGTTGGTGGTCGAGATCGGCGTGACGATGCCGGATTGCGGATTGTAGCGGAACCCGTCCTGACGGTTGATCACCTGGGAGCTGCAGGTGAGCTCCGGGCAGTTCGCTCCCCCCCAGAAGACGGCTTCGCTTCCAATCGAGACGGCGGACAGCAGTTCTCTGCCGCCGGCTGCAAAACCGGCCCAGCTGTTGGTTGCGGGATCGTAGGCGCCGCCCGAGGACGGTTCGATGAGGGCGTAGTCCCCCTCATTGAAGCAGGGAGGGGAAGTGCACGTCCGGTAGCGGCCGCCAAAGACCACCATGCGGCCGCCCGCCCAGACGGCCTTGTGGCCGATCGTGGGGGTAGGCCTGCCGGTCAGGCTCATCGGAGACCAAGTATCAGTCGCCGGGTCATACAGGCCGCCGGCGTTGACGACGTTGCGATCTCCCCAGACCGTATCTCCCCGGCTCCCCCAGATGATCATGCGGCTGCCGGTCCAGACCCCCTCATAGACGTATCCCGCCGGAG